>JBGSPW010000235.1:0-96487 GCA_041738395.1 Thermoflexales bacterium
CGCCGCCGATCACCCCCAGCAGCAGACTCTCGCCGAAGATCATGGCCATCACGCGCCGCCGCCGCCAGCCGATGGCGCGCAGCGTGCCGATCTCGCGCGTGCGTTCGAACATGCTCATCATCACCGTGTTGGTCATGCCCACCCCGCCGACGAGCAGCGCCAGCAGCGCGATGATCACGGCAAAGACTTGAATGTACTGCACCATCTGTGCTTGATCGGCCACCTCGCCCGATTGCGTCACACTCAAGCGTGGAAACTGATCTTCCAATTTGGCGCGCAGCGTTTCGATCTGGCGCGGGTCTTTCACTTTCACCTGCACCGCGCCCACTTGCCGGTGCTTCTGCAGTAACTGTTGGGCGTCACTCAACGACACGATCGAGGCCGCGTCTTCAAAGCCGTCGCCGCTGTTGTAGATGCCCACCACTTTGAAGGTGCCGCCTGTCAAGCGGATCAGATCGCCGACGTTCATCTTCATGACCTCGGCGGCCTGCTTGCCCAACATGATCTCGCGGACGCTGCCGGCCGATCGGCGGGCTTGACCCAACGCTTGTCCCTCGACCACGCGGAACTTCTCAAACGCGAAGCCGTTCGGATCGTAACCAAAGATGAAGAAGTAGGCGGCTCCAGGCGCGGAGATGTTGCCCACGATCAGGCCCGTGGCTTCTTTGACGCCCGGCACGGCCGCGATGTCGGCGACCGCTTGCTCGTCCACACCGCTCATGGTGATGTCATACGAGCCGGCCTGCATCAACGTGAGGTCCGCGCCGCTGCCGCCGAACATCGAGGCGTAACCGCTGCGCATGCCTTCGCCGATCGCGCCCAACGCGACGATCATCGACACGCCCACGGCGATGCCCAGCACCGTCAACAGCGTGCGGGCTTTGCGTCGAAAGAGATTCTTGAAAATAAAATTGAACATGATCAGCCTGCCTGAGAGTGAAATGCCATCACTGGCGCGCGCTTGCGCGCGAGAGCGCCCAGGCCGATCGGGTGGAGAGAAGCCTACGAAGTCATACCGAGGTAAGCGCGCAGACGTGAGCTCCGCTCGATCGGCGAGAGATCGAGCCAGTGGTCATAGAAGATGTCGTGTGAATGAATGTCTGCGTCCATGTGTTCGTTTCCGCTGGCGACAAGCAGAAAGCCTCCCCGTGAAAACCAGGGAGGCTCGATCACCATCAAGCAACGTCACGCGCTGCCGCCTCACTGGTTGAGCTTTGGCACTGCGCAGCGTAGGGGGGAATTGATCCCAGCCACTTTGAGCAAAGCCTTCAATCGACCTTGCCTGGTCTACCCCTTGGCGTCTCTCGACGTTTCGGGACAATGGCCTGTGTCTTGCGCAGACGCCTCGCCTAACGAGGTGTGTCTGTGTCACCTTGAGTGTGTTGTCAAAGGACGCTTCTGTTATCCTCCTAAATCACCCGCCTGTCATGCCATTTGCCTGACATTTTAGCGACACTCTTTCAGTGGGTGAGCGCGGCCCTTTCACGCCGCGCGCGATTTGCGTGATAGAAAAGGTAGATGCCAGCCGCCTTCGCCGGCGATGCGAATGTCCCGGCGTTGAAATAGCCACAGGCCGATCGTGACGAAGACGATCGATATGAGCAGCAGGCCGACAAAATCACCTGTGTTAAATCCTTCCATCGCGCTGCCGCCCTGATAGTAGGTGAGTGGCGACCACTGAGCCAGTCCATTCAAATTCGGACTGATGAGCGCAAAGGCCGTGATGAAATAACTGGCCGCTAGGATCAATCCCGTAAGTGACGCAGCCAGGCGGCGCGAGGGCAAGATCAGGCTGAGCAACAAGGCCAGTCCGCCAAACCAGATCAGAATGCCAAACAGTGAGACGAATGGTAGCGCCATGTCAATCCCACTGAATTTGATTGACGTGAACGTGGTAGCGATGATCAGCCCCAACCACGCCAATGCCAGAATGCCTAACAGCGCCGCACAAAATGCCAGCCAGCGCCCGATGAGCAGATCGAGACGCCGCACCGGATGTGCCAGGATCAAATCGAGCGTGCCGTTTTCTTCATCGCCGACGACCAGCCCGCTGCCGACGAGGACGGCAAACACGCCCAGGATCAACGGCAGCATCGAGAAATAGCGCGTGTCCAGAAATCCCGCCGGGCTGAAGATCCGATCGATGCCGCCGACGAACATCATGATTTCCGGCGGCATCGTGTCGAGCAGTTGTTCGAGTTGGCCGCGCATCTGCAGCGCCGTGTCATACAATGACGCGACGACAAACGCCAGTACGGCCAGCGCCACACCCCAGCCGATGATCTGTCCGCGTAAACGCAGCAGCGCGTAGCGAAAAATGGTGTTCATGACTGCTCCGTGTAATATGCCAGAAAGATTTCTTCCAGCGAGGGCCGCTCGGTGTCCACTTCGATCACCGGATAAGCCGCTAGGGTTTTGATGAGTTGATCCATATCGCCGGCCACGTTCAGCAAGACGCTGGCGCCATCACTCCGATCGATCAACGTGACGCCCGGCAGCTGCGTGAGCGCGCTCAGATCGATCGGCTGTTTGAAGCGCACGCGCACACGCCGCAGCGCGCGATCGATCAACGCTTGCGGATCGGCCACCTCGACCACCACCCCGCGCCGGATAATTCCTACCCGATCGGCGATCTCCTCGACCTCGCTCAAGACGTGCGACGAGAAGAAGACGGTTGTGCCCTGCGCCTGTGCTTCACGAATGGCGCGCAGCACTTGCTGCTGCATCAACGGATCGAGGCCGCCGGTCGGTTCGTCGAGCATCAATAGGGCCGGGCGAGGCATGAGCGCCTGCACGATGCCCACCTTCTGTTTGTTGCCCTTGGATAGATTCTTGACCCGCAATTGCAGATCGAGACTCAACCGATCGGCTAACTCGCGCACGTAGGCCCACTCGACGTGATCGCCGCGCAGGCGGCTGAAGAAACGCAGCGCCGCTTCCACCGTGAATGCTTCGTCGATGCGCAGCTCGCCAGGCAAGTAGCCGATCTGCGCCCGCACCGTGACGGACTCGCGCTGCGGATCGCGGCCCAGTACGCGCAGTGTCCCGCCATCGGGCCGGATCAGATCGAGCAGGCAGCGAATCGTCGTCGTTTTGCCCGAGCCGTTAGGCCCCAGAAAGCCGAAGACCTCGCCGCGCCGCACTTCCAGATCGACGCCGCGCAGCGCCTGCACTTTGCCATAGGACTTTGTCAAGCCCTGCGTTTGAATCGCAATTGAATCGTTCATGTTTTCGCTGCTTTCACAATTTGCCCGATCAACAAGCTTCCGACAATGGCCAGTCCCTCGGTAACCAGATAGTGCGGCGCGCTCTCCTGGAACAACACCTGCGCTTGCGACGGAAACTCATCGTCGCCCGCCCACATGACCACGGCCAACTTCAGGCGCGGCAGCACTGGAAAGGCGTACCCGGCACTCCCGATCGGGAGTGCGCTGCCCTGCAGTTTTTCACTCGCCTGTTTGAAGGCTGCCACGTCGCCATTGAGATCGCGGACGAGCTCAGCGCCGGTATAACCTTGAAATGCCTGCGCGTAAAACAAGCCATTGGGTAACTCGCGGAAACTCATCCAGCGATCAATCGGCGGCGTTCCATCGGACGTGTACAAGTACGTCAAGAGCAAGCTCTGCATCAGCGACGGCGGTGCGGCTCCGTCGTCAGTGCGCTTCACCGTCCATTCAGCCTGATCGATCACATATTCGCGCCGCAGGAATTCCACGCGCAGGTTGCCCAGCGGATCGATCGTCGCGCCGCTGCGCGCGGCTACCTCTGCCCGATCGATCGCGCGCAATTTCGCCTGCGCTTCTTTCACCACGGGCGCGAGTTTGTCAATTGGTTGCTGCCATTTGAAGTTATCCATGATTGCTCGAATTTAACTCGCAATATAAGGTGTCCGGTTCACAGCCGACGCACTCCAGTTGCAGGGTGGCGTGCGCGATGTTGTACTGCTGCTGCAGCACCACATTAATCCCGCGTTGAATCTCGACCCCCACGCTGATCGGTTCATCATCCACCAGGACGTGCGCCGACAGCGCCCGCATGTTTTGGGTGATGCTCCACACGTGCAGATCGTGCACGCCGCGCACGCCGTCGATGTGCTGGATGTCGGTCACCAGCGCTGCCACGTCGATGTCGCGCGGTGTGCCTTCCAGCAGAATCTCCACGCTCTCACGGATGATCAGCCACGCGTTCCACACGATGAGTAAGCCGATCAGCACGCTGACCAGTGGATCGAGGATCGTCCAGCCGGTCAGCATGATCAGAATACCGGCGATCAGTGCGCCCAGCGTCGAAAGGGCATCGCCTGCCAGATGGATGAAGGCGCTGCGTTGATTCAAGTCGTAGTCGCTGCCTTGTTTGACGAGCAGCGCCGTGACCACATTGACGACAAAGGCAATCCCCGCCACGACGGTCATCAGGCCTGCTTCCACTGGCGGCGGATTAAGCAGACGATGATATGCTTCGTAGAAGATGCCCAACGCGATCAGTACCAGCGTCGTAGAGTTAAAGAGCGCGATCAAGATTCCGGCGCGATGATAGCCAAACGTTCTACCGGCATGGGCCGGGCGGAGCGTCAGGCGAATCGCGTACCAACTCAACGCCAGGGCGATGACGTCCGTCAAGTTGTGCGCCGCATCGGTAAGCAGCGCCAGGCTGTTGGCGATGAAACCGGCGGCGGCCTCGACGAACACAAACCCTAGCGTGATGAACAGGGCCAGCGCCATGCGGCGCGTTGTTGTTTGCACGGTGTGCGGGTGAGCGTGCGCCATGTCAGAAGTTATAACTCCAACGTCAAACTGATCGGGCAGTGATCCGAGCCTATCACTTCGGGATGAATCTCGGCAGCGACGACGCGATCTTTTAGGTCGGGTGTGACGAAGAAGTAATCGAGACGCCAACCCACGTTGCGTTCACGCGCGCGCGTCACCATATCCCACCAGGTGTATTTCACCTTGTCGGGATGCAGGGCGCGGAAGGTGTCGATCAATCCGGCGGTAAAGAACTCGCCCAGTGCGACGCGCTCTTCGGGCATGAAGCCTGAGTGCTTCACGTTTTCCTTGGGCCGCGCCAGATCGATCTCGGCGTAGGCCGTGTTCACATCGCCCGTCACAACCACCGATCGGCCCTGTGCGGTATAGCGAGCCACTACTTCCAGAAAGCGTGTGTAGAAATCGAGTTTGTGCTTCACCCACTCCGGCCCGCGTCCGCCGTTGGGAAAGTAGATGTTGAAGAGCACAAAGCGCTCGAAGTCGCTGATTAGAATGCGACCATCTTTGTCGAAGCGCTCGTCGTCGAAACCGGTCCTGATGGCAACAGGCTGCGCCTTCGAGTACGTGCCCACGCCACTGTAGCCTTTCTTCTCGGCGGAACTCCAATCGGCGTGATAACCGATCGGTTGGAGAAGAGCCGCCGAAAGTTGATCGGGCGCGGCTTTGGTTTCCTGCACCGCCACGATGTCGCCCTTGCACTGCGCCAGCCAATCGAGAAAGCCCTTCTTTTCAGCCGCGCGAATGCCGTTCACGTTCCAGGAATACAAAGCCAGTTGGGTCATGTGTCTGTCCCTCTATCCCTCATTCTCTCCATCTCTCATTCCGTTTTCCGTTGCCGATGCAAAGCGGGATCAACCACAGTTGCCATTTTAGCCTTGTCCAGTTGATTTCCCAGAAACGCATCGATCTGATCGATGAACGGCTGCGGGTTCTTCAGCATCTCGTTGTAGTTCACGTCCAGTCGCTCGACGTTGGGCTGCTGGCTGACCCACTCGTTAACCTGGCGTAGATGTTTCTCGAATAACTTAGCCAGCACCTCGTCTGGAATCTTGTTCGGGTCTTCGCCCCGGCGGATCAACATCTGCCGCTGCGAGGCCAGCATTTCGGGCATGGCACGCTGCATGAAGACGACGCGATACTGATAACCGCCGGGCAGCGACGGCAGCAACGCCGCGATCACTTTCACCACTTTGCCCTGTGCGTCGGGCAGCCACGCCACATCGCCTTTGGGCAGCTGTTTCACGCGCTCGAATTCGTAATAGCCTTTGGGGTTGTCCTCATCGGCGGTGCGCAGATTATCGGTGAGCGGCGGCAGGCCGCCCGCTTCCAACAGCTTCATCATCATCGAGGTGCCGGAGCGTGGCAGGCCGGATACGACGGTGATGATGTGCTGGTTGGTCGACAACTCGGTGGAACGTTGATCGGTCATGGTTTCTCCGTGTTACCAGATTTTCGGCAGCAGCCGGTAATGCACTTGCCGGGTATACGCGGCATAGCCAGGCAATTCGGCTTGCAGCGTGCGATCTTCCGCGACGGTGCGCGCCACAATGATACCAGCTGCCAGCGCCGCCGGGATCAAGCCCCAGACTGAACCGAGCACCAGCGGCGTGGCGAGAATCGATCCAATCATCGCCACATAGCCCGGATGCCGCACGTAGCGATAAGGTCCCGTGTTGATCACGTGATGCCCACGATCCGATTGGATGCGCACCACAGTGGAGAAAAAAGTGTTGGTGCGCATCGCCCAGCTGATCAATCCCAGTGACAAGATCCCGGCGCTCAGCGCAATGATTTGTAACAGCGGTGGAACATGCGGCGTTTGATTAAATCGCCCTATATCCAGCCCAGAAACGAAGAACGTCGTCAGGGTGCACAGGCCATAAACTTTAATCAGTTTTCGATCCCATGCTTTTGCATCGGCCGGTGTCTGGCTGCGCTCCTTGATCAAATCCCGATCGTGTATGAACAAGGCCATGATGGCGAGGTAGATCACATACACCGCCACGTAGACCCACGCCATCAGGATGTCGAGCCGTCCCGCTCCAGTGAAGAAGAGGCCCATGGTTACTGTCAGATAACCGATGATCTGTGCCAGTCGTTTGATCACGGCGTGCGACGGCTGTGGTTGAATTGAAGGGTGTGCTTGCATGCTAACCTCCTGTACGGTCAGGCCACAATCGCCTGCTGTGCCAGCTGTCGTCCTTCGTTCGTCAAGGTCAACGATCCGCCTTCGTCGCGCAGCAGGCCGCGTTGTTCGGCGTAACGCGCCACGCGCCGTGCGAACGTCATCTCCCAGCGCATGTGCTCGCGCATGTGTTCGATGCGGCTTTCGTGCGCGGCCTCGAGCGTTCCTTCGTGATTGAACAAGTGAATAGCGAGCATGGTCTGCGCGAATTCCCAGCGTTGCCGATTGCGCCGCCGTGCGCTGGCGATGAGTCCGCGCTCGGGCGCGAGCAGATAGACGAGGCCGAAGATCACACCCGCCATGGTGGCCATCGCTCCGGCGATTGATGCGTCGAGCGCGCGCGCCAGCCAGTAGCCGGTAATGGCGCTCAACGCCCCGATCAGCACACTCAGCCCGATCAGGCGCGCCAGCCGATCGGTGAGCAGGTAAGCCGTCGCCGCTGGCGCGATCATCAACGCGACCACGAGGATCGATCCTACCACGTCGAACGCGCCCACCGCCGTGATCGACACGAGGCCCATCAACGCGTAATGAATGGTCACCGGCACAAAGCCCAGCGCGGCGGCCAGTCCCGCATCGAACGTGGCGAGTTTCAGTTCTTTGTAGAAGATGACGATGAAGAGTAGATTCAGCACCAGGATGCCGCTCATCAAGTAAAGCGCACGCGGCCCCAGGTCCATCCCAAACACGACGAAGCGATCGAACGGCGCAAAGGCGAGTTCGCCTAGCAGCACCGCGTCGGTATCCAGATGCACGTTGCCCGCGAACTTGCTGATCAAGATCACGCCGATGCTGAACAACGCGGGAAACACCAAGCCGATGGCGGCATCTTCCTTGACGAGCCGGGTGCGCGTGATGAGCTCGACCAGCGTCACGGTCAACACACCGACCGCGGCCGCACCGAAGATCAGCAGCGGCGACGACAAGTCTTGCGTGATGAAGAAGGCCAGCACGATGCCCAGCAGAATGGAATGACTGATGGCATCGCTCATCAGCGACATGCGGCGCAACACCAGAAACACACCGGGCAGGGCGCAGGCCGCGGCTACGACGACGGCGATGAGTTGGATTTCGATCTGTAAGGTGCTCATGGTTGTCTCAATTACTTACTGCGTAATGCGTAAAACGTAAAACGTAATGCGTAATGCGTAATGCGTAATAAACGATTTACGTTTTACGCCTTACGTTTTACTTGTCTCTGTTCCGCTTCTGCGCGACCCACCGGCGTCAACACGTATTCGTGCGCGTTGACTTGCTGCACCCAGCCCAGGTGGCGCATTTCGTCGAGGCTGCGCTTGACGCCGCCGCGCCCCGCGTTCATGGCGCGCAAGACCGAGATGGAGTGCGCGTGGTTCGGATTGCTGTGCTGTTGCGACAGCGTATAGAGATCACCCAACACGGAATCGATGCGCAGCTGGCGTTTGTTGCGCTGCCGCCGCGCCCAACTCCACACCAGCCCGCGATTAGGCGCGAAGAACAACGAGATGAAAACCAACACGCTGACGCACAAGACGATTGTCGGGCCGGTGGGCAGGTGCGTGGTGCTGCTGCTGATCACCGCGCCGCTGACGCCCGCGATCGCGCCGAACAATCCCGCCAGCCCGATCATGCCCCCCAAGCGATCGGTCCATTGCCGGGCCGCCGAAGCCGGCGCGACGAACATCGCGCTCATCAACACGACGCCTACCGTTTGCAAGCCCACCACAATCGCCACGACGATGAGCGTGGTCAGCGCCACGTCGAGAAACCGCATGCGAAAGCCCAGGCTCGCGCCAAAGGCTGGATCGAAACTGAGCAGCTTGAATTCTTTCCACAGCAGGGCGACAAACAACAACACGATCAGGCCCAGCACACTCATCGTGATCACGTCGCTGGCGAGCAGCGTGGCCGCCTGACCGAAGAGAAATTTATCAAGCCCGGCTTTGGCCGCATGGGGTGTCCGTTGAATGAATGTCAGCAGCACCAATCCGAAACCGAAAAACACCGAGAGCAGCAGCCCCAGCACGCTATCGTCTTTGAGGCGTGTCGTCTTAACGATGCCGATCATGAGCAGCGTCGCCAGCCAGCCGGCGATGGCCGCGCCGAGCACCAACACCAACGGCGCTTTGCTGCCGGTTAACATGAAGGCCAGTGCAATGCCGGGCAGGGCGGCATGCGAGACGGCATCGCCTAACAGCGCTTGTTTGCGCAGCACCGCATACGATCCCAGCGCACCGCTGACGATGCCCAGCACGCCCGCGCCCAGTGCGACGGTGCGCAGGGTGTAGTCTGAAAAAAGGTCAAAGAGATTCATTGCAATATCCCGTCAAAAGGAAACAAATAAGCAAGTAGACAAGGTATGCCTCTTGCATCCTGCATCTTGTTTCCTGCCTCATGCCTCTTGTTCCACCGCCAACTCGCTCGATCCGTTGCGGCTCAAAAACGCGACGCGTCCGCCATAGGTCAAGCGCAGATTCTTGTCGGTGAACACGTCTTGCACCGGCCCACTGGCGATGCGGCGCACGTTGATCAACGTGACCCAGTCAAAGTATTCCGGCACGGTCTGCAAGTCGTGATGGACGACGACCACCGTCTTGCCCGCGGCGCGCAGCGTTTGCAGCAGGGACACAATCGCGCGCTCGGTGGTGGCATCGACGCCTTGAAACGGTTCGTCCATGAAGTACACCTGCGCGTCCTGCACCAACGCTCGCGCCAGGAACACGCGTTGTTGTTGACCTCCAGACAACTGGCTGATCTGCCGCTGGGCGAACGCTTGCATACCCACTTGATCGAGTGCGGCCAGCGCTTTCTCTCGCTCCGCTTGGCCCGGGCGGCGAATCCAGCCGAGCGATCCATACGTGCCCATCGTGACCACGTCGAGCACGCTGGTCGGAAAGTCCCAATCGACGCTGCCGCGCTGTGGCACGTAGCCCACGAGTTTGCGCTGTTCCTGATAAGGCTTGCCGTAGATCAAGACCTGTCCTGCAGCCGGCTTGATCAATCCCAGGATCGATTTGATCATCGTCGTTTTGCCCGCGCCATTCGGCCCGACGACGGCCATCAATACGCCCGGCGGTACGTCGAGATCGACATCCCACAGAACCGGCTTTTCGTGATAGGCGACCGTGAGGTCGGTCACTTCAATGGCGGATGAGGTTGAGTTCATAGTCATTTCTCTGGTATGAAACGTAAAACGTAAGGCGTAAAACGTAAAATGCGACTTACGCTTTACGTTTCACGTTTTACTTCCCCAATGCTTCCACAATCGTATCGATATTGTGCTTCACCATGCCGATGTACGTTCCCTCTGGCGTGCCCGGCGTCCCCATTGCATCCGAGAACAACTCGCCCCCGATTTGCACATCCCAACCCTGCGCGCGCACGGCTTCCTGCACGGCTTCGACGTTGCGCACCGGCACCGATGATTCGATGAAGATGGCTGGAATCTGGCGTTCGACGATGAACTTCGCCAGACCCTGCACATCGGCCGTGCCTGCTTCCGCCGCGGTGCTGATGCCCTGCAAGCCCCGCACCTCAAAGCCGTAGGCGCGGCTGAAGTAGTTGAAGGCATCGTGCGCCGTGATGATCACCCGTTTATCCGCCGGTAGTTTGGCGGCCTGCGTTCCGACGTAGTCATGCAGCTCAGCCAGTTGTTGCAGATAACGATCGGCATTGGCCTGATATGGGCCAGCGTGTGTCGGATCGATTTCGATCAAGGCATCGCGCACCCGCTCGGTTGCCTTCATCCACAGCGTCACGTCGAACCACACGTGCGGATCGTAGTTGCCCTCAAACTGATCCGGCGTGAGCAACCGATCGCGATCGAGGTAGCCGGTCACGGCCACGGTCTTAATCCGATCGCCCATCCGCTCGAAGACGCGGCTCATGGCCGCTTCCAGGTGCAGGCCGTTGTAGAACACGATGTCCGCTTCACCCAGACGAATCACATCGCCTTCGCTGGCTTTATACTGGTGCGGATCGACGCCGGGGCCCATCAAGCCGATCACGTTGACGCGCTCACCGCCGACGTTCTGCACGATGTCACCAATCATGCCAATGGTGGTCACGGCGTTGATGGGGCGCTGCGCCAGATCGTCGGGCCGCGCCGCAGCGATCGGGCTGCCGCAAGCCGCGAGTCCCACCATCACGAGCATGAGCAAACTGGCGCGTATCATCAACTGCATCGTCGTCTTATCCCTTTATCCCCAACCCAACAGCCGCGCGAGGGTGGCCGTAACAAACGTCACGGCAAAGGCAATCGCCAGCGGCATGAGCGCGCCCAGTGCGGTCCATTTCTTGCTGCGTGTTTCAGTCCACATCGTCAAGATTGTCGTCGCACAGGGGTTATGCAGCAGGCTGAACAGCATCAGGTTGATGGCCGTCAACATCGTCCAGCCGTACTGTCCCACCAGCAGCGTGTTTAGGTTGTTGAAACTTTCCGCGCCGATCATTTCACTCGCGCCGGTGTAGAACATCAACATGGTCGGCACGACGATTTCGTTGGCAGGCACGGCGACGACATAGGACAGCAAGATCACACCGTCCAATCCGATGGCGATCCCCAGTGGATTCAAGAAATCGGCCAAGGTCGTCGCCAGACTCGTGCCGCCGATGGTGATATTGCCCAGCAGCCAGATCACCGCGCCGGCCGGCGCGGCTGTCTTGATGGCGCGCCACAATACGAACAACGTGCGATCGATGAACGACGTGTACAGGATGCGCGTGATGTTCGGACGGCGATAGGGCGGCAATTCCAGCATAAACGCTGAAGCCTCGCCTTTCAATACGGTGCGCGACAACGCCCACGAGACGATCAACGTGGTGGCCACGCCGATCAGAACGACCACCACCACCGTGCCCGCGGCGACCAACGATGCCAGCGCCGGTGGAAAAGATGCGGCTACAAAGACGGTCGCCAGCATGATCAACGTGGGAAACCGCCCATTGCACGGCACGAAGTTGTTGGTCAAGATCGCGATCAGGCGCTCGCGCGGACTATTGATGATGCGTGTGGCGACGACGCCGGCCGCGTTGCAGCCGAAGCCCATCGACATGCTAAGCGCCTGCTTGCCGTGCGCGCCCGCTCGTTTGAACAAGCGATCGAGATTGAACGCCACGCGCGGCAGATAGCCGAAGTCCTCCAGAATGGTAAACAACGGAAAGAAGATGGCCATCGGCGGCAGCATCACCGCAATAACCCACGCCGTGGCGCGATAGATGCCGTCCCACCACAGGCCGGTGAGCCAGGCCGGTACGCCCAGCGTGGTGAACAACGCCACGCCCTGATCTCCGATCCAGAACAACCCGTTGCCGATGATTTGCGACGGGATGTTGGCGAGTGTAATCGTCAGCCAGAAGACGATGCCGAGCAGCAGCAGCATGATCGGCAGCCCCCACAGGCGGGAAGTCACCAAGCGATCGAGCCACTGATCGAAATCGAAACGTTGTTCGCCCGTGTGATACGCCGCCCGGTGGGCGATCTGTGCCGCATCGGCATACGCTGCTTCCACGACCTGATCGCGGAAAGCCGTATCCAGCGTGCGCCGCAGCGCATCGGCTTGCGCCAGGATATTTTCGGCTGAGCTCATGCTGCCTCCAGTGCGATGGCATTCGTCGGAGCCGGCGTGGGCTCGAGCGGCCCGTTGGCCAGCTGCGCCAGTTCGCCGTTGCGCATGGCCTGCCGCACGCGCTGATCGCCGTCGAGCAGCCGCATTGCGATCCAGCGGGCATTGGGCAGACCGGGATACGCCTGTTCGATCGCGGGCACTAGTTCATCGACCGCGCGCAAGAACGCGCCATCGCCGCGAATACGATGCGGCTGCGTGTTGATTTCGCCGCGCACCATCTCGGCCACGGTCGCGACCAGCGTGTTTAGCCCTTCGCCTGTGCGGGCTGTTGTGGAAATCACCGGCACACCCAGATCGCGGCTTAGCGCGCGGTGATCGATCGTCAATCCTTTGCGCCGCGCTTCGTCCATCAAGTTGACGCACACCACCACCTTGTCGGTGATCTCCAGCACTTGCAGCGCTAGATTAAGGTTGCGTTCCAGTGCGGTGGCATCCACCACGACAATCGTGCAATCGGGCTGGCCGAATAAAATGAAATCGCGCGCAATCTCCTCGTCCACCGAAGCAGACAGCAGCGAATAGGTGCCGGGCAGATCGACCAGCTTGTATTTCCGGCCTTCATGCTCAAAGCCGCCTTCGGCGCGGGCTACCGTCTTGCCGGGCCAGTTGCCGGTATGCTGCTTCAATCCCGTCAAGGCGTTGAAGATCGTGCTCTTGCCCGTGTTGGGATTGCCGGCCAGTGCTACGACGTGATCGAAGTTAGTCATCTGAATTCCCAGCTTGATTAAGCGCTCACTGGGACGCCCTTTGGGGTTGGCCGGGCAAGTTTCACAATTTGTCATGCGCTCGCTCCTTGCTCGATCGATCCGGGATCGATCAGAATCTTATCGGCCTGTTCGTGCCGCAGCGCGATCAACGTGCCGCGCACCCGATAGGCGACCGGGTCTCGTAAGGGACTGTTCAAGGCCGCCTCGATCGGGGTGCCGGGTGTCAGACCCAGATCGAGAAAGCGCCGCCGCGTCAGGCCCTGGCAGTCATCGCGCAGCGCTGCGATGATGGCGTGCTGTCCACGGCGCAGCGTGCTCAATGCTGTTTCATGCCGTTCGCGCTCCGCTGCGGCTTCGACAAAAATGTTCGCCGCGACAACGGGCGCGAGAATGTGCTGGGTCTGTCCCGCTTCAAACACCACGCGCGCGGGCGTCGCTTCGAGGACCCGCACCGGTACGCCAGGCTTTAAGCCCAGCGCGGCGATTTGCGCGAAGACCTCGGTCGGTTCATCTTCCACGTGCGCGATGCAGCCCGGCGTCCCGATCGGCCAGCGATCGAGCGAGGGCAGTTCGCGTTCACTCACATCGCCCGCCACACTGGGGATGGGATCGCCGTGCGGATCAAATTGCGGATGTCCTAATGCGGCGTCCAGTGCGTCCAGCTCGGTGTCAGTGGTGGCGTGTTCGCGTCGATCGGCTTCGGTGTGCAGCGAGGCCAGCGGCCACCCGGCTTGATCGGCCAGATAACGTTCCCACAAACGATGCGCGCGGATGATGTGCAGCGCGCACGCATTGCCGTCGGGTGTGAGGCGATAACCGTTCCCGGCCTGCCCGATGAGCTGATCGCGCTGCATGTGCTCGATCAAGCGAATGACCTCCTCCGGGCGCAAGTACAATGCTCCGGCCAGCGACTCGGCCGTCGCCAATTGCCCGTGCTCATTCTGGCGGTGAATGTGTTTGAGCGCGTCCTCCACGCGCCGAATTTGTCGCTGCTGCCGGCGGCGCTGTCCCCACGCCACCAGTCCGTGCCGCGGCCACAAGAGGATGGCGCTGAGCAGGATCAGGCTGATCAGGAGAGCAGGTGCGGTCGTCATGGTGTGTTGTTTCCTCCATCTCGATCGAGTGCGGTGCTATGCTTTGGTCGTAACAAAAACCTGTGCGGCCAATTCCCGCCCGATCGCTTTTTCCGTTTTCCCGATTTTTACGCGCAGCGATCCGCCGAAGGGTTCCACGTCGATCAAAGTAAGGCGCGTGGTGGGCGTCAGCCCCAGACTGGCGGCGTAGCGCAGCATCTCGGAGTTGGTATCGTTGATGTGCGTAATCTGCGCGGACTCGCCCGCTTGCATGGAAAGCAGGGCGCGTTCTTTGAGCGCCGTAAAGGTGCCGTCTTTCGCCGGAATGGGATCGCCGTGCGGATCGACGACGGGGTCGCCCAGGCGAGCCGCCATGCGCTCTTCAAATTCTTCGCTGATGACGTGCTCCAGCGCATCGGCCTCGGCGTGAACTTCATCCCACGAATAGCCCAGCGCTTCAAACAGGAAGAGTTCCAGCAGCCGGTGATGGCGTACCATTTCCAGCGCGATCTTTTCGCCGGATTTGGTGAGTTCCACGCCCTGATAAGGCGTGTGCCGCACCAGCTTCAGTTCGGCCAGTTTTTTAATCATGCCGGTGACGCTGGCTGGCGTGACCTCCAGGACGGCGGCGATGCCCGTGGTGGTCGCAGCGCCCTCGCGCTCGCGGAGCAGGTAGATGGTCTTAAGGTAGTCTTCAATCGGCGGGCTGAATTTTTCCATTTGGTCTGCCTAGAAAAAGATTTAGGTATGCCTAAATTATACTTAAGTCATGCTAAAAGTCAAGCGGTAAAAATCGACTATCGGGAAAAGCGCTCAATCCTCCCGTCTGCGGGGACGCGGGCTGCGCGCCTTATCTAAATAGACCCCCTGAACGGCGTTCACCCCCAAGCCTGAAAACGCTCCGCGCTCGCGCACCGTCCCCGGGACGAGGGTGGTGCGCATTTTAGACTAGTACCGTGTTTCATAAGAAATCCGACGATGCTCAAACCGCCAGCGGCAGACCCTTGTAGGTCCATTGATATGGATGCGCCCACCGTCGGTTATACGTGGTGATGTAGGCCAAGATGTGCCGCTTGAGTTCATCGTAGTCGCGCCACGTTCCACTGGCCAAACACTTGCGCTGCAAGACGCTGAACCAGATTTCGATCTGATTCAGCCAGGACCCATGCTTGGGTAAGAAGTGCCAGACGACCCGGCCCGGATGCGCCTCCAGCCACTCGGTGGTTTCGGGCGCGGTTCGGGACTTGGCATTGTCGCTGATCAGATGTAAGACGCCGTAATCTTCTACCGGTAGAGCGCGATGCAAGCTATCCAGAAAGTAGACCACTTCCACCGCCCGATGGCGATGATAGCAGCGGCCGAACACCCAGCCGGTGGTGACTTCAAACGCGGCCAGCAGATCGAGCGTGCCGTGGCGGATATACTCGTGTTCGTGCAACGCGATATGACCGGGCGCCAATGGCCCGCCGGGATGCTTGCGCTCGCGAATGTGAATGCCCGGCTTTTCGTCAAAACACAACAACGTCCCATCCTGCGGCGGATGATGATACAACCGACAAATCGCGCGGCTTTTGGCGGCAAAATCCGGGTCCGTCGGCGTCAGCCAGTAGTGCCAGCGCCAGGGCTTCAAGTCCATCTGCCGCCAGAGGCGAACCACAGTGCTGTACGACATACTCTCGCTCGCCGGCAGCTGACTCACACAGGCGGCCACATCGCGACTGGTACAGACCATCACCCCGCGCCAATCACGTGGCCGCGCTTGATTCGCACGCGCCGCTTGATGTTGTTCCAGGGTCAGCAACACCACCGCTTCCCGTTGCTCAGGGGGAAAAAACGCGCGGGCGGCCCGAGCGGGGCAAGTCTTGCAAACAGTCCGGCAAACCTTCGCGGCGACGTTCAAGGTAGCGTTGACGCCAGAAGATCACTTTCTCTCGATGACAACCCAAGCGCCGGGCGGTTTCATCAATCGTCACGCCGTCATGCGCCCATAACAGAATCCGGGCGCGTTCCACCAGCCGGGCTTCAGTCTTGCCGCTGCCCACGAGTTGGCGCAGGAGTTGCTTTTCTTTGCTCCCCAGCCGAATCACATACTTATGTGGCTTCATGTCGTTTGACTCCCTGGATAAGTTAGGCTCTGCCGCAGGGAGATTATAGTCGGATTTCTTATGAAACGCGGTACTAGTATTGGTAGACTCCACTGAAAAAACTGCTCACGTCGTACCTGGCGCGATGCGCCGGCGACGCGCTGGGCGAAGCCCCGTCCTCGGGGCGGATTTGAACGCGCAACACGCCGCCGGGGACGGCGGCTAGAGCCTTTTTGCAGTGGAGTCATTGGTATTAAGGACTCGTTGAACAACAACTTCCCGGTTGGCTCGCGCCGCGCGAAGCGGGTCACATCCGGCGGCTGGATGTACCATCCAGCCGGAGCACAGCGGAACTTATTCTTTCTAGGAGTGAAAGACGCGCGATCGGCACAGCGGCTTGAAGTGGTACGCATAGCGGCGGTATAATGAGGGGCATGATTCCGGCCGTTCTCACCTTTCCGCGTGCGCTCTACGATCAGATGGTGGCGCACGTGTTATCCGATCCCACGCTTGAAATGTGCGGACTGCTGGCCGGTCGGGCTGGAGTGGTCGATCGGGTGTGGCCGGTGCCGAATGTGCTGCACAGCCCCGTGGCCTATCGCATGGCTGGGCTGGAGTTCGCCGCGGCGATGATCGGCTGTGAGTTCGAGCCGGTGGGCATCTTTCACTCTCATCCGGTGGGGCCGCCCGTGCCTTCGCCCACTGACATTGCCGAGGCGGCGTATCCAGATTCTCTTTACGTGGTTATATCATTGCAGAATCCGTCGCCGAGTGTCCGTGCCTTTCGCATCGCTGACGGGCAGGTGCATGAAGTGCAGCTAGACATTTTGGGTGAGGCCGAATCTTGAACGATCATCATCGAACACGTGTAGTCATTACCGGCCTGGGGGCGCTGACGCCGATCGGGCTGGATGTGCCAAGCAATTGGGAGAGTCTCATCAACGGGCGATCGGGTACGCGCTTTGAGCAACTGGCGGCCGATCAGGGTTTTCCGTGCCAGGTGGCCGGGCGGGTGCAGGGCTTCAAGCCGGAGGATTACCTTCCGGCACGCGAAGCACGCCGCATGCCGCGCTTTGCGCAGCTGGCGGTGGCGGCCGCCGTGCAGGCCGTGCGGGATGCCGACCTTGAAATGCAAAGAATCGATCACGAGCGAATCGGGGTATTAATGGGCACGGCCTTTGGCGGCGCGATGGACGAGTCACAGGATGCGGCCAAGACCTTGATCGAGCGCGGGCCGATGAAAGTATCGCCGTTCTACCTGGTGCGTCTGCTGCCGAATATGGCGGCGCATCACGTCAGCTGCTACTTTGATACGAAAGGCTACACCAGCACGGTGGTAGTCGCGTGCGCCTCGGGCACACAAGCGATCGGTGAGGCAACCGAAGTGCTGCGGCGCGGTAAGGCCGACGTGATGTTGGCAGGCGGGGCTGAGTCGGAAATGAGTCCGTTGGCACTGGCCAGCATGAGCGTCATCGGCGGTTTTACCACGCATAACGAGGAACCCGAAAAAGCCAGCCGTCCCTTCGATAAAAGCCGGGATGGCATTGTGGGATCAGAAGGGGCTGCGGTGGTGGTGTTGGAAACATGGGAGCACGCTCAACAGCGTGGCGCGCACATTTATGCGGAGGTGCTGGGGTATGCGACTTCGGCGGATACCTCGCACGTCAGCCATTCTGATCCGGAAGGCCGCGCGTCGGCGCGCGCCATGCAGTGGGCGATGGAGGATGCGGGTCTCGGCCTTGATCAGATCGACTACATTAGCGCGCATGCGACGGCCACGGTGCAGGGTGATGTGGCCGAGACGCGCGCTATCAAGTTGGCTTTTGGCGCGCGCGCCTATGACATTCCGATTAGCGCGGCCAAGTCGATGACGGGGCATATGTCCGGCGGATCGGGTGCGTTTGAAACGGTGGCCTGTGCCAAGATGATCCAGATGGGCCTGATCCATCCGACGATTAACTTGGACCAGCCCGATCCCGACTGCGATTTGGATTACGTGCTCAATACTGCGCGGCCGGTCACGCTGCGTCACGTGTTGAATAATTCGTTTGGCTTTGGCGGACAAAACGCGTGCCTGGTCATCGGCGCGCTGACGTAAAACCAGGACCCTGACCCAACCTTCAGCCTGATTGGTAATACTAGGAGGAACATGAAGCGCAAAGTGTATCGTGCTGGCGCGCTGGCTGGCTTGATCGCCGTCGCTCTGTTCATGATCTCTATTTTGACCGACAACGAGCTGCGCCGTACGGTGCTTGCGGCGCTGGCTCACTGGCCGGAGCCGGTGCGCTTGATTGCGGCGGCGATCGGCGGCTATCTGATTGGTTCATTGCCGATCGGCTATTGGGCGGTCGGCGCTCTGACCGAACGCGATGTGCGTGACGAGGGCAGCGGTCGCACCGGCGGGACCAATGCCTATCGAGCGGGGGGGTTTCTGGCCGGTTTCTTCACGATCCTCGGTGATTTTGTGAAAGGCCTGTGCGCCGTGTTGTTTGGTGCGCTGGTGCTGCCCACGATTTGGGCTCCTGTTTTGTCGGGGTTGGGTGGTATGTTAGGGAACAACGCCTCGATTTTTCTGGCGTTTCGCGGCGGCGCGGGTACCATCGCCAACATGGGCGCGGTCACGGCGTTTTGGCCGCCGGCCATGTTGCTCATCGCGCCTGTCTTGGTATTGGGTATGTTCGTGATTCGCATTGCCTCGCTGACTTCGTTAATTCTGAACTCCGGCGTGGTGGTGGTGTTCGTTCTGCTGATCTTGCTTGGCGGCTATCCCTGGCCGATCGTCGTGTATGCTCTGGGCGCTTTGTTGTTGTCGATCTATGCGCTGCGTCCAAACATCGATCGTCTGCGCAAAGGCACCGAGCCGCACGTGCCGCCTATTCGTATCTTTAAGCGAGCCTCACATGGCTGATCTCAAAATCCGATTGATCCAGCTGCTCGATCTGGCGCAGTCTTTTCGCCAGCAACTGTTCGCTGACTTTTCCAGTGACGCAGATAAACGCAGTGGCACCTGGGAGCAATGGTCGCTGAAGGATGAGCTGACGCACGTCGTCGCGTGGCAGTTGAACGCGCTGGCGCGCCTGGCGGCGCTGATCCACGCTGAGCCGGTGCCCGACTTCAGTGACTACGAGAAAATCAATCGCGCCATCTACGACACCAACCGCGATCGGCTTTTGGCCGAGATCGTCGCCGAGGGTGATCGGGCGCAGGCCGATTTCGTCGCGTTGATCCAATCGGTGCCCGCCGACGATCTCGCTCAGCTGGCGCGCTTCAGTGATCAAGAGCCGCGTTCCTTCGCCGCGCAGATCATGGGCAGCGGTTTCGAGCATCCCGTCGCGCATTACGCGGATTTTTACCGGCGCCACGGCGATCTGGCAAAAGCCACGCAGTTGGTTGAAGCCAGTGCGGCTGCCGTCGCCGACTGGCCGGAACAATATGGCATGGCGCGTTATAATCTGGCGTGCTTCTATGCCTTAAGCGGCCAAACCGAACTGGCCTTGTCTGAATTGCGAGAGGCTTTGCAGCTGCGCCCGCGCCTGATCGAGTGGTCGCAGCAGGACCCCGATCTGGCGTCGCTGCGCGCAGAGCCGGCGTATCAAGCCTTGTATCAATCGTAATTCCAGCGTTGCACAAATTCTGTTGCTGCCTGATGCGGCAACTATCAACCACGGAGGATTTTGGAATGGCGAACATCAATACCGGCAAGAAGACCATCGGCATCTTGACAGGCGGCGGCGATGTGCCGGGCCTCAACCCGGCCATTCGCGCGGTCACGGTACGCGCGCTGCGCGAAGGGTATCAGGTTGTCGGTCTGCGGCGCGGCTGGGGGGGCCTCATCGACATTGTGCGCGAGAAGGACTACGACAACAGCGACAACTTCCAGCTGCTGACGGAAGACCTTGTCAATCGGGCCGGCCGCACGGGCGGCACGTTCCTGCATACGTCACGCACGCGGCCCAGCCACGTCAAGCAAGAAAGCGTGCCGGCACATCTGAAGGATCAGTATCAGGATAAAGCCAACGACCTCACCCCGGAAGTTTTGAAGAACCTCGATTGGCTGGGTATCGATTATCTGATTCCGATCGGCGGCGATGACACGCTCAGCTACGGCGTGCACTTGTACAGGCAGGGCTTCAAGGTGGTCGCCATTCCCAAGACGATGGACAACGATGTGCCGGGTACCGATTACTGTATCGGGTTCAGTACGTGCGTGACCCGTACGATTGAAATGGCGAACAACCTGCGCACCTCGGCCGGTTCGCACGAACGCCTGATGGTGCTGGAAGTCTTCGGGCGCTACGCCGGTTTTACGGCCATGCTGCCGACGATGGCGGGCGCGGCGAATCGCTGCGTCATCCCGGAGCATCGCTTTGATATTGAGCGGCTGACGGAATTACTGGTCGCCGATCGGAATCACAACCCCAGCAAGTACGCCATCGTGATCGTGTCGGAAGGCGCGATGTTCGAAGACGGCGAAATGGTCTTCCAGAGCGGCACGGCTGATGCTTACGGTCACCGCAAGCTGGGCGGCATCGGCGACATGGTCTCGGCCAAGTTGGAAGAGCTCTCGCCGAAGTATAACAATGGTAAGCCCATTCACGTGATCAACCAGAAGTTGGGTTACCTGGTGCGCGGCGGCGATCCGGACGCGATCGACTCGATTGTGCCAATGGCTTACGGCAACCTGGCCCTCGATCTGATCATCTCCGGCATGCACGGCCGCCTAGTGGTGCTGAAGAATGGCCGCTACGACAATATTCCGCTGGATGTGATCACCAGTACCAAGAAACTGGTGAAGGTCGATCGGTTCTATAATACAGAACGTTATCGGCCGTACTATCACAGCTTTGAAATGACCCCGCTGTTCATCATGACCAGCGAAGTCTAAGCGCAATCCTGTTGGGTTAGTGCGGGCCCCACCGTGCGCATCGCGGACGCGGTGGGATCGCCCGCGCGGACGTGGGCTGCGAGCCTTATCGAAACAGGATTGAGTCTAATGGTCAAGCCGATGACGCCGCGTTCCAGCCTCACATCGTGGAAGCTGCGTCTGTGGGATGAGCAGCACCCTCGGTTGGTCGGGTTTGGGGGCATCAGACAACTGCGTGAAGGATAAACAATTCATGACCAAACAACTCTTGCACAGCGAAGTTCCGCCGCAGTACACCTGGAATGCGCCGAGTGTCTTTGCTTCCCATGAAGCGTGGGAGCAGGAATTGATCCGCGTTGGCGAAGGACTAAGCGCGCTTGCGAAGTATCCGGGCCATCTAGCCGACAGCGCCGCATGGTTGGTCGAAGCGCTGCAAGCACGCGATGAATTCATCCGGCGGGCGCAAGTGCTGACAGTCTACGCCGACATGGCGAGCGCGGTCGATTCCAACGATCAAGTCGCCGCCGCAATGGCGAGCCGGGCGCGCAGTTTGTACGGACAGGTGTTAGCGGCCCTTGCTTTCATCGACCCGGAATTGATTGCGATTGGGTTGGTGCGGCTGCGCGGCTGGGTGAACAGTGAACCGCGCCTGGCCATCTACGCGCACGCTTTCGACGATTTGTTTCGCAAGCAGGCGCATGTGCGATCGGTGGAAGTGGAAGAGCTGTTGGGCCTGCTGGCCGATCCGTTTTCAGGCGCGTACTTGAACGAGTCGCTGCTGACCAACGCCGATTTTCAATTGAAGCCGGCGCGATCGAGTGCGGGTGAAGAACTGCCGGTGACGCAGTCAACCTATTACGAGTTGATTGCCAGTCCCGATCGGGAAGTGCGGCGCACCGCGTTTGAAAGTTTGACCGATGAATATCTGGCACACAAGAATACGTTGGCGAACAATCTCGTCACGTCGATCAAGCAGAATGTGTTCAAGATGCGCGCGCGGCGGCACGACTCGACGCTGGCGGCGTCGTTGTTTGAAGATAACATTCCGGTGGAGGTTTTCCACAACCTGATCGCGGTGTTTCGCCAGAACCTGCCGACGTGGCAGCGCTACTGGGCGGTGAAGAAGAAAGCGCTGGGCGTGGATGAACTGCATTACTACGACATTTGGGCCCCGATTGCAACGCAGCGTCCCACGGTTGCCTATGAAAAAGGGATCGAGATGATCTGCGCCGGGCTGGCACCGCTGGGCGACGACTACGTGCGCGCGTTACGCAAGGGCTGCCTGCAAGATCGCTGGGTGGACGTGTATCCGAATCAAGGCAAAATAGCGGGGGCCTTTTCGACTGGCGCGCCGGGCACGCATCCGTTCATCATGACCAGTTACCACGACGATCTGTTCAGTCTCAGCACGCTGGCGCACGAACTCGGCCACTCGCTGCACACTTACCTCACGTTCGAGAATCAGCCGGTGATCTACTGCAATTACTCGCTGTTCGTGGCCGAGGTCGCATCGAATTTCAATCAGGCGCTGGTGCGGGCGTATTTGTTGCAAACCAACGACGATCCGCAGTTTCAGCTGACGCTGTTGGAAGAAGCCTTTAACAATTTCCAGCGCTACTTCTTCATCATGCCCACGTTGGCCCGCTTCGAGCTGGAAGTGCATCAACGCCTCGAACGCGGCGAGGGTGTTACCGCCGACACAATGATCAAGTTGATGGATGAGCTGTTTGCCGAAGGCTTCGGCGATCACATGGCGATCGACCACAATCGGCACGGCATCATCTGGGCCACCTTCGGGCATCTCTACGCCGATTACTACGTGTACCAATACGCCACCGGTATTTCGGCGGCGAATGCGCTGGCGAATCGCGTGTTGGCTGGTGTGCCGCACGCCGCCGAAGACTACCTGCGCTTCTTGAAAGCGGGCAACTCGGTCTATTCGCTCGATGCGTTGAAGATTGCGGGTGTTGATCTGACGAAGCCGGAAGCGGTGCTGGCCGGCTTTGAAGTGCTGGCGGGCATGGTCGATCGGCTGGAGAAACTCGTGGGGTAATGGTTATTGTAGAGAAACCGGGTTTCTACTTCTCAGGGCGCGAAACCATCCTGAACGTAGAAACCCGGTTTCTTTCATCCGAGAAGTGGGTAGGCTGATCTTCTCTATGCCGCAGACTGTGCGACTCTTAGGTCGCAAGTACCGGCATTCGGATTCCACCTGGGAGTAAAAGATGCCTAACATCATCAAGTCGTGGCTTGATCATACGCAAGCCGATCGTGACTTTGTGGCCAGCGCGACCGATCCTGTTATTCGCGACGTGAAATTGGCCCAATTGGATCGTATTCGCAGAATGCTGTGGGTGTTCTTGTTGTTTTTTGCTATTGCGCTCGTCGTCGAGAATGCGCTGGTCGGCAATGTCCCGTCCAGCAATTCATTGCTGGTGGTGGGGTTCGTGTCTACTGCGTTGTTCTACCTGCGGGTCGATTTCAAGATCAAGACGATCAAACTGTACGCGGCCGCGACCAGCGCACTGCAGACGCCGTTTCAATCGCTGCCACGCTGAGATGCGCCTGTCTGTCATCATCCCGGCCCTGAACGAAGCCGAGAACATTCTCAAAACGATCGAGAGTGTCAGGCAGCAAGATCGCGTAGTCGAGATCATCGTCGTGGATGGCGGCAGTGTCGATGGCACACCGGAGATCGCTCGATTACACGCGACCGTCATCAGCAGTCCACGCGGGCGAGCCATCCAGATGAATGCTGGAGCGCGCCACGCTTCCGGCGATGTATGGTATCCCGTGCGTAAGACGCGCCGATAATCACGATAGACCTCACAGGTGTCTGACACCTGTGAGGTCTGTTACGCTTCGCTCAATTCCGCGCGCAGGAACCACGCGCCTTTACGCTGTTTCGATCCTTTGGGCGCGCGATCGTAGTACAACTCGAATAATCGTCCCTCTTCTACGCGCACGCGAAAGGTGAAGCGGCCTACACCCCATGAGCCGCGCGCCGAGGCGGTGGCCGCGTGATCGGGGCGCATGTTCGTCGCCATGCGGCCTTTGCGCTCGTAGTCGTGCCACGACTCCAGCTCCTCAACGATGTGATACGTCTGTCCTTGCCACACAAAGCTATTGGGGCAGGGTGGTTTCTTTTCGTAGGTGGGCGGCTGATCGAAGAGAACGTCGATTGGTTCGCCGAGAAAGTGTAATGGAGTGAGAGGGGCCATGCGAAAGATTGTACACGAATCACACGAAATTCACGAATGATTCGTTACATTTCACCACAGACTCAATTGCCACTGCGGGCGCTGTCCATTGAGCAGCACGAAGGGTGCGGCGCGGGCGACGAGGACGCCCAGCGATTTGAGGTCTTTGAGATCGCGCAGGGTGTTAGTGCGGCGCGCGCGGAGGATGGCCTCCACGCCCTTGGGGCCGATGCCGGGCACGCGCAGCAGCTCACGCCGATCGGCCCGGTTCACCTCGATCGGCTGTTCCACCAGATTCTGTTTGGCCCACGCCACCTTCGGATCGACATCCAGTGGCAGATAGCCGTTCTGCAAGAAGGGCAAATCTTCCAGATCGAAGCCGTAGTCGCGCAGCAAGAACGAGGATTGATAGAGGCGATGTTCGCGCCACGGATTTTCGGGCGCGTGATTTTCCAGCGGCGTGTCCTTCACCGGATTGAAGGCTGAGAAGTACGCGCGTGCCAGGCGCAGCTGCTTGGTCAGATACGCGGTGGTGGATAGAATCTCCAGATCATTTTCGCCCACCGCACCGACGACGAATTGCGTGGTCAGCGACGGCCACTTGCCATTCCAGCCCAGGCGCGCGGGCTGTGTCTTACGAATTTCCTCAGCCCATTGCAATGGCTTGAGCAGCTCTTCGAGGAAAATTTTGTGCGGGGCGAGATCGGCCAATCGGGCGGAGTTGGGCGCTTCGAGGTTGATCGAAATCCGATCGGCCAACTGCATGGCCTGCAGCACTTGATCGCGTTCCGTGCCGGGCATGATTTTCAGATGCACGTAACCACGATAGTGCAGGTTGTTGCGCAGCACATCGATGGTGTCGATGAGTTTGTCCTGCGTGCGGATGCCGCCACCCGCGATGCCTGAACTGAGGAATAACCCTTCTGCTACGCGCGAGCGCTGCAAGTCATTGAAGGTCTTGGCCATCTCGTCGGGCTTGAAGGTGGCGCGGCGAAAATCGCGGCCGGCGCGGAACGGGCAGTAATAACAATCGCGCTCGCAGGCCGAGGTCAGCATCGTCTTGAGCAGGGCGATGGTCTTGCCGCCCGGCATCACGGCGTGATGAATGCCGAGTGAGTCTTGTTTGGCTTTGAGAGAGCCCTCACCCCTCACCCCTCTCCCAGCGGCCAGCCGTCCCGCCACTTCGTGGATACGGGAAGGCGAGGGGAGCGAATCGACGGCGCGTTTCAATTCGGCGGGGGAATGGCCGCAGGGCGCCAGCTGCGTGGGATCGATCCGGCGTTCCTCCGTCGGTTCGAGGCTTGAATTATCGGCAAGGAGTTTCAATTTGGTGGCGGCGTCCATGTTCTAATTATAGAACATACGTTCTCGCGTGTCAACTATTTGACGCAGACAATTTGGGGTACCCAACGCCTGCTCTGGTCGCCGTCCTCGAAGATATTGGCGTTTCTCCGGCCCAGTGGGCTGACTTTGGAAAAGATCTGAAAACTATGCGTGTTCTGATTGACACGTCATTGATTCAGGCATATGCTATTTACCAAGATAGAGTGCGGGGGCGCTGTCTTCCATACCACGTAAGGAGTGGAAGAATGAAAAGCCGATTGCTCGTTACAGTTCTAACGGTCGTTCTGTTGCTCGTGATGCTGGCATCCGCGCAAGCCAGCGCAGTGCCGCCGATAAGGATGACGCCCCCATTCCACCAAGACCCGAAACTGACGGCAAATTCGAGCAGCGGAATCCGTATCAATGAGGTCATGTTCTACCCGAACAGTGGCGAGTACGAATGGGTAGAACTCAAAAACGCGGGCACGAACCCGGTGGCACTCCAGGGTTACGGCTTGACCGATGAGGATGGCAATTGGTATAAGTTCCCCGCCGCGTTGCCGAATGTCCCCGTTGGCGCGTTCGTGGTAGTCGTGTTTGACGGGGTAGGCAGCGCAAGCGACGATTATGACTTTGGCGATAACGTCGCAACGCTCCACAGCCCGGCAGGGTTAGTCGATATCTTTGAGGATGACGCTGACCAGGTGGCGTTGTACAGCGTCACGCCATCCACCCTGCCCAACATGATTTACCTGCCACTTATTTTGAAGAGTGGCACTGGTAGCCAACTGGCAGCCCCGCCAGTCGTTTCTTTTGTGGCGTGGGGCGCTGACCCCGGCTTAGATGCACAGAACGCAGTCGCAGCGGGAGTGTGGGGACAAGGGGGTTTCATTGGCACCATTCGGATGCCTGGAGCCGACGGGATCGTCACTGGCGGATCCGTAGGCTTTGATGTCAGTGAAGCAAGTGGTTCTGCTCCGGATTGGACGATCTGCCGACCAGAGGAAACCACCCGAGGCACCGAGAATTCTCACTCTGCCCCCAGTTTCCGCAACCCGCCCGATGGCATCTCTACCTGTGACCATCAGGTTATCTTTGGCTGGACTGATGTTTTGAGGGCCACGAGTTATCACCTTGAAGTAGATGATGATCCAAACTTTGGGTCGCCCTTCATCGCGGTTGATGTCACAGAGAGTGTGTATCAACCGGGAGTCGCTTTTCCAGATGGCTCCTTCTACTATCATGTGAAAGCGCTCGGGGCAGATGCAAAGGAAAGCAGCTATTCCCCAAGAGGGCAGGTCACTTTCATCAACTGCTCTGGTGTGGCCGCCCGAAGCCCCAATGCAGTCCCCGTTTTACTTGGCGTCACTCCGAAACTACAGCACAAGGATACGCGAATGCTTTGTCTGGCCGGTGATCCAGAAACCGGTCAAGGACGCTGGGATTCTGCGCACGAGAGCGACGGCGATTGGACCGTAGGCAATGGCGTGCCTGTCCGGGCAAATGATCACGATAACACGTATTGCACCAGGGCTGCTATCTCAATGATTGTGGCTTACCATGGCGGCAACCTGAGCCAGGATCGAATTTCCTATTATGCGTATAGCGCAGGTGCGCCAAAGAATGAATTAGGGCATGGCATTGGGCTTTGGCCCAATGAACAATCCACCCACGGAAGTGGAAAGAATGTCTTCGATTGGGCGATGAACGGCAATGCGGTCGCCTCTAGTCGCGGCAAGCCAACCTTCGATCAGGTCAAGGGATGGATTGACGCTCAGCGTCCTCTGCTTGTTGTAGAGAACAACGATAAGCATAGCGTGGTTTTAGATGGATATCAAGAGCTCGCAATTCTCAAGTTGGCTCATCGGGTAGATCCCTGGACATCTTCGAGTGGCTGGGTATTGTGGGATTCTTGGAGTATTACAGAGTATCATGTCCCACCAACAGCGGTAACGCCGCGTTTTGACGAAGATGAAGACCACGACGGCATCGCCGACACGATAGATGACTCCGATGGCGATGGCATTTCCGATTTTGACGAGCGTTACCGTTTCCACACTGACCCTGCTAAATCCGATACCGATGGCGACGGTGTGCCAGACAAACTTGATTTGCGCGAGTATGTATTCGATAACAACGGCAACTACAAACCAAGAGGAGCAGATTACGACGCTGACGGTTTGCGGAAAGAAGTGGATGTCGATAACGACAACGATGGTGCGAACGACGGCTGCGAAGACACTAACCGCAATGGCAAGTATGAATCCACTCTGGGGGAAAGCAACAACTTTGATCCACAATCAAAGAGGAATTGCACACCCACCGGCGACATGGTCCTCGTCCCCGCTGGCAATTTCCAGATGGGCTGCGACCCGGCCCACAATGGTGGCTTTGGTTGCATTGATCGAGAACTGCCCCTGCACACCGTTTACTTGGACGCTTACACTATAGACAAGTACGAAGTGACAAACGCACGATACAGGGCCTGCGTGGACGCTGGCGTCTGCACGCCCCCAAAATTTAACTCGTCTTACACCCGGCCGTCCTACTATACTGACCCAGCTTACGACCAGTATCCCGTGATCGAAGTCTCTTGGTACAATGCTCGTGATTACTGCACTTGGGGTGGCAAGCGCCTGCCCACTGAGGCCGAGTGGGAAAAAGCGGCACGCGGTAGTAGCGATACCCGCGCCTTCCCGTGGGGTGACCAGATCCCGGATTGCACGCGGGCAAACTTCTATAATACTGCTCCCTGCGTGGGCGACACCAGCCCGGTAGGGAGCTATCCAACGGGAGCCAGTCCCTATGGCGCGTTGGACATGGCAGGCAACGTGGTCGAATGGGTGAACGATTGGATGCAGAGCGCCTATTACAGTATTTCGCCTACCAACAACCCACCTGGCCCTTCCAGTGGAACCTACAGGGTGCGGCGCGGCGGCTCGTACTACTCCGATTGGCCCTACATTCGCGTGGTCTACCGCCACCACTACTATCACCCGGACAGTACATATTACGATCTTGGATTCCGGTGTGCGGGTGTTGCGCCGGGACAGTGATTTTCTGGGATTCTGCGTGAGACGTGGCGAAATAAAAACCTCCCGGAGGCTGCGTGTTTCCGGGAGGCTCGTTTACGATCCGATTTCTCGCAGTGCTTCCGGATCGATGATGGTGATGTGATTTTGTTCGCTGCGGATGGTGCCGCTGCGTTTGAAGTTGCCCAGCGCTTTGTTGGCGCTTTCGCGCGTGGCGCCGATGAGACTGGCCAGGTCGCTTTGGGTGAGGGGCATATCGATGCGCACCCCGTTGGTTTCCACGCGCCCATACCCCTGCGCCAACTCCAGCAATTTGCGCGCCAGACGACTGGGCACATCGTGCAAGGTCAGGCTGCCCACCTGCAGCGTGGAGTAGCGCACGCGCACTGCCAGGGCCTGCATGAAGTTGTAGGCTAACTGCGGCGAGACTAACAGGTGAGCGCGCAGCCGCTCACGGCTTAGCACATGCACGATCGTTTCGTCGGCAGCGATGGCACTGGCCGAGCGCGGCAGGCCGTCGATGGCGGCTAATTCGCCGAAGATGTCGCCCGCTCCGTAAAAGATCACGGACGTTTCTTGGCCGCTTTCGTCTTGCACGTAAATGCGCACGCGCCCGGTCTCGATGAGATACAGCGCCTGGCCGGGATCACCCTGAAAGAAAATGGTTTCACCTTGCTGAAAGCGGCGTGCTGTAAAGTCCTGGGCCAGAGTCGCTAATTCTGGATCAGGTAGATTGGTGAATAACGGCAGATGTTTCAGGAACTCGATCCGGTCGGCCACACGTTGCTCCGTAGTGCGGGTTACTTGATCGGCCCCATTGTACCTGCGGGTCAGCGGATTGACAATGAAGCGATGCGTGATGGTGAGTGTGTCGTTCATATTCTTCACCTTGTAGGGCGAGTTGTCAACTCGCCAGGGCAAGTCAACGCGCCATATATGGCGCACTTGCCCTACATGCGTCCCAATGCCAACCCGATGAACACTGCCAGCGCCAGACTGCCCAGCCATTCGGCCAGATACAGCGTCGTGCGACTGTCCCCGAAATACTGCGGACTTTCCAGCACCAGACGGGGCAGGGCTACTACCGGCACCAGTATAAACTGACCGGTTGCCACAAAGGTTGCAATCAAGCCGCGTTCCAGACTGCCGACGTATTTGTAGTGCCTCACGCGGTTGAAGTCCGGCGCCGATCCGTTGATCAATCCGTAGAGTATGAACTCGATGAAGATCCAGGCCGGCAGGCTGATCAACACGTAGCCCAGCGCGATGGCCCACACACGATGCGTCTGTACTTCGGTCACGATCGTGCCCGGCAGTCCGATCGGCGTGGCGTAGCCCGACAGGATGATTGCGCCAAAGATCACCGCGAGGTGCAGCGTCTGATCGGTCAGCAGGCGCACCAAGCCGTACAGGCCATTGCGCGAAGTAAAGTGCCGATTGAATATGACCCAACTCGCATCAATGGTGATGTGCGTGAAGCCGATCAGCAGCGCCCACGGCCACCAGGCCGGATCGATCAGCACGGCGAAAAGTAGGGTTACGGCCAGCACGATCGAGCCGTGGAACACCGCGCCTTTCACCGCGCGACCCTTCCAGGCCGCCAGCGCATCCCACTGCAAAACATAGTCACCCATTAGATGAGCAAGTAACATGGCGATAATCATGGTTCACCTCGCATCCTTAGAAACCGGGTTTCTACGTCTCGATCGGTTCTCCTTCCGAAATGGAGAAACCCGGTTTCTTGTATCTCGTCTGACTTAACTTTACTCGATTGTGCGCGGCGTCGCTATGAACTGCGTCACAGGTATAATTTACTCGATCAGGGATCAGGGATTGGGGATCGAGGATCAGATGAAGATTTTCAAGACGGATCAATTTGCGCTGCCGCTGCCGGAGGGACATCGCTTTCCGGTGACGAAGTACGCGCTGCTGCGTAAACGGGTGGAAGCGGCGGGCATCATACAGCCCGATGATTTATGCGCGGCCCCGGCGGCCAGCGACGAAGATATCACGCGGGCGCACACCGTCGAATATCTGCGCCGCGTGCAAAACGGCGAACTGACGGAGAAGGAACTGCGCCGCATCGGCTTTCCGTGGTCGTCGGCGATGGTGGAGCGTTCGCGTCGATCGAGCGGGGCGACGATTGCGGCGGCGCGGGCGGCGTTGAGCGAAGGCGCGAAGCGTGCTGTCAACCTGGCCGGCGGCACACATCACGCCTTTGCCGATCGGGGCGAGGGGTACTGTGTGTTCAACGACAGCGCCATCGCCGCGCGGGCTGTGCAGGCCGAGGGACTGGCGCAGCGCGTGGTGATCATCGACTGCGATGTGCATCAGGGCAACGGCACGGCCAAGATTTTTGAGAACGATCCCACGGTCTTCACGTTCTCCATCCACGGCGCAAAGAACTTCCCGTTTCACAAAGAGATTAGCGATCTGGATGTGCCGCTGATCGATGAGGCCGACGATGCGACGTACCTCGCCGCGCTGCGTGAAGCACTGCCGATCGTGTTGGATCGCGCGCACGCCGATCTGGCGATCTATCTGGCCGGGGCCGATCCCTATTTCGATGATTCGTTCGGGCGGATGAAGTTGACCAAGCCGGGTTTGCTGGGACGCGACCGCTTCGTGCTGGAAAGCTGTCGGGCCATTGATCTGCCGGTGGCGATTACGATGGCAGGCGGCTATGCCAAACGGGTTGAGGATACGGCGGACATTCACTTTCAGACGGTTCAATTGGCGGCGATGCTAAGCGGGTAGATCAAGGCCCTGCTTCCTCACCGGCGACGACAACACGATCGACGTGCCGGTTGCGCCGAAAGCGCTCAACTGCGCGATGATGGATTCCAGATGCGGGATCGAGGTGGCGAGCACTTTCAGGATGAACGCCTCGCTGCCGGTGACGTGATGGCATTCGCGAATCTCGGGCAGGCGTTGGGCCAGTTCAAGCACGCGCGGATATTGAGCGGTGGTGGTGGTCAGGCGGATGAAGGCCATGACGCCATAGCCCAGGGATGCGGGATTAACCTCGGCGTGATAGCCGCTGATGATTTCGAATTCCTCCAACTTGTGTAAACGTTCGGCCACGGCCGGCGCCGATAATCCCACCTGGCGTCCCATTTCACTGTAGGACAAGCGCGCATTCTCCTGCACGGCGCGCAATAGTTTTCGACCTACCGGGTCGAGAATTTTTTCAAATTGAAGGGGCATGGGCCAATCTCCTTTGCATTTGTAACCGTCCGCGCCGAAATGGTTTCGATCCGCTCTGGATGTGGTAAGCGGGTGCAGGTATTATAGACTTGTTGAATTCAGACGTCATGCCCGAGTGTTGTCGCCTTCCCCGCCGCATTGCGGCGGAGGTGCGCTAGGCGAATCGGGCATCCAGTTGGCCGTGCGCTGGATTCCCGCCTACTACGCGCGGGAATGACATGACACAACACAAGGTATTGCTCATGGACCTCTCTCTCTTTCATTTGCTCACCGTCCGCGTCCTCGCGGTTGGCTGTCCGCGAGGACGCGGACGGTGAACACGTTATTTCTACGCGGACTGTTGATTGGCTTCTCCATCGCGGCCCCGGTGGGGCCGATTGGTGTGTTGTGCATCCGGCGCACGCTGGCGAACGGTCGCGCCTACGGCCTGGCGTCCGGCCTGGGCGCAGCCACAGCCGATGCCTGCTACGGTTCCATCGCGGCGCTGGGGCTGACGTTGATCGCGGCGTTTCTGATCGATCAGGCGAACTGGCTCAGGCTCATTGGCGGGATGTATTTATGCTATCTGGGGATCAGGACTTTTCGATCGAAGCCGGCGGTGCAGGCCGCCGCAGCCGATAGGCGCGGTTTGTGGGGCGCGTATACTTCGACGCTGTTCCTCACCCTCACCAACCCGCTGACCATCCTGTCCTTTGCGGCCATCTTCGCCGGATTGGGGGCGGGGGCAGCGAGTGGCAATGTGTGGGGCGCGCTATTGATGGTAGCCGGGGTCTTTCTAGGCTCATGTGCGTGGTGGATGATACTGGTTATGCTGACCAGTCTCTTCCGATCGCGGCTGAATACGGTCGGGCTGGCGTGGGTCAATCGGGTGTCAGGGGGCATTATCTTTGTGTGCGGGGTGATTGCGCTATATGGTATAATCGCCGCTTGGATGGTCAAGTGGTGAAACCTTATGGCATTTAATCCTCTCAACGCACTTTTCGGTCTATTTTCGCTAGACTTAGGTATCGACCTTGGCACGGCCAACACCCTGGTGAACGTCCGAGGCAAGGGCATCGTCTTGAATGAGCCGTCGTGGGTGGCCATCGACAAGCGCACCAAGCGCCCGTTGGCGATCGGCGCGGAAGCGCGCGAGATGGTGGGCCGCACGCCCGGCAACATCGTGGCGATTCGCCCCTTGCGCGACGGCGTGATCAGCGACTTCGAGATTACCGAAGCGATGCTGGACTACTTTATCAAGAAGGCGCACAGCCAGATGTTTCCGCTGCTGGAGCCGCGTCCGCGCGTGGTGGTGGGTATTCCCAGCGGTGTAACGGAAGTGGAACGACGCGCGGTGTACGATGCGTGTCTTTCGGCGGGTGCGCGTGAAGCCTATCCGATCGAAGAACCGATCGCGGCGGCCATCGGTGCGGGTCTGCCCATCATGGAAGCGCGCGGCAGCATGGTCATCGACATCGGCGGTGGTACCACCGAAGTGGCCGTGTTCTCGCTGGGCGGTGTGGTGCTGAGTAAATCGATCCGCGTGGCGGGCGACGAACTCGACGAAGACATCATGCAGTACGTGCGCCAGAAGTACAATCTGCTCATCGGCGAGCGCATGGCCGAACGCGTGAAGATCAACATCGGCTCGGCGTATCCGCTGCCGGAAGAAAAGATCATGACTATTCGCGGGCGCAGCGTGATTACGGGCTTGCCAGAATCAGTCGATATTTCCAGTATCGAAGTCCGTGAAGCTTTGGCGAGTTCGGTCAGTCTCATCGTCGATCTGGTGAAAGCGGCATTGGATGAAACGCCGCCCGAAGTGGTGGCCGACTTGATGGAGCAGGGCATCGCGCTAGCCGGTGGCGGTGCGTTGTTGCAGGGCCTGGCGCAGCGCTTGAGCGAAGAAGTAAAAGTGCGCGTGTGGGTGGCACCCGATCCTTTGACGGCCGTGGCGATTGGCTGCGGTTCGTTGCTCCAGAACCTTGACACGCTGCGCGCCATCTTGCAGAGCGTCGATCGCAGCCGCCGCCGGGTGATTGCACCGGTAGGTTTTTAGTTTTCGTCAATCGCATAGCGTGTTTTGAATTTGGACGCTTCGCGTGGACGTTGGAGGTTGGAGTAACTCACCAATCGGCCATGGTCATGTGAAGCGTCCAATTTCCATCTACTACCGTCTAACATCTCACTTCCAACTTCTAATTTTCAACAATGGGTCGTGATCGTTCGCGCACGTGGCTATTACTGGTTCTGGCGGCCATCGCCGTGGTGCTGCTCTTGCTGCACGAAGGCGGCCAACTCCAGCCGATCGAGAACGTCGTGCAAGCGGTGCTCAGCCCGATCGAGCGTGCGGCTTCCGGCGTGTTTGGCGGTGTCGGCGATCTCTTCGGTGCGGTGCGTGACTTGAACGAACTGCGCACGCGCAACGCCGAATTGGAAAAACAAAACCAGGACTTGCTCACCGAGATCGCGCAGCTCCGAGGGTTGGAAGGTGAAAACTCTACGCTGCGGCAGCTGCTCAACTTTACGCAGGAAAACCCCACCTATCGATATCAGACGGCGGCTGTTATCGGGCGTGATCCCAGTCCTTATTTACGCTACATCACCATCAACGCGGGCAGCCGGGAAGGGTTGAAACCTGGCATGCCGGTGGTGACGGCCGGCTCTACGTTGATCGGGCGCGTGGCCGACGTGGGTTTTCGCTCGGCCAAAGTGCAGCTGCTCAACGATCTGTCCAGTGCCATCAACGTGCGCCTGCAATCGACGAATGTCACGGGGTTGGCGCAGGGACAGCAGGATGGATCGCTGTTGGTGCAATACTTGCCGCTGAATACCGAGGTCATCACCAACGACATCGCTTTGACCAGCGGCTTGGGTGGTAATTTGCCGCGCAACCTGGTGGTGGGGCAAGTGATGGGTGTGGATAGGCAAGACTTCGATGTAGCGCAGTCGGCGCAGTTGCGACCGGCGGCCGATTACGATCGTCTGGACGTAGTGCTGGTCATTACGAATTTCGAGCCTATCGAACCGGGTGAAGATGCGACACCTACGCCAACCCCCACGCCTGACACGACGCCCGGTGTGACTCCACAGAAGTAAATCCGAATCAACGCCGGCCCAGTCCTGGCGGCATGAAACGATCAGCCTGGAGAAACCCGGTTTCTCATACCGCGTTGCGGGGCAGGCGAATCTATGAACTTAACCTTCACCATTCCATTTCTGTTTTTGTTGGCGATCTTTCAAGCGACTGCCGCGCCGCAGATTCGTATTGCCGGCGGATCGCTTAATTTGTTGCTGTTGTGTGTGATGTCGTGGGAACAGATCGAGGCGCACGGCGAAGGGTATGGGTGGGCGTTTATTGGCGGGCTGGCGTTGGATTTGCTTGGCGGCGGGCCGTTTGGGGCGTCCATTCTGGGCTTGCTGGCGGCGACGTTCATCGCCAATCGGCTGAGCAGCGGCCTGTTTCGTGACCGGTTATTTCTTCCCCTGGTGACGGCCGTGGCAGGTACCTTCGCGTATAATGGAATCTATCTGTTGTTGTTGCGTATCTTCGGCTTGTCCATCAACTGGGGGGACGCGATCGGGCAGGTGATTCTGCCGTCGGCTATCCTGAACATGCTGGCGAGTCCGATCGTCGCGCGCCTGATGCAGGCGTTATATCATCGGGTGAAACCGGCTGGCGGGACATGGTGATAGGGTAACGATGGGTTCTCGTAGACGGCGACTCTTTGCTAATCCACGGATTCTCATTTTGCTTGGCCTGGCTTGGCTGGTCCTGAGTCTGTTCGTGCTGCGCCTGTGGGATTTGCAGATCGTGCACGGGGCCGAGTATCGCAATCGGGCGGTGAACAACCGCCTGCGCGAGGACTCCATCAGCGCGCCGCGCGGCATCATTTACGATCGCGCGGGTGAACCCCTCGTCGTCAATGCGCCCAATTTTGCCGTGCAGATCGTGCCGGCTTATCTGCCCGATGAAGCGGAAGATGAAATGCAAGTGTATCAGCGCTTGTCGCAGTTGCTGAAGATGCCGATCGAACATCAGTCGGCGATTACGAGCACGTCGGTGGTGACGGGTAACGGCGCAATCTCGCTGCTGGATGGGATGCAGTATTTGTACGATCGCACCGAAAACATCATCGAGGCGCGCAAGTGCTGCATTAAGAACATCGTCGACGAAGTGCGCGGCATCTCGCCCTACGAGCCTGTCGTCATCAGCAGCACGGTGTCGCGCCCGATCGCCATGCAGATCGCTGAAGAGGCGTATAACTTGCCGGGCGTGCGCGTGACGGCCGCGCCGGTGCGCGAATACATTTCCGGCACAGTGACCTCCGGCATACTGGGGTATCTGCGGCGCATTGCCGAACAGGACTTGCCGCTGCTGCCGCCGGGCTATAATCCCGATGTCGATCGGGTCGGCGCGGTGGGGATTGAAAGTGAGTTCGAAGAATTGCTGCGCGGCCAGAAGGGCCAGCGGGTGATCGAAGAAGACGTGGTGGGGCGCGAGATACGCGTGGTGGGCGCAGCGCAACCTGCGGCGCCGGGAAACAACCTGCACCTGACGCTGGATTTCGATCTGCAGAAATTTGTGCATGAAACCTTGCAGGCCGAAATCGACGAGATTAACCGGTTCTACGATCGGGTGAAGACGCAGCGCGGCGTCGCCATCATCATGAACGTGAAGACCGGCGAGATTCTCTCGATGGTCAGCCTGCCTTCCTACGACAATAACATCTTTTCAAAGTCGGCCATCCAGCAGGAAGAACTCGACGCGATTTCAAACGATCCGTATCTGCCGCAGTTGAATCACGCCTTTCAAAGCGCCTTTGCGCCCGGCTCGGTGTTCAAGGTGGTGCCGGCCGCGGCCGCATTACAGGAAGGTGTGATTACGCCGCGTACCATTATCAACGATCCGGGCGTGCTGATACTGCCCAACGAAATGTTTCCCGACAACGCCGCTCTGGCGCAGAAATTTTACGGCTGGTTCCGGGCCGGTTTTGGCGATCAAAACGTCGTCGATGCGCTGGCGCATTCGACGAATGTGTTCTTCTACAAGATCGGCGGCGGTTATCACGTGAAAGACCAGCCGGACTTTGACGGCCTGGGGATCGATCGGTTGAAGCAATATACCGAGGCATTTGGGTTTGGCAAAACGACCGGCATCGATCTGGTGGGTGAATCGGCCGGCCTGGTTCCCAGTCCGTTGTGGAAGCGGCAGAATCGCGCGGAGAACTGGACGACGGGCGATACGTATAACTTCTCGATCGGGCAAGGTTTTCTCACGGCGACACCGCTGCAAGTGATCACGGCTTATGCCGCGATTGCGAACAATGGCGTCTTGATGCAGCCGCATATGCTGGCGCAAATCACCGACGCCGACGGTAACGTCATTCAACGCGTCGCGCCCAAATCCATCCTGACGCTGCCCATCAGCCCGGAGAATCTGGCCGTGGTCAAACAGGGTCTGGATGCGGTGGTGAACACGGAGCTTGGCACTGCGTTCAAGACGGCGCGTGTGGACGGCATTCACCTCGCCGGCAAGACGGGCACGGCCGAATATTGCGACGATCTGGCTTTGAAGAACGGCGAATGCTACGTGGGCCATCAGCCCACGCACGCCTGGTTCGCCGCGTATGCGCCCGTTGAAGATCCCGAGATTGTCGTGCTGGTCTTTATCTATAACGGCGGTGAGGGATCAGAACGCGCCGCGCCGGTGGCGCAGAAGATTTTGAAATACTACTTCGAACGGAAGAATCAACCCCCCGCCACTCAAACTGGACAAGCACCGACACCGTGAAAATATCTTCCAACCTTTGGCGCTACTGGCTGCCGATTCTTGCTCTGAGCCTCTTTGGTTCACGCTGCCTCTATGAAGCAAATCCGATCCAGTTCGTCTCGCTGGGCGACTGGCTGATTGTGGTGGCCAGCGCGATCGTGACGTGGCTGCTCGCTTTCTGGATCCAGCGATTTTTTAGCCGTCGCCAACCCGATGGGCTTCCGCCCGACCTCAGCGTTTTTCTATTGCTGTTCGCCTATGTGGTCTGGCCGCAAGTTGATATGGTGTTAGCGTTGATTCTATTCCTCGGCGCGCTGGCGCTGCTGGGCGTGAGGTTTTTGCTGCCCGCTCATCTCCGCTGGTTCGAGGTTGCTCTCGGCGTGATCGTATTTGCGCTGTATTTCGCTACGTTAAGCAGTCACGTTGGCGCAGCGGACACCTTTGAATTTCAGGTCGTCATGCCGCAATGGGGCATCGCGCATCCGACCGGTTATCCGCTCTTCGTGACACTCGGTAAGATGTTCTCATTGCTGCCGCTTGGCTCGATGGCCTTGCGCTTGAATGTGCTCTCGGCGTTGATCGGAACGCTGGCCGTGTGGCTGATCTATCGCCTGATCGTGCGGCTTACTGTGACTGCTCGGCCTCACCCCCCAGCCCCCTCTCCCGAAATCACGCCAGGCGGCCCACCTGAACGCGGTGCGCTCAGGGCATGGGCTGAAACCGATTTCAGGAGAGGGGGAGTAACCGATCGGTTAGCGGCGGCGATCGCAGCGTTGCTGCTGGCCGCTTCGCCCGTATTCTGGAGTCAAGCCATTGTCATCGAAGTGTACGGGCTGAACGCTCTGTTAGTGGCCGTGGTGTTGTGGTTGTTGGTGCGGCTGTTGCAGCATCCAGAAGCCAGAGCCCAGAGATGGCTGATCTACGCTGTGGCGTTGACGTTGGGTTTAGGCCTGTCGCACCATCTGGATAGCGCCATCCTGTTCGTGCCGGTGGGTCTGGCGTTGCTCATCACGCGACCGAGATTGTCGTGGAAGTTGTGGTCGATCGCAGCGGGCTGCTTCCTCCTCGGCTTGACGCCGTGGTTATTGATCTTCTTCCGGTGGCCCGCGCTGCACAACGGGCAATGGATGATGATCGGCGAGTGGATTGGTTGGGTCACGGGTCAGCGCTTTGGCGGCGCGCTGAATCTAGCGTTGTGGAGTGATCCGACGCGCTGGAGTATCATGCTGCGCTTGACGCTCGAACAGTTCGGCTGGGCAGGTACGGCGTTGGCAGTGATCGGTTTGATCGTATTGGTGCTGCGGGCGCGGCGCGTGGTGTTGATCACGTTCGCAACGTTCGCCGGTTACTTCTTTTTCGGGCTGGTGTATAACGTGCCGGACGTGAGCGTGTTTGTCATTCCGCTGTTTCTCGTCATGACGATCTGGATCGGTGTGGCGCTAAGCGCGATCATGCAGGGGGTCAGTGATCGTTCACCAACGTCTATCGCACCAGACAGGGTACGTCATGCAGCGGTCATAGTTTTTTCGCTCTTGCCGATCCTGTCCATCACCAACAACTATGCGATGAACAATCAGCGCGAGGCAGGCGTGACGCAAGAAGCGTGGGGGCGCTACGTGTTAGCGCTGCCCATTCCAGAAAAAGCGGCCTTGCTGGTGGATAGCGAGAAGATCGCGCCGTTGTATTACCTGCAAGTCACCGAGAACGTGCGGCCCGATTTGGACATCATGGTGTTGGGCGATGAAGCGCTGTATCGGCAGGAACTCGATCGGCGCATCAGCGCAGGGCAGCCCGTTTACCTGGCGCGCTTCCTGCCGAATCTGCCGTATCGGATGCGGTCGCTCGGCCCGTTGGTTGAAGTGAACGGTAATCCGTCGGGCGCGGCGCCCACGATCGGGGTTCTGATCAACGCTTCTTTCGGTGATCAGATCGAATTGCTGGGTATGACGGAGGAACTGGGTGCAGCGTATCGCATCAACTTGATTTGGAAAGCGATTTCACCGGAGCGCAAGAATTATCACGTGCGACTGCGGTTGGTCGATGCGCAGGGCGAGGTGTGGTGGGAAGATACGGGCGCGCATCCGGTGAACGGTTATTATCCGACCGGTGCGTGGGCGCTGAATGAAGTGGTCACGGATTTTCATGAGGTCAAAATTGAACCTTATCTGCGTCCCGGTACGTATACTCTAGAGGTTGGTCTGTTCACGCCATTTAGGGCTGAGGGGTTAGAGGTTAACGGCAGGGATTATTTGAAGGTGGCACAGCTCTCGGTCATCGCGCCGAAATCTGAAGCGTTGGCACGCGCGGTACGCATCGCTGACGACCACATGGCCTTGATGTCACTCGACGAGTTAGGCACGGTGCCGCCGGAAAGCCCGGTGACGCTGCGGGTCGAGGCGGCCGGTGCGGATACGTTCGCTTCGTTTGCGCTCATCAATGAGCGGTTGGTGCGTGCGACGTTTTCGCAAACGGTGCGGGCCGGGCAGACGCGCCTGACTTTCACCGCGCCGGAGTTTGAAGGCAACTACCGACTCTACATGACGACCGGCCGGCCGGCGCGCTGCCGCTGGTTTTCCGATATGACGCCGGAATGTATGCTGGGCACGCTGACCGTAACGGGCGAGGCGATCGAAGACGCGATCAATTTTGAGAATCAAGTGCTGCTGGCCGGGGCGCGGCTCGATCGGGATACGTTGCAGCCTAACGAAACGATCAAGGTCGATTTGACGTGGCAGGGCTTGAAGACGTGGCCGGACAATTACACCGCGTTCGTGCACCTGGTGGGGCCGGACGGTAAGGTGCACGGGCAGGTCGATCAATGGCCGGTGCAGGGCACGCTGCCCACGTCAAGCTGGATGGCGGGTCAGGTGGTGGATGATCCCTATGTGATTACGCTGCCGGCGGATGCGCCCCGCGGCCAGTATCAAGTGGAAGTGGGCTGGTACTTGCTCTCGACGCTCCGCCGCTTGAATGTGCTGGATGCGGCGGGGAGGCCCAGCGATGATCATGTGATCGTGGGCGAGTTTAGGGTGCCGTGAAACGTGGTGCGTTGGCGGTTGTTCAGCTGACGCTTGTCATTGCGCTCCTTTTTTTCTATCAGGTATAATCTTTTCGCGATGTATAGATAATAGGACGAGACGAGCTCTTCATGGAAACTACTGTCCATACAACTCCCGATATTTTTGAACAACTCCAGCCTGAGTGGAATGCCTTGCTGCACAACAGCGCGGCCGATACGCCGTTTCTGACTTATGAATGGCAGAAGACGTGGTCTGACTGCTTGTGTTCGTGTGAGGGCGAATCGCATCTGATGACCGTGCGGGACGGTGGCGTATTGATGGGCATTGCGCCGCTGTTCGTTATCTCGCAGCCGGATAAAGACGGCCAGCCCCAGCGATTATTGCGCTTGATTGGCAGTGTCGATGCGTCGGACTATCTCGATCTGATTGCGGTGCGGGGACGTGAACGCGAGGTGTTCGGCGCGATGCTGGACGCCCTGGCGCAATCCACCGATTGGGATGCGATCGATCTGTGGAATGTGCCGGAGGCGTCGGTGTCGCGCGCGTTGCTGCCGGAACTGGCCGCTCAACGCGGGTGGACTCTGCTCGACGAGAAGCAGGTCGTGTGCCCGATCATTCAACTCCCCGCGACGTTTGACGATTACGTGCAAAGCCTCGACAAGAAAGAGCGCCACGAACTACGCCGCAAGCTGCGCCGGGGCGAAGCGACCGAAGGCGTGACGTGGTACGCCATCACGGGCAACGATCAAACGCACAATTTGGATGAAGCTGCCGAAGCCTTCATCACGTTGATGATGAAGAGCCGTTCGGATAAATCGGATTTCATGACCGAGGAGATGCGGCGTTTCTTCCATCAGATGATTCACGCCACGCACGCGGGCGGCTTCCTGCATCTGGCATTCTTGGAAGTCGACGGCGTCAAGGCTGCGACGTATTTGAGTTTCGATTACAACCAGAAGCGGTTGGTGTTCAATTCGGGTCTGGAAACAGAAGGCTTTCAGTCGTTGAGCGTCGGCATCCTGCTCGCCGCGCGCATCATCGACGAAGCGATTCAAGCGGGTTACAGCGAATTCGATTTTCTGCGCGGCGACGAGAAGTACAAATATCAATTGGGCGCGAAGGATACGTGGATTTATCACGTGAGGATGGACAGGGCCGTATGAAACCGATTAAACGGGTGGCGATGTTGAGCGTGCATACGTGCCCGCTGGCGATGTTGGGCGGTAAAGAAACCGGCGGCATGAATGTCTATGTGCGTGACTTGAGCCGCGAATTGGTGCGGCGCGGCATGGCGGTGGATGTGTTTACGCGATCGCAGAACTCGCACTTGCCGCATGTCATGCATCGCCTGGGGCCACTGGGGCGCGTCATTCACATCCCCACCGGCCCGGAAGTCCCCTACGATAAAAATAAAGTCTTTGATTACCTGCCGGAGTTTGTGGACAACGTCAAGCAGTTCGCGCGCGCGGAAGGCGTTGAGTACGATGTCATTCACAGTCACTACTGGTTATCTGGTTGGGCGGCGCGTGAACTGCGGGAAGCGTGGGGCACGCCGATCGTGCAAATGTTTCACACGCTGGGCAAGATGAAGGATGCCGTGGCGAGCGATCCCAGTCAGCGCGAGACCGCGCGCCGGATTGAAGTGGAGACCGAGATCGTGCAGTTTGCCGATCGGTTAGTGGCGGCGACCCCGGCTGAAAAAGATCAGCTGATCAGACTTTACGGCGCGGGTCCGGCCACCATCTCGATCGTGCCCCCCGGCGTGGATGTCGATCGCTTCAAGCCCATGCCCATGAAAGCGGCGCGGCAGCATCTGGGCGTGGATGCCAACGATTGGATGATTCTGTTTGTCGGGCGCATCGAACCGTTGAAGGGCGTGGATACCTTGATTCGTGCGATGGCGCTGTTGGCACACGAATGTCCCACTTGGGTCAGCCGTTTGTCGCTGGCCATCATCGGCGGTGATCCAAATACCAACGAGAACGCCGAGATGGAGCGCTTGAAGCAGATGCACGCCGAGTTGAAGCTAGGCAAGCTGGTGGTGTTTCTCGGCGCGAAAGATCAAGACACGTTGCAGTATTACTACAACGCGGCCGAAGCCGTTGTCATGCCGTCACACTACGAATCGTTTGGCATGGTCGCACTGGAGGCGATGGCGTGCGGCACGCCGGTGATCGCTTCCGATGTGGGCGGGTTGAGTTACCTGGTGCGCGACGGTATCACCGGTTTCCACGTCCCCAACGGCGATCACGTGGCGCTGGCCTCGACCCTGGCCCGCTTGTTACAAGACGATATTTTGCGGCGCAAGCTGGGGCAACAGGCATGGGGCTGGGCGCAGAATTACAGCTGGGCCAAGGTCGGCGATCGGGTGGTGAAGGCCTATCGGGTGGCGCAGGAGCCGCAGGGTGTCTGCGTAGTGGCCTAAACGCCGGGTGTGTGATAATACTCATAGTGTAGATCAGCATTTTGGCACTGTGAGAATGGCGGCGGGCAGGGTATCCTTGAAGTACATATCGCACGGGGAGGTGACACGATGAAAGTCACAATTGATCGCAACATTTGCGATGCCAGTTTGAATTCGTGTGAGCACTGCTTTTCGTTTTTCATTCAACACCCGGAAGGCGTGGATCGCTACTGTATCATCGAGCAGGTGGAAGACGGTTCTGATAAGATGACGTTGACCATATTGACCGACGGGCAGGAGCGGACGCTGGTGTTGGACGACAAGGATCGCGAGCTGGTGGCGTCGGAAGGTTGGGCGTCGCTGGTCGATTTTGTGCCCAAGTTCTATCGCGGCGGATAATTGAATCACGTTCACGAAGGCGAGACAGCCGTGCGGCCGCACGGCTGTTTGCGTTCTTTACGCGGGCATGGCGACAAGGTACAATTTTGTGGGCGAAACGTCAAACGTGTAAGTATCCTGAGAGGAATGGCTGTGCTGCAAGAGCTGAAGGTGAAGGAATTAGCTGAACGAATCAAGGCCGGCAACGCACCGCAGATCAGCGGCGATATCGAGGTGTGGTCGATGCACGTCGATGCGAGTGTGCCGAGAGATTGATACGTGATGCGTGGTGCGTGACGAGTAATGAGTAACGAGTGACGGTTGTGACGACGTTGAAGTGGTCTGAGCGTTTTGATCTGTGGCTGAGCCGACACTGGCTGGCGGTGTTCAATACTGTCGCCGGCGTGTTTGTGGTGACGCCTTACCTCGCGCCGGTGTTCAGGTGGTTGGGATTGTCGGGCGTCGCCGATCGGATCTATGTCCTCTACGTGCTGATCGGTCATCAACTCCCCCAACGATCGATCTTCCTGTTTGGCCCGAAGCTGATGTATTCCCTGCCGGAGATCACGGCGATGACGCAATCGATCGATCCGCTGATACTGAAACAATTTAGCGGCAATATCGAGCTGGGCTGGAAGGTGGCCTACTCCGATCGGTTGATGGCGTTGTACGGCGCGTTCTGGATCGCAGCGTTGATGTATGCGGTGATCCGGCGGCGCGTGAAGCCGCTGCCGTTTTGGGGACTGCTGCTGTTCGCGCTGCCCATGTTTATCGATGGCGCCACCCACCTCGTCAGTGATATCCTGATCAACAATCAGTTTGGCATGGGCTTCCGCGATGCGAATGTGTGGCTGGCCCAGTTGACGGACAACGCATTGCCCGCGACCTTCATCGCCGGTGATGCGTTTGGCTCGTTCAATTCGATCGCGCGGTGGGTGAGTGGTGGATTGTTCGGAGTTGGACTGGCGTGGTATTTGTTGCCATTCGCCGAGGGGGTGTTTGCTTATCGACGGGCAGAGGTGGAGAGCGTGAAACGTGAAGCGTAAAACGTCATAGGCCCGCTATCGCATCCACATTGGCGATTACCGCGTCATCTACGGCGTGGACAAAGACCTCAAACAAGTGCTCGTGCACTACGTGCGGCATCGGCGTGAAGTCTAGCGCCAGGGCGTAGGGACAAAGCAATCGTAATTTCCACGGGTTGATCGGCGTCACGGACGCGGCAACGGTGACGAGTGGTTCATCATCGCTTGAAGCGATCTGGCCACGGCTGGAAACGGGAGTATGCGCCAGCCATATTAGCCGCACTCTGTGAACTGCCTAGTCAGCGGTTTGAGCAATTGTGGCCCGTCTAAAGTCACCAACACTTTTGCGTTATATTCAGCGCAAATGTCCCCTTGCTATACGGGCGCATTAGCGGCATAATTGCACATACTTCTAACCGGCGGACGATTTTGTATGTCTGAGCAGCCAACACCACCTGAGCCCCGTGAACCTTCCGTCACGCAGAATGTGAGCGGCGGTGTTACCGTGCAGCCTGGTGGCGATGCCAATGTCGGCGGTGATGTCGTCGGGCGCGATAAGGTCACGCAGACCACCACCACCGTCACCCACGTTGGCATGACGCCAGAGGCAGTGCGGCGGCTGGTGATCACGGTCGGCGCCATGGTGTTCGTGACGGCGCTCTGTTTCTTCTCCGGTGGATTGGTGGTGGGCGCTGTTGCCTTGCAGGCCCTGGGCCGTCCGGTTGATTCCAGCCTGGAGAACGCCGTTGCCTTTCAAGTGAAACTCGATCAGGTGAATGCTGCGGAACCGGGCCAACTGGTGGTGTGGGGCTTCACCGAAAGTGAACTCAGCGCGTATTTCCGGCACGATCTGGGGCTGCGCATCGGTATCGCGCCGGAAACCGGGCGGGTCCGCTTTTTGCCCGACGGCCAGGTTGAGTTCTATGGTCGCTGGTCGGGTTTCTTCAACTTGCCCGTCCTGGTGGTCACGAACATTGAAAAAGATTCCGCGGCACTGTATCACATGCAGAACGCGGCCGTGCGGTTGCTCGGGAGCGAAAGCGATCTTCTCGGTTTGATGGCCCTGCCGCCCTTTGTCGTGCAGCCGTTGGTTGATGCGATCAACGCCGATATCGGCCAGCAGCTCATTGCCAAAGAAATTCGGTATCCCGACTTTAGACCTATGGCTGATGGCAACCGTGTCCTAGAAAGCAATTCCGAATTTATTATCGGTGGTGTAGCACGGTAAAGGAAAGAGCGATAGCGGGGCGTGTCACGATACGATACGGCAAAGAAGTAAAGCGTTATCCGCCGGGCCAAGCGGTACCGTTAATCTTATCACCAGGAACACTATGGATAGCCTCCAGTTTTTGCATGGACTTCTGTCGCGCGCGCTGTTGCTGTTTGCGGTTGTGGCGGGTGGGTACGGATTGATCGAGTATTTTCGCAAGCAAGTCATCAACCCTAGTTATTGGGGCGTGATTGTCGTGGGCAATTTGGCGGCTGTGGCGCAGGGCATTCTCGGGATGATTCTTGCGCTCGGGGGCAGACAGCCTGGGGAATGGGTGCACATTTTGTATGGTGGGGTGGCGGTGATGTGGATTCCGATCATCAACCTGATTAACCAGCTCGCCAACTACCGCGAGCATAATCGGCGTGAGACGCTCATCGTCGCTCTAATTTCTCTGTTTGAAGCGGGCATCGCGTTCCGCGCGATCACCACCGCCTAATCAAAATTTAGCAGGTTGAAAGTTCTATGACCACTGACGAACCCAACAAAATTCTAGTCGTCGACGATTCACCCCAGATAAGCAAGGCGTTAAGCGACTTGCTCGGCGCGTCCGGCTATGTGGTGCGCGCCGCGCCCAGTGGTGAGCGCGCGCTGCAAATCCTGGACTCGGCCAAGTTCGATCTGATCATCACCGATCTCAAAATGACGGGTATGACGGGCATCGATCTGGCCAAGAAGGTGCAAGAAAAAGTGCCGGGTTTGCCGGTCATCATCTTGACCGGCTTCGGTGATATGGACAGTGTCATCAGCGCGCTGCGGTTGGGCGTGGCCGATTACTTGAAGAAGCCCTTCTCGATCGATGAAGTCCTGTCGGTGGTCGAGCGCGAAATCGTGAAGAGCAAGGGGCGGCCAGTGCCGTCGGCGACCGCTGCCAAAACAGAAGAGAAGCCGCCGCGCCTGTATATTTTCGCCCAGCGCGATCTGGAGCAGATCGAAGCGGTACTCTCGCGACTGCGCGCGCAGGCGACGGCCGAATCGGCGATGTTGGTGGAACAGGCCGGCTACGTGATTGCGGCCAAGGGGCTGAGCAGCAGCGGCGATGTTGAGCCGCTATCGAATCTCATCGCCAGTTCCCGATCGAGCTCGGCGTCCCTGGCGTCGCTGCTGGGCGAGGTGCAAGATTTCTCGACGAGTTATATGGAAGGCCAGCGCGTCAGTGTCTATACCACGTCGTTGGGCCGCGCTCTGTATCTGGCCGTCATCGTGCCCAAAGGCACCAAGCAAGGTCTGGTGTGGCTGTATGCTAAAGAAGCCGCGGTCGAGATCGATCGGATTGTGCAGCGCGCCACCGCGGCGATGCAAACGCAGCTGGGGCATGCCGTCAGTCCGGCTGACACTGAGAAGATGCGCAAGGAATTAGCCGATCAAAAAGTGGAGAACGTCTTCGACCGCCGGCGCACGCCGTCATCTCCTCCCCCGCCACGGCTGGAGCGCACGCTACCCCCGTCGAATGTTTCGACGATCTCGTTCAAAAAAGATCGATCTCAGCCAGACGTGACCACGACGGCGGCTGAGTCACCGGTTGTAGAAACACCGGCCGCCAATGACATCAGCTTTGAAGAAGCGATGAAGCTGGGTCTGTTAGCGAACGTCGCGCCCGCGCCGGCGTCTGAGCAAACGGTGACCGTGGAAGCCGAGACCTCGGGCGGATTAACGCCGGACAAATTCGAAGATGCCTTGTTGAAAGGGCTGTTTGGCGATTAGTGCAGCTTGACGCATAGGCAGTTATCCGGTAGAGGCGAGGCCCACTCGCCTCTACGGCTGTCAGGAAAGGTCATCCAGTTTGAAGCGGCACGCGGTTAACGGTTTAGCATTTTATCAATTTGATGGATTGAGCTCTGATTCCGATCTTTATCATGGTGCGTTCACGCGTTTGGGCGGCGTGAGTCAAGCGCCGTTTGAATCGTTGAACCTGGCGCGTTCTGTCGGCGATGAGGCACCGATCGTGCAGGAAAACAATCGGCGTATGTTGTCCGTGTTCGACGTGACACCCGATCGCGCCACGACGGCGTGGTTGGTGCATGGCCGCTTGGTGGCGGTGATGACGTCGGCCGACGCGGGTAGTTACAAACCAGGGCACGATGCCATCATCACGCGTGAACGCGGCCTCGCCTTGACCATGCGTTTCGCTGATTGTGTGCCCATCCTCTTCTTCGATCCGGTGCAGCAAGCGATCGGTCTGGCACATGCCGGTTGGCGCGGCGTGGCCGAGAACGTCATCGCCGCGACAGTGGACGCGTTGCGTGACAACTTCGGATCGAATCCGCGCGATCTGTGGGCGGGGATTGGGCCGTGTATCAGCGTCGATCGCTATTGCGTGGGCCAGGAAGTGATCGATCAGATCACGCCAGCGTGTCCGCCTCACGCTCCGATCGCTTTACGCCAGCCCGATGGCTCCCTGCACCTCGATTTGAATGCGGCCGTCAGTGCGCAGCTGCAAGCCTGCGGCGTTGAGTACATCGAAGACTCAGCCCTCTGCACGGCCTCCAACACGACCGAGTGGTTCTCGCATCGCGCCGAGAACGGCAAGACGGGACGGTTTGGAGTAGTTATCGGATTGCGAGAATGAAACGTGATACGTGACCGGGTTCTCACGCACCACGCACTACGCAATACGTCTCATGTGGTACCGATCTATGTCAGATTCTTCTTTGCAAGTCAACGTTAATCATGTTCGCGATCGCATCGCGGCGGCGGCTGCGCGCGCCGGACGCGACTTGTCGGCCATCACGTTGGTCGTCGTCAGCAAGACGCATCCGGTTGAGGCGCTGTTGGCCGCGTACGAATTAGGCCTGCGGCACTTCGGCGAAAATCGCGTCGAGGAAGCGTCGATCAAGCTGCCCGCCTTCAAGCAAGTGATCTCCGATCCGACGGTGGTGTTCCATATGATCGGACACATCCAGAGCCGCAAAGCGGAGGATGTGGCGACGTTGTTCGATCGCGTGCATTCGGTGGATAGCGTGAAATTGGCGCAGCGCTTGGCGCGTTTCACTACGAAGCCGCTACCAATCTTCCTGGAAGTGAACGTCTCCGGCGAGGAAAGCAAGTACGGCTTTGACGGCGCGCGGCGGGCCGAGTTGTTCGACGCGCTTGAGACAATCGGCCAGCTGCCGCAGCTGCACCTCGACGGATTGATGACCATGGCTCCACTGGTGGCGAATCCAGAGGAAGCACGGCCTGTCTTTCGCGCGCTGCGGGAACTGCGCGACGAGATCGCGGTGCGCTACCCGGCGCTCACACTTCCGCACCTGTCGATGGGCATGACCGACGACTTTGAAGTCGCGATTGAAGAGGGCGCAACGCTGGTGCGCGTGGGCCGCGCAATTTTTGGAGAAAGAGAAACATGATTGGGCTGATTCGCTTGCTGTTCGAGTTGTATGCTATGATCCTGTTCGTGCGAGTGCTGTTGTCGTGGGTGCAGATCGATCCGAATAACCAGTTGGTGAAGATCATCTATCAACTCACTGAGCCTCTGCTTGCGCCGATTCGCCGCTTATTGCCCCCAAGTGGCGGCATGGATTTTAGCCCGATCGTGGCCTTCATCGTCCTGCTGCTTGCCGAGCAAGTCATCTTGATCATGTTGTCGCCGATACTGCGATGACGGAGTGGTCGATCACCGAAACGAAAGGGTGCGTCACGTTCAGCGTGCGCGTCGTGCCGCGTTCCAGCCGCAATCAGATCGTCGGTGTGGAGGGTGGGGCGCTGAAGATCAAACTCACTGCGCCGCCGGTCGAAGGTGCGGCGAATGCGGCCCTCGTCGAATTTGTGGCGGAGCGGCTGGGCGTAAGGCGCAGCGTAGTGTCGATCATCAGCGGCGACAAAGCGCGGAATAAGATCGTGCGGGTTAATGGCGTGACGCGGGAGAAGGTAGAAACCGGGTTTTTACTTTCGCACAAACCGGGATGACTATCTGTCAATTTGGCGCGAACAAATTGCTTGAAGTCTTGGAAAAAACCGGTTTCTTCGTTCACCTTGGCAGCGGCGTTCCGACGCGCTGCCCGATCGATTCCAGCGTCACATACGCGGCATCGCGCACGGATTGATCGGGGTCGGCCAGCAGGGCGCGCAGTTTGTCGTGCAGTTCCAGATCGCCCACAAAGCGCAGGGTTTGCAGCGCAGCCTGCCGCACATTGGGCTGGCCTTGTTCCAGTGCACGCATCAAGGCGTTGACCGACTGCCGCCCCACGCCGATGCCTAACCCCTGCTGCGCCGCCCATTCCACCAGCCAGGCTTGTTGATCGATCACGATGGGAGACAGATCGATCGGTGGGCGTTCGGCAGGCCGCAGGGCGTTCTTCTCCATCGCCTTCAACGCATCGAGCGCTGCCGTGCGCACATACCATTGCGATTCTTCGCGTTCCATCTTTTGCAGCAGTTCACGCGCCCAATCGGAACCGGTCGCTGCCAAACCAAACGTGGCGGCGCGGCGCACTTTGATTTCATCCTCGCCGGCGGCTTCGCGCAAAATCTGATAACCCTCTTCGCCGCAGTCGGCCAGCAGTTCCGCTACCAACTGCTGCCCGTCTTCGTCGAGTTCCAGCAGTAAGCGGATCATCAACTCGGCAGCCGGGGCTGAGCCGTTGCGCGCGATATACCCGATGGCGCGCACCGCGGTGTGGCGTACTGCGACGTGAGGATCTTTCAGGGCCGCGTTGAAGAGGGGCAGATCATTCTCGCGTCCCAACTGGCCGAGACCGCGCAAGCACAATCTCCGCACGGTGGGATCGGTTTGAGTGAGACCTTTCTTCAGCAAGAAAGCCAGACCCTTATCATGCGTCGCCACCAATCCATCCAGCGTGCGTGCGCGGAGGGGCGTGAGCTGATCGGGTTGGAGGAAGTTACGCGCTAATTCACCCATGGTGCGGCTGCGCCACGGCGCATCGGGCGCAGCGTAGCCCGTCCAGCGCGCGGCGGTCAGCAAATGCGTCCGGCTCAGATCGTCCGGTGAATTCAGGGCACGCCCGACATAGGTGGCCGGATCAGTGAGCGCGGCGTAAAAGTCAAAGACCTCGCTCCATTCGTTTTGATCCCAGTGCTCGTCGAGGGTGGCGCCGCCATGGGCTGCGTAATAGGCCGCCAAATAAGCCGACAAACGGCGATGGGCGAACGTGTAGGCATCCGCACCGAAGGGCATGAACAGCCCCGCTTTGTCTGCGATGGAACGCGCGATATTGGATGCCGGTGCAGCGCCTGCCTTAGCGGTTTGATCTTCGGACGCCAGCACGGGCAGCACCGCTTCGATTGCCTGTTGAATCTCATCAAGCCCAATATCCCAGCGCTGCTCTTGATATAACGACCAGGCCACTTTGCCCAGGGCTGCGCTCAGCTTATCGGCGCTGAGTAAATCTTCCGTTGCGCCGGCGGGTCGCACGGCGCGTTCCAGCCAGTGATCGTAGGTCTCGATGCGGCTGGTGGGGAAGCGCGTGCGGGTGCGCCAATCGATCAGCGCCAGCGTGAGATCGATCGGGCTGGCCGTGAGGTCGGACATGTGCCGCACGGCTTCGGTGACGATCTTGCGATCTTGTCGTCCGCCGCTCAGCACCGCGATCCAGTTTTGGGTGAACTGATCAACTTCGCGGAACGTCCAGTCCGCCAGCTGCAACGCGGCGAAGCCCAGATTTTGCAGCGCGCCATAGCCAAACAAGCCGGTCGTCACGACCACTTGATTATTGGGGAATTGTGAGAGCAGCGCGGCCAGCCAGGGCATACACCGCGCGCGTTGTGGCGGCGTGATTTCATCGAGACCATCCAGGAGCAGAATGGCGGCGCCGCGCCGGACGCGGCCTTTCATGAGGTTGCCGACGTTAGGGGCGATCAGGCTGGGGACATGCGCGGTGGCGGCGGGAACGAGTGCGCCCAGCGGATCGTTGTCGTTCGCTTTGTCCCAATCGATCTCGGCTAAGTGCAAGAGTAGCGGCAGCCGATCGATCGTGCCGAGTTCGGCGGGCGCTTGTTTGCCGATGTGAGTGCGCGCGATTTTGGCCAAGAGGGTGGTGCGCCCCGTGCCCGATTGACCCAACACGACCAGACGCTGCGTGCTGCGCAGTGCCACTGCGACGGGCACCGGCTTAAGGGCCGCCGGATCGATCGGGTTGAGGGAGGGCCGCGCCGGGGGGGGATCGAATTGCTGCGTGACGTAAGCGGCGTCGAACTCCGCTTGCTCGTAAGCCAACGAAAGTTGATCGCAGTAAGTCAACAGCGCTTTGCTGTAGCGCTGTTCCACGCCCGCCGTCAGTTGATTCTTGAAGGCTTCAAACTTGGCGCGGATCTTGTCCCACAGCACACTCAGCTCTTCGCGGCGGCGATAGGCCACAAACGAAATGGCAAACGCCAGCATGGCGCCGATGATGAACGAACCGAAATCAAATCTCATCGTCTCATTCCTCGCGGAGGGGCGCGGCAACCCCGCGCCCGTACGAATCACACGCGCACTAAAATCCGTTCGCAGTTGGGGCAGCGAGTCGTATGTTCGGCTTGGCTCAGTTGTTGCAAGACATGCGCCGGAACGCGCACTTTGCAGCTGCCACACAGACTGTTGTTTTCCATTTCGACGACGACTAAGCCGCCTTTGCGCCGGCGCAATTGATCATACGTTGCCAAATCCGGTGCGCTCAATTGAGCACGGGCCTCGGCTTGTTCGCCGGTTTTCTCGGCAAGATCGCGTTCCAGCTGCGTCAACTCGACGGCCAGATCGCCCTGGCTGGCGTGCCATTCCGCAGCGATGCGCGCGTCGGCTGTGGTGCAGGCGTCCAGTTCGGTCTCGGCTTCTTCCAACGCGACCATCGCGGCGAAGAGTTGATCGTCGAGCGTGTTCTTCTGCCGCTTCAAGAAGGCGATGTCGTTTTGCAGATCGAGCAATTCTTTGGGGTTCTTGACCAGGCCGCTGTACAGGCGTTGCTCGGCTTGGGTGATCCGGGTTTCGAGCGAGGCGTCGGATAGTTCCAGGTCTTTGCGCGTGGCCCGTTTGTGTGTGACGGATTCCTGGGCAGCGCGCAGGGCCGATCGAGCGGCGATCAATTCTTCGGTTTCGTGCAGCGACACTTTGATGTCGGTCAGGCGTCGGGTGAGCCGATCGATCACGGAGTCGATGTCTTGCAGGTCGAGGAGGGCTTCGGCTTTTGTCATGCCGCAATTATAGCGTTTAATAGGATTGTGTGGCAACTTGTGCTAGAATCGGCGCATGACCACAGCAGCCCGGATTTCTTCCGCAGAACGACGGTGGTTGATCGGCGTCTCGCTGATCGTGTTGGGCTTGGCGTCGCTGCCCTACCTGGTGGGGGCGTTGGCCGCCGGGCCCGATCGGATCTTCACTGGCCTCCAGGTCAACCCGTTGGACGGCGTGAGTTACCTCGCCAAGATGCGCCTCGGCTACAACGGCGAGTGGCTCTTCCGTTTGCTCTTCACGCCCGAGCCGGGGCAGGGCGTTTTCCTCTTTACGTACTTCATCGCGCTGGGACAGTTGGCGCGCTTGACGGGCTTGTCGCTGATCGTGGTCTTCCATCTGGCGCGCTTGATCGGCGGCTTCGCGCTGTTGTGGATGATCTATCAACTGATCGCGCGAGTGACCGACACGATCGATCTGCGGCGACGCACCTGGTGGATCGTCGCGCTGTCGTCGGGCGTGGGTTGGCTGGCTGCGCTGCTGGGACACGGCGAGGCTTCCGATCTGACGATCCCCGAATCGAACACGTTCTATAGTTTGATTGCTAACGCGCACTTTGCACTGGCCGCGGCGATGATGATCGCGATGATCATTCTCGTCCTGGAGATGCGCTCCTGCTCGATTGGGCGTCTGATGCTGCTGACGGGTTTATCGCTGGGGCTGGCGATTATTCAACCATTTGCGCCCATCGCGGTCTACACGATTCTGGGTGTGACGCTGTTGGTGATGTGGTGGCGCAATGTTCGTTCGCGCCCAGAGCGGAGCGAAGCGCAGTCGAAGGGCGCGAACGAATTTCCACGTGTGCAATTTGCCGCGGCCTTCATCGCCGGATTGATCACGGCTCCGTTGTTGTTGTATCTCTACTCGGCCACCCAGGCCGATGCGGTGCTACGGGCCTGGTCGCAGCAGAATCAAACACTGTCGCCGCCGCCGCTCGATTACGTGCTGGGCTATGGACTACTGTGGATCTTCGCGTTCTTTGGGGCGCGGCAAACATGGCGGCGCAGATCTGATTGGGAGGTGTTGCTGCTGGTCTGGGTGCTGGTGACGCTGCCGTTGCTGTATGCGCCCTTTTCTTTGCAGCGACGTTTGTCGTTGGGGCTGCACGTGCCGATCGGAATTCTGGCGGCGATCGGCTTGACCGCGATCGTGCGCGCGAAATGGCCGCGCCGCGCCTTGATCGGCGTGATGTGGTTGACCTCGGTCTTCATCGAACTGGCGTTGTTCGGCGGGGCGGCGGCGCGTGATCCGCGCATCTATCTTTCGACGGACGAAGCACAGGCGTTGAGCTGGTTGCAACAAAACGCGCCAATGACGGCGGTGGTGTTGGCCTCGCCGGAGATGGGCGGCTTCATTCCGGCGTTCGCCGGTCAACGCGTCGTGTATGGGCACCCGTTTGAAACGGTCGAGGCGAAGCGCCGCGAACAATTGGTGAGAGACTTCTTCGCCGGGACGATCGATCGGGCGCAGGTGCTGCGCGACAATGCGGTGGCGTATATCCTGGTCGGGCCGCGCGAACGACAGTTAGGCCAGATCGATTTCGCCGGCCTGCCCGTGGAAGAAGTTTTTTCGGCGGGTGATGTGGTGGTCTATCGCGTAAAACGCGAAACGTGAAGCGTAAAGCGTAAAACGTAAAGCGAAACGGCGCGCTTACGTTTTACTCGTTACTCATTACTCATCATGTCTCAACGCTCTTATCTAGTTCTTCTCATCTTGCTCCTCATCGCCCTTGCCATCCTCGCGCCGATTCTGCCGCAGTTTGGTGACGGTCTCATCTATCCCGCGCATTCGTCGTACAGCGATTTGACCATCACCCACTGGCCGGCGTTTGCCTACACGCGCGATCAACTGCAAGCGACCGGGCAGATTCCGTTGTGGCGCACCTCGATTCTTTCAGGCACGCCGTTTGCGGCCGATCCGTTGTCGGGCTTGTTCTATCCGCCGCACTGGATCGCGTTCGTCTCGTTTGTGCCGCTCAATCTCGCGTTCAATCTGTTGCTGGTGATCCACTTCACGCTGGCGGCCGCGGCCATGTATGGGTTGATGCGGCGTTGGTCGATCGGACGGGCTGGGGCGTTGATCGCCGCGTTTGCGTATGCGGCCTCGCCCAAGATCATCGCGCACATGGGCGTGGGGCATGTCACTTTGGTTGAGGCGTGGGCGTGGGTGCCGTTAGTGTTAGTGGGCCTCACCCCCCAGCCACTGCCGCATGAAGAACGGCACCTGCGGCCTCTCCTGAAAAGGAAAAGCACATTTCAGGAAAGGGGGAGCGGGACGCTGTTATCCGGCGTGGCATTGGCGCTGTGCCTCTTGGCCGATGCGCGCATGGCAGTGTATGCGCTGGTGCTAATGGGTTTGTATGTGTTGATGATGCGTGCACAACGCGACAGGCGAACATGGCTGATGATCGTGGGGTTGTTGGTGGTAATTGGCGTGGTGGCGTTGGCGTTGTCCGCGGCGGCGTGGCTGCCCGCGCTCACGTTGACGGATGGCACAGCGCGCGCGAAACTCTCGTCGCAAGAAGCGGGCACGTTGTCGTTGGATGCGGCGTATCTCATCGGCACGCTTATTGCCGATCGCAGCGGCGCGGCAGAACGTACGACGTATGTCGGTCTGGTCGTGTTGGTGTTGGCGGTGGTCGGCGTGAAGTTGATGTGGCACACGCGGCGCCGTTTGATGATCTGGTTCAGCGTCGTGATCGCCGTCGGCGTCATCGCGGCATTAGGGACGAATACGCCGTTATACACCTTGCTCTACCAACTTCCTGGCTCCACCTTGTTGCGTGTCCCGGCGCGCGCGTGGTTCCTGGTGTCCTTTGCGCTGGCCGCGCTAGCGGGCTTCGGCGTGCAAGGGTTGATCGACTGGGCGGGCCGCGCGCAGCGCCGATCGAACTTGCTGGCAACGACGATCATTCTCTTCGCGCTGTTATTCGGGCTGCTGGGCGCGGCGGCCTCACGCTCGATCAGTTTCCTGACGATAGCGATTCTGGTGCCCCTCACGGTGATTGTGATCGTGCTACGCGTACGCGGGCGTCTCACCCCCGATCGATTTGTGCTGGCGATTGCGGCTTTGTTGATCATCGATTTACTGGCGATCGATTGGGCACTGTATCGGCCGATCGCGGCCGTCGAGGCTTTTGCGGATGGGTATGAGCCTGCGGCGTGGTTGACGCAGCAGCCGGGATCGTTTCGGGTGTACTCGCCGTCTTATTCCCTTCCGCAGCACGTGGGCCAACTCTTTCAACTGCAACTGGCCGATGGGATCGATCCGCTGCAATTACGACGGTACGTGATGTTCATGTATCAAGCATCGGGCGTGGGGGCGTGGCCGTATGCGGTGACGCTGCCGGCCTTTGTCGGCGCACAGACAGACGAAGACATCCGCACGGCGTTGAAAGACATTCAACCGCATGCGGCCTTGCTGGGCTTATTGAACGTGAAGTACATCGCTGCCGCCTTCCCGATCGCGCAGCCCGGCCTGATCGAGCGCGCGGTGTTCAGCACGACGTACGTCTACGAGAACGCGCGCGTCTTGCCACGCGCCTTTCTGGTGAACAAGATCGATGTGGCGGCTTCGCCGGAAGCGGCGAGCGCGTGGTTGACGACGCACGATGTCTCAACTGCCGCGGTCGTCGAAGGGCTGCCGCGGCCGATCGAGTGGCCGGTATCGCCTGGCAAGGTGAATGTATTCGATCAATCTGCCGATCACATCGAGATGAGAGCGACCGGCCCCGGCTGGCTGGTGCTGAGCGAGGTGATCGCTCCAGATTGGGTTGCAATGATCGATGGCACATCGGTGGCTATATTTCCCACCGATTTGACGCTGCGCGGCGTGTATGTGCCGTGGGGCGATCACACGATCACGTTCGACTATCAACCGCGGCGCGTGGTTGCGGGAGTGATCATCAGTGTGTTGAGCATGGTGGCGGTGGGGGTGGCAATGCTGGTGAAGAGATTCGTAAAACGTAATGCGTGAAACGTAAAACGGATATGCGCGGTAGAGTAACTCGCAGTGAGTGGCGCTGGGTGTTGATCTGGATTGCTGTGGCGTTGATCGTCACGAGCGTTCCGTATCTGGTCGGCTGGCTGCGCTCCACGCCCGACAGAGTCTTCGGCGGCTTTGCGTTTGCCATCGAGGATGGCTACTCGTATCTAGCGAAGATGAAGCAAGGGGCCGAGGGTCTGTGGCTGTTTCAATTGCCCTACACCAGTGAAGCACACACTCCGACGATCTTCTACCTCTTTCATTTGTTGCTGGGAAAAATCAGTGCGCTCACGGGTCTATCAACGCCGCTGGTTTATCATCTGGCGCGGCTGATGTTCGACGCGATCTTGTTGGCGGTGCTCTATCGCTTCATCGCGTTGTTCACCGCGTGGCGACCGGTGCGGCGTCTGGCATTTCTGCTCGTCATCTTCAGCGGCGGATTGGGTTGGTTGCTACTTCTGACGGGACAAGGCAACTGGCTAGGCAGCGCCCCGCTCGATCTGATTTCTCCGGAGGCTTACACCTTCCTCATCCTCTATGCGTTTCCACATCTGGCGTTGGCGCGCACGTTGCTGCTGTTGGGATTAATTTTTTGGTGGGGCGGAAGGCAGGATGCAGGTAGCAGGATGCAAGAGGCAGAAGGCACTCAAACGTCCAACGTCCAACCTCCAACCTCCAACCTCCAATCTCTAAACTGGTTATGGGCGGGTGTGTGCTGGCTGGGCATGGGCCTCATCGTACCGTTCTATGTCGCGGTGAGTGGGGCGATTGTAATCGTCGGATTGGTCGCCGAGGCGATCGCCGCGCGGAAAATCGCGTGGCGCGCAGTCGGACTGGCGGCGCTGGCCGGGCTGATCGCATCTCCACCTTTGATCTACACCTTTGTCATCGTCGGCACAGACCCCATCTGGAATGTGTGGGCCAGGCAACTGGTAATTCTATCGCCGCATCCACTGCACTACCTGCTGGGTTATGGATTGATGGGCGCGTTCGCGATCATCGGTCTGGTGAAAACGCGGAAGCGGCGCGTGATCGATCCGAAGTTAATCGGCTGGCTGATGGCCGTGCCGCTGTTGATCTATCTGCCGTTTAACTCGCAGCGCCGTTTGATCGAAGGCTGGCAGATTCCGCTGGCGATCTGTGCCGCCGTCGGACTGATCTACGTAGTGCTGCCCGCATGGAGCCGATCGCGGCTGGTGAAGCGGCTGACGCAGCATAAGCGGTATACCGTGCACGGCCTGCGGAGTTGGTTCATCGCCGGCGTGTTATTGTTATCCGTGACAACGTATGTGTTGATGCTGGTGGAGCAGACCACGCGCATGATCGCGCAGGTCGATCTGGGTTTCCGGGATGGCACCGAGTTGGCGGCGCTGCGCTGGCTCGATCAACGCGTGACGGATGAGGATGTGATCTTGTCGTCGTACAACACGGGCAACTTCCTGCCAGCCATGGTGAGTGCGAAGGCATTTCTAGGGCATGGCCCCGAGACGGCCTACAGCGAGGCGAAGATCAAACTCGTCGCGCAGTTTTACGCTAGCGCCACACCGGATGACTGGCGGCGCGAGTTCTTGCGCCAATGGCCCATCACCTACGTGTTCTGCGGGCCACTGGAGAAGAAGGTTGGACAATTCGATCCGTCGCAGGCGGATTACTTGAAGTTGGAGTATGACCAGGATGGTTATCGAATCTATCGGGTGAAAGGACTTCACTAACCGATAGCATAACTACAAGGTTCTGGTTGGTCTCCGTGCCGATAATCGATACGGAAAGGTGGATCCGTTTTCTGGATCCACCTTCTTTTTGGAGGCCCTGCGGGTTCGCTTGGAACTACCGCAGGGCCTTTGCTTGGTTAGACCATGCACTCGCCTAGTTTGGCAGTTGGCGGTACCCGATACAAAATCTTGCGCCAAATGTAAGGATTAACTGCGTCTCACCACGGGCAAATAGATATGATTGACATACCCAACGGACAGACTATACCCTGTTCCGCATCCGCCGACATTCGGATTCCAGCCGCGCGCCATTACATAGTATGTGCCTGTTATGGGGGCAGCCCAATCAAGGCGCGAGGCCAAGCTGCCGTCGTAATCATCGTTCGAGGCCAGCAGCGTGACGCCATCGGTGCCATACAAGTACAGATATGTGTCGGCGGCAGTGCCCAGGTTAGAGGTCTGAAGGGTGTAGGTTACGCCGCCTCGCGCAGTGAACCGGAACCAATCTTGGTCCTCGGTACCATGGAAGTTTAATGGCACGACCGTACCGACTGCGAGAGTAACGGCACTGGTGATGGCATCGTTCGGCTCGTAGGCGTCAGCATTGGCAAGACACACCTGCGCTCCGGTTGAAATGTTATTTGCTCGATTACTATCTTTGGTTACACCGGTCGCATCGGCTTGAACGTACAGCGTATGATTAGATTCTGCCAGGGCCTGGTCAGTCGAAGCCAGCCTCATGCTTATCGCACTTGTCCTGGTAATGTAGGTCGTGAGCGTTGCAATCGCGCCTGCCTGGATGGGTGTGCCAAGCCAAAAGCTGATCCCGCTGAGGTCGCCGACAGTCGGCGTGTGGTCGGCATAGGCCATTGTCCAAGCGCCGTTGCGTGTCGCACGCGTTCCCTGATTCTTGACAATCGCCTGAGCAATCAGGCCGCCACCTTGATTGACCGAAGCAGGATAGGTGGTCAGGCTTAAGACGGCCAGATCAGGCTGGATAGTCGGTGATTCGTAAGCGACTTCGGCTCCTGCACCGACTTCCGGCGCATTGGTAACCAGAGCGAAGCTAGCATATGGAAAGCTAGTACGGGCGTAGTTCGAGATGCGAATGCCGCCAAGTAAACCATCAAAGTAGGCCCCCAACTTTTCACTGCCATCACCATCATATCCTTGTGATGCAGCCAGATACACATTCTTGCTAGAAGTCCGAACTCCGCCTGTCCAGTCTTTGGTATATTTAAGCTCACCGTTCACATAGAAGCGCACCGTACTGCCGTCGTAAGTGGCCGCCACATGGTATCCGGTATTGTCCTGAAAGTTAATGTTGCTTTGCTCACCCTCAGGAGTCTCGAAGAACTGCCCCGATGGAGAACGCAGCCGGAGCATCATCTTGCCTTGCCAGATGCCGAACAGATAACTCGAATCGCTATCTCCATCACGCCATTTGGAGACCAAAGCGCCAACATCGGAATGATCGCGCCAGAACCACGCTTCGATCGTAAAGCTACTCAGAGTGAGGCCGGCAGGGTCGTTGACTGTGAGGTATTGCTTCGAATCCTTGACTAGATCAATCGCCGGTCCACGCACTGTCGTAACCCATTGCCCGCCGTTGACGCGCGTGGCGGTGTGACCATTGCCGGAGTTATCCGCCGCCGTGTTGCCCCCCCATTCGGACAAATACCACGATGCGATGTCGCCACTACCGCGACGCGGCATGAACACATCGCCGGGGTTGGCGAGCGGATTAGACGCCGATGGATTGCCGTAGTAAAGTTGATAATCGGCGCTGCTGCCCGGATTAGGGCCAACGTCGGCTTGCAAATCAAACCAGATGTCAATCGCGCTCGACGTGAAGGTCTGAATGAAACGGCTGACCTCGGTGGTGTCCTGATAGATCACACGCACATCGTCGCCCTTGGTCGTGGCTGTCGAGCCATTGTAAATTTCTGCAGCAGTGGGCGTCGTCGTGCCATCGAAGTGTGCCCGAACGGGGAAGCCACTGTTGAGCGTGTGGCCATCCCAATTCAACACAGTGAGTTTGCGCTTGAGACTGTAATTCGCGTTCCACCAGGTTTGGGGTTGGTTATCCAAATCGATCAATGTACAGGTGTCGCCATTGAGGCTGGCCGGCCAGTCTTCGAGATTGGCCGCGTTGTCCAACGCGCGAGCACGGAAGCAGTAACGATGCCCTGACAGGCCGCGGAACAAGCCCGAAACTTCAGTGACGCCGCTGCGCCAGTCTTGCCACTGCCCCAATACGTCGTCGCGCACCTGGACATCATAGCGCTGGCAACCCGAAGCGTTGTCCGTGCATGACCAGATGACGTTCTGAATGGTATCGTAAATGGTGATCGGGAGCGTGTTGACGAGCGAGGACGGAGCCACTCGGTCGATGCCAAAGCGACCGTCGCCGGTCGGGCCACAGCCAAGCTCGTTACAGGCTTGCGCCCGCCAGTTCAGGCTGGCATAGTCTTGTCCAAACGTGAAGGTGTATTCGCGCGCCGACGGCCCGAATGTCTGCTGTTCGATGGGCGTCACCGTCGGATCGGCGTTGGCGGAGACCCAGAACTTGATTTGATTGATCCGTGCAGTCTCTTCGGGATTCCACCGGAACGTAATCGTGCGGGTGTTCACCCAGGTATCTTGAACCGGATTGATGGGCTTGATCCACGACGGCCGGCGGTGGCCGAGTGTGTAGCAGATATTCTCGGTGATCTGCTCCTTATAGTCGGACTGGCCTGGACTGCCGTGCCACGCTTTGGCGCGGATGAGATGGTCGCCATCCGGCTGCATCAGCGTGTCCCATTCCGGCCACTGGTTGTGGTCGTTCTCAGACAGGCTGCACAGGGGCGGCACAGGATGCGCTATCCATTGCCACTCGCCACTGGTTGAACAATTGGTCGCTGTGTTGGCCCAAAGTTCGACGCCGCCCGTGTCTTCGATGCAGAACCAGGCCCGTATCCTGTCATTGGATGAAGGCGAGCCGGGGTCAAAGTAAGGGCCATGCACGTTGATGTCTTGCGAGACGAGGTCGAAATACCAGGCCTCGCTCCAATCGCTCTCTACGTTGTTGCCGGGGTCTTTGACCTTGACGTGCCACTTATATTTGCCCCACGGCAGCGTCGGTGGTGTCCAGCAATTGCTGCTAACCCAGCCGCTATCGTGATCGGATTGGCTTTGATAGAGTTGGAAATAATACTGCAAACCCGAAGGCGCACTGGCGCACAGCGGAGGCGTGCTGCCATCCATGTATTTCTGCCAGTTGGAGGGGCTGACCAGCGTTGGTGGATTGGGGCGAGTACCGCCGCCGTTGCGCACGTCGAAGCGGATGGTCAACTCATCGCCTGCCCAATTGCCGTTGCGCCAGACGCGCCACTTGCTTTCATAGGTTCCTTCGGCGGTTGGCGCGACGATGGGATGATCGGCATAGAACTGGAAGTTGTAAGTCTCGCCAGCGTAATGGTTGCCAACAACGCCGATGTGTGGAAAGTCCGTGTAGTACGGCTCGCTGGTATGCCGCAACATATCACCCCGCGATTGTAAAAGCGCGCCGTTGATGATCTTGGCCTGGATAGTCGGTCTGAACGACTGGCCAGGCGCGACTACACCTGGGCAGCCGGGACACGTCAAGATAACGTCGCCAGTCTGCGGCGGCTGCGAGTTGTCTGGCACTTGAATTTGTACCCAAATCTCCGGCCCAAAAACGCCGTTCAAAATCGGGCTCCACAGTTGCCAGTACCCTTTATATGTACCGGGCGTCGTTGGGGCAGTCATGTTCACGCTAATGTCGGCTGTGCCATTCGGGCCTGTGGTCGGCACGCTCACCTCATCCGGCGCTCCCATTTTGTCACCACGCACGAATTTGAGTTTGTAGCCAGAGCCCCATGTGGTTGTGCCGACGTTGCGCAATCGCCAGGTCTTGACGATCGCTTGGCCGGGAGAGACAACCGTGCCATCGGGATAGGTTACGTCAGCAACATAGGCAGCGCCGTCAACATTCAGGGTAGGCGTTGGAGTAGGCAAAGGTACTGGCTGACAACTATCGCCAAAGACTCCAGCGCTTTGCGACAATATGCTGGGGCATTGGTATTGACCGTCTGCATATCCCAATAATAGCGGGGCAGGGTTCGGACACCACAAGTTTCCTGGCAACCCATCAATCTCAACCGAATTACTTTGGTCGCCATAGTACGGGTTATTTTTTACCCAAACGTTCTTTACCTCAAAATGCAAGTGATGACCTACACCAAGACCAGAATTGCCAGCTTTGGCAAGTTCTTCGCCCTGTAAAACAGGAAGATTGGGACCAACGAATAACCATTCCGGATCCAAGTGTGCATAGGTGCTGTAGTCCCCAGATTGACCATGTCCAAGTATTATCCAATAGCCAAATCCTACTGGATCGTATCCAGTCTCGACAATTGTGCCATTTTCAACTGCTATCACCCACCATGGAGCATCCTCGGACTTCTCTGGAACATAGTCAATAGCATGGTAAGAACTATTTTTGTGCTTATAGCAGTCTGTGCCGCATGAGATAATCTTGTGGCCTGTAATAGGTATTTTGAAACCTGCCGGAGCAGTCCCTTCTTGGTAAGCGTTGAGACAAGTCCAGTCTGGATTCTGTGGAACCGAGAAATGACCTTGCTCAGAAGCAATAGAGGAATTCGGAAATGCAAGTGAAGGCGTTGAGCTCGGCTTGAGTTCGCTATCAGCCGGGCCGAACCGAGAAGCAGCTCTTACATTCTCTTCTGACGGAGGCACCGAATTGACAGCAAGCGAGTCCAGAATTGTTGTCAAATCGCTACCAGTTGAAGTTGATATGCCAGATACTATCAAGACAAAATCCAATTGAGGAACGTAGCGTACTTCCAAGGTGTGATCTCGATATCGCTTGATCAGATTGATGCTAGGAACATTGTTGACGGTAATATCATTGATTACTTCATCCATTAACTCGTCGTCATGATTGGTCTCGGGCCTTTGCTCGACCCAATCTCGCAAAGGACTTGCAGAGCCTGGTTTGATGGGCATGGCAAACACTTCTACTTTTATGCGCCCAGGCCAGAAAGGATTCCCTATTTGCTCGATTGCAATTCCACGCTCATCATAGTTTGTAATCTCGACATACCTGCTTTCCTCCCCTTTTGATGCATGCAGCAGGAATTCCGTAGGGTAGAGAATCGAGTACCCAAAAGCAGAGTTCTTATAGATTGCGTGGGTAGTGAGTAATGCTTGAGAAGATGCAGCCTGAGGACGTCTCACGGGTAGCACACTCCCAAAAACCATAAGCATTGTTATTGCTACAGCAAACAGTTTTTTCATCACAGACCTCCGTTGTAAGTGGACAGAAAACACAAAACCTGCTATAGGAGTTTCGCCGCATCAACGACGATGGTAACTCTTATCGTATTACGATTGGTAAGTAGGCCATCTGAGACCACCTGATATTCAAGTGCAGGTCTTCTCCGAACTAAGGTGCCTTCGTCAGGTGAATGAGCTCTGCTGCTTTCAGACTACGCCTTTCTATCGACTAAGTCAATACGTATTTGTACGTATTTTGTCGGTTCTCGTCCACGAATTGATGTCGTGATTGCCGACTTTATTCGAATCCCCTGCAAATTCCTTCCTCGATAATCGCATCCTATTTGTACAACCTGGGTTGAGATAAGCGCGCACAACGACGAACCAGAAGTCGGGTAAAATAGCCTCGGATGCTGTCAATGAAACCTCAACCCAAAAAATCCCTCCAACGCTACTGGCCGATCCTCGTCTTGATCGCCGCGCCGCTGGTGCTTTTCGCGCCGATCCTCATCGGCCGCGTGTGGTACTGGGGCGTGCCGTTGTTACAATTTTATCCGTGGCAGCACATGGCGGCGGAGTTCTATCAGATCGGACAACTGCCCTTGTGGAACTCGCTCGTCGGAAATGGCGCACCGCTGGCGGCCAACTTACAAACGGGTGCATTCTATCCGCTGAACTTTCTCTACTTGTTGTTGCCCACCGAATATGCCATGGGCTACACGGCAGTGCTGCACGTGATCCTCGCCGGGCTGTTCATGTATGCCTATCTGCGCGCGATGAAACTCTCACCGCTGGCGGCGGTAATCGGCGCGCTGGCGTTTGAGTTGAACGGTTTCCTCATCGCGCGGGCGGGTTTCTTTAGCGTGACAGCGGCGGTGCCGTGGTTAGCGGCGTGGTTGTGGCGCGCGGAGAAGTTGCATGAAGCAGGAGGCAAGAAGCAAGAGGCAGGAGGCAGGAGGCAAGAGGCAAGAGGCGGGTTGCAAGATGCGTTGTGGTTGGCGCTGGTTATTGGCCTGGGTGTATTGGCTGGACACGCGCAGACGGCGGTGTATGGCTTGGTTTTTGTTTCCCTCTATTTTCTTTGGCGCATTTTTTCCAATCGCGTCTCGCTCCGTCTCTCCATCCCGCGCTCCCTCATTCTCTTTGCGATCGCGGTTCTCCTCGGCTTCGGCCTCGCTGCGATTCAGCTGATCCCTGCGGCCGAACTCACGCGTGAATCGCAGCGCGCGGGTGGGCTGGACTACACCATGATCATGACGCATTCATTTTGGCCGCTGCGTTTGCTGACGCTGCTCTCGCCGGACTTCTTCGGCACGCCCGGCGCGGCCCAGAATAATTTCTGGGGTTACAACAACTACTGGGAAAATGCGGCCTACATCGGGGTGATTCCGATCTTGCTCGCGCTATACGCGATCTGGAATCGCATCCGGCGCAAGGTCACTCCAGGCCCGATCGGTTTTCTAGCAACGACGGCGGCTGTGTCGCTGATACTCGCCTTTGGTTGGTTCACGCCGATCTATCCGCTCCTGTACAACACCGTCCCCGGCTTCGCTTTGTTTCAAGGACCAGCCCGCTGGCTGATTGTCACCCTCGTCGCGTTGTGCGCGCTGGCCGGATTCGGGATGCAGCAGGTAATCGATCAGGGCGTGTCGCGGAAAGCCGCCACCCGATTGATCTTCCTGGGCCTGGCGTTATCCCTCGCCGGGCTGGCGGCGAGTTTTGTTTTGAAAGGTCGCGTCGAGACTTTCGGCCCGGCGACGCTGCGCCTGGGCGTGTTGTTGATTCTCGCTGGCTGGTTATTTCAATCCACAATCCAAAATCCAAAATCGCAAATGGCATTGGTCGTGGTCGTCGCGCTCGATCTAATCACGGCGCACTTCGCACTCAACCCCACGCTGCCGCCCGACATTTATCGCGCGGCTAATCCTTCGGCGGAAGCGTTGCGGGCCGATGGATCGATCGGGCGGACGTTCACCTTCGCGCAGGACGAAGAAGCGATCAAATTCGGCACGTATCTGGCGCACAAGACGCCCGAGGGCAAAACCCAGTTCGACGGCTTTGGCCCGAACGATCTGAACTTCTGGCTGAATGAACGCGCCGCGCTGCTGCCGAATGCGGCCATGATCGATCGGGTGCCGTCGGCCAACAACTTCGATTCGCTGATTGTGGGGCGCTATCAAAATTTGCTGGATAGAATTGACGCGCTGCCGGTGGAACAGGCTCTGCCGTTGTTGAGCCAGATGCACGTTGGGTACCTCATCAGCCCGCGGAACTTGAATTTGCCGATCGTGACGCGCACACCCGATGTGACGATCTATCGTAATGACCAGGTTCTGCCGCGCGCCTGGTTGGCGGCACAGGATGTCGACCTGCAAAATGTTTCGACGATCATGCCCGGATCAGCGATTGAGTCTTTGACCGATTCTGGTAACACCGTTACAATACGCGCCAGCTTGTTACAGGCTGGCTGGTTGATTCTGTCCGACACATTTTATCCGGGCTGGCAGGCCGCAGTCGATGGTGTGTCCACTGAAATTCAAGTGGCGAATACGGCTTTTCGGGCCGTGAAAGTTCCGGCGGGCGCACACACCATCGAGTTTCGCTACGAGCCGCGTTCGGTTTCGCTGGGGTTGCTGGTGTCGCTGGTTTCTCTGGTCATCATCATCGCTGGGTTGATCGTCTCTCACTGGCGAGGTCAGCCGCGATGATGAAACGGTTGCGGCCGTGGCACGTGGTGTTGGCGATCAGCGTGCTGTATGTGCTGTTGACGCTGGCCCGCTACAACGGCGACCCCCAATACTTCGCACTGATCGGCACTCGCTACGATCCGGGCCTGCCGGACGGGCGACCGGGTTACGATGGGCAGTTCGCCTATCAAATCGCGCGTGATCCGGCGAACGGCTGGACGAAGGTCGATGTGCCCGCGTATCGCTATCAGCGCATCGTGTATCCCATCGCGGCGCGCGTGCTGGCGTTGGGCAAGGCCGACCTGGCGCCGTGGACGCTGATTCTGATCAACCTCGGCGCGCTGGCCGTGGGGACGGGCTTTACCGAAGAAATCTTGCAGCACTTTCGTATGAGCCGCTGGTATGCGTTGGCTTACGGTCTGAGCGCTGGAACTTTGATGTCAGTGCGGCTCGATTTGACGGAGCCAGTGGCGTATGCGTTGGCGCAAGCCGGTGTGCTGTTGGCCTTGAAAGATCGTTGGCGTTGGGCGGCAGTGGCGCTGGCCGTGGCGGCTTTGACCAAAGAAATGACGTTGGCCTGTGCGGCAGCCATCGGCATGGTGTATCTGGTCCAGCGTGAGTGGCGCAAGTTGATCGGGTTTAGTGTGATCGTGTTAGCGCCATTTGTGATCTGGCAGCTGGTGTTGTGGCAGGGGTTCGGGCAGTTCGGCATCGGATCGGGTGGTGCGCTGGCGACGCCGTTTGAGATGGTGCCCTTGCGCGGCTTGTGGTCGCTGGCTTTTCTTGACCTGCGGGTCTTCGCGTTACTGGCGGCAATCATGATCCCGCTGGCGGTGATCCCGGCGTTGATCAGCTTATGGGTCACCGGCCGCGACGCGGCGCGATACATCGCGACGCGGCGGATGATTGACATCCCGCTGGTTTTACTGCTGCTCAACGCGCTGCTGATCCTTATCACGCCGCAGTCGACGTTCCGCGAACCGCTGGCGATGTCACGCTATATTGTCGGATTGATTGCCGCTGTGCTGACCTATGCAGCCTCACGCCGATCAAAGCGCGCCTTGAATTATTCCCTGCTGTGGATGTTTACGCTGGCGCTAGCGTTGAATGAAGCGCAGCTGCCCATCTGAACTGGTTTGTTTCGGCGCTCGCCAACCGCGTCCTCGCGGTTGGGTCGCCCGCGGGGACGCGGGCTGAGAGCCTGATCCAGGTGCGGTTGCATATGAAACACTTCATCTTCTCGACAAAGAGTGGCTTATGAAACCAGTTGTGATTGTCCCAACCTATAACGAACGGGACAACATCGATATTTTGCTGGACGAGTTGATCGCCTTGCCGGTGGATTTGAGCGTGATCAACGTCGACGATCATTCGCCCGATGGCACGGGCGAAGCCTCGGACGTGTGGGCTGCGCGTTATCCCGATCGGGTGTTCGTGGTTCATCGGGCCGGCAAGCTGGGCCTGGGCACCGCGTATATCGCCGGATTCAAGCGCGCCTTCGAACTCGGCTTCGATCGCATCATGACGATGGACGCCGACTTCTCGCACCATCCGTGTTACATCCCCTCGATGCTGGACCTGAGCCGCGAATATGACCTCGTGATCGGATCGCGCTATGTGCCGGGGGGCGGCACGCTGAACTGCACGGCGAAGCGCAAAGCCTTGAGCCGTGTGGCGAATACGATTGCCAAGGTGATGCTGGGCTTGCAGGCCAAGGATTGCACGGCGGGTTTCCGATGCTATCGGCGCGAAGTCCTGCAAGCGATCGATGTAGACAGTATCCTGTCCAACGGTTACTCGTTTTTGATCGAGATGATCTTCTATGTGCAGCGGTGCGGCTATTCGGTCGGCGAAGTGCCGATCATCTTCGAAGACCGGCGGCGCGGCGCGTCGAAGATTTCGCAGACTGAAGTGTACCGCGCCTTACAGACTGTGCAGCGCTTGAGCATGCAGCGCTTCCGAGAAAAATTCGCGCCGTAATCGAGCGGCGAGTTTGCACGAGAAGCTATGGAATACGTTACCTGCAATCTGTGTGGACACGACAACACGCGTGTCCGTTTCCCCAGCACCTTGCCGGAAGGTGCAGCACCACAAAATGTGGAGGCATTTCGCTGCACCAGTCCCGGTTACGGACGGCATCATACCATCGTGAAATGCCAGAACTGCGGCTTGATTTATACCAATCCGCGCTTTACGGGCGAAGAGATTCTCGATTCGTATGTGGCCGTCGAAGATCCGCTTTATCTCGAAGAGCGCGATGGTCGCGTGTTGACCTTCGAGCGCCACTTGCGTCCTTTGGAGAAAATCAAAGCACCGCCGGGGATGCTGGTGGATGTGGGCGCTTATACCGGCGTGTTTGTGGAGATCGCGGCACAGCATGGGTGGGAGGCTTATGGCGTGGAGCCGAGTCAGTGGGCGGTGGAGCAAGCGCGCGAACGCGGCCTGCACATGATCGCAGGCACGCTGGCGAGTTCAGGCCTGGCCGACAATTCGCTGGACGTGGTGACGATGTGGGACGTGATCGAGCATGTGTCCAATCCGTTCGGCGAGATGCAGCAGGCCGATCGGTTGTTGAAGCCCGGCGGTTTGCTGGTCGTCCACACGATGGATATCGACAGCGGGTTTGCGCGGGTGATGGGCGGGCGCTGGCCGTGGCTGATGGAAATGCACATCTATTATTTCTCGCGGCGCACGCTCAAACACATGCTGGAGCAAGCGGGCTTCACGGTGATCCGCATCGAGGCGCAGGGGCGCTACTTGCGGCTGGGCTATTTTGCCACACGTATCGGCGGGTTTAGTCCGCTGCTGGGCCGGTTTTTGAGTAAATTGTTCCGCTTGACGCGCTTGCATGAAATGCCCGTGCCGCTCAACTTTGGCGATTTGGTGACGGCGTATGCGCTCAAAACGTGAGGCATGTGCTTGACTATGCGCGCGACCGTGAGGCAACGCTGGCCGGTGTGGGCGGTCTTGATCGGTCTGTATCTGGCGGTCATGACGCTGATGGTGGTCATCATCCGCCAAACCGAGGGTATCTTTTTATATGCCCTTGACGACGCTTACATTCATCTGGCGATGGCCAAGCATTTTGCCAATGCGGGTGTGTGGGGAGCAACTTCCTACGCTTTTAGTGCTTCTACGTCTTCGCCGGGGTGGACGCTGCTTTTGAGCATTTTCATTAAAGTCTGGGGCCGACCCGAGATTTGGCCGTTGATCCTGAGTGTATTGGCAGCCACGGGGCTAGTGGTACTTGTCGATCGCCTCATCACTCCGATGATTCCGCGCGCCCCCTGGCGCTTCCTCGTCCTGCTATTTTTGGTCTTGCTCGCGCCGCTGCCCGTTTTGATTTTCACCGGCATGGAGCATGTGCTGCAATTACTATTGATTGCGGTATTGTTGGCGTTGTTGCAGCGCTATGAAGCCTCCTATCCGCGTGTCCAGCGCGCCCGTTGGGCGTTGTGGTGTGTAGCGGCCTTGCTGACCATGGTGCGCTATGAATCGATCTTCCTGCTGCTGCCACTGGCGGGCTATTACTTGTTATGGCGTCGAGATTGGCGTCTGGCCGGCGGTCTTGTGGCAGCGAGTGCGTTGGGGCCGCTGGTGATGGGCGTCATTCAAGTGGCACATGGCTGGGATTTCCTGCCTAATTCGATCTTGGCGAAGGGCACGAATGTCACAGCGGGGAGCGTCTGGTCGGCGCTCGTTGGCCGGGTTCTCTATAACTTGCCCCGCTCGGCGACGTTGCTGGTGCTCGCTTTGATCGTGCTGGGCCTCGCGCCAATCCGGTTCCGTCACAGGCGCTGGCAAGAACCTCTGGCTGGCTGGACCGCGAGTTTTTTGATCGCTACGGCCTGTCAATATACGCTCGCTCAGGTTGGCTGGCTCTATCGCTATGAAGCGTATCTGATTCTGTTTGGCGGTTTGTTGTTCTGCGCGGGCGATTTTGTGACAGCGGTGCGCGCGTGGTTTCGAACTTTGGGTACTCGCGGCAGATTGTTAGCCGTGGCGAGCTGTGCCCTGGCGGCCTGTGTGGCGGTGCCCGTCATGGGGTTTCGTATGTATCGTTCGCTGCAAGATATTCCGTCCGCCGTTGAGGTCAACTACCGTCAGAATTACCAGATTGCGCGTTTTATTGCACGCTATTATCCTGATACGGTAGTCGCCATCAATGATCTTGGCCTGGTGAGTTATCTGACAGATGCGCCGTTAATCGATCTTTATGGGTTGGCCAGTCGTGAGCCGCTCATTGCGCAGCTGGCGGGAAAGTTCAATGTCGATTTCATCCATACTTGGTCTCAAGCCGCTGGTGCGCGCTTGGCGATAGTCCACGATCTTTTTTTTCGACGTGAGCAATTGCCTGCCACCTGGACTCGCGTCGGGGGCTGGGCGGTTTATAGCCCGTTCATTGAGGCCGAGGTGGTTGTTTCGATTTACGCGATCCCACCGACCGAGGTGCCGCGCCTGACCCGCGACTGGGAGGCATTTGCTCTGGGCCTGCCTGCGGCAACTCGGGCAAGCCAGACTACATCCACGCCATGAAACGATTTAAAGCTAACCCTTTGTTAGGGCTGCTGATTTTTTTGTTGGCGTTTCTACTCTTGATGGCCGGCGGCCGCATTGCGCCGCAAGATGAGGAAACCACTTTCCGCATGACGGCCAACTTCATCGAGTATGGCCGCACCACGATTACCGAGCAGACCTTCACGGTTGAACCGCAGGCCTATCCGGGCTTTTTGCCGAGCACTCAGTCACGCACGTTATTGACCACCTGGGCGGTGCCCGGGCGCGATGGCCAGCTGTATTCGCAGTTCATGTCCGGCCAGGCGATGGTCAACCTCCCTCTGTATCTGTTGGGACGCTTGCTTTCCGGCGAAGCGCTCAACCTCCGATCGCTGATGTTGGCTCATTGGGCAACTTCGCTGTTTAATCCGATTGTGATCGCTTTGACGGGTTGGCTGATGGCGGTGTTTGCCAGCCGTCTGGGGTATTCAGCGCGCCTCAGTGCGGGACTGGGTTTAGTTTACGCGCTGGGCACGCTGGCCTTGCCTTACATTGGCACATACTTTAGCGAGCCGTTGATTGCCTGGTTGATCTTGTTGGCGGCCTATGCTGTCTATGCGGCGCGCGCATCGGCTGATGTGCTGCGGTGGTTGATTGTGGCGGGAACTGCCTTGGGCCTCGCTGTCTTTATCCGCGAACGATCGGCGATCATGATTCCGCCGTTTATGCTATACGTGTGGCTCTGTCAGCGGCGTGTGCTGTGGCGCGGCTGGGCGGCATTCTTCGCGCCGCTGGTGATGTTTGGCGTGATCATCGGATGGTTTAACTGGTCGCGTTATGGCTCGCCGTTGACATTTGGGTTCTCGGCGTTGCAGCATACCTCGTTTACCACGCCGCTGCTGCTGGGGTTGTATGGCCTTTTGATCAGTCCCGGCAAGGGCTTGTTGCTCTATAATCCGATCGCGTGGGCGGGTCTCAGCGGCCTGGTAATCATGTTCCGCACGCGGCGCCGAGAAGCGATCTTGTTTGTCTTGATCATGCTCGTCGAGCTGCTGTTTTTTGCCGTCTACGAATTCTGGACCGGCGGATGGAACTGGGGGCCGCGTTACATCATGCCGGTGCTGCCGCTGCTGGTGCTGGCGGCGGGTGAATGGGTGCAGGTGCACCCCACGCGCCTGCGTAAATCGATCCTGGTCGCGTTGTGCCTCATTGGCTTTGTATTGAATCTCCCCGCCGTGCTGGTCGATCATTCCCGCTACCTGGTCAGCTTCGGCGAACGCGATCCGCAGCACTATCTCAATCGCTCGATTCTGAATCTGGCCGATTCTCCGTTGGTGCAACAGTGGCCTGTGGTATTTGAGGTGGCGAACTTATACACGCGCCCTGAGACGTGGCAAGCTGCGCAGCGGGCTGTGGCCGAACAGCTGAACAATTACTCCGGCGACGGCACATTGGAGTCACTCAGCACTCACGTCTTGTGGTTCGATGAGTTTTTCCGGCTTAACCTGCCGGACTTCTGGTTCATTCATTTACCCCTGTTAGGGTTTTCACCTACCGTCGTGGGACTGCTGGCGTTGGCTTTGTTGTTCCTAACCCTCTACTCGGGTTGGCGTGTTGGGCAGCTGTTTTATACACGCACATGAACCAGAAATCAGAAATCAGAAATCAGAAATCCTATTTTGTTCCTGCGCTGATCGTGGTCCTCTCAGCCGTTTACAAACTGTGCCTGCTGGCATTTAACGCGGTTCCTTTCAACGGCGACGAAGCCATCGTCGCGTTAATGGCACGGCATATTCTGCAGGGTGAACGTCCGGTTTTCTTCTACGGACAAGCCTATCTCGGCGCGACCGATGCGTGGCTGGTGGCGCTGTCGTTTTCGATCTTGGGTGAGTCCGTGTTGGCTATGCGCGTGGTGCACATCGTCTTGTTTGCCGGTGTCGTGTTCACCACGTATCTATTGGCTAGGCGTTATTTGCAGAGCGAATGGGGTGCGCGCGCCGCGATGTTGTGGATGGCGCTGCCGCCGACGATGCTGACGTTGTACACGACGGCGACCCTCGGCGGTTATACCGAAACCTTGTTGTTGGGTAACCTCCTGTTGTTGATGGCGGATGGTGGTTGGTTGTTAGTGGCTGGCCGTTGGCAAACAGCGCGCTGGCTGCTATTTGGCCTGGTGGCGGGCTGTGCATTTTATACCTTCCCGCTCGTGCTGATCTATCTTGTCCCGATCGGGGGGTGGCTGCTCTATCGGCTGCGCGTGAAAGCGTGGCGCAGTTATCTGATCGCCGGGCTGGCGATGTGTTTGGGAGTTGCTATCGGCAGTGCGCCGTGGTGGTTGGCGCTGATCCAATCGGGCGGGGTGCTGCTGACCGAGATGACGGGCGCGGCGGTAGCGGGTTCGATCGAAGCGCCGAACTTCATCGGCAGCCTGGGCATCCGCCTCATCAACTTCTGGTTATTCGGCCTGGCGAGTTGGTGGGGGCTGCGTTATCCGTGGTCGGCCGAGTTTGTGCTGCCCGTGCTCGGCGTGGTGGCCCTGATTTTTTATCTGAGTGCATTAGGCTACGCCTTCAAGCGTGGCGCGCGTCTGCTGTGGGGCATGATCGTCACGTTAGGCGTGACCTATTTGATTACAGCATTTGGCGGCGATCCTTCGGGCCGCTACTTTTTGCCGCTCTACTTGCCCCTGGCGATCTTCACTGCAATGCTGTTGCAACGAATTCGCAAGCAAAATGTGATGTTAGGAGTATTGCTTCTGGTGGTGCTTCTTGGCTACAATGTAGGGGGCACCTGGCTGGCTGCGGCCAGGCAACCGCCCGGTATCACGACGCAATTCGATCCCGTCACGTGGATCGATCATACGCGCGATCAAGAGTTGATCGATTTTCTGCTGGAGCAGGGCGAGACGCGCGGTTATACCAATTACTGGGTGCAGACACCGATCGCCTTTCTTTCAACCGAGCGCATCATCAGCGCGGCGCGGCTGCCTTACCATTTGAATCTGGGTTATACGCCGCGTGATGATCGTTATTCGCCTTACACGCAGGCGGTGCGTGCGGCCCCGCGGGCGTTCTACATCACGATCAATCATCCTCCATTGGACACACTGATCCGTGAGCGCTTAACGGTTTTAAGTGTGACGTATCAGGAACAGACGATTGGCAACTATCACATTTTCTATGGCTTATCGCGCAAGGTGGAACCAGAGGAACTGGGAATCTATGACACGCTGCGCGTGACAAGATGAAGGGATGACAGGAAGACAAGAAGACAAGAGGACAAGAGGACAAGAAGACAGGAGGACGGAGTGACATTTTTTCGTCTTAGGAGGAAGCATGGCTGCGAAGATTGAGAATCACACGGATTTGCTGGTTTATCAAAAAGCCTTTGAAGCGGCGATGAGGATTTTTGAGTTATCGAAATCGTTTCCGAAAGAGGAGACGTATTCGCTTACCGATCAGATTCGTCGTTCGTCGCGCTCGGTGTGCGCAAATCTGGCCGAGGGATGGCGCAAACGACGCTATCAAGCCATGTTTATCAGCAAGCTGGCTGAGGCTGAAGGTGAGGCGGCTGAAACGCAGGTCTGGCTGGAGTTTGCGGTTAAGTGCAAATATCTGAAGCGCGAGGAGGCGACTACCTTGTATAAGGTTTACCGCGAGGTTATTGGTACATTGGTCAACATGATCAACCGCCCCGAATCATGGGTGTTGCGGAAGAAATGACAAAAGGACGGGTGGGTAAATGGAAGGGAGGACAAGAGGACCTTTTGATATGATTATCTTGCCCTCCCTTCCTCCCTTCATCTTGTCAGAGTTTGAGGCTTTACCCGGATGGCTAAACTAACCCTGCCCAGGCTTGTCACCCTCATCACCTTCAGCGCGTTGTTTGCGATGGCCGTGCGCACACCCGTCGATACGGATATGTACTGGCATCTCCGTACCGGGCAGTTCATTCTGCAAACGCGTAGTGTGCCGCTGAGTGATCCGTTTTCATGGACAGCGCTGGGAACACCTTGGGTGGATGTGCACTGGCTATCGCAGGTCATTTTGTTCGGCGCTTACACGTTGTTGGGAATGCCGGGGCTGGCATGGCTGGTGGCCGCGTTAGTGGTGTTGGCCTTTGTCTTCGTCTGGAAGCAGATGGAGGGCACGCCACTCCTGCGCGCGTTCATCGTGGTATTGGCGGCGGCGGCGGCGGGCGCAGTGTGGACACCTCGTTCGCAGATGGCGACGTTTGTGCTGACGGCCCTGGTGGGGTATCTGGTCTACCTGTATAAGTGGAAACAACTCGATCGGTTGTGGGTGATCCCGATCGTGTTTGTGCTGTGGGTCAATTTGCACGGCGGCTATGTCTCCGGCTTCATGTTATTGGGTGCCGTGCTGGCGGGCGAGATCGCCAATCACGTGTTGGGCTTCACCGGGCCGGAAGTGATGAGTTGGAAGCGCTGGCGCAAATTGCTGATCATCACGCTGATTTCCGGCGGGGTGCTGCTGATCAATCCGTATACTATCCATGCACTGCTGCTGCCCTTCAAGACGGTCAACATCGGCGTGCTGCAAGATTTTATTCAAGAGTGGGCCGCGCCGAATTTCCACGAACTGTATCAACAGCCGATGGTGTGGATGCTGCTGTTGACGTTGGTCATCATCGGTTGGTCGGGCCGCCGCCTGGATGCGACCGATGCCGCGCTGCTGGTGGTGTTTGCCTATATTTCGTTTCTGGCGCGGCGTAATATCGGCCTGTTCGCTTTGATTTGCGCGCCCGTGCTTAGCCGGCACGCCGCCGCGCTGGTGAGCCGGTATCGCTGGGGGCAGCGGCCGATGTCGAAGGGCGTGCCACTGCTCAACTGGATCGTGTTAATCGTCATCGGGCTGGCCGCGTTGCTCAAAGTGATCTGGCCGATCACCTCGGTGGCTCAACAACAGGCCGAGGACAAAATCCTGCCGGCCAGCGCGGCCAACTGGATTGTCGAGCATCAACCGGTGGGTAAACTGTTTAACTCGTACAACTGGGGCGGTTATCTGCTGTGGCGGTTGTGGCCGGAGTATCCGATTTATACCGATGGCCGCACCGATGTCTACGCTAATGCTTTCTTGCAAGAGTATTTGAAGATCGTGACCGGCCAGCTCGATGCGCCGGCCTTGTTTGACGAGCGCGGGATCAAGTTGGTGATGATCGAACAAGAGTCGCCGCTGGTGGCCCAGCTGCTGGAGTCAGGCCGCTGGCAAGCAGCGTATCGCGATGACAAGGCCGCGGTATTGACGCGGCGTGAGCCCTAGAGATGGACTCTGTGCGCGCGTCGTTTACTCGAAGAGCCTTCTGGCTGAGCAGCGCGCTGCTGCTGGCATTGTGCGGTTTGTTTATCGCCCTGCGCTGGGGTAAACTGAATTCGTTATGGGGCGATCCGGCGCGCTGGCTGTTTGAAGCGTATCGCGCGGCACAGGGCGAGACTTTGTATCGAGACTTTGCGTGGCAGTTTCCGCCGCTGTCTTTGTTATTGATGAGTGGCGCTTTCCGGCTGTTGGGCAGCACGTTCGAGACGGCCCAGATCGTGTTGAACGTGTTGAGCGTGGCCGTCGTTTTATTGCTGTGGGCAGTGGCGCGCCGTATTTTGTCGGAAGCGCTGGCGTTGGCGACGACGCTAGCAGGCGTCAGCGCCATTGCCACGGGGGGTGGGCCGGATTTTCGGCTGTTCTCTTTGCAGCTGTATACGCCCGCTCAGCTCACCGGGTTGATCGGGACACTGCTGCTGCTGTGGAGTCTGATCGCGGCGCTGCAGAGCGGCCGCCTGACGACAGGCCGTTGGATCGCGCTGTCGCTGGGATCGACGATCGGGTTATTGAGCAAGCCGGAATATGCGGCGGCGTGTGTGGGCGGCTTGATCGTGTTCGTGTTGGTTGAAGCACGCACACGGTTTTGTAACAGATCGATGGGGGCCTGGCTGCGGCATACCGTGCTGGTACTGATTTCCGGTGTGTTGCCCGCAGCGATCGGCTATCTCGCCGTGGGCGGCATTGTCGGATTTGATAATTTGATCGCGGGTGTCACCGGCTATGGCGCCGCCGCTTTGATCTGTCCCTGGTGGCCGACGGGGCTGGGGCTGTTGGGCGCGTTGTTTGCCGTGGGACAGGGCGTGTTGTTCATCGCCGTGTTGTCGCTGGTGCGCTTTCGTACGCTGCGACGGAAGTATGGGCGGCGATACTTTGTCGTGTGGCTGGCCGCGGCGGGCGGGCTGCTGTTGATGGTGCTGTATGTGCCTGCCTGGACTCGTCTGAATGATTTTCGGCTAACGACGTGGCAGGATGGGTTGGGGTTTGTGACGACGTTAGGCGTGGTGCTGCTGCCGGTGATGTGGTTTTCGATCGGCGTGTGGTTCGGCTTGGCGGGCCGCTATGCTCAAGCGATTTTCAAGCGGCAGGCTTTTCCACTTTCAGCAAGTGGGCGGTGGGTGCTGATCACGATGGGCGTGGTGTTGTCCGCGCGCGGCTTGTTTGGCGATTCGCACAGTGTCACGACGATGGTGGCCGTGGCCGCCATGCCCGTCTGGTTAATCGTTGGGCCGTACGGGTTGCTGCGCATCTTGCAGCGTTTCAAGACGGACGAGGTCGATCAGGGTCAGGCGTTATGGTCCAAGGTTGTCTTGCTGGTCGTCGTGACGTATGCGGGTCTGCGTTTGATCTATGGCCTAAGTGATGAGGCGCGCACCGTGTATGCGACTTTGAATACACCCGCCGGAACGGTGCAGCTCACGGATCAAACCAGTGCGGCGATCTATGATTACGTGGCGCGCCACACGACCGCGCAGGAACCGTTTCTCGACGTGGCGTATGGCGGCGGGATTAACTTTGCCTTGCGGCGATCAAGCCCGACGTTCTCGACGCAATGGTGGTATTTGCTGCCGCCCCAAAAATACGTCGATCAGGATCTGGCGCAATTTTTGCAACATCCCCCGGCGTTGGTGATTGCGAACGGACTGCCCGATTATGGCGCGTCATTTGGTGTGATTTCGCCGACACGCTGTCCGTTTCCCTGTTTGGTCTGGCGGCCCGATGAATCCGCCTATGATCCGACGCGGCGCTTTGCGGTGCTGGATTTTATTCAGGCGCACTATCAGCCTGTGTTTGAGAAAAACGGTGGACTCGTGCTGCGGTCCGCGCCTTAAGGCCGCCAGCTTGAGGATTGAAGATGCCAACCTCACTCAACCGAATGACACGCCGACCGCCGCGCTTCATGTGGATCGGTGCGATCATCCTATTGGCGCCCGTGCTCTTGATCTATGCGCGCTTCGCCATCGTGGAGCCGATTCAAAATTGGCAGGCCGATGATCTGGCCATCAACTATTCAGCGGCCAGGGTGCTGCGTTCGGGCGGATTCCTGTATGATGCGGAGGCGTTGCGCGCCGCGCATGCGGCACATATCGGCCCGCCGGGTGATTTGTACACTGTGTTATTCTTGACCTACAACAACACACCGGCGACCGCGCTGTTGTTCTGGCCGTTGACGTTTCTGGCGTTTCCCGCCGCGCAGACGGTCTTTGTGCTGGTCAATAACGCTTTGTATCTGTTGGGCATCGGACTCACGTTGTATATGTTGCGCGCCGGGCCGGTGGAAGTCATTTTGAGTGTGACCTTCTGCACGCTGTTGTTTTTCTATGCGGTCCGCCAGACGTTTGGGTTGGGTCAGATGAACGGCGTGTTGGTGGGGTTGATGGCGCTGGCGTTGGCTCTGGCGCTTAAACAGCGTGACGGGTGGTCGGGCGGTTTGATTGCGTTGGCCGCCATGCTCAAGATCAGCCCGATCGTTTTGCTGGGCTTTTTCATCGCACAGCGGCGCTGGCGCGCCTTGCTCGGCGCGGGCTGCCTGGGGCTTGGTGTGTTGAGCGCGATGGTGATTTTTGCCGGTTGGGATGAGGTGACGTATTTTGTCACGCAGGTCTTGCCCGCCGTGGGGCGCGGCAGCGCCGCTTTTCCTAATCAAAGTTTGCTGGGCGCGCTGTATCGTTTCAGCGTGCCGTGGGCGGCGATTCAATCTTCGGATGCGATGGGCGATTATCCGGTGATCCGGGCCGTGTGGCTGGTGAGCGCGATCGGGGTGTTGGCGCTGACCTGGTGGATGACGGCGCGGGCGCAGCTCACTGATCGATCCCAGGTGGCCGTGGGGCTGAGTGTGTTCAGCGTAGCGGGCTTGCTGGCGGGCGGGTTGACGTGGGATCACTATTTGCTGTGGTTGGCGCTGCCGGTGATCGCGGTGATTGTCGATTGGTTTCAGGCGCGCTGGCTGAAAGCGATCGGGTTCTGGGCGATGTTGTTGGTCGCGTTAGGGGCCATCAGCGTGCCGATCCCGCTGCAAGCGGCGCTGTACCGCTCGATTGGTCCACTTGGTTCGGCCTTATCGACGGGCGGACTCGTCGGGTTGTGGTTATTGATGTTGTGGCGCTTGCAGCGGCTGCAGCGCCGTTAGGAGGTGGCATGATCGATGTTTCTCTGGAAGCGCCCGCGTTGGCGGCGCCCATTCCGATCGACGATCCCAGCGCGGCCCTGCACTTTTGCCGGGCGTTGGCGCAGCTGCTGTCGTCCGATCGCGCGGAGCGGCCTGCACCCGAACGAAACCGCCCCGTGTTATCGGTGGTGATTCCGGTGTATGAAGAAGAGGCCAACTTGCCCGTATTGCACGAGCGCCTGACCAAAGTCCTGGCGGAAACTAAGCTGGCTTACGAGATTGTCTTGATCGACGATGGCAGCCACGATCGCAGCGTGAATGTCATGCACGATTTGGCAGCACGCGATCCGCAGATCGTCGTGGTGGAACTCTCGCGCAACTTCGGCCATCAAGTGGCGATCAGCGCCGGGTTGGACTACGCGCGCGGCGAGGCGGTGATCATTATGGACGCGGACTTGCAGGATCCGCCGGAGGTGCTGCCGCAGTTTATCGCCAAGTGGCGCGAAGGCCATGATGTGGTGTATGCGATTCGGGCGCAGCGCAAAGAAGGCTGGTTCAAACGGACGATGTATGCGCTGTTCTATCGCCTGCTGCAGCGGATTGCCAGCATCAATATTCCGCTGGATTCCGGCGACTTCTGCCTCATGGATCGCCGGGTGGTGGAGATTCTCAACGGGATGCCGGAACGCAATCGGTTTGTGCGCGGCATCCGCAGTTGGGTAGGCTTGGATCAAATCGGACTGGAGTACGAACGGCAGTCGCGCTATGCGGGGCGCGTCAAGTATTCGTATCGACGGTTGGTCTATCTGGCGCTGGATGGCTTGATCTCGTTCAGTTTCGTGCCGCTGCGCATGATTACGATCGTGGGGTTTGGGGTCTCGGCGATTTCCATCCTGATGGCGATCGGCTATACCATTCAAAGAATTACCATCGGATTGGATCCGCCCGGCTTCGCCACGACGATTGTCGCTATTTTCTTTCTGGCGGGTATCCAGCTGATCACGCTGGGGGTCATCGGCGAATACGTCGGCCGGATTTTCGAGGAAGTGAAACGACGCCCGTTGTATGTGGTGCGGCGGGTAATTGAGGCGCGCACGACCAAGTCCGCAAGTTGAGTCCAAGCTGGATATGGCGTATACTTAACGCGATTTGGCCAAGCGGAGTGGAGATAATATGATGAAGGCAAGTCTGCTTGTCAACCTGGAGGCATGCATATGACCCGCGTAAGATATTGGCTGTTGTTTTTTGTACTCATCGCGATAACGATGTTGTCGACCTCATCGAGCGGCGCGAAGGCGCTCGATACGCACAGGCCCGCGCCTGAGGCCCAGTTTTCTGCAATCTCTACTGCCCCACGTTCTGGGCTTTTTCCAGCGGGTCCAACAGTTGGCAACAATACCGATAAGCCCAACGCGAGCACGTCTTACACGGTTACGCTTGGCGCTTGGCGCAACCTGCGACCGACAGAGAGTTTTCTGTATGGTATCTCCATGCTGCCGTCCACTTACTCGGTCAATTGCTCCGACCCGGATCAGAAGAGCAAAGGTTGGATCGTCGGAAGCGGCGGCGTAATCTTAAACTACTGTAACGGCGTCTGGGACCATATCATTATCCCGGAATCTGTGCCGACGGACCTGTATGCCGTGCAGGCCATTTCACCAACCTTAGGCGTAGCAGTCGGTGATCAAGGCACCGTGTTGATGTACTTGTGGGATAGGATTGCACTTGACTATGTCTGGACCAAGTCGCCTATCCCGATTGGTAATGAGGCACTGTACGGCGTTTCGATGGCGCCGGATGGGGCCGAGTACACGGGTTGGGCTGTGGGAAGCAACGGCACACTGGTGCAGGGCACGCTTGTCCCCACCGTCATTGATGGGCACCCCAGCCATAGCTACTCATGGGAAAACCGCACAGCCAGCTTTTCTTCACTCCCTAACGTTGACTGGTATAACGATGTGCAAATGTTATCGCCTGATAACGGGTGGGCCGTAGGCGGTATCGTTGGCCCAGATGGTAAGGGCGTCATCATTCATTGGGATGGCAGCACTTGGTCGGTCGCTCAGGAAGTTGGCACCGATGCCCTCAAAAGCTTGCATATGCTATCCGCAACTGATGGCTGGGTAGTAGGCGGCAGCGGACAGATCTATCACTTCAATGGATCGACCTGGAGCGCCGTATCCAGTCCAACCTCGGCCGCGCTCTATGGCGTTGGATTTAGCGCCGATGGTGAAGGTTGGGCCGTCGGTGAGGGTGGTGTGCTGCTCAAGTACTCGGGTGCGGGCTGGACATTGTTCACGGATCTTCGCACCGATCCTTTCGACTTCATCAGTGTCGACTTTACCAGTGGGCACGGTTGGCTAGTAGGGGCCAACTTTCGCGTTGGGATTGGCGGCCAAATCTTGGAATACGTTGATGGATTGTGGCTCGCCGTGACACCTCCTACGGATAATCGTTTGAACTCGGTGGCGAACGTGGCCGACAATGATGCCTGGGCGGTCGGTGTAGCCGATGCTTTGGGGGGAACGATCGTCCATTGGGATGGAAAACACTGGCAGCGCTGGTTCCAGGATGATCTGGCGATACCCGCCGCTGATTTATATACGGTGTATATGGTCTCTGCGACGGATGGCTGGGCCGCAGGCGACCCACTCGTGCCGGGCGGACCGGCCCTCTTTCTCCAGTGGGATGGTCATCGTTGGGCGCCGCCGCGTTATGATGCACCGGTAAACGTGCGAGTCAATTCACTGGTCATGCTCGACAAGGATTTCGGGTGGGCGGTGGCCGATACGGGCAATGCCGTCTCCAAATATGATGGATTGTCGGGGTACTGGAGCGCGAATCATACCTGTGGTGGCGTCTACTATCAGATGATGGACACCACCATCGTGACCGCGGCTGTAACGCCGGGTTTCCCGTTCGAGTGGGATGCCTGGGCCGTAACTCTCCCGCTACCCAACAATTCGCCCGCTTCTTTCTTGCGGTATATGAGCGGTTGTGCCGGGGGGTATGCGTGGGATTGGTATCAGAGCCCGGTCGCATGTAACGACAATCCACCGGCCCCCCCGCCCGCCGATGGTCCTACGCAGTCGCACCTGCGCGGTATTCAGGTGCAGCCCGGGCCATGGGGCTATGCATCCGGTGACTATAGAGACCGGGCTACGATCTACTACGATGATGGTGACGGGTACTGGGGGACCTACTTTTGCGAACCGCCCAATAGCAAAGGCGGGTGGAATCCGTCGCGTCTATACTCGACCGACATCATCAAGGCGTCAGGCATCACCTGGTTTGGCGGCTATTATTCGTGGCCACAGGGCGGTACCAAGTATGCCTATATCATGTATGCCGATGCCGACGGTCTGGGATGGGGGGGCGATCCGTTCCCGCTGAATGGCAAGAACATCTACAATCGCCCGATATACGATCTACGCATGTCTTCGGACACGATGGGCTGGGCAGTCGGCGACGGCGAAGATGCGCGTAAGCTCAGCGTCATCTATCAATATCCGTATCCCAATTTTACGTTAGACAGCTTGCCGGAGACACGTGCGGTGAGACCGGGCGACTCGACGTTCTACACCGTTGCAGTCAACTCTTTGGGTGGCTTTAGCGCGAATGTTTCGTTGAGCTTACTGAACCTGCCCGCGGGAATTACCGGCGCTGTTGTTCCGGGCGCGATCGACGCCAGCGCGGTAGCGACCATTCAGCTTACGGTCAGTGTGGGCACCCCTTTGGATGTCTATAATATTCCACTGCTGGGCTACGCTGTGTTTCGATCGGGCGACAACGATATCCCGGTGTGGCGGGTCTCTTACCTGCGCCTGACGGTGACGAACAATCCGATCTATGCGGTGACTCCGCTCCACGGGCCCTCTGGCACTAGTGTAACTATTTCCGGTGTGGGCTTTGGGCCTGATCCCGGCGTCGGAAACCGCTATACGGTTACATTGGCCGGACGGGTCATGCCAGCTGCCAGTGTCGTCAGCTGGGCCGACACGCACATCACTGTCCAAGTACCCGACTCTACGGCTCTGTTCCTGCATGGGCCGACTGTGGGCGAGGTCAGTGTGGTGGCAAATGGCTCAAAAAGCAACAGCGACTTTTCGTATCAGCTGGAGAATTTCATCACCGGAATAACAGGCGTACGTGGCTCAAGCGCGATCACGGTTACGGTGACCGGCACAAGCTTGGGTATCGATCCCGGCCCGTTGCTGAGAAGCACTTACTACGAACATGTGAGCCTTAACGGTACGTGGATCCCCAATTTAAGTGTGAAGGCCTGGAGCAATAACGCGATCATATTTACTGTGCCGTCGGATACACCGCCGGGGCAGCTGACAGTGACCTCCAACGGCTTTCAAAGCAACCCACTCAACTTTGAGCCGGGCGGTTCAAAAATCTTCTTGCCGGTCGTCCTCAGGAACTGACGTACGGCTTTGGGAGAATTCGGAATGTTAATTCCGGGTACGGTAATGACTGAATAGGTGTCACATCAGATGACCACACTGCTTCGCCGGTGCTGTCGGTCGTTTGGGAACGCGCTTGGGCGAAGTCACGTATGCGCGGGCGACGATTGAGGCGGCCACTGAGAAACTGTAATACGAGTCAGGTGTCAAGTGGAGTGTACAGCCGGGTGTTACGAGGCATAGGCGCGGGATAGGTGCTAAGCGATGAGTAATCCGGGATTGCCGATAACAAATGCGACTAAGCCGCTAGCAGAGCCGGTGATTGTGCTGGAGTTGGGGCGGGCTGATAAGAATTACTGGACAGACCTGTGGCGCTACCGGGAACTCTTTCTGATTCTGGCTTGGAGAGACCTCTCGGTGCGTTACAAGCAAACCGTTATTGGAGTCGTTTGGGCGATTCTGAGACCGCTGCTGACCATGGTGGTTTTTACGGTGATCTTTGGACGAGTGGCTAAGTTGCCCAGCGACGGTGACGCACCCTATGCGCTGCTGGTTTTTGCTGCCATGCTGCCGTGGACCCTGTTTGCCAGCTCTTTAAGCGACGCTTCCAACAGCTTGATCGACAACGCTAATTTGATCAGCAAGGTGTACTTTCCCAGGTTGATTGTCCCGGCCGCGACAGTGGTCACGGCGTTGGTAGATTTTCTGCTTAGTTTTATTATTCTAGTTGGGTTGATGGCGTTCTATCGTTATGCACCGAGCTGGAACCTCCTGTTGCTGCCGGTCTTCACGGTGTTGGCGTTGCTCGCGAGTTTAGGCCCCGGCCTCTGGATAACTGCTCTCAATGTCAAATACCGGGACTTCCGCTACGTCATTCCCTTTCTCGTTCAATTTGGGCTGTATGTTTCGCCCGTGGGGTTCAGTAGCAATGTTGTTCCGCAAGAATGGCGATTGCTCTACAGCCTGAATCCGATGGTTGGCGTCATTGACGGCTTCCGCTGGTGTATTCTGGGCGGCGCCAGTCCCATTTATTGGCCCGGCTTCGCCCTCAGTCTCGCGGTCGTCGCCTGCTTCCTCTGGCTGGGTGTCAGCCAGTTTCGGAAGATGGAAAAGACTTTTGCGGATATGATTTAGGCCATGTCTGACGTCGTCATCAAAGCCGAAAACCTGGGCAAGAAATACACTATCGGCCATCAAGCCGAAAACGGTGGCTACGTGGCTTTGCGGGACGTGTTGATGCAGAACGCCCGCGGCTTATGGCACAAGACCAAAGACCTTGTGCAGGGCAAACCCATCATCCTAGGCGATTCTCTGGAAGAGGTCTGGGCGCTCAAGGATGTGAATTTTGAGATCCAGCGCGGGGAAGCGGTGGGGATTATCGGCCGCAACGGTGCGGGCAAGAGCACCCTGTTGAAGATATTGAGCCGCATCACCGAGCCGAGCGCGGGCCGGGTAACCCTCAAGGGGCGGGTAGCCAGTTTGCTGGAGGTGGGCACAGGGTTTCATCCTGAATTGACCGGACGAGAGAATATCTACCTGAATGGCGCTATCCTGGGCATGACCCGGGCCGAAATCAAGCGAAAATTTGACGAGATCGTGGCGTTTGCGGAGATTGAGAAGTTTCTGGACACGCCGGTCAAGCGTTACTCCAGCGGCATGTACGTGCGGCTGGCGTTTGCGGTGGCCGCCCATTTGGAACCAGAAATTTTGTTAGTGGATGAGGTGCTGGCGGTGGGAGACGCGCAGTTCCAGAGAAAGTGTCTGGGAAAGATGGGCGATGTGGCCGCAGAAGGGCGGACAGTTCTTTTTGTCAGCCACAATATGGCGGCCATGGAGAATCTATGCATTAAAGCTATGCTAATAGATAATGGCCGTATTGTCCTGCAAGGCGATACCGCGACGACGATTCATCATTATCTCGAAGCTGTACTCCCCGCGCTAATTGAAGGTAGTCCGTTGGCGGAGAGAAAAGACCGATCGGGAAATGGAGCGATCAGGCTGACGAGTTTTCATGTTGAGGATATGGACGGCAACAAGTTGACGGCGGTACGCAGTGGCATGGATATCGTCCTGGTTTTTGGCTATCAATCTCGTGCTCCCGATCTGCTGAGAGAGGCTGATATGGGGTTTTCGATCCATGATACGGAGACTCTCGCGGTGCTATATAGCTCGTATGTCGGGCAGACCTTTCAGACGATACCATCTAAAGGTGAATTCCGCTGCCTAGTTGCCCGGCTACCTTTTTCGATGGGCCGTTACCAGATTGGCGCGCGAGTCACCGTGGGTGGGCAGGAAGCGGATTGGCCACGCAATGCTGTTGGTTACCTGGACGTTGAGGCCGGTGACTTTTACGGAACGGGCAGAGAAGGCTTTGGATCTTCAGCGCCGCTGTTATTGATGGGACAATGGACAGTTCAGGATCACACTTCATGATTAGCCGATTCATAAGGGCGTCGCTGCCACATCTTGGAAGAAGATCATATGCACTGGACCAGCTCGATTTGAAGCTGCGGCCATACATCAACTTTCGAAACGGTTTTTTTGTTGAAGTCGGCGCCAATGATGGCCTGAGTCAAAGCAATACACTATATTTTGAGAAATACGAGGGATGGAAAGGCCTATTGATTGAAGCAATTCCGGCTCTGGCAGAAAAATGCCGGCAGAATCGCCCCAACTGCGTTGTGGAAAATTGTGCGCTGGTTGCTGCTGCTGGTCATGGTGCAACCGTAGAAATGAGATATTGTAACCTCATGAGTATAGTGAAAGGCGGTTTGAATAGCGACGTGGATGAGAAGAAGCATATCCAGGAGGGCATACAGTTTCTCACCAAAGACGAGGAACCGTACGTAGTCGAGGTTCCTGCAACAACGCTTAGTGATTTGCTGGACAAGCATCAAATTGAACATGTCGACCTACTTTCGCTGGACGTCGAGGGATATGAGGCGCAAGTTCTTAAGGGTATTAAGTTTGATCGGCACCGGATTGAATTCATGCTGGTTGAAGTACGGTATACGGAAGATGTTGAAGCAGTCATCGGCCGCCTCTATGAACCCATTGCCGTATTGAATCTCGAGGATTCTTATTCTGATATTCTTTATCGAAGACGCATAATTCCATTATATGACACAATATAATAGTTGCCCCCCAGTCCTTCTTATCATTTTCAACCGCCCGGATTTGACCCGGCGTGTGTTTGCGCGCATCCGAGAAGCTAGACCTGCACGCCTTTTTGTGGCTGCTGATGGCCCGCGACTAACTTGCCCCGGAGAGGAGCAAGTCTGCGCTGTGACTCGTCGTGTCGTAGATCAGGTGGACTGGCCTTGCCAGGTGAAAACGCTGTTTCGGGAAAAGAACCTTGGTTGCAAACATGGGCCGAGCTCTGCCATCACATGGTTCTTCGAGCAAGTAGATGAAGGCATAATTCTGGAAGATGATTGCCTACCTCATCCATCTTTCTTTCCGTTCTGCGCGGAATTGCTTGAACGGTTTCGAACTGACAGTAAGGTCTTAATGGTGAGTGGTATGAATGATTTGGGGACCTGGAAAGCAAATCAATACAGTTATTTTTTTACGCTCGGTGATACTTGGGGTTGGGCGACATGGAAAAGGGCATGGCGTTACTTTGATCTCGAACTTGGACTTTGGACAGACGCAAGCGCGCAAGACAAAATGCGGGTATTCGGCCATAGTGCTCCATATCTGACCGAAGACATTGCCAACGGGTGCCGAGCTGTATTGCAGAAAAACCTTGATACGTGGGATTATCAGTGGGCGTTCACCAGGATAGTGCATGGTGGCTTGGGAGTGGTTCCTGCCGTGAATATGGTTTCCAATATCGGATTTGGCGCAGATGCGACACACACGATCTCGCAAGATTCCCCGTATGTCAATATTCCGGTGTATGCAATGCAATTCCCGCTAAAACACAATACAGATATACGTGTTGATTTTGAATACTACACACAATGTCATAAGGCAATGCAAGGTTCAATATTGAGCCATGTAAAACGGCGACTAGGAATTTACGGGCGAAAGCTGCACGATCTACTCCGTCGCAAAATGTCACTTTTACACATTCACCGATGAACTCTAGATTTATCAATCCGCTAAAAAACATGATCACGCTGGTAACGCCGCCGGTGTTCATCCACCTAGTGGACCGATTGCGTCGCAATGGGCTAACTCGCGACTACGGTCTATGGGGTGACTACTGCAGTTGGGACGAAGCGTTGGCCGCCAGCACGGGCTACGATAGCGATATTATTCTGGAAAAGACCAGGGCAGCACTACTGAAGGTCAAAACTGGTGAGGCAGTCTATGAGCGGGATTCGGTCTTATTTGACGAGATCGAATATGTCTGGCCGGTGCTGGCCGGGTTGATGTGGGTGGCCGCCCGCTGTGGGGGATCGCTCAATGTGCTGGACTTTGGCGGTTCTCTGGGTAGTACCTATTTTCAGAACAGGGTCTTCCTTTCGGCGCTGCCCAAGGTGCGCTGGAATATCGTGGAGCAAGCCCGCCATGTAGAAACGGGCAAAGCCTGGTTCGAAGACGACCGCCTCCGCTTCTACGCAGATATTGCAGATTGTCTGGCCGATACCCAGCCCAACGTCGTGCTTCTCGGCAGCATCCTGCAATATCTGGAACGCCCCTACACAGTTTTCAATCAGATACTGGCTCTTCCCTGTGACTACGTTATCATCGACCGCACGCCCTTCTGGTCTGGTCCAACCGACCATCTGTGTGTGCAGAGCGTGCCGCCTAGCATCTACCCCGCCAGCTATCCGAGTTGGATTTTTTCAAGGTCGCAGTTTCATTCACGCCTGCCTGAAGATTGGCAGATCATGGTGACATTTGACAATCCAGATAGGCTAGTAGGGCCGGTGGATTTTGTTTATCAGGGAGTCATCATTGTCCGAAGCAGCCACCTATCTTAATCTCGGCTGTGGCAGTCGGTATCATCCAGATTGGATCAATATCGATATCGCCCCGCACGGACCAGAAGTCATCCAACATGACATCCGTCGAGGCATACCGCTTCCCGACGCAGGTTGTGATGTCGTCTACCATGCGGCTGTGCTTGAACATATGCGACGTGCAGATGCGGCGGCGTTCTTGGCTGAGTGTTATCGGGTGTTGAAACCTGGTGGAATCGTGCGCGTGGGTGTGCCCGATCTGGAAGAATTGTGTCAGCTCTATTTGGACAGGCTGGCGGCAACTCTGAAAGGCGATGAAGCAGCCGCCTATGACTACGAGTGGATCATGTTAGAGTTATACGACCAGACCGTGCGCGAAAAAAGCGGCGGCGACATGCTGGGTTATCTCCGACAGACTCCGCTGCCCAATGAAGCCTTCGTCTTTGAACGAATTGGTGAAGAAGGACGCCAATTGGTGAAAGCGTTGCGTCAGCAGAATACCCACAGCCGCCGCTCGTTTTCGGCCTTTCTTAACAGGCTGTGGTGGGGGGCGCGTACCCTGCCGGTTGTCGCAAAACATCGCCTACTCCGGTGGCTATTGAGTGGTGACGATCGGCGAGCATTGGAGATCGGACGGTTTCGCCTGGCTGGCGAGGTGCATCAGTGGATGTACGATCGTTACTCACTTGCCCGGTTGCTGCGGCTAACCGGTTTCCGTGATCCGCAATGGCAGCATGCGAACACCAGCCGAATTCCCGACTGGACAAGTTTCCATCTTGACACGCTACCCGATGGGCAAGTGATAAAGCCGGATTTGTTTTTTATGGAAGCAATCAAGCCGGGTACTTCCATCTATCAGTGAAAGTTTTGATTTCACTACGAAAAGACCTAATCATTGGTGACCTGATGTATTGTTTCTGCACGTATTTCGACCGGAATTACCTGACGCGCGGCCTGGCTTTGCATCGCTCGCTTCGGGAGAACTGCCCTGACTTCAGGCTCTGGGTGTTGTGCATGGACGACGAGACCTATCGAGTTTTGAACGAATTGGATCTGCCCGAAGTTGAGCCAATTGCGCTCCAAGACTTTGAAAATGGCGATGCTCTTCTGCTCGCAGCCAAACCCAGCCGTTCTCGAGTCGAGTACTATTTTACGTGTACACCTTCTCTACCCTTGTATATCTTGAACCACTGGCCCGCGGTTGATCTCATCACCTATCTGGATGCCGATCTGTTCTTCTTTTCCGATCCTGTGCCGCTGTTTGACGAGATCGGAGATCATTCAATCGCCATAATTGCTCATCGGTTTCCGTTGCGCTTGCGATATCTTGAGATGCATGGGATCTATAATGTCGGTTGGCTGACTTTCAGGCGAGACGAGCAGGGACTGAGCTGTCTTCAGGCATGGCGCGATCAGTGTATTGAATGGTGCTTCGATCGAGTCGAAGAGGTACGTTTTGGAGATCAAAAATACCTGGACGATTGGCCGCAGCGCTACACTAACGCCGTAGTTCTCCAACACACGGGGGCCAATCTCGCTCCGTGGAATGTCGCTAATTATCAGATTCACGGGCAACCAGGTCGACTTTGGGTTGACGATCAGCCGCTGATTTTCTATCATTTTCAGGACCTTGTTCAGGTAAGATCAAGATTGTTTCGTCTGAATCTCACAAAGTACCATGCGAAGGCGTCGGCTGTTGTCCGCCGCAAGATCTATGGGCCTTATCTCTTGATGCTCAATCAACTCGGACAAGACGAGACGATGCGCTCGACTGACTCGCTGTCAGTCGGAACCATCCGCTACGCCAATCTGACTCAGAATAAATCTGACGCAGTGCGTGGAGGCCGGCTGGTGCGCGCGATACAAAGCCTCCAATACTTCATACCGTATGTTGACCCGAGAGAATATGTCTGGATTTACAAAGGGCGCGCGTTCTAGTCGAGGCTTTCTATGACTAGCATCATTACCCCCGTCTATAATGGCGCACGATTCATCGAAGCCTGCATTCAGGTCGTGATTGATCAGCACTGCCCTGAGGCCGAACATATCATCGTCGATGGCGGGTCGACCGACGGCACGGTGGAGATCATCCAGCGGTATGCTGCTCAGTATCCGCACATTCGTTGGGTGTCGGAACAAGATCGCGGCCAGTCGGATGCGATGAACAAAGGTATTGCTCTAGCGCGTGGTGAGGTCGTCGGCTTCCTGAATGTGGACGACCATTACGAACCCAATGTGTTGAACCGCGTCGTGGAGCTATTCAGGACATTGCCGGAGCCGAGCTTGCTGGTCGGCGATTGCAACGTGTGGGATGATAAGGGCAAACTGTTGTACGTCAATCAGCCGAAACGCCTCAAGTTCACTGATCTGCTGTTGGGGTCTGACGCGAATCCCTATCCGATCAATCCATCCGCCTATTTTTACCATGCTTCATTGCATCGGGCGATCGGGCCTTACCAGATCGATGAGCATTACGCGCTTGACCTCGATTTTTTGCTGAGGGCGGTCCAGGTCGCCACAACGAAATATGTACACGAAACGTGGGGCAACTGGTGTATGGTGACCGGCTCGAAGAGCGTCGAAGATGCCCGTACCAGCGAGGGCCCACTTCGTGCCGTGCATCTGCTTAAGGCCTATCGGCAAAAACTCCCGCGCTGGCAACGTTGGCGCATTGCCGTGGCTTTTGTGTTTTACAGGCAGCTGTGGGGCCCGCTCAAGTATTTCCCCCAACATCCGGACGAATTGCCGTGGCGACTTAAAGCGCGACTTAAGCGTGTCCTTCGACTCACGCCCCAAAGGAAAGAATGAAAATCGCAGTGTGGCATAACTTGCCTAGCGGCGGAGGCAAACGCGCCCTGTATGATCAGGTACAGGGTTTGGTCGCGCGCGGCCACAGCGTGGAAGCCTGGTGTCCGCCCTCGGCCGATCAAACTTATCTGCCGTTAAGTCGGTTGATCAGCGAGCATGTTGTGCCGATGCAGCGTTATTCAAAGACGGCGCGCAATCCATTGACTCGACTGCAGGTGTTATATCGTCTGACCGTCAGCAAACTGCAAGCGTTCCAACAGCATTGTCAGCGTTGTGCTGACGTAATCAATCGCGGTGGCTTCGACGTTGTCTTAGCACATTCGTCAATGGATTATGCGGTTGCGCCCATTGCACGTTATTCATTGATTCCCACAGTGATCTATTTGCAAGAACCATATCGGATGTTGTATGAAGCAACTCCGGTACTGCCTTGGGTCGCGCCGACTGTTCCGCCTGGTGCCTGGCATACGCCTCGCCAGGTAAAGAATCTGCTCTTTGATTTTCTGGCGACTCAGTGGCTGCGCATTCAAGCCAGAGAAGAGCTGCTGAGTGCTCAAGCCTTTGATTTGATTTTGGTGAACAGTCTCTTCAGCCGTGAAAGCGTGCTGCGTGCCTACGGTCTCGACGCACGTGTGTGTTATCTTGGTATTGACACTCGGCAGTTTGTTTATCGGCGTCAGCCTCGTGAGGGCTTTGTGATCGGCGTGGGTGCGATTACGCCGCGAAAAAATGTAAGGCTTGTTATCGAGTCGATAGCCCAGCTACATGAGCCACGCCCCACACTTGTCTGGATTGGCAACACAGTTGCGCCGACTTATCTCGATGAATTAAAGGCCCTCGCGCAGTCGGGTGGCGTACGCTTTGAATCCAGGACGCGGATCGACGACGCTACCTTGATCGATCTGCTCAACCGCGCCAGTGTCATGGCTTATGCGCCGCGTTTGGAGCCGTTTGGATACGCCCCTTTAGAAGCGAACGCGTGTGGATTGCCGGTGGTGGCTGTGGCTGAAGGCGGCGTTCGGGAAACAATCGTCGACGGCGTCAATGGTTGTCTGGTTGAGCCTGATCCGCAATCGATGGCCGCCGCGATTGAACGATTAATGTGCGATACGACAACTGCGCGCCGGCTGGGCGAGAACGGCCATCAACTCGCGGTCGAAAAATGGCCGCTGTCGTCTGCGATCGATCGACTTGAATCTCGATTGGTGGCCGCGAGCGCTATTCGTCCGACGCTCAAGCGCCTCACATTGGACAAAACCGATTATTGGAAGACTTGGCAAGACTAGCGTCATGCGCATCTTGATGATCGACAACGAATATCCGCCGCTGGGGGGCGGTATGGGTACGGCCAATGAAGCTTTACTGCGACAGTTCGCGCGGTGCAGCGATATGGAGGTCGATCTCATCACAGCAGCGTTGGGCGACCGATCGGAAGAACTGCAATTCGCCGATCGGATTCATCTCTATAAAGTGCCAGTGCGCAACCAGAATCTGCATCATTCGTCAAGCCGTGAACTCGTGGTTTATGCTGGCCAGGCGCGCTCATTAGCGCTTAAGTTACAGCAGACACGCCCGTATGACTTTTGTTTCGCCTGGAGCACACTGCCCGCGGGGGCGGTAGCGCGTTACGTGCAGTGGCGCACGGGCTTGCCATATATGGTATGGGTCAGCGGGCCGGATATTCCTGGTTACGAATTACGCTATCGCTGGTTATATCCATTCCTCAAGCCGCTTTTGCGCACCGTCTGGCGGCAGGCTACCCCACTAATTGCCAAATGCCGCGAGGAAGTGAACTTGATTCATCAAACCGATCGGCAGGTGCCCGTAACGGTGATTCCAAACGGCGTTGATCTCACAGCTTTTCAGCCCGGCCCACCCATCCCGGAAAATGGGCCGCTCAAGATCATCTGTGTCGCTCGTTTGATCGAACGCAAGGGGCAGCCCTATCTGATTGAGGCCGTCCGCGGGTTGCGTGAAGAGGGGCTTGATGTCAGCGTTGAGCTGGTCGGCACGGGCGATTCGCTCTCGGCCTATCGGGCCCTGGCGCAGCGGCTGGGGGTGGAACAGTGCATTAACTTTGTCGGCTACGTGCCGCGCGAGGCGATTCCCCGGTACTATTCAGCGGCACATGTGTTTGTGTTGCCTTCATACTTTGAAGGCATGGCCCTGGCGGCTGTCGAGGCTTTAAGTGCCGGTCTGCCGCTGGTGGTGACACGCACGGGCGGCACCGATGATCTTGTCGAAGAAGGCGTGAACGGCTTCACGTTCAATTGGGCTGACGTGGAGGCGTTGACCGCGCATCTGCGCCGGCTGGCGATGGACCGCGCGCTAGCTCGCCAGATGGGTGCGACTTCACGGACCCGGGCCGCGCGTTTTGGCTGGGAAGCCATTGCGTCAACTTATCGGGAATTGTTCGAGCAGATGATGCAGCCTACCAGGACCGAGGCACAATGACACCCTGCGTTGCCGTCATCGTCCTCAGCTGGAATCGTGTGGCTGACACGTTGGACTGCGTAGCAAGCGTAGCCCGGCAGACGTATCCGAATTTCAAGACGATCGTCGTGGACAACGGATCTACTGATGGTTCAGTAGCGGCAATCCGTGCTGCTTTTCCAAACACCACACTGTTGGCTAATCCGACCAATCTTGGTTTTGGTGAAGGCAATAATGTGGGCCTTCGCTATGCTTTGGCGCAGGGCGTCGACCATGTCTTGTTATTGAATAATGATACGGTGGTTGATCCGGCGCTGATTGATGAGTTGGTGAAGGTGATCGAATCAGACAGCCGGATTGGGGCGACGGGAGCCAAAATTCTCTATCAGGCTTCCCCCGGCCGATTGTGGTCGGCGGGCGGCGTGATCAACTTCACCGAAGGGGTTGCCCGCTTGCGGGGATATCGCCAACTTGATCGCGGCCAATTCGATCGGGTGGAAGAGGTCGATTGTGTGCCGGCGTGTGCCATGTTGATATGTCGACAGGCGCTAGAACAAGTTGGGTTGTTTGATCCGGTGTTTTCGCCCGCGTACTTGGAAGACAGCGATTGGTGCATGCGCGCCCGACGAGGTGGCTATCGGATCGTGTATGTGCCTTCGGCAAAAGTATGGCACAAGGTATCGATGAGCGGCGGGGGTGAATACAACTTGCGCGAGCGGTACTTGATCGGTTATAACTCGGTGCAATTCATGAGGCGCTATGCCACGCTGGTCGGCTGGCTCAAGTATTTCGTATTCGCGGTTCTGAGTCTACCGGCCTTGTATGTGGTGCGTGTCTTTCAAGGGCGCGGACGGGGTGTGCTCGTCAAAGGTCTCGGTATCTGGGATGGCTTACGCGGCCGGCGGCGCGCGACCTATCTTGGCTGACTCTATCAGGTAGGCTGAACATGCGAATTGGTCTGGCCGCGCGCTGGCTGCAATTGCCCTCCGGCGGCGCAAGGGAATACACGTTCAATCTGATCCAGTCACTCTTGCAGATCGACGACCGCAATGAGTACTTCGTCTTTCATGGCGATTCAGCGTGCCTTGGATCGTTCCCATCTGCGACCGAAGTCTTATTGCCCGGGCGAAACAAATTGTGGTGGGATTATGGGCAGTTGCCGGCCGGGGTGAAGCGGCGAAGGATTGATCTGTTGTGGACGCCGTCGTATATCATTCCGCTACGTATCGGCTGCAAGGCCGTAGCCTCGGTGCTCGATTTGGCGTATTATACTTTGCCACGGTCATATCAATTGACTGACGTGCTTTATATGCGGCTTGCGATGCCGCGGTCCTTTAGACGGGCCGATGCGTTGCTCGCCATTTCAACGCACACGCAAGCTGATTTGCTTCGCTTGTTTCCGTTTACACGCAGCAAAGTGACCGTTACGCCCCTGGCACCGCATGGTCGCTATCGCAAAGGGCTTGAAGCGAGTGTGCTTCAAGCAGCGCGATCAAAATACTTCTTGCCCGAGCATTTTGTATTTTATGCGGGATCGATTTCGCCGCGCAAGGGCTTGCCGTATTTGCTGGAAGCCTTTGCCAGATTGAAGCGGCTGCATAACCTGCCGCATCGCCTGGTCTTTACGGGTGGATGGCGATGGGGCAACACCGATCTTGATGCCTTAATCGATCGATTGAATATTCGAAGCGAAATGCTCATCCTGGGCGATATATCCGTTGCTGATATGCCGGCGCTATACACCCTGGCCGATCTGTTTGTATATCCATCTTTGTATGAGGGCTTTGGCCTGCCAGTGCTAGAGGCGATGGCTTGCGGCTGTCCGGTCGTGTGCTCCAATTTGACTTCTTTGCCGGAAGTTGCTGGCGAGGCCGCAATACAAGTTGATCCGCGTGACGTTCCAGCGATGGCCGAAGCCATGTATCGGGTGCTGAGTAACGCAACGCTTTGCCATGATCTGATCGGGCGGGGATTCATACGAGCAGCCACGTTTACCTGGGAAGCCACCGCCCGCAAAACGCTTGAAGTGTTTGAACAGGTTGGGCCATCGCAAATTTCAGCCTGATTGGAGCGGCAGCACATGCGCATTGCGCTGAAAGAATACAGCAACCGCAAAATTCCACCTACAAGGCGGATTTGCGCGACTTGTGATGAATCGCCGCATCCCACTGCTGTTCCAGTTCTTTGAGACACCGGCGTGGATTGTGGCGAAAGCGGTACTGCACGCGGAGTTTGAGCTGTGC
>JBGSPW010000237.1:0-15876 GCA_041738395.1 Thermoflexales bacterium
GCACAGCTCAAACTCCGCGTGCAGTACCGCTTTCGCCACAATCCACGCCGGTGTCTCAAAGAACTGGAACAGCAGTGGGATGCGGCGATTCATCACAAGTCGCGCAAATCCGCCTTGTAGGTGGAATTTTGCGGTTGCTGATAAAAAATACTGCGCCCCGCCCTACACTTTACCTTGCGCTAGTTCCGACCAAGCCGTCAGGGAAGACGCCGAAGATCAAGCTCGCCTCTATACCATTAAAGATGTTGCGCTGGCCGCAGCCGCCGGTATTCTGTCAGATTCGACCAACGACCTGAAGAATCAGCCCAACTCCAGCTGGGTCACGGTGTGCAGTTCACGGCAGGGCTTTTCCTATGATACTGTGACCGGGCAGTGTATCCCGCGCGAAGATGCCGGTGGTCCTGAGGACAAAGTATTGGTCGATGTAGGAACTGATTATCGTGTTGGCGCACTTCTGGGAAATGGAATGGGGCCGATTCGGCTGCATTCCAGCCAGGAACAAATCGTTGAGCGCTACCGCACCGTCAGAATTCAGGGACTGCCGCCCGCCATTTCCACAGACGAAACCACCGGGAACACGACGGCGACCGATCAGACAAGTTCGACCTTCGATCCAGTCATCGCTCAGACCGGGCACGAGCAGATGATCGTCATGAACGGCGATCTGCAATTGCAGGTTGAAGAAGTCGATCGAAGTCTGGCGCAAGCGAAGACGATCGTGACGGACGCTGGCGGCTATGTGGCGAAAGCAGAGGCTTGGTCAGAGGGCAGCGTTCGATCAGCTCGCGCCGAGCTGCGCATCCCAGCCGCGCAGTTCCAGCCCGTGATGGACAAATTGAAAGGACTCGCCCTACAAGTCAGGCGCGAATCGTCGGTGGGTGAAGATGTCACCGAAGAGTATGTGGATTTGGAAGGACGCTTAAAGGGTCTACAGGCAACGGCGACCCGCACTCAAGCCTTGCTGGACAAAGCGCAAACGGTGGACGAATCACTGCACGTCAACACCGAGTTGGGACGGTTGCAGGAACAGATCGAACAAATTACGGGACGAATGGAGTACCTGAAAAATCGGGTGGCGTATTCGACGATTAACGTGGCGTTGAACCCGGTGGCAGCGCCCTCTCCGGTTGAGGCGTGGCTGCCCGGCACAACCCTGGAACGAGCCGTCAACTTTCTGGGATCCGCGACGCGCTTCCTGGGAGATGTGTTGATTTGGATCGTGGTGGTCGGCCTGCCGTTAGTGTTGCTGATCTGGATCGTCAGGCGAGCACTTCGGCGCATGCGATCTCAGAAAAGCTAATACGTGAATGGGCTTCACTTACTGTCTTTGTGATAAGGAGAATCCATGACATCCATTACGACTCACATGATTGAATTCCCCATCAACGCGCATAGCGCGCCGGGTTATCTCGCTCAACCGGATGACGATCAACTCCATCCGGGTGTGGTGGTGATTCAAGAATGGTGGGGGCTGGTACCACACATCAAAGACGTGGCCGAACGTTTTGCGCGTGAAGGCTTCGTCGCCTTAGCGCCTGATCTGTATCACGGCCAGGCGGCCGCTGAACCCGACGAAGCGCGCAAACTAGCGATGGCACTGGATGCGCAGCGTGCCGTGCAAGAAATCGCGGCCGCAGCGCGTTACTTAAAAAAGATGGACGCGGTTGAGCCAAAGAAGATCGGAACAGTGGGCTGGTGCATGGGCGGCGGCCTGTCGCTTTCGACGGCGGCCTATCACGGCGATCTGATCGGCGCGGCGATTGCGTTTTACGGACGACCACTAACGGCTGGCGACACAGCCAAGCTGAAGGTTCCGGTGCTGGGGTTGTACGCTGAACACGATCACGGCATTCCTGTAGAAGCCATGCAGGCCTTCGAAGATGAAATGGAAAAGCACGGCGTGCCACACGAAGTGCAGCTGTACCCTGACACGCAGCATGCGTTCTTCAATGACACCCGTCCACAGATCTACAATGCGGCGGCCGCGCACGATGCCTGGCAAAAGTCGCTGGCGTGGTTCAGAAAATATCTCGCGTAAATGGTGAACCTCCTGGAGGTTTGTTGAGAGGACAACCTTGATCGCCGAACAGCAGGCTTCAAATGACTTTGCTCGCGCCCGGACTTTAGCCAAACTGGCGCCACAGTTGAGTGAAGCAGAAAAGCCAATCGCACTGACGCTAGCCCGCGCCTTGCAAGATGCTGGTGCGCGGGCGCGCGCCTTGAGCAGTCTGGCCACGGTGCTCCCAAAAGAACAACGCCATGCTGTGTTACAGGAAGCGTTGAAGACAGCGCGTCAGATCGTCAATCCTTGGTTGCGCGTGCGCGCCTATGCGCCGATCGCCACACGCCTGTCGGCAGAAGAAAAGATCGTGGTCGCGCAAGAGATGCTGCGCACAACGACCCGCATCGAGAACGACTGGCAGCGCGGTCGAGCGTTGGGGCTGCTGGCGCACGTTGCGCCGCCGAAGGTGAAAGCGCAAGCTGTTAAGGTGGCAGACGCGATCGGGACGCCGTATGTCCGCGCGCTGGCGTTATCCGCGTATGCTGATCGACTGACGAATAATCAGCAGATTGAAGTGTTGCAAGCCGCGCCGCTGGTCGTCGACGAATGGTTGCGCGCTTCTTTGCTGACAGCCGTGGCACAGCATGTGCCGCGAGAATATTATCAGCAGGCTTTGGCGGAAATACGGCAACTTCAAGATCGCGCCGCCCGCGTGGTGGCGCTCAACGATCTGGCCGCGCAGCGAGCCGCGCCGGAACAGGAACAACTCGCCCTCCGGCTTGAGGCATTGAAGCTGGCGCGGAAAATCGAAGAGGCTGGCGAACACGCCGAGATGTTGATGGTGCTGTTAGACACGCTGCCCGACGAGGTGCAATCGAGTGTGGCGCTGGACGCCCTGACAGCGCTGCGCGCGGTACCTGATGCGTCGCTGCGCGCTCCGTTGCTAGCCGATTGGCTGGATGTCGCACCCGCAGGAATGAAGACTGAGGTTGTGGCAGAAGCACTCGCCGGCGCGCGGCAGATCGAAGACACCGACTCGCGCGCCGAAGCGATCGGTGGATTGATCGGCCACGTGGCCGCCGATCAACAAGCGGCCTTGAAAAACGAAGTACTGAGATTGCTCGCGTAAACCGATCGGGGTTACGGCTGTCCCGTTTCCAGGCGATAACCGTAATTTCGCACGGTGCGAATTAATTGAGGATGGCCGGGATCGGGTTCCAGTTTGCGCCGCAAAAACCAAATGTAGCGCCGCACGTAACCACTGTCCACGCCGCGCAGCGCACCCCACACCGTCTCACGCAAGCGCGCTTCAGAGACCGCCGTGTTGGCATTTTCAACCAGGCATTGCAGCAAACGAAATTCGGTGGGAGTCAGATCGATCTGTTTATCGCCGCGCATGACCTGCCGCCGATCGAGATCGATCACCAGCTCGCCGAAGACGTAATAGCGCTGCGTGCTGGCCTGGCGCGCTTTCTCCGCCCGATTGAGCACGGCTTCCACCCGGGCGGTGAGTTCCATCAAGCTAAACGGTTTGGTCACGTAATCGTCGATGCCCAGGTTGAAGCCGCGCAGCTTATCCACTTCGCTGTCTTTGGCCGTCACCATGATCAGCGGCACGTCGGATAATTCGCGCACCCGCGCCGCCATTTCCCAGCCGTCCATGCCGGCCATCATCACATCCAACAAGATCAAACTGGGGCGTTCGTTAAACAGCGTGCGCAGCCCTTCGATGGCCGAGGCGGCCGTGAGGGGATTGTAGCCTGCTTCGCGCAAGGCCACACTAAGCAGTTTGGCAATATCGGGATCATCGTCGACGATTAGAATCTTTTTCATCAGGGGCAACTCCCGTCAAACCTGGTGCTACACCATGAAACGAACTGAAACAAGATTTTGACCGGCTCGCCGCAAAAAAAGCGCCGCCTGGTGACGGCGATCTGAATAAAAGCTGGTAACACGCCGGATGCGCGTCAAATTATAGTCGGTGCTGCGATTTAAGACAAATGCGCTAATCTTGTGCAGCCGATCGCTTTTCTCCGATCCACTTGGTCGCAAAGTCGACCGCCGCCCGCTGGGAGAATAGGCGCGTTGTGCCCGAACCCACTTGACCTATTTTGACAGAACAGGCGCGCTCAAAATCCGCGCCTAACGCTTCAAAACAGTCGGCGTCCCAATCGATGTCGTTGAGGGTCTTCCACACGCGCTGACCATTCTCAATGATCGGCGCGCCCTGCACAATCCGTCGCCCCCCGGCCGCCCGATATTCACCCAGATGGAATGAGGTGTTGTTCCCGTATGGGACACCCAACAACAGCACCAGGCCATCCCGATCGTAGATCCGCGCTAAGGGCGAGTGCTCACCTAATGAATCATCCAGCTCATGTCGAGCCGTGATGAACTCCGCGTGTTGACCCCAGGCCGTAAACGACGCCTGCGGATGGGAGCTGCGCAGCACGCCGGGCCAGGTGCGGAATGTTTCGACGATGCGGCCCATGCCGCGCGTCGGTGTGATCTGCGCCTCGAAGGCCGGCATCGTATCGCGAACAATCTGCCACCACGTTTCCGGCACGGGCGGATTCTGCCAGAACGAAGGATCGGACAAATCGCCCGTGTGAGTGGGCATCACCAGCGTGCCCGCCGGAGTGAGCACATCCATCAAAGCTTGCACCACCGCCACCGATCCACCGCTCACCCACCCGATCGCACTCAACGACGAATGAACGATGACCGTCATACCGCTGGTCAGGCCCAGAGCGCGCAGATCGGCAGCGAGGGTTTCACGCGTGCGCGGAGTAGGAATGTTTTGAATGGTTTCAAGTTCGGTCATGCTTGGCCTCAAAGGAAAGTGATGAGTGAAAAGTGAAGAGTGAAATGCGAAGTGTAATCACCTGCTGTTCACGCACTCGCATATCAAGGGTGTCACGCTTCGCTACGCTCAGCATCTCTGCTCAAATGGGGACAAGTGCTGGCCGTGGTAGAGATTCTTCACTCGCTCCGCTCGTTCAGAATGACAAGTTCTGGAAAGCTAACGGTGTCGTGCTACGTCGCCACCAATAATTCCATCACCAAGGAGACGCTGGCTATCAACCATATTGCGATTAAGATTAATCCGCAAAAGCGTTGCAAGGGGCGGAATAGTTTGTCCTCAGTAGTCGGCGCAAGGAGATTATACAATCCGCCATATAAAAATGTGAGCGCCGCGGCGAGCCCCAACACACTGGCTACCCTTGTCAAACCAAGTCCTCCCGCCACACTGCGACCAAGCGCGCCGATAATAAACGTTACCACAACTATCTTTCCGCATTTAGGTGTAAACATCAAATGAGCCTCGCGACGGTCGGCAGGCTTCTGAAGTTTTTTTCACTCGTCACTTGTCACTCATCAGCTTCAATTCCAACACCCACAGACTAAACTTGTCCGGGTTCAACGTGTAACCCGCCTCCACCAACGCCTGAACTAGCGGTGGATAGTCACAAATACCGGCACTGACTTCGGATCGATGGCGTAACGCCGCCAGCGCGCGCATCTGTATGGCGAGCTCGGTCACGGCACTCATCTCGCCGTCGTAGTGATCGACGCGCAGGCGACGCTGCTCACTGTCTTCGCTGTCGTCGTCGTATTCTTCGGAACGCAACAGCGCCCAAGCCGTGACATGACCTCTTTCGTCCTTCAAGCCGTACACCAGTTGCGCTTCAACCACGCGGCGCAGTTCGGCTTCGGTCAGCGTTTTGGCCGCCCACGCATCACGATAGACGCCGTGCAGATGACGCATCAAGGGCGAATCGATCCGCTGCGTAAGGGCAGGCAAATCGTCCACAGTGAGGAGGCTGGGCAAAGAAAACTCATGCGAGGCAGCAGCCAGATACGCGGCATAGGTGATGATGTGTGCGAAGCCCGCTCGCGCGCCAATGGCCCGACTGCCCACATTGCCGCCGCCCGTCATGTACCGAATCACTTTGCCGCCCAGCCGCTTGGCCAGATCGATGTGATACCGATTAAACTCCGACGCGATGCCCTGCCGCCGATAAGCTGGATCGATCCGCAGGCCCTCGAACCACCATTCGTCGTCGCCCATGTCGGTAAGTTTGGCAATACCGACGACTTCGCCAGCGAGCACAGCGGCGGTGAACTCGCCGCATGGATCAGCGAGCCAATCGTCGAAGACGTCTTTGATGTAGTCGTCTTCGTTGTCACCCCACGTATTGAACGTAAACGCGTTGATGCGATCTTTGTCGGCGGGTTGGATGGGGCGAAAAGAAAGAATACCGAGTGTCATAGTAAACGAAAGATTTGAGATAACGAGTGACGAGTAACGAGTAAATTACGCATTACTCATTACTCGTTAGAATCATACCAGAAAAGAAAACCTCTCGCAGGAAAATCGCTGCGAGAGGTTCGGTTTATCGGTTAGCGTCGATTGCGGTCGCCGCCACTGCGCCGATCACCACCGCCGCGTCGATCACCACCGCCGGAGCGCGGCCGATCGCCGCCGCCACTCGATCGGGGCTTGTCCATCTCGCGGGCCTGTTCGGGCGTCAGACCTTCCAGCACCGCGCGGCGGCTCAAGCGAATCTTGCCACCCGCATCGATATCGGTCACCATCACCATCACTTCGTCGCCCATCTTGACCACCGACTCGACGGTGGGGGCGCGATAATCGGCCAGCTGGCTGATGTGCACCATGCCATCGGTGCCGGGCAGAATCTCCACGAATGCGCCAAAGTCCGTGATGCGCACCACCTTGCCGGTGTAGATCTTGCCGATCTCCACGCTCTCCGTCAGACCTTCGACGCGCGCACGGGCCGCTTCGGCACTGACACCGTTCGTCGCGGCGATGTAGACTGTGCCGTCTTCGTGAATGTCGATCGTCGCGCCGGTTTCGTCTTGAATGCTGCGCACGTTCTTGCCGCCGGGGCCGATGAGGGCGCCAATCTTCTCGGGGTTGATGTGCACCGTGGTGATGCGGGGTGCATGGTCCTTCAACTCGGGACGCGGCTCCGCAATGACACTCTTGATCACATCCAGGATCGTGAGGCGCGCTTCATGAGCCTGCGCCAGCGCCTGCTCCATGATTTCTTTGGAGAGACCCTTGATCTTGATGTCCATTTGCAGCGCGGTGATGCCTTCGGTCGTGCCGGCCACTTTGAAGTCCATATCGCCCAGGTGATCTTCCATGCCCTGAATGTCGGTCAGGATCGCAAAGCGGCTGCCGTCACTGATCAACCCCATCGCGATGCCAGCCACCGGCGCTTTGATCGGCACACCCGCATCCATCAGCGAGAGCGTCGAGCCGCAGACCGAGGCCATCGAGGTGGAGCCGTTCGATGACATGACTTCGCTGACCACGCGAATCGTGTAGGGGAATTCCGTTTCCGATGGAATCACGGCCACCAACGCGCGCTCGGCCAGGGCGCCGTGACCGATCTCGCGGCGCGATGAGCCGCGCATCGGCTTGGCTTCGCCGGTCGAGTACGGCGGGAAGTTGTAGTGATGCAGATAGCGCTTGGTATCTTCGGGCGCGAGACCGTCCAACTGCTGCGCGTCCTTCAGCGTGCCCAGCGTAGCGATGCTCAACACCTGCGTCTCGCCGCGGGTGAACAAGCCGGAGCCATGCGCGCGCGGGCTGAGATCGATTTCGGCTTCGAGCGGGCGGATCTGGGTGAGGCCGCGACCGTCGGGGCGCACACCCCGATCGAGAATGCGCGAACGCACGACTTCGGCTTCGACATCGTGGAAGACGCTCGACACGACCTTGCCATCGACAGTGTCTTTCAACGCCTCTTTGACCGACGCTTCCAGTTCGTCGAGCGCATCGTAGACGTCCGATTTCTTGCCACCCTTTTCGAAGATGGCCACCAGGCCGCCGCCGATCTTCTCGCGCACCGCCGCAGCCAGTTCGGGCGCGACCGCGAACTTCTGATACGACGTGTTCTTCGGCTTGCCGAGCTGCGCCCGCATCTGGTTTTGCAGTTCGATCATCGGCTGCAAGGATTTGTGGGCGAAGTCCAACGCTTCGACCATCAGGGCTTCGGGCAGTTCGTTCGCGCCGCATTCGACCATGAGGATCGCATCGGCCGTGCCGGCGAGCCGCAGATCGAGCGTGCTCTTGTCCATCTCCGTCGAGGTGGGGTTGACGACGAATGCGCCGTCGATATAGCCCACGCGCACCGCGCCGACCGGTCCTTCAAACGGGATGTCGCTGATGGTCAGCGCGGCCGACGCACCGTTGATGGCGAGAATATCGATCTGATGTTCTTGATCGGCGGACAGTGAGGTGATGACGACTTGCACATCGTTGCGGAAATCGGCGGGGAACAGCGGGCGCAGCGGCCGATCGGTCAGGCGGCAGATCAGAATGCTGGCTTCGCCGGGCCGGCCTTCACGCCGGAAAAACGATCCGGGGATGCGGCCCGCGGCGTACAATCGCTCTTCATATTCCACGCTCAGCGGGAAAAAGTCGATGCCTTCACGCGGGGTTTTGGCCATCGTAGCCGTGGTGAGGATGAGCGTGTCGCCCAGGCGCACCGTCACCGCGCCGCTGGCCTGATTCGCCAGCTTGCCGGTTTCAATCGTGATCGTATCACGGCCAAGCGTGGTCGTGAAAGTTTTTGCTTCGTTCATTGGGTTTGACCTCCAGTGGTCATAAAAGTTTGTTACGGCGGAGGTCAGGAACTGGAGCAAACTATGAACAATTTTCAATGTTCAATTTTCAATGTTCAATTTTCAATGTTCAACGGCACAGCGTCCATCGTCCATTGATCATTGATCATTAATCATTGATCATTGTTAATTTCTCGCTCCAATACCTGCTCTCCGGGCCGCGATGAAATAATCCCCATCTTTTGGTGGGATAGAATAATCCCCCTCTTTGCCCTGCGGCACGAGTGATGGGATAGACGTAGTTCAGCGGGTCAGGTTAATCAGGCGGTGTTTTTACCTCCTCTTTGCCGACAAATGGCGACGCGAGTAGATGGCTGAACCACAGCATCTACTCGCATCGAATTGTGATGGAACAATCCCCATCTTGTGGTGGGATGGAACAATCCCCATCTTGTGGTGGGACGCACCATCGGAAACTTACTTGCGCAGGCCCAGACGTTGCAGAATCGCCTTATAACTGGCCGGATTAGTGCGGGCCAGATAGGCCAGCTGGCGGCGGCGCTGACCGACCATGCGCAGCAGCCCTTGCCGCGATGTCTGATCGTGCTTGTGCGTGTTGAGATGTCCGGTCAGCTGGTTGATGCGCGTCGTCAACAGGGCAATTTGCACTTCCGGGGAACCGGTGTCGGTTTCGTGCGTGTGATACTCGGTGATGATGTTGGTTTTCTCGTCCTTCGACAGCATGTTGCTAACTCCTTAAGGTTATCACGTGCGCGGCGGCTGTGACACCGCGCCGTGTATTTCTAATGCGGACGAGATTGTACCACGGATCAGAGAACGTCACAAACAACCCTCGTCTCAACAGCACAGCGGGCCACCGGCAAGCCGCTGACCCGCTGCATGTTACTGAACTAGCGGTGAAGCAACTTCGTTATTACTTGAGCATGACGGGCAGGAGAATAGTCTGTGGCTGAACGGTGAGAGACTTCTGCACTGGAGCCGTGCCACACGCATTCGTCGCCGTTAGCGTCACCGTGTAACTCTGCGTGGTGAGCGTGCTCGGGAAAAGATGCGTGATCGGCGAGCCGTTGCCCGCCGCCGAGCCATCACCAAAGTTCCAGCCGTAGGTGATGGGCGCAGTGCCCGTCAACGCCAAGCCATTGAAGGTGACGAGCTGGCCCACCTTCGGGGCGGTTGGCGCGTAGGTAAAGTCGACGCCACTCACCGGGACACAGGTTGAGGTGAACGTCGCCGTGATGGTGTGATTAGCGGTGACGTTGGTGAACGTGTACGCGCTCACCGCGCCGATCGACGCCCCGTCCACACCCACATCACTGATGTGATAGCCGGTGTTCGCCGCGATGGTAAACATCTGGCTCGCGCCAGAGTTGACCGTCTGCGGCGTATTCGGCGTGATGCTGCCGTTCGCGCCCGCCGTCGGTGTGATCGTGTAGGTGTTGAGGACCGTCATCGTCACCGGAAGCGTGATCTTGGGGTTGGCAGTATCGTTAGTGTCGATCGACAGCGTAGCCGTGTAGACACCGGCCATCATCGTCGGCGCCGTCGTAAAGACGATGTCCACCTGAGCGCTACTGCCAGGTTGTACCGTGCCCGTAATCGGGTTTTCAGACAACCAGGATACGTCAACGAGTGGGCTGCCGCTGCCGCGAAGCATGAAGTTACCCGGCAGGCCGAGGTTGTCAAGCGTGTCAAACGTATCGTCCGGCGGCAACACCGGCGGTGTCGGCGGATCAGCGGCCCACCAACCGAGCCACGAACGCCCTTGGCTGCTCGTCTCGTCTATACCAGCAGGATAGTTCGGTGCTGTCGAGCCGCTGGACACAAACCGGTCGATCACGCCGATAAGCACATCACCCGGTCCCGTGAGTAGCACAGACGGGGTTAGGGTGTAGTCGTTCCAAGTTGCACTATCCGCGACCTGCACTGTCACATTGTAAGAACGCAAATAGGTGGCATTGCTTGGATCACCATCGCCGTCCGTGTCTGCGTAAACGACCAACTCAATCGAGTCACCCACAGCCGCTTGACCCGTGGGCCAGATAACGGAAATCTGTTCCAGTTGGAAGGGATAGTCACTCGCTGAGGGCGTAAAACGATTGAGCCAGATGAACTGATAAGCCGCAGAGGAACTATTGACGCCGACCGAATTATCCAAGCTGTTGTCATCAACGCTCAGATTGATCGAGCCAGAGGCCCGCCATGGCGCAGCCATCACTGGCGCAGTCTGCGTTGACTTGCCGAGCTGCAACTCAACACGGCGGCCAGCTGACGCCATCAGGCTCGTATTACCAGTCAGCTTGGACACCATTGCCGGCTGGAAGCCGCCCGACATTTCCGTGAACGCATAGGTCAGCGCCCCAGTGCCTGTGTTAGAGATGGTCAACGTCTTCGTCACAACCTGATTGGGGAACTGGTCACTGGTCACCTCGGTCGGTTCAACTACAGCCGACGGTAAGGTAACCACTGTCACAGCCGCCGTGTTGCTGGTCTGCGCAGGCAGCTCAGTGCTCAGCGCGGTGAAGGTGTTGCTCAGGATCGCCCCATTACTGACACCTGCATTCACTTGCACTGTGAGAGTGCGAGTAACACTCGTGCCAAAAGGAATGGTTCCGATGGTCCACGTCACTACACCGCCGCTGAACACACCGCTATCCGATGCCGATACATAGGCGACATCAGCCGGCAGGGTATCACTCAGAACCACGCCGGTCGAGTCCAGCTCACCCGTGCTCTGCGTTACCAGCGTATAGGTGAGTTGTTGGCCGGGTTGAATCGTCGACGCGCTGGCGGTCTTGTTTAGAGTCAAGGCTGGTGCGTCGGCGCACTTGGTCGTCTGGATGATGAGCGACCAGTTGAGCAGTGTGCCCGTATCGCCGGTAGCACCATCGTGGATTTCCAGTTTCCAGTCGCCGCTGATACTTTGACCATCCACCGCTGAAAGCGGTGTTTCCGGTCGGTAGCTGCCCGTGAACGGAGCTATGCCCGCCGTGATCGAAGTCGCAGCGGCATCATCGAAGATCGTGTTGGTATAGTTGTCGCCGCTGCTGCCATTGTCCGTGCTGAGCTCGACCCGTGTGCCCGAGGGTGAGATCAAGAAGATATCCAGGTCAGAGTCCCAGGTGTGATTGATGTTGATCAACACCTTGACATCAGCCACGGTGCGCGGGCTGGCTGGAACAGGGATTGTTGACAGGACGGTGGTATTGTCCGGGATAGCCAGCGATGTACTGTTCGTATAGGCAGCCGTTTGCTTGAGGCCGGTGGGGAAGCTGAAGGTCCCCGTGTTGTAACTGCCTTCAGTGGCATTCGCCGTGAAGCCGAAGGTTAGCTCGGCGCCGCAGGCCACCGAGCCGGCGACATCAAAGCCAAAGTCCATGCTGTTGGTCACCAGCGCGCCGATGCCAATCGCGCCGTAGGAGGCGGTATTGGTGATCACGGTCACGCCGGGCGTCAAGGCCGTCAACACGCCATTCACGCTGGTCGCCGTCAACGTGCCACTATTAAGGACGCCTATCTGCGTCGTCAGGTTGTTCTCGCCGGGGAAGATCAGGCCATCGTTGTTGCCGCCCACATCGCTGTAGGTTTGACCACTCCGGGCGAGGAGCGGCACTGGCACATCGCAGACAGGAGCCGCGGTCAAGGTTAAGCTCCAAGCGGTGATTGTGCCGACGATGGCAGCCTCGTCATCTTTTACAAAGAGTTTCCAAGTCCCTACCGAATGCTGCCCATCAAAGGTGCTGAGCAGACCTTCTGGCCGGTAGCTGCCTGTGAAGGGCGCTGTACCAGCCGTGATCGCTGTGGCAGCCTCATCGTCAAAGATCGTATTGATGTAGTTGTCGCCGCTACCGCCATTGTCGGTACTGAGCTCCACCGTGATGCCCGCAGGCGAGACCAAGTAGATATCCAGGTCAGAGTCCCACGTATGGTTGATGGAAAGTTGGACATTGACGTCATTGAGCACATAGTTGTCTGTGACTGTCAGCAACGAAGTCACACCGACCGTGCTGTTGTCCGGCACACTCTTCGGCACATCCGTGCTGACGTAAGTCGTTTGCTGAATCTGCGGAGTCGTCGGCACATTCACGATTAACGGGAAAGTACCCTGAGTCGTTGAGATCGTCAGATTCAACTGCAGGGGCTGACCGCACACAAAGCCACCATCCAGCTTGACCTGGAACAGCGTGGTGTTGGTGACGGTGGCTGCCGGTGCGATATCGGCATAGAGTGAACTGCCGCTCAAGACCGTAGCCTGGACGTTGGTGGAAGTCAACACACCGCTCACGTTCGTTGCGGTCAGGAATCCGATATTACCCACACCCACGCTCAGATTAGCGGTCTCACCCGGTTCCAAAATGCCATCGCCATCGCCGCCGGAGACGAGCACACCCGTTACAGTGAGGACAGGCAGTGGGGCGAGGGCAAGATTCTGCGTCGTGGTTGTGCCAGAAACGATCGATACGCCTGTGACTGCCGCGGTTTGATAGCCAAAAGCTGACGCCGTGACGGTGTAAGTTCCCAGCGGTAACACCATCGAGTAGGAACCATCCAGCGCCGAGGAAGTGCTACTTGTTTGCGTAATAGAAGCCTGCGCCTGAACACTTGCCCCTGACACGGGATTTCCTGAAGAAGCATTCGTGACAGTGCCAGTCAAGGTGCCAACGTCACCGCCCATATCACCACTGACGACCAGCGCGAATGGCTGGGGGCCTTGCGGTGTGTTATAAGCTCGCACACGAACGGTATAGACGCCCAGCTGGGTAAAATCCAAGCCTTCTACATTGTTGACATGATCGACGTCGCCATCCAACAATCCGTCTCCGATGATGTCATTGCCATTGTAGGTAGTCCCATCGGGAGCGATGACCGTCAGATCGAGATCGTTGACCAGGGCGCCATTCGCCGCTTCGGTACCTGGATAATCTGACCAAGCGAGGGTTGCCCGGAAGGGATGTTGATTGTTGGAGATCGTAAACAGGGTGACGTACTCTTGCCCGGTCGTGAGACCGGCCGTATGCTCGTAGAACCAGAGCTGATCGGGCGCATCATGAACCAGCGACCGGTAGAGGTCAACCCGTCCCCAACCTTGATTGATATCGGGGCGCCGAACGACATCGTCCTTTGATCCGTCAGGTACCTCGTCTCGATATTGACCCGGAGTCATGTTGTAGGCGCCATTAATCAACGTCGCTTTGACAAGGGCCGCCGTCGGGTTCGTGATACCCCGTGTAACCGAATAATACTCGCGAACAATGGCTCCACCGCCGGCGGCGAGGGGTGTAGCCATACTGGTGCCGCCCATGTAAAGGTAGTAAGCATCGTAAACGCCCCAACCGGTTGAAGTACCTTGATACCGCGTCGAGACGATGTTCGAGCCTGGCGCGACAACATCCGGTTTGAGGCGGCCATCGAGCGTTGGCCCACGGCTGGAGAAAGCCACCATGCCGGAGGGGGCGTCTGACAACCGATCGTCCTTCACCGGATTCGCTGGATAATCTCCAGACCAGCAATTCCCCCAGGTCGAGCAGGCTCCCCCCGGATTGTATCCGCCGGTCATTCGATAATTTTCAGAAGCGCCAACCGTGACGATATTCTTGGCTCCCGCGGGGACACCCATCGAGCCACTATCGACAATGCCATCAGAGTTGGCATCCGTTCCGTCATTGCCGGCAGAGAAGAAGATCGTCATATCCCGGTGATCCCAGACGAAACGATCCATTTCTCGAGAAAACGCGTTATAGGTCCCGTGCGTTGCGCCGTACCCCCAGGAATTCGTGTTGACACGGGCGCGTGGATCATCGCTGTGCATTACACCGAAATAATCCGTGTAGGGATTTGTGTCTGGTAAACCACTCCAATCACTGCAAAAGCCCCACGCCCAGAGCAGCGCTTCAGGCGCAATTCCGGCATTCGTGCCAGAATAAGAATGGGTAGAAGTCACAGCACCGCTGCGTACGCCATTGCCGACAGCCGAGCCTGCGGTATGGGTACCATGTTCATCGGCATCCGCCCAAGTGCCACAAGTGCCACTACCCCAGGTTCCCTTGTAAAAGTGGCCCTTGAAATCATCGTGCATCGTAGCGGTATTCCCTGTACTTACACCGGTATCCCCATCTACTAGAATTTGGCCGCCGCCGTAAAGACCCAAGCGGGCCTCAACGCCATTTTGGTTCATCGCCAAGCTGCTGCGGGCGATGCCGTTATGGAGGATCGGTTCCGCCCAGAGCTCCACCCAAGCCGTGGCGCTTAGCTGCGCCACCTGAGGAATAGAAGCTGCCGGCAGCTCCATCTTAACAATCGTGCCGCCGCCACTGTCTTGGCCAACGGCATATAGCTTCACGCCTAATGGCACAAATCCTCTAATCCAATTTTCCGTGGATTCACCCGTGAAAGAGCGTGCAATGATACGCGCGGTCTCGCCGGGTTTGGCATTTGCAGTAACGCTGTCAAGGTCAGTGCTAAGGCGGAAAGCAGGTTGATATATCCCAATCCAGCGCACAGAGCTAAACCCTTGGACCTGCGCTGAAATCGCACTGTTCATGCGCACAATATAGGCAAACTGCGGAACGTAATCAAGTACAACGGCCCCTTGCTTTTGCAATGCCACTTTCCATTCGGGCAAAATAGGGCCTTTGAACTGCACAAGATAATACCCCGTGCCATCGCCAGGGTAGGACGACAGGGTCAAATTCGAGGGCAAAGAAGGCTCCCGAACGAGGGGGTCAAAGGTAGCGCGTTGCAGTTGTATGTCCATGCCGGCATCAGGCGCGACAGCCGGCGTCGCGCTAACTGTCGCCGCCGTCAGACCGACGATTAACGCGAAGGCCATGGTCAAACTCAATGCGACCGCGAAAATAGACCGAGGTTTCATATTTTTTCCCCTTACTGGAACAGACTGATAGTCACGAACAACGCCGATAGGGTACCTGTCAAAAGTTCTTTACACGCCAACCTGTCTCAAGTACCCGAGGATGAGGCAGCCACAGTTTTATTTCAAATCCGCCTTATCGTTTGCCTCCTTTTCAAATCACTCGTACTGCTATGCTATAAGATCCTCAGTTCCGCCAACCTCAAGCACAGGAAATGGGCAAGATCAGCGAACGCTGTGCACCTAGGGACAACACATACAATAGGGCAACAGACTAAACAGACCCCATGAACTGCGTTCACCACCAAGCCTGAAAACGCTCCGCGCTTGCGCACCGTCTGCGGGGAACGCCCTCGGGACGAGGGCTGTGAGCATTTTCAGATCAGACCCC
>JBGSPW010000238.1:0-15950 GCA_041738395.1 Thermoflexales bacterium
GCACAGCTCAAACTCCGCGTGCAGTACCGCTTTCGCCACAATCCACGCCGGTGTCTCAAAGAACTGGAACAGCAGTGGGATGCGGCGATTCATCACAAGTCGCGCAAATCCGCCTTGTAGGTGGAATTTTGCGGTTGCTGAAAACTAATACCAGCCAAAATGCCCTTTCAACATCACCAGCCCGGTCGCGACGACCATAATCACCAGCGTGGGTACGGCGGCCAACGTGATCCAACGCCCCCAGCCGATTTTGCCGTGATTCTTCTCCATGAACGAATACGCCACCACATTGGCCGAAGCGCCGATCGGGGTGAGGTTGCCGCCCATGTTCACGCCCAGGGCCAACGCCCACACCATCAAGGCCAGCGCGGGCGCGCCGGGAGTCAGCGCCAGATCCTTCAGCACGTAACTCATCGCTAAAGCCAGTGGCACGTTATCGACCACGCCGCTCATCAGGCCCGGTCCCCATTGCAGCGCGACGACGAGCCCGCGCGGGCTGGATGCCGCGGCTCCGGCCAATGCCTCCGCCAGCATTTCGAACACGTGCGCTTTTTCTAGCCCGCCGATCAGCACGAATAGTCCCGCAAAGAACACTAGACTGCTTTTGTCGACCTTGTGGAAAACCGTTAAGCGATCGGGTTGAGCTAGAAACAGAAGCGCTACCCCTGCCGGAATCAATGCGCAGGCCGCTGCCGTAATTTCAATGTGGAGCGCGCGACCTAACGGGATGTGCGTCACGAGTAGGGTGACGGCTGTGCCGAAGGCGATCAGGCCCACACGAGTCATATGCGCGTGCATGGGATCTTGATGAAGCGCTTCGATTTCACGAATGGTGTCGGGCGTCAGCGCGGTATGCGCGTCCTTCAGGCGGCCGCGATTGACGAAATAGAACATGCCCAACAACATGAAAGCGGCGATGGCGCAAATAGGGCCGGTGTGCTGCACAAAATCGGCAAAGTTGAAGCCGAGAGTCGTGCCCAGAATGACGTTGGGCGGATCGCCCACCAGCGTGGCCGATCCGCCGGTGTTGGCCGCGCACACTTCCGCGATGATCAACGGTACCGGATCGAGTTTAAGCAAGCGGCACAGCTGCAGCGTCAACACCGCGAGGAACAACATCACCGTGATGCTATCCATCCACATCGCCAGGAAAGCGGCCATGAGGACCAGCACCACAAACAACCACCCGGGGTGATAGTTCACTTTGCGGATGGCCGTCATCGCCAGCCACTTGAAAAAACCGGCCTCTTCCAGAATGGCGACCAGCACGAACATGCCCGCCAGCAGGCCCAGCGTTTCCCAGTTGATATAGTGAAACGCTTCGAGCGGACTCAGCACGCCCGACAGGATGAGCACCGTGCCGCCGATTAAGGCGATATAGTGGCGCGGAAATTTCTCGCTGACAATGAAGACGTAGGCGATGAAGAACACCACTAAGGCCATGACCATGACGCCTCCTGAAATAGAAAACGCCCAATGCACCTATGAATGTGCATTGGGCGTCCAGGCCCTCAACTTATCCGGTTGCCGACAGATTCCTTCCCGGGACGGGCGATGCGCCCAGCAGTACGGGCGACGCCCTCGATGTTTTGGCATCGAGGGCGTCTTGGCCCAAACCCACACCCCGGAGGAATCTAATTGTTGTGAGACACTATTTGCTTCTCACAGGCAACACTATAGCAAAAGACGTTGGGTGCAACAACCCCCAGATGGGTGATTTTATTTTGCTGGTGAAGTGGTGCTGCCTCATCTTGAAAAGACGCCCAACTCATTACGGCAGCGCTTCGTGCAACTTGCCCGGAAACAGGTGACGCGCCCAGCAGTATGGGCGACGCCCTCGATGTTTTGCATCGAGGGCGTCTTGGCCCAAACCCACACCCCGGAGGAATCAACTACTTATGAGATGTTTTTGTGTTTCATCTCATGCGCATCACTATATCAAAATCAGCGAGGAGCAACAACCCCCATTCAGGTGATTTTTTGAACTAGCCCATTCCTTGTCTGTTCCGGTTTGATCACATTGCCGACTAAAATAGTTGACAAGTCGTGCAGCCTGCACAAGCCAGCGATCATTTTTAGATGCTGTCTGGTAAATCTAGAAACCGGGTTTCTCCGCGCTAAGCGCACGATTCCACTTGAGAAGTAGAAACCCGGTTTCTCCGACGGTTCAACCCGTATTCCTCAACCCCGAGGCGATGCCGTTGATCGTCATCACGATCACTTCGCGCAACGCCTCGGCTTCGCCGCTGTCTTGATCGGGCAGGGCGCGCAACCGCCGCAGCATATCGACCTGAAGGTAGTTCAACGGATCGACGTAGGGGTTGCGAAGTTGGATCGATCGCTGGATGATCGGATCGCTGTCCATGAGGTTGGCGTGATTTGTCGCGTACAACATGGCCTCTACCGCCCGATCGTACTCGGCGCGAATCCGATCGAAAATCTGCTGCGCGCAGTTTTGATCGGGCAGCAGTTGCGAGTACAACGCGGCGATGCCCAGATCCGCTTTCAGCAGCGACATCTCCGCATTGTCGAGCAGCGCGCGGAAGAACGGCCAGTTCTCATACATCTCGCGATTCAACGCCGCCGGATGTTCGCTCAACGCGGCGCCCAGCCCGAACCATCCCGGCAGGTTGAAGCGGCTTTGCATCCACGAGAAGACCCACGGAATGGCGCGGATTTGATCGAACATGAGCGTCGTGCCGCGCCGCGTGGTCGGGCGTGATCCGATCCGCAAGCGGCTGATCTCGTCGACGGGCGTGGCCGCGTGCCAGTAATCGATGAACCCAGGCGTGTCGTAGACCAACGTCCGATAAGCGCGCCACGCCTCGCGCGATAAGCGATTCAGCGCTTCACGCCATGCGGGCGAAATTGTCGCGGCCCGATCGCTCGGGGCTTGATTGGTCGGGGCGGAGGCCAGCAGTACTGCGCTGACGATCTGTTCGATGTGGCGATGCGCCAGATTGAGATTGGCGTACTTCGAAGCGATCGTCTCGCCTTGCTCCGTCACGCGGAAACGGCCGTTGATTGTGCCGGGCGGTTGTGCGCGGATAGCGCGATGAGCCGGGCCGCCGCCGCGCGCCACCGTGCCGCCGCGCCCGTGGAACAACGTGAGCTGGATGCCATACTCGCGGCACACCCGCGCGATGTTTTCCTGCGCGCGATATAACGCCCAATTTGCGGCGAGATAACCACCGTCTTTGTTGCTGTCCGAATAACCGATCATCACCGTTTGCTCGCCGCTGCAGCGCGCCAACTGCGTGCGATACGTATCCAGCGAAAACAGTTCGGTTAGAATGCGCGGCGCATTGCTCAGATCGTCGAGCGTTTCGAACAAGGGCGTGATGCGCAGGCCATCGGCGCAGCCCGTCCAGCGGGCCAACAGCAGCACGGTCAATACATCGGCCACCCCATGCGTCATCGAGATGATGACGGGGCCGATCAGTTCGCGGCCATACACGTGCTGCGCGCGTCCGATCAAGCGGAACGTGGCCCACGTCTCGGCCGTTTCCGGCGTGATGCCGGGATTTTCAGCCAGCTGCGGCGTGTGCTCGGACAGCAAATGTACAAGGGTCCGCGCGCGGGTCAGATCATCGCCTTGCTCGAAGGTTGTATCGATGTTGAGCGCGCGCAGCAGTTCACCCACGGTTGCTGTTAAGCGCGCTGAATCTTCACGGATATCCAGTCGGGCGGTGTGCAGGCCAAAGATTTCCAACTGCCGCCGCACTTCGCGCAGGCGATACTCGACCAGTGCGCGGGGCGCAACGGACGCGATGAAATCGAGCGGTTCGGTGAGATCGTCGAGTCGGATGCGCGCGGTGTGCGGCGTGTTTTCCAGCAAGCGCGCCGTCATCTGTTCGTGTGAGGCCTGTTCCAGATCGGCCGACAACAGCGATAACGTCAAGCGATAGGGTTCGCCCGCGTAACGCTTTTCGAGAAATGCCACATGCTCAGGCAAGGGATGCCGCGCGCTGAGCCACGCCTGCAACTCGGCCGGCGGCGGCACGCGGCGCGCGCTTAAACTGAAACGGCGCGCCACTTCTTGCAGTGCCCGGCGATGTTGTTCGATGGCAAGGCCGCGATGCAGGCGCAGCGTCTCGGCAGTGACTTCAGCCGTGACGTTGGGGTTGCCATCCCGATCGCCCCCGATCCACGACGCGAGCGTGAGCCAGCGCGCGGGACTGCTCAACCGCGGATAATGCTGCGCCAGCGCTTCGTCGAGATCGGTATAGATGCGAGGCAGCACATCCCAGAAAATTTCGTCGATGAAGTACAAGCCGGTGCGGACTTCGTCAGTGACGCCCGGTCGCGCCGTGCGCGCTTGATCGGTGAGCCACAACGCCGTGATTTCAGCGCGCAGCGATTCCAACACTTCGGCGCGTTCGCGCGGCAGTAAGTCACTCGAGTCCAATTGACGCAGGCCCTGCGCCACGCGCTGCAACTTCGAGAGAATGGTGCGACGTTTCGCTTCGGTAGGATGCGCCGTTAACACCAGCTCGATGCGGAGTTGATTCAACATCGTGGCTAGTTGCTCGTCTGTGACACCGCGCTGCTGCAACTGCTCGATCGCGGCTGCGATCGAATCGTTGATGGGCTGCGGATACTGATCGCGCTGGCGCTGGCGCAGGGCCTGCACCCGATAGTCTTCCTCGGCGACATTGACCAGATCGAAGTACACGGTGAAGGCCGAAGCCACCACGCGCGCGGCATTCGGCATGAGCGTCGCAACTTCGGTAGCGAGACGCGCGCCGGCTAGTGCGTCACCGGCTCGACGCGCTTTCGCCAAGACGCGAATGCGTTCTTCCGTGTCGAACAACTGCGGTGATTCTTCAGCACTCACGACTTGTCCAAGGAGATCGCCCAGCAGACGCACGGTGTCGGACAAATCCATGCGCTTAGCGGGGCTGCCGGGCGCGATCGAGTTGGGGGGCACGCACGCTGTTTCGATCGCAGCCTCGCTGGGAACTGATTCTGGCGTAGAGTCGCCGGGTGTGGAGTTTGCCATGTTCTCCCCTGGACTGGCGCATGACCTCGGCGGCGCTTAGCCGCGCTGAGTACGGAAGCCGATAATGAGGCCGATGACGGCCAAGCACATCACTGCGCTGACGAGGATCACGTCGAGAGGGATGCCAACGGGTGATTTCGGCGCGGGTGGTGCGATCGACTTGGGTGCCGGTATCGTCACGGGTTGATCGGTTAAGACCGGTTTGTGGGTTGGTGCAGTCGTCGGCTTAACGGTTGGCGTTTCAGTCGGTAGGGGTGTGTCGGTGGAGCTGGCCGTCGATGTGGGCGCGGATATCTGTGTGGGCGCGGGCGTCGGCGTGAAGGCGCTAACGGCAACGATCAACACCTGACCGACATAGATGAGGTTCGTGTCGGAGATGACGTTAAGCGTTTGCAGCTGCTGAGACGTCAGGTTGAATTGGCGCGCAATCGCATTGAAGGAGTCGCCGCTTTTCACAGTATACGTCAGCGGGACTCCCGCGATCGGGGGAGAGGCCGATCGGGGTGTGGCGGTTGCCGCCGCCTGGGCTTGTGCGGAGCGAGCAGCGAGATTAATCGACAGCAATATCAAACCAGCGGCCACGATCAAACCGATAGCGATCAGCCGGGCAAGAGATTGAAAACGCATCGTCAGATTCTCCTGAAAGAACTCTAACAACCGAGCGTCTGCCGCGGGAATGAACTACGGCGCTGTGTAGGGTGAGTCAACATGGCTTGAGCGCAATACTGTTTAGTTAGCGTTCGTCAACCGCGTCCTCGCGGTTGGCCCGCCCGCGAGGACGCGGGCTTGGAGCCTTATCTTAACAGTATTGAGCCTGAGCGAACGCCTCGCATCAATTTCTTTCGGCGCGCATCGCCACGGCCACCGCGGCCGCGCGCGTGCTGACCTGCAACTTTTGCAGGATGTGATCGACGTGCTTCTTGACGGTGTTCGCCGTGATCCCCAGCGAGTCGGCGATCTGGCGATTGGTATCGCCTTTCACCAGCAGTTCCAGCACATCGCGTTCCCGATCGGTCAGCTCGCTCAACGGTGAATTGGCCGCGGGCTTTTGATCGAGCGCAGTTTCGGCGGTCTGCGCTTTGCGCGGATGCGAACGGATGGCTTCCGCAATCATGCGGCGGAACTCGCCCCGATCGAAGCCCTCTTTTTCGACAAACGCGAACGCGTTGAATTCTTCGTAAGCGCGATCGATATCGTCGGGCGCGCCCAGCGCGCTGACGACGATGGTCGGAATACCGCGTTGATGCGCGGCGCGCAAGAACCAGAATCCATCGCGGTTGTCCTGTGGAGCAGCCGAACTGATCAGATGCAGATCGACGATGGCCAGCGCGATCTCTTCGCGCTGCAGCCAGCCGCGCGCTTCGCCATAGCTGATGGCGCTGTGCAGCGTATAGCCTTCTTCGGAGAGCACGTCTTCGTAGATGTCCCGCCAACGCGCATCATCTTCGACGATCAGCAGATGCGGCGCTTCGACTACGACGGGTGCGTCACGCGCCGCGTGCCGCACGAGCGTGATGAACATATCGCGCCGGAAAGAAGTCTTGGGAATGAAGTCGAGCACGTTGGGCAGCTGCTTGATCTGGGTGATGAGCTCTTCATCTTCCAGGCCGGACAGCACCACGCACGGAGTGCCTTGCGCGGTGACGTGTTGGATCAGCGCCAGCCCTTCACGGTTGCGCGCCAGGATCGGATCGAGCGCGATGTCGAGCACCGCCAATTGGTAGCCGAAGATGTCAGCGGGCGGGGTGGACATCGCCGTGATGCTCCAGCCGAGCTCGCTTAACACTTCGGCGATGATCGCGCGCCAGCGTGGATCGTCGTCGACGATCAGGGCGCGCAGCGATTGGGCCGCCGGTTCGATCGGGGTGGTGGTCATGTCGATGCGCCTCCCGGCTCTCGAACCGCGTCCGCGCGGTTCGATTCGCCCGCGAAGACGCGGGCTGCGAGCAAAACGAAAGTCATGGTGTGGTCTCCAGCGGTGGCAGATGAATGATGAAGGTGCAGCCGCGATCGGCGTTATTCTCGATCGAGATGCGGCCGCCAAAGCGCTGAATCAACGATCGGGTCCACCACAGGCCGAAGCCTAATTTTTTCGCGGAGGCTTTGGTCGAGAAGGCCGGCTCAAACACCTTATCGAGCAGCGCCGCATCGACACCGGGGCCATCGTCGCTGACCGTGATCTCCAGCCAACGCTGTGTCTGATCGATGGGATCATCGATCACGCGTCCGCCCACGGCGATATGGCCGGGCTGATCGCTCAGCGCATCGATGGCGTTGTCGATGAGATTGAAAAAGACCAGCCGCAACTGCTCTTCACTCGCCAACACCGCCGGCAGCTGGGTCAGGTCGCACGCCGACACCGTGATGTGCGGCGGTAGTTTGATGCGCTTCAAGGCCGTGTGATAACACTTCTCGATCGAAGTAGGCTGCTCACGCATGGGTCGCAAATAAGCCATCGTTTCGCGCGCGGCTTCCATCGCGGCGCGGGCACTGTCTTCGATCTCGCGCAGTGCGTTGGCGACATACGCATCGTCGTTGAGTAAAGGACGTTTATCGGTGATGCCTTGCACGCGTACCGGAATGACGCCGATGAGATTGTTCACGCGATGCAGCAGGTTCGCGGAGATGTCGCCGAACACGGCAAAGGTTTCGGCCAACACCTGGCGCGTGCGCGCCGCTTTCAGCTGCTCCAGGGCTTGCGCTTGTTGAATTGCCACCGCGGCGTGATTGGCGAGACAGGCCAGCAAGCGCGTGTCCCAGTCTGAGAATTCACGCGACGTGGTGTTGTACACGCCGAACGCGCCGCGGGCCTTGCCATCCCGATCGATTAACGGCGCGATCAAGGCCGACGCCAGACCCAGGTGCTGCACCAGCTCGGGGCGCTGCACGCGTGGATCGGCAATCAGGTCGAGCGATTTCGCCGGTTCACGCGTCAATATGACGGAGCCGAGCAAACTGCCATAGACGGGTACGAGATAGGGCTGTGGAAAAGCGCTCGTCGCCACACGCACGGCCAGCTGCTTGGGATCGCGTGGATCAAATTCCCAGATGGCCGCATGCGGCGTATTGAGCAGATCGCAGGCCCGCGCGATCAACAACGCGAAGACTTCATCGGGCGTGTGACCCACCAGCTGCGCGGTCACTTCTTCGATGGCGCTGAGCAGCTTGGCTTCTTGAATGGCGATGACGGCTTGCGTGGCCAGCGCTTCCAGCATGCGTTGATCGTCGGAGGTGAAAGCGGCGACGCGCGGGCTTTCGACGTTGAGGACGCCTTCCAGTCCGCCGCCCGGACCGAGCAGCGGCACCGCCAGTTCGGAGCGCATTTCGTGCTCGGCGTGAAAGGGCCGATAGATTTCTGACCACGGCGGTTCACGCAGATCGTCGATGCGAATGGGTTGACGATGCAGCGCGGCCCAGCCCATGACGCCGCTGCGTTCGCTGATGGGCAGATCGATCTCTTGATCTTCTTCGGTGCCGCCGATGGTGACGCTTTTGTGCAGCAAGTTGATCTGTTTATCCAGCAGCCGGAACGATCCGTAATCGGCCTGGATGAGTTCAAGCGCGGTGTTGAGAATTTGCAGCAAGGTATCGTCCAGATGCAGGCGCGAACTAATCAATTGACTGGCGTTTTGCAGGCGTTCCAGTTCGTCGATCTTGCGCTGCAGGGCGCGGTTGATGCCTTGATATTGACGCGTGTTATAAATGGCGACGGCCGCCAACTGCACGAACGTATCGAAGATGAGCAGCTCGTGGGGCGTGAAGCGCCGATCGGAATAGAGGCCGAAGTACAACGCCCCGATTGCCTGCCCGGAGACCAACAGCGGATAGCAGGCGGCCGTACGAATGCCCGCCCCATACTTCAGTGGATGAAAGGCGATGTCAGGTTCTTCATAGGAGAGCACGCGCGAACGCCGCGCCAGCGCCGTGGCCCCCACGCCGACGGGACGGGGGGTGTCGTCGATCAAAGGCCGCTCGCCTTCACCGGCCGAAACACGTGAAGACAATTCAAACGCGCCGGTCAATGGATCGCAGGTGTAGATGACGGTGTTAGCATTATCCAAGGGCTGCGTGTCGATGAGCTGCAGCGCCGTGGAGGCGATGAGCTGCAATGCTTCACGCAGCGAGGTCTCCGGCCCCAGGCGGCTGATCTCGGCCCCGGCATCGCGCAGAATCATCAACGCGCGTTGGACGTAGCTAAAGGTTTGATCTTCACTGGCGAACGAGTGCAACATGATTGATTGAACGCTGTCCTATTAATTTGGGTCATTGCCTGCTGGCCGATCGTACGAGAGTGTACCCGCGCGGTTAGCCGTTGTCAATGATCTCTGCCCACGGATTGTGGCGAAAAGCACCTGAAAATTGCAGCGACGGGTTTGTATAGATTCACTAAATCACTTCTGTGAAAGTCATGCAGATTGCCGGTTGACGCCAGTACCCCTGCATGATAAAGTTGCAGCCGTTCTAAGGATAAGACTAACATGTCATTCAACCTAATGTCCGCATCCCGTTCTAAGCGTTCCAAGTCGACACCGTCCATCCCAGGGGGAAGGTCGGACGCTTAACGTCTAGGTTGCGCACATCAGCTGGAGTGACGCGCACGTATACGAAAGCCCGCCGGAACCCCGGCGGGCTTTTTATTTTGAAAGGAGCAGCATGCCTAAACCGAGTGTCAAGAAAGTGGTGTTGGCGTATTCCGGAGGACTGGATACGTCGGTGATTGTGCCGTGGCTGCGCGAGAACTACAACTGTGAGGTCATCTGTTTTTGCGCCGACATCGGACAGGGCGAAGAGTTATCAGGGCTGGAGGCCAAAGCGAAAGCCAGCGGCGCCAGCAAATTGATCATCAAAGACCTGCGCGATGAATTTGCCAAGGATTATTTGTTTCCATTACTGCGTTCGGGTGCGGTTTACGAGCGTAAGTACTTATTGGGCACCTCAGTGGCCCGGCCTCTCATTGCCAAATATCAAGTGAAGATCGCGCAAGAAGAAGGCGCCGACGCCGTCGCGCATGGCTGCACCGGCAAGGGCAACGATCAGGTGCGTTTTGAATTCACGTATACGGCGCTCGATCCGCGCTTGAAGGCGATCGTGCCGTGGCGCGAGTGGAATATTCGCTCGCGGCAGGATGCGTTGGAATATGCGCGGGCGCATAACGTGCCCGTCACCGTGACCGAGAAATCGATCTACAGCCGCGACCGCAACCTGTGGCACTTGTCGCACGAAGGCGGCTTGCTGGAAGATCCGTGGATGGAACCCGAAGAGAGCATGTATCAGCTCAGTGTCTCGCCGGAGAACGCGCCAAATGAAGCGCAGTTCGTAGTGATCGATTTTGTGCGCGGGGTGCCGGTGGCCATCGACGGGCAGGAATACGGCCCGGCGGCCATCATCGAGACGCTGAATATCATCGGCGGCAAGTACGCCATCGGCCGTGTGGATCTGGTGGAGAACCGCCTCGTCGGGATGAAGTCGCACGGCGTATACGAAACCCCTGGCGGCACGATTCTGCTGGCCGCGCAGCGCGAACTGGAATCCATCACGCTCGATCGGGACTTGCTGCACTACAAGGATGTGGCCGCGCAACGTTACGCCGAGTTGGTTTACAACGGCCAGTGGTTTACGCCGCTGCGCGAGGCGCTGGAAGTGTTCTTCGATAAGACGCAGCAGAACGTGACGGGCAGTGTGAAGTTGAAACTGTATAAGGGTAACGTGATCTCGGCCGGGCGGAAGAGTCCATTCAGTTTATACCGCGAAGACTTCGCCACATTCGGTCAGGAAGATGTGTACGATCAGAAGGACGCGGCGGGCTTCATCAAGTTGTTTAGTCTGCCCGCGAAAGTGCGCGCGATGATGGATGTGTCCGGCAGCGGGCAGAGCCGCTATGCCGAGCCGGATTATTCGGTGTTCAAACGAGACTAAATTTTGAAATTGCTGATAGTTGATTGCTGAGTGCTGATTGAAAAGCGAGGCAATCAACAATCAGCAATCGGAAATCGGCAATCAACCATGACATTATGGGGCGGGCGGTTTACCGAGAATCAAAATCAACTTGCGGCGGAGTTCAACAATTCGCTGCCGTTCGATTGGCGCCTGGCGGCGATGGATGTGCGCGGCTCGATCGCATGGGCGCTGGCCCTGGCGCGCGCGAATGTGATCACCGCGCTGGAAGCGGAGCAACTCGTCGCGGGCTTGAATACAATTCAAGACGAAATTGAAGATGGCCGCCTCGACTTCAACACTGGTGAGGAAGACATTCACTCCTTGGTGGAACGGCGGCTGGGTGAGATCGTCGGCGCAGTGGCGGGCAAGCTGCACACCGGGCGCAGCCGCAACGACCAGGTCGCCACGGATTTCCGATTGTGGCTGCTGGACACGATCGATCAGATCGACGCCGCGGCCCAGAACTTGCAGGCAGTGTTGATCAAGCGCGCCGAACTGGACCTGGAATGGAGCGTGATGCTGCCCGGTTACACGCACTTCCAACGCGCGCAGCCGATCTTGCTGAGCCACTGGTGGCTGTCGCACTTCTGGCCGCTGCAACGCGATCGACAGCGGTTGAGACAGTTGCGCGATCGGACGGCGGTTAGTCCTTTGGGCGCAGGTGCATTGGCGGGTACGGCGTTCCCAATCGATCGCGAGGCTCTGGCACACGAACTGGGCTTTAACAGCGCCTCACCGAATAGTCTCGATGCAGTTTCCGATCGAGACTTCGCTGCCGAGTTTTTGTTTGTGGCGGCATTGATGGGAGTTCATCTTTCGAAATTGTCTGAAGCGCTGATCCTCTACTCGACGATGGAGTTTGGATTCATCGAATTAGCGGATGCCTTCTCCACCGGGTCGAGCTTGATGCCGCAGAAGAAGAACCCCGATCCGCTCGAACTTATACGCGGCAAAGCCGGAACGCTGATCGGACACTTAACCGGTTTGCTCGCGACCCTCAAAGCGCTGCCCTCGGCTTACGACAAAGACTTGCAGGAAGACAAGCCGGCCGTGTTTGATGCGGCAGATACCCTGCGGCGCATGCTGCCGGTGATGGCGGGCGCGATCGATACGTTGACGGTGCGCGGTGATCGGATGCAGGCGGCGCTGGATGCGGCGATGCTGGCGACCGATCTGGCCGATTATCTGGTGAAGCGCGGCGTGCCCTTCCGCGAAGCACACGGCTTGGCCGGTCAGGCGGTGAGAAAAGCGATCGAGTTGGGAGTGGGCCTCGATCGGCTGCCGTTTTACGAGTGGAAGAACATCAGCCCGCTGATCGAAGAGGATGTGTCGAGCGTGTTCGACTTCGCCGCGTCGATCGATCGGAGAAACGTGATCGGCGGGACGGGATGTGAAGCGGTCAAGCAGCAGTTGGAAGAAGCGAAGAACGTAATACGTAGTGCGTAGTGCGTCGAAAGGCGGTCGGTTTACGCAACACGCACTACGCAACACGTTTCATCAAGTGCAGCCGTGAATCGATTCAAACAACCATTATTCCGAAAGGAGCATCATCATGTCTGGAAGTGTCACATGCCCCGAATGCGAGGCGACGTTGAATTTGAAGGAAGTGGTGCAGGGTGAAATCGTGCAGTGCCCGGATTGCGGCGTCGATCTGGAAGTGGTGTCCGTGGAACCGTTGAAGCTGGAACTGGCGCCGATGGAAGAAGAAGACTGGGGGGAGTAGCTCTCACCCCCGACCCTCCTCCCCAAGGGAGAGGGGGAGCACTCAGGAGGAAGCATGAAACTCGGTGTATTGATTTCACGCGTGCGCGTGGAAGAGAAGTGGATTTTTGAGGCGCTGGACAAACGCGGCGTCGATTACGATCGCATCGACGATCGCGAGGCGATCTTCGATTGCACGCAAGTGGAGAAGTGGCAGCAGTATGACGCGGTGCTGGAGCGCAGTATTTCATTCGCGCGCGGCCTGTATGCCACGCAGATCCTCAATGCGTGGGGTGTGCCCACGGTGAATATGTCGCACGTGGCGGCCGTGTGCGGCGATAAACTCACGACGACGCTGGCGCTGCAAACAGCGGGCGTGCCGCAGCCGCGCGTGAAAGTGGCCTTCACGCCCGAAGCGGCGATCGCTGCGATCGAAGAGATGGGCTATCCGGTGGTGCTGAAACCGGTGGTGGGATCATGGGGACGCTTGTTGTCCAAGATCAACGATCGGGAAGCGGCCGAAGCGATCCTGGAGCACAAAGATACGCTCGGTTCCTATCAGCATTCGATTTTTTACATTCAAGAATTCATCACCAAACCGGGCCGCGATATTCGCGCGTTTGTGGTGGGTGGGGAAACAGTCTGCGCGATCTATCGCTCTTCGCCGCACTGGATTACGAACACGGCGCGCGGCGGGCAAGGCTCGCAGTGCCCGGTGACACCGGCGTTGAATGCGATCTGTATCGAGGCCGCCAAAGCGGTCGGGGGCGGCGTGCTCGCGATCGATATTCTGGAAGATCAAGAACGCGGCTACCTGGTGAACGAAGTCAATCACACGATGGAATTTCACACGACGGTGCCGACGACGGGCGTCGATATTCCGGGCATGATCGTCGATTACACGATCGGCGTGGCGCGCAAGCACATCGCTCTGCACATGCTGCCGATCTTGCATCAATTCTCGACGAACGACAATGGACGACTGCTGACGGAGGCCGCATGAAGGTTTCGATCGTAGGGGCATCGGGTTACACCGGCGGGGAACTGCTGCGTTTGCTGTTGTTTCATCCGCAGGTCGAGATCGGGCAGGTCACGTCGGAGAGTCACGCAGGGGAGTACGTTCATCATCAGCATCCCAATCTGCGCAAGCGCACGCAGCTGCAATTCACGTCACGCGATACGCTGGAGCCGTGCGATGTGCTCTTCCTGGCGCTGCCGCATGGCGAGGCGCAGAAGCGCATCGATCAGTATATGAGCCTCGCGCCCAAGATTGTGGACTTATCGGCGGACTTTCGATTGAAAGATACCGCGTTGTACAAGAAGTGGTACGGCGAGGAGCATAAGGCTCCGCAGCACTTGAGCAAATTTGTGTATGGACTGCCGGAGATTCAACGCGAGGCGATGAAGACGGCGAATTACATCAGCGGCGTAGGCTGCAATGCAACGGTGTCGAATCTGGCGCTGCTGCCACTGGTGAAGGCGAACCTGATCGATCTTGCCAAGCCGATCGTGGTAGATATCAAGACGGGATCGTCGGAAGGCGGCGCGAGTGTGAATGCCGGATCGCATCATCCTGAGAAAAGCCATTCGGTGCGCGCCTATGCCCCGACCGGACACCGGCACACCGCCGAGGTGATTCAGGAGTTGGGGTTGAAGGATGTGCATCTCAGCATGACGGCGGTCGATCTGGTGCGCGGTGTGCTGGGCGCGGCGCACGTGTTCGTCAAGCCGGGCACGGGCGAGAAGGATCTGTGGAAGGCCTTTCGGGCGGCCTACAACAACGAACCGTTCGTGCGGATCGTGAAAGACAAGACTGGTATTCATCGCGTACCCGATCCAAAGATTCTGAGCGGCTCGAACTATGCAGATGTGGGTTTCGATCTCGATCCAGATACGGGGCACGCGGTCTCGCTGGCGGCGATCGATAATTTGATGAAGGGCGCTTCGGGCAGCGCGGTGCAGGCGATGAATATCATGTGCGGGTTCGAGGAAACGGCGGGGCTGGAGTTTCCGGGGTTACACCCAATTTGATTGCGGAATGCTGAATGTTGATTGCGGAATGCGGAATGAAGCGTGAAGAGTGAATCAACAATTGAAAGAGTGTAACGAATGATTGTCATTAAGATTGGCGGAACCAACGGCGTCAACGTCGACGCGGTGATCGCGGATGTGGCGATGCAGGTGAAGGCGGGCCAGAAGTTGATCGTGGTGCACGGCGGGTCGGGCGAGACGAACGCGATTTCAGAGCAGCTCGGTCATCCACCGCGCTTTGTCACGGCGGTGTCGGGCTTTACCAGCCGTTACACCGATCGGGAGACGCTGGAAATTTTTGCGATGGTCACGTCGGGCAAGATCAACACGATTCTGGTTGAGAAGTTGCAAAAGGCGGGCGTGAATGCGTTCGGCCTGTCAGGTGTAGATGGCCGCTTGATGGTGGCGAAGCGCAAGGACGCGATTCGTATCGTCGAGAACGGCAAGCAGCGTATCCTGCGCGATGACTTCACGGGTAAGATCGAAACGGTGAATCGCGCTTTGTTGTGCATGCTGCTCGATGCCGGTTACGTGCCCGTGATCGCACCGCTGGCGATCTCGCATGAGAGCGATGTCGTAAACGTCGATGCCGATCGCGCCGCGGCGATGGTGGCAGGCGCGGTGCAGGCCGAACAGCTGATCATCCTCTCGAACGTGCCGGGCTTGATGCGCAATTTCCCGGATGAATCGACCGTGATTGCACACATCGACAAAGCCAAGGTCGAACAGTCGCTCGATTTTGCGGAAGGACGCATGAAGAAGAAGGTCCTCGGTGCGAGCGAAGCGCTGCAATTGGGTGTGGGCAAGGTCGTGTTTGCGGACGGAAGAATCGACACGCCGATTCAAAATGCGTTGGCAGGTAAGGGCACCGTGATCTCTTGAAACGTGATCCACGAATCAGCACGAATCTTCACGGATGAAATGGAATTAGTGTCGATTCGTGTGAATTCGTGGACTAATCTCTCGGTGAAGGTTGATAATGACTATACAAGAACTCGAGTCTCAATTCACTTCCGGTGTCTATACCAAACGCCCCATCGCGTTGGTGCGTGGCAAAGGCGCGCGGGTGTGGGACAGCGATGAAAACGAATACGTCGATTGCGTGGGCGGGCAGGGTTCGGTAAACATCGGACATGCGAATCCGGCGGTCGCCGAGGCGATTGCCAAACAAGCCCAGACCTTGATCACCTGTCCCGAGATGTTCTACAACGATCGACGCGCCGAGTTGGAACGGAAACTCACCTCGATTACGGGGATGCCGCGCGTGTTCTTGTGCAAC
>JBGSPW010000239.1:0-2192 GCA_041738395.1 Thermoflexales bacterium
CGCCTGTGCGGCCTGCACCTGCTTCCCCGATCCCTTCGTCGCTTCGGTCAACGTCGTGCGTGCTGCGTTCACCGTTTCATTCGACGCAGTGACGCGCAAGCGCGCCTGCTCTTCCGGCGTGCCGAGGCCGGGACACACTTCGTTGCCGTTCACTGTCACACATTCCGTGACCTTGTCGTAAGCGTCCTGCGCCAACTTCTGCTCCACCAGCGCCGACGAGAGTTGCGCTTGCGCCGCGGCGATCGAGGCCGCGGTCGAGCCGCCCGTCAACCGATCGCGCTCAGCGCTCGCCGCACTGATCTGTGCTTCCGCCGATCGCACCGCAGCCTCGGCGGCTGCGATGTCTTCTGCGCGTGCGCCTTCGTCCACCTGCGCCCGATGGGCTTGCGCCAGATCCAACGCGGCCTGTGCCTGCGCCACCGCGGCTTGCAATTGATCATCCTGCAAACGAATGAGTGCCTGACCCTGCTTCACTTGATCGCCTTCTGCGATCAACACCTCGCTCACCCGCCCGCCCGATCGAAACGCGAGATCACTGGCTCGTTCCGGTACGACGAACCCCTGCGCCGATACCACTTCCGCTTCCACTTTCGCCGCCAGAGCGGGCGTCGGCGTCGTCGTAGACGTTGGTGCTAGAAAACTCTGATAGCCAAAAAATCCAATCGTACTGACTACCACCACCCCAACGATGAGTCCGAATATTTGCTTGCCCTTCATCGGTCCTCCCAATGCGGAATTCGGAACTCGGAATGCGGATTTAGAATTCCGCACTCCGCATTCCGCCTTCATCATTCGTGTTTAATCGCTTCCACAATATTCACGCGCGAACCTTTCCACGCCGGATACAACGCCGCCACCTGTGACACGATCAGCGCAATCGCCAGTCCCAGCAGCAGCGACTGAAACGGCAGCGTGAACTCCAATCGGTAGCCCGTCATGATCTTCATGCCTTCCACGAACACGCGCGACAACAGAATCCCGAAGCCGATGCCGAACACCGCGCCGATGGCACCCAGCGCTCCCGCTTCGGCCAGGATCATGCGGATGATTTGCGCGCGCGTCATGCCGATCGAGCGCAGCGCACCGATCTCCCTGCGCCGTTCCAGCACGTTCATCAGCAGCGTGTTGATCACGCCCAGCGCGGCCACAATCACCCCGATCGAGGCCAGCACATCCAACAGTCCGAAAGCGCGATTGGTCAACTCGCGGATGCGCGCGCGGAACGACTCGGTCGTTTCCACTTGCAGATGACGGCTTTGGCCGTATTGATCTTCGATCGTTTGCTTCACGGCATTGACGTCCGTCCCCGGCGCGAGTTTCAACGTGAACCGATCGACATCGGTGATGCCGAAGTAACGCCGCATCGTTTCGAGCGGACCGTTGAGCACGAAGCCCTGCCCGGTGAAATCGCTGACGATGCCCGCGATGGGAAAGGACTGCACGCCGCGCCGCGTCTCCAGCTCGAACGTGTCGCCGCGCTTCAACTTGTAGTGATCGGCCACCGTCGTCGAGACCAGCAGGCCGCCGTCCGCAAAATCCTGTTTGATCTGCGGCAGCAGTTCCTTGTCTTCCGAAAATTGGAACGACGCTACATCCCAGTACGTTTGCGGATCGAGCGCTTGAAAGACCAGCGCCAGATCGTCGGCAGTGCGGTTGGCCCGCCGCACACCGAAGTAACGGCCCGGCGTCACAGCTTCCACGCCCGGCAGCGAAGCGAGACGCGATCCAAATTCGCTCTGCATAGGCAGCGGCGAGCGCACGATCAGATCGCCGCCCACCGACGTATCCACCCACGCGTCGATGTCCTGCTGAAACGAGCGGCTCATCGCCCCGATCGAGATCACCATCGACACGCCCACCATCAACGCGGCCACCGTCAACGAGGTGCGCCCGCGCGATCGTTGAATGTTGCCCGCCCCGATGAGGCCCTCGCGCCCGAAGAGGCGGCTGATCACCGGCCTCACAAATTTCTCCATGAAGTCCAGCGAGACGGGCACCATCAACGTCGCGCCCAGCAGCATGACGAACACGGCGAGGCTGCCTACCTGAAACACCACCGAATCGCGCAGCGGGATCGCATACACGAACAACATCCCGACGATCACAAATTCCGTGCCGGCCACAAAGCCCAACTTGCGCGGCGCGCCCGACGGATCATCGCGCCCCTTGATGCGCAGCGCCGCCAGCGGGCT
>JBGSPW010000156.1:0-23289 GCA_041738395.1 Thermoflexales bacterium
CCCCCCCCCCCCCCCAACGCTGGATCTGGAGGAGAACCATCTCGATGAAGCTCAGTCCCGGCTTGAAGAGGCCAGGCTGTACCGCTTCCTACGGCGACTCACGCCATACACCTCGCGCCACTGGACAAGGTTACCATGAACATCGCAGTGGTCCATGCCGAACGGTTATTGATTCATCCGTTTCGTGATGGCAACGGGCCACTCGCACGTTGGCTGACAGCATAGCTGCCCAGCCCGGCTCTTACACCCGCATAGGGATTTCAGGACGTGGCAGCAAAAAACGGCGAGAGGAATATCTTCTCGCCGTTCAGCAGGGCTACATCGAGAACTACTTGCCGTTGGCGCGTTTCTTTGAAGAAGCCATTTTGCGCCGACGCGAGCCGGAAGACTGAGGCTTAGGCAAGCCGATTGCGCCCTCAAAGACCGAAGAATCATACACATTCTCGGCGATCATTTGACGGCGTGTTTGTGGATGGCGCAGATAGCGGTTAGTCTTGATGAGTGGTAGCATGGTTCGATTGTAGCCTAGCTGGCTCAGGAGCGAACCTGCTCACAGTTGAACAATGCTGCGTGAAAGTGACAGATGGCGCGTGGTGCTCAGCGCGCTGATCTGAATCTGGACCGGCTGAGAACTCCGCTGGGACATCGTTGAGATCGATCAAGAGAGTATCGTCTGAGGTTGTCTGAACGAGACGTTGCATAGATTTACAAGGTGAAAACTTTGACGGCAGAACGGCCCAATGGCATGACCCGATCGACGCGTGATACGACCAGACCCCGGCCAGCGGCAGGGCGTTTGGAGGTTGACCAACTCGCGCGTGGCGAGCCAATCTCCGAGTTTGATCTCCCTCTCGCGTTGAAGAAATCCGCGGCGCGAAAAATCGAAGAGATCGGTCTTCTGTCATACCCTCCGGCCGCTGACTGGGATGATGCCGAGTTGGCCGAACAGGCCGTGCGCGCATTGCTGAAACTGCTGGGACCTTACCGCTACCTCGTCTATCTGCGCAACGGCGGACGTGGACGTGAAGGTGATGCGCTGACAGAAATCAGATTCGCCGCCGATGTTGAGCATGGACCCAACATCAATCTAATTGCTCAGCTGGGGCGTAGGGCGCTGGGGCTCATCGGAATACAAACACTTAGCCGTGAGCGCGCTTTCGTGCTGACGCGCATCGACTGCACACCTGAATCCGTGGGTGTCAGGAACGCTTGGAGCAAACTCGCCTGGGTAAAATTCCACGCCATAGAGGATGCCGGCAGTAAGGCGTCCGGCATTCCACCGCTGCTCCTGGAATCCGTGCTAAAAATGCCAGAAGGCAACAGCCAGCAGGCGGAAATTCGAACACGCCTGACGCACTGGCAGAAATACCTTGACCTCCTCGAAAGCGCAGCCCGCGCGACCCAATTTGATGTGCCTTATCAGACCTATCGCCTAATTCGATCGGGCCAGGTGATCAGGTTCCATCTCGATGTCGGCCGCCAGCCCATTCCCTGGGACAAGATCAAAGCGAAAGTGGGGGAGCAGATTGAAGTCAGCGAGATTCCCAGGGACGTCAGCATCGGGCGCTTATTGGATTTACTGGCCGGGCGTGAAGCAGACTCGGACTTTGAATCCAATGATTGGCTGGTCGGAAGTCTCGCCAAGGTTGATGAAGGCCAGGGCTGGCTCGAGGTAGTGCTTGACGAAGACTTAGCCCGACGGCTCGAACAGCAGCCTGACCGCCTGCCCAAAACAGCCGTACTGCGTTACCGGGCTGGCGGGGATCTGGCTCAAATCAAGCGCCTGAAGTACGGCATTCAGGCGTTGGAGCGTGGCCGCAGCGAGAATCCCCGTTTAAGTGAATTCTTGTTTGATGTCGATCAGGCGCGCCTGCCGGACCCGGCTCATCGCATCGAACTAGCCCGGACCGATTTACTGCAGCCGATGTTAAACGAAGGGCAATTCAAGGCCGTGGAAGGCGCGCTGAATGCCCCTGATCTGTTCCTCATTCAGGGACCACCGGGCACCGGCAAAACCACCGTGATCGCTGAAATCTGCTATCAGAACGCCATCCGCAACCAGCGGACGCTCATCGCCTCTCAGGCCAATCTGGCGGTCGACAATGCGATGAGCCGCCTGGTGCGCCATGCTGCGATCCGGGCGCTGCGGCGCGGTCATGCCGATCGGGTTGAGGAAGAGGGCAAGCAGTACCTCGAGGAGAATGTCATTTCAAAATGGCTGGCAGACACGGCCCAGGGTTGTGAGCGTAATCTGCAAGAGCGTCGTGAACCCCTGCTGGCCTTTCAGCGGCTGCTGGACGACTGGCCTAAACTGGAAGACTTTCTGGGCCTGGCGAGAGAGCATGCTCAGCAGCAGACTTACTTGCACGAACAAGCGGGGAAAATTCAAGTCAGAGCAGATGCCTACCGACGCAATGCTGAGTTGCTCCAGCAAGCGATTGGCAACCGGCGCAAACTACTTGAGGCGCTGGAACAGCTGCAGACAACTGGATCGCGATCAATCGATCTGTCCGTTGACTTCGACGTGACTCATCCCGACTCTGAACTGGATGGACTGCTCAGGTCTCCCTTACAGCGCCAGGCTCAGGCTCGCCTGGATGCCTTGCTGAAGGAAATTGACGTCTGGCAGCCGAATCTAGCCAGCATTCGGGCCGCGTCGTTCGAAAGCAACACACTGCCTGCTCCTACCTCCGCATCAACGGGTAAAGCCAATCGGCTGCGTGAAATCACCACGTACTATCAGCGTGCCACACTGGCTCGCCAGGCTGGCGAACAGATCAGCCGCGACGTCGAAACTCGGGCGGCAGACCTCCCGGTTATTCTTAGGTTGGTCACAGACAGGTACGACGCACTGGATCAGCAAGCCAGCCTGTCTGAGGAACGAGCTCAACACAATCTGACTGTGCGAGCTATGCAGGATCGAATCGCCAGTCTCGCACAGCGACTGGCACAGAATCGACAACAACTGAACGATGTTCGGGTATGCGCGAACTCATTCGCAGGTCTGCCCGCCGAGATCGAGGCGCGTCTGCGACGCGTCGTCGGCGAGACTTCTGCGTCGATTTTGAGCGATCCGCCGGCCGGCTTCAATAACCCAGTCGGGCGTGACGCCTGGTCCCGCGCGTTGAAATCAGTGCGAATGGCCAGTTTGACCAACCCGGCTCGTGACTGGACCACCAGCCGCAGCGAGTCGGCCACCCTGGGCCGCCTGGTCCGGCAATTGGCTAACCTGGCCGATCAGTGGCTTCAGGTAGCCGACCCGAGCATCGTCAAACGGGTTCAACCCCTCGCTCAACCTTGGGTTGAGACCCGGTTGGGCCAGCTCGTCACGCGCGATACCCATGGCCTCTATCACCCGGTTGAAGAGGCTGAGACGATTCTGCAGAAACTGAATGATGACCTGACGATTTATGCCAGGCAGCGCCCAGACTGGCGATCGAGACTTTCGGGCAAAGACCCAATTCAAGAGGGCGTGGCCCGCTCGGCCCTTCAGCTGCGCCTCGCGGCGACGGACTTGTCACACACTCGCGAGGCGCTCGACAACCAGGTTAAGACGCTGGCCCAACAGATTACCCAGCGCCTGGCTGTTTATGGGGAAGCGCTGACCACGGCGGTTCAACGTGAGATAAGCGAGTTGGACCAGCTGTCTGCGGCCGCGTTGAACCCGACCGATCTAGAATCGGCTGCCTGTCAGGCCACCCTGTCACATGCGGCAAAACGATCCGAAGAAATAGGCCGTGAACTCGTGGCGACCCAACGCGCGCTGGATCAGCAACGTCTCCAGCTAATGGAAGAGCTGCACCGGCTGCCCGAATTGCGGCCCTTTGTTGCCCTGCAACAGGTCGTCGAATCAGCGAGCCGGCTAACGCGTGACGAATGGAGGATACGCTGGCAGGCCAATCTGAATGAAATGGACAACCAACACCAGCGCTTGAATGCGGCTCTTCAACAGGTGCTGCCGGACAGTATCATGCATGAAATCGTCACTGGAGTCCGGTCGAGCCTGGAAGGGCTTGAATTCAAACAGGCCGAAATAAGCGCCAAAGTGGAGGCCGCCAATAAGCAAATGGCTGATTTCCGGCAATTGCTCGCGAACAGCGACGCCGTCTTCAGACCGCATCTGGCCTGGTGGCAAACGGCACACACGGCCGTTCCCAGCGCGCTCCGGCCAGCCGGTCTCGACGCCGGTATAAACGATCTGGCTTATATTGAGGCGGCCGTCGCCAGCCATCAGCGCTGGGCGGATGCTCTGGCACAACAACGGGCCTACTTCGAACAGAGCGAACGTCTCATCAACGACTGGGCGCAGCGGCTCCACGCCGCTGATCCCCGCGACGAAGCCGACTTGCGGCAAATCTATATCGACAACGCCAATGTCATTGGCATTACGTGCGTGCAAGCCGGCTCGCGTCGGTTTTCAGAAGAGTACCGCAATTTCGATTGCGTCATCGTCGACGAAGTCAGCAAAGCGACCCCGCCTGAATTGTTGCTGCCGATGCTTAAGGGGACCAGGATTGTACTGGTGGGTGATAGTCGCCAGTTACCGCCCATGATCGGCCCCGAAGCCATCGTCGATCTGGCGACCGAGTTGAAAGTTCCCGAAGCCGAGGTCGAACATCTGCGTTACTCTTTATTCCGTGAGTTGTTTGAAAGCGGTGACGACGGAAGCGGTGTGCGCGAGTGGCTGACCGATCAGTATCGCATGCATCCCCAGATCATGGATGCGATCAACCAGTTTTACTCCCATAAGCTCGTCTGTAGAATTCCCGACCCCGATCGTGCGCGTGCGCATGGGCTCGCGCCGCTCTTTCCGCCGGATCGACATATCGCGTGGGTGTCGGTTCCGCAGCTGACCTCGTACCATGAAGAACGAGTCGGTACCAGCTACTGGAACCGCGCGGAGGCCGACATTATTGAAGAGGTCTTACAACGCATCGACCGCAGCTGGCAACCCACCCAAGCAGGACAGCGCAAAGAGGTCGGGGTCATCACCTTCTATGCGGCCCAGCTGCGCGAACTGGATCGACGCCTGAAAAAGCGCCCACCCGATCAAGACTTCAAGCAGCTCAATATTCGGCTGGGCACGGTCGATCGGTTTCAAGGGATGGAGCGCCCGATTGTGATCGTCAGCCTCGTGCGCAACAATGCTCACGGCGACGTCGGGTTTGCCAAAGAGCCCGAACGCGTGAATGTCGCATTTTCGCGGGCTCAGGAATTGTTGATCATTGTCGGCTCGCGTGAGTTGTTTTGCGAGCAGGCCAAGAATACGAACGCGGCCAGAATCTACAAAAACGTGGCGGACATCGTCAGGCAGTCGGGAGGATTCATAGATGTTTCAACCTTCCAGTAACATTGATGCCCGATTGCTTGAGATTGCCCGGAGTATCGAGACGCGCGAAATTGGCTTACGCGTGATTTCCAGCGGTGTGTATCGAGCCCCGTTTTTCAAGATCGACCTGGACGTATTCGTACAAAACCCGCGGCGCTTCAATGTCCTCGAAGAATTCGTGCTGCGCGCAGCAGTGGAGATAACGTCTGGCCCCTCGCGTCAGGAAATTGCGTCATTATTGGGTCTCGATCGCCTGTTTGTCGACGCCGTCTGCACCGCCCTTGAAAACCTCGACGTGATCGAAGCCGACGGTACAGACGATGCGGTGGTGCTCACCGTGAGTGGCAAGGAATTCTATGCGCAGGGGCGGGTTCCGACGCCGCCCGTGCAACGGCCGGTTGAATTGATCTACGACGGGCTGACGAAGCGCCTCGCCGCCGGCAAAGTGCTGGCCCAGGCCGACGAAGCGGATCCGGTTCTTCCGCGAGTGGAAGACGATGATTGGGCCATCCCCGCAGAGATCGTGGTTTCATCGATCACTCGTGAGCGGGTGATCACCGCCGTGACGGCAGCGGGGATGAGTCTGCATTCGCCGGAAGAAGGTCGTGTCGTGGTTGAAATCGGTCGGCCGCGTCTTAAAGAGAAAGACTATTACGCCTGGGGTGTCTTGATCGTTCAAGACACGCTGGCGACAGGCCAGGGAACCGACAATGTTTCCGTGCGGATGGCCCGTTTGCCCAATGGTCAGTTTGATACCGCGGCGCAAGGGATCATGGACGACTGGTTGGCCACAGGCACTCTGGGGCTTGAGGATCTTCTGCCTGGCGATGCTGAACGATCCATTTTTGCCGAAGCGCCAGCCGCGGCGCCCCTGCCGAGCCACGCGCAACAGGTCGAGCAGACCTATGTGGCGCAGACTTTAGCGCTGCGGCAAGGCGGTCAAGGGTCTGAACAGCGAACCGCAGCGGCCGGCCCGGGAGTTGAATTGTTACGGAATGAATTCATTCGACCGCGTTTCTTGGAAAGCCTCAAGCGTGCCCGGCAATTGGTCTTGATCGTGTCACCCTGGATGACTGAGGAAGTTGTGGATGACAGTTTCCTGAAGATTCTCCGCGATCTGGCTCGGCAGGGTATCCTGATTTTGATCGGCTGGGGTATCGCGCGTGACCTAAGAGCGGAGGATCACTCACCCCCCCAGGGCCTGCTCGATGCGCTGCAAAGTATTCAGACCCCTGACGGCGTACCGGCCGTAGGCGTGTGGTGGTTAGGCAACCACCACAACAAAGAAGTGGTCGTGGATCAGGCGATCTACCTGATGGGCTCGCACAACTGGCTGTCGTATCGCGGTGATCGGCTGCCGCGCGGCGAATCGGTGTTCTACGTCACTGCGCCCGAAACGATCAAGAACGCGCTGGACTACCTTGAGCCGCTGTTCAAGCAGGCCGCCCTGGCTGCCTGGACTCGCGATAGCCAACGCCCTCTCGAAAATCAAGCCGGTCTGAGGCGCTGCTGCACGACCCTGGTCGCGCTCCACAGGCCCGACGACGCCATCGATCGCGCGCTCAGTCTGGCGAAGAGTGATCGCTTGCTAACGCCTTTGGCCTTCGACCTGCTGCGCCTGATTTGTCTGTCACTCGCGCGCTACTCAGGCGACGAGTTAGCGCATATGAAGGTGCTTGACTCACTATCACTGGCGACATCTGAACTGTCTGCCGCTGGTGAAGCGGGCGAGGAGTTGGATACAGCGCGGCATGGTTTTGGCGTCGGTCTGGCTGCCTTGCTGCGTCAATATGTGCAGCATGATCAATCGGCGGTGGCCGACTTCTTGAACGGCCAGATTGACGTTTGGAAATCTATCGGTCTCATCGGCCAGAAACAAGAAATCACCGGAGTGCTGTTGGACTTACGCGGTGCCCACGTCACAGCAGGCAAGAAAGCCAAAAAGAGGAAGTGAAGGCCTGACTAAATGAGGCGTGGTCACAATTCATTTTTCACAGTGGTGCGAGTTTTTCAGGCGTCAATGGCCAAAGCGCACGACAGAAGTGGATCAACAAAGAGGGTCAACTCGCATCACCGGGATTGTCTGGAGACGGTAGCGTGCGACCCGTACGACACTTTAACACGTTACAGATGGGCCAAAGATTCGTGTCTGATTTCTCGGTTGACGAACCCGCCCAATCCCTCTACAATCTCCCGCAGTCTTCCGCTTTGTTCACAGTCGATACAATCAAACCTGCGATCATGTCCGCCACATCAGCGCTTCCGCCAAAATCCAATCCGTTGATCGAAGCCTTCTGCCGGCAGCTGCACGCTGCCCAGGTCCTTGAATATCAGTTCCAGCAAGAGGCTGATTTCATCCGCGCCTTCCGTGACACGACGCCCGACCTGTTGCTCCAGCTGCGCGCCGATGGCACAGTGCTCAACGTCAACCACGCCCCGGAGTTCACCTTATTCCCCGTTACCGCCGAGATTCTGCAACGCAACATCGACGAGATCTTGCTGACAGAACCGGCTCGAATCCTCCGCGTGGCAATGGACGATGCGCTGCGTGAGCAGAAGCCGGCCCACTGTGAATGGACGCTGCCGCTTGACGGGCAAGACCATCAGTTTGAAGTTCGCGTGGCCTATCTGCGATCCAATCAAGTCTTGGCCATCGTGCGGGATGTGACCGAGCAGCACGACTTGCTCCAACAGATGGAGGCCGTCTCCATCCGGTTGCTGGCGCTGCAGGAGGATGAACGCGGCCGAATCGCGCACGATCTGCACGACGAGGTCGGGCAAACCCTCACCGCTGCCTTGCTGCAACTCGAGCAAATTGCCATCCGCACCGGAGAAGCCGCCCGCCCGGAATGTGACCAGCTGCGTACGACGTTGCAGGAACTCACGCGCTATGTCCGCAATCTAGCCCTGGAACTCCGCCCTGCGATTCTGGACGACATGGGGTTGGGGCCGGCGTTGGTCAGTCTGGCGCAGCGGTATCAAGCCCAGACGCACATTCATGTCAGCGTTTTTCTGTGGGGACTCGATCGGCGGTTCACGCGTGAAGTGGAAACGGCCGCCTATCGCATCATTCAGGAAGCGCTGACCAACGTGGCCCGTTATGCGCAGATCAAGCAAGCCGGCGTGAAATTGAAAGTCGAAGATCAAGTGCTGCGCATCGAGATTGAAGATCACGGGGTTGGTTTCGAGGTGAGGCGCGTGCTGAAAGAAAAAGAGACTCAGGGGCTACGCAGTATGCGCGAACGGGCGTTGTTGTTGCGCGGAACCTTCCGCATTGAATCGGCTCTCGGTCAGGGCACCTGCGTCATGGTTGAACTGCCGCTCGGTGATCAGGCCGAGGAAAGTAGATCGATATGATTCGCATTGTATTAGCCGACGATCATGTGATGGTCCGCCAGGGCTTCTGCCAGTTGTTGACCCATGAGCCGGATTTTGCCGTCGTGGGCGAAGCCGGTGACGGGCGCAGTACGCTTGAGTTGGTTGAGCAACTTCGCCCGGAGGTGCTGGTCCTCGACATGATGATGCCGGGCCTGAAAGGCCTGGACGTTTTGGATGGTGTGCGTCGGTCGTCGCCCGACACGCGGGTGGTCATGCTGTCGATGTACAACGACCAGGGCTATGTCCTGGAGGCCCTTCAACACGGGGCGGCCGCCTATGTCCTCAAGGAATCGAGTGTTCACGAACTCGCTCAAGCTATTCGCGTGGCTATCAATGGACAGCACTATCTGAGTCCGCCACTCGTCGAATATGTGATCACCGCTTACCTGCAAGGTGCCCCCGTCCCGTTGCCGTCTCCCGCTGAGGCCCTGAGCGTCCGTGAGCAACAAGTGCTGAACTTGATCGGCGAAGGACACACGAATGCCGAGATAGCAACGGTGCTTGGGGTGAGTAAGAGCACGGTCGAGACGTATCGGCGCAGGCTGAGAGGCAAGTTGGGGCTTCAATCACAAGCCGATCTGCTGCGCTATACCTTACAGCACCATCAACCCTCACGCGAGTGATTGGCTCTCCGACCCCGTTTTTACTCTTCTCGAAAATCAAACTTGTTTCCAGCCTGCCGTTGCCTCTGCCTGCGTACAGGGCGTGTACGTGTTTTACGTACAAAAACCGGCCTCGCGTGTACGTAGGTTCATGTGCTCTTGGTGACATTCGTCATGTAGACACACCCATATTGTCTGACTATACTGTCGGCTGTTTGGATTGTATGGGCTAGAAGACTGTTGGCCTTCCAATTCGGAAGGCTGTTTTATTGCCCGGTAAAGAACCGGAGTTTTGTCAGTTGCATGATTTGCCTTAATCTGCTGAATTTGTTGGACCGTGTAGCCTATCTGAGGCCCCAGCAGAGTCATTCTATCTTCAGGAGCGTGTTGTGTGAATTCTCGCCAGATGTGGAACCTCATTCGTGTAGTGGTGGCAGTCTCCCTCGTTTTGCAATCCGTGGTGTCTTTCTCAGCGATTCCGGCCAGCGCCAAAGCCGCGATGCCGGTTGAAGCGCGCAGTGTCGAACCGTTTGTGTCTCCAGTGGAAACTCCCACTCCTACGCCGGAGGTCACTGCGACTGCGACAGTGACTCCTACAGTAGAAGCCGTTCTCGCTGCGACGCCGACTTCTGTCCCCACTAATTCTTTGGTGGAAAGTGAAACAGCGATAACGGTTGACCAGACGGGCGGCCAGCTCGTGTCGGCGGACAATCGCATTCAACTGGATGTGCCGGTCGGCGTACTTGATGAAGCCGCGCGCCTCAGTATAACGCCACGCTCGTTCGATCAAGCGACCAGCCCAGCCTGGATGAAACTGCGTTTTGATTTGAATGCTCAGAATATCAACACCGGCGCAGCCATTTCCGCTTTTGATCAGCCGTTGACGCTCACCCTGGATTTACGTAGTTTTCCAGGGTTCGTACCAGGACAGAGTTGGTTTGTTGCTTATCAGGATTCTGACAATCCCAATCAGTGGCACAAAGTATCTGCAGAGTGGCTAGACACAACGGGTGTGTTACAGGCACAGATTACTCATTTTTCTAATTGGGGAGCTGGCTCAGAACCAGGTCGATGGCACTATCAGTGGCAACCACCCACCGTGTCGACCTTCAGTGGCGCTGCTACCTTTAATTATCCTATTGCTGTGCCAGCGGGGCGTCATGGCTTAACCCCGAACATCGATTTATCTTATTCCAGTCGTGGTGTAGATGGTTTGGTCTTATCCAATGGTGATCAAGGGCCCATTGGCTTAGGCTGGTCGCTGTCTGACATAGAGATTAGCCGCAATGGAGTGCATCTGGCCTCTGATGGAGCCCACATTCGCTTATACCACCCGGATAGTTTTTCGCTGGCGCTTAATGGCAGCAGCTATACGCTCAGACCCGTAAACGCTACAACGGATAACGTCGTTCAGTATTATGCGGATCAAGCTCCGCAACTGTTCGTGCAACGTATCTTTGCCCCGACTGATTCAAACACGAACCCCGACCGGTTCTACTGGATTGTGAAAACGGGTGAAGGTACCACTTATCGTCTGGGTTATACACCCGACTCTGAAACGGGACAGCTAATGCTGCCCAATGCAGCTGTTGGACCGATTGTCGATGGGCATAAGGGCGCAGACATCGACAACTATTCGGGGATTCGTTGGCGGGTTGACACGGTGACGGATGTCTATGGAAATCAGATCCAATATGATTATGCCGTGTTAAGCGACATCGTAGACACATATGCCACATCGTCGGGCAACGAAACTACCAGCGTAACCAGCGCACGGATAATCTCTGAGATTCGTTACAACTATGCGGCGCTGGCAGCCAATGCCGATACGCGCCTTACCGGCAACTACGCCGCCCGCATCGTCTTTGACCGCAATGGTGACAACCGCATTAACCACATTTATTTGTATCAGTGGAGTATGACCTCGCCTTATCGCACCATCGACCTCGGGTTGGGCGGCACCTACTATCAAGAATGTGGTCATGATACTGGCACAAACACCGTCGAGTGGATTCAAGACAGCAATCGTGACGGAACACAGAAGTTGCCGGCAACGACGCTGACTTACATTTCAAAAGAGCATGGCGCGCCAGGCGCGAATTGTTTCCACTATGACTATGTTGAACAAGTAAAAAACGGCTATGGCGGTAACGCGAAGTTCACGTATCAATCAGACTCACGGCGCGATACCAGTGGCGCTTGCCAGCCAACCGCGCTTGATCCCACAGGCTGTGGCTTTGTGCCGTCCTTTGGTCAGTCGTACTTTGTCGTTAAGACCGAGACCTGGGATGGCATACAAGCTCTGCCCGCTGTAACGAATTATCAATACGAAGCGCCTTGCTACGATCAATTGACCGGCGATCTGGGTTATTTGCCGGGCGCATCCAACTGCGCGATTCATGATATTCTCGACCCCAATTACTATGGGCATAGTCCGTTAATCGGTTTTACACGCACGACCGTGACCAACTCGGACTATAACGGCCAATCCCTGAGCAAATCTATTTCCGAATTTTATCAAGACCGCGATCGACTCGGGCGGGCCCGGCGTACTCAAACAGTGGACCCCAATGCCGCCGATCAATTGCTGACTCAAAACGACAGTATCTACTCTAACATCTCCAATGGGGTTGTGACACTCACCTATCTGAGCGATCAGACTAATACTCAATGGGATGCGGTAGGAAACTCCAATTCGACGCGCACCAGTACTACCTACGATGCCTATGGAAATCTGCGCGCGCAGTATGACTATGGCGCGGAAGAGAAGGTGATCAATGCAGGTTTTGAAGATGGGTTGAACAATTGGATACCTTTTTGGGCGCCTAATTTGCCAGGCAGCGTCAATACAGTAGAACATTTTGCCGGTCAGCAGAGCTTGCAACTGCAACAGGCGACCTACGACGGAGGCGTCTACCAGGATGTGGCGGGGCTTGTCCCCGGCGTAACGTATACCGTGCGGGTCTGGGTGAAAGCAACAACGGGGGCCAGTGCTAAGTTTCAGATCTGGACACATGATGGCCTTGACAATAGCACCTATGGCAGCACCAGTCCGGCCATCACGCCAGGCACCGATTGGTCACAAGTCACGTGGAATTACACGGCCAATGAAACAGGCAAGATTCGGATTCACCTCAAGCTGCTGCATGGGACCGGGACGATCTATGTTGATGAGGTTGCCCTGGCGCGCGCCAGCGATGTCGGCGACGAACGTTCCACCTATTCATACTACAATAACCTGAGTGATAATGGCCGCTGGTTCATGGGCTTAAAACACGGCGAGAATATCTTCAAGGGGATCACCCCCAATGTGGCAGACTATACGATTCTGAAAACACAGACTAAGTGGTATTTTGATGACTATCGCTACGACCTGACGAAAGCGACTGACACCGCCCAGATTTCCAAAGGTGCAGTGACCATGGTGGCGCAGGGACTGTGGCAAATCGATAACCAACCCATGCCTCCCATAGCGGCCACGAAGTATGCTTATGATGCTTGGGGCAATCCGACGACGGTGACTGATCCCAACGGGAACCAGACCACGATCGATTATGATGACGTATATTCCCTCTACCCGAAACAGGTGACGAATGCCAAGAGTCAGCCCACTCAATATCAATATTACGGCATCAATGAACCCGACCTTGGCGTGGGGAGTGGGCCGATCGGTAGTTTGAAGCGTGTCACTGATCCGAATGGCGCGGCAACGCTGTATACCTATGACAGCTTGGGGCGGTTGCATGAAGTCTATCGTCCAAATGATCCCTACTATGGCGAGAACAATGCGCAGAACGATCCCACCGTACGCTATGGCTACAGCGATGTGGGCAGCCCGTTCTGGATCAAGCCGTTGCGGATTGCCGAGAATCACAAGCCGCTGTCGGGCGGGCCAGTCGTGCGTCACTTGTATGACGGTCTGGGTCGTGAGATTCAAACGCAGGGGCCGGTGAATGTCACGGTGAGCGACAGCCCGACCCCCGTAGACATTGTGGTGAGCCGTGGCTATGACGCGCGCGGACTCGTCATCTCGCAAACTGCGCCCTATACAGTACCGCCTTATACCTACAATCAAAACGTGAATCCATACACGACGACGAACCTGGCGGCTGCCCCTAAAACCCTGACACAATATGACGCATTAGGTCGTCCGACCGTCACGACTGCTCCCGATAACACGACCACGCATCAGTATTACGGTCTGGATATTGCCACAGGCTTACCGCTGCATGTGGTTCAAGACGCCAATCATCGCGCCCACAAGCAATATGTAGCCGATGGTCTGGGCCGTCTGCTGCTGGTGCGTGATGTGATCGGCACTTACTGCCCGCCCGATCAGATGTGCGGCAACGAATATCGGACCCTGTATGGAACCACTCAATACAGCTACGATGTCATGAACAATCTGACCCGCGTGACCGACGCGTTGACCAACACCACCGTCATGACCTACAATGTGCTGGGCCAGAAGGTCGAGATGCTCGATCCCGACATGGGTCACTGGGCCTATCAGTACGACAACGCGGGTAACCTGGTCAACCAAACGGATGCCAAGAATCAAGTGTTGTGGTTCAACTACGATACGCTCAATCGGCTGACTGAAAAGCGGCAAACGAGCAGCACGGGTCCCTGGCTGGCGACTTATACGTATGATCAAGGCGCCAATGGGATTGGCCGTCGCACCGGCATGAGCGATTTGTCGGGCAGCACGAATTGGGCTTACGATCTGCGCGGACGAATGACCCAGGAGAGCAAGACCATTAACGGCGCGGGAATTTTCGCCACCGGTTTCGGTTATGATGCTTTGGATCGCGTGATCGCCACCACGTATCCCACGGGCGAAGTGGTGACTCAGACTTACAATAGCCTGGGCGCGTTGGAAAATGTCCGTAGTCTCAATCAGGCAGGCTCCTATAATCAATGGTACGCTTCGAACCTGGATTACAATGCCAACGGAGCCTTGACGCTGTTGCAGTTGGGCAATAACCTCAACACCTCATCCACCTACGATCCGCTTAACTTCCGCTTGAGGACCTTGCAGACCACGGGCCTGTACAATCTGCTGTACGCTTATGATAATGTCGGAAACGTGACGGGAGTGACCTCACAATTCAATACCCCCCCGGCGTTGACCGAGGATATGCAATTCACCTACGATCCCCTCGATCGCCTGGAACGCGCCATCGCCGTGACCAACGGTTACACCGGAACCTATACCTACGATCAAATCGGCAATGTGCGGACGAAGAACGAGACCGGGACACCGATCACTTACAACTACAACGCTGCCCAACCCCATGCCGTCCGCTCGTTGACCAATGGCGGAGCATATGACTATGATCTCAATGGGAACATGACGACGCGCGTTGAGGTCAGCGGCGCCACGCACATTACCTATACCCAAAAGTGGGACATCGAAAACCGTCTCAAGAGCGTGATGAATACGAGCACGTACTCGGTGACGCGCTATGTGTATGACGGTGACGGCAACCGCGTGCTGCAACTCAAACCGGACGGCGGCCAGACCGCCTATATTGGCGGCGTATATGAGGTTGAAACTTCACCCGCGGCGCCCACCCTCATGTATGGCTTTAACGGACGGGTCACGCGTCAAGAAGACACCACCGCCCGGCAAGGTATTACGCTGACGCTGTATTGCCAGGAAGTGTGTAATTCGAGCGGGATATTGAATGTCGCCGTGAGCTGGCTTAATCCACCAACTCCACCTCAAGACAATCCCGGCGCGGTTGTCTATGTGTATGACTCCAATGGAACCTACCTGTATCAAGACTCTCTCTGGCTCAGTCAAATGTATCCGTGGAATGGCGCCAAGAATATTTCATTGCCGCCGGGCAGCTATCAAGCGATCGTAAAAGTCTGGATGAAAGTCGCCGAGAATACGACGCTTGATCGGTATTCTGCGCCCCAATCTTTTGCTGTGAGCGGCGGGCAAACGACTTCCCTGACGTTCCAGGATTTCAATCTCTTTTCGCCTTCGATCAGCCCGGTCACCCCATTACCTTACGTGCCAACCACTATCACGACAACGGCGTTGATTAGCGCCACCACCAATGCCGCCGGCCTGTATGCGTTGGATCCGGGAAGTATCCCTTATACGCCGGGGTGTAACAGCAGCCTCCGCCTGGTCGAGACCCTGCCGCCGAATAACACTGCCGTGTCGGCGCAAAGCGCGACACCCGGCACCGTGATCAATGCGAGCGAGATTCAGTATCCGGCGCTTAGCAGCAGCGATTATCCCGACAACAACTTTGTCGTATCGGGAGCACCCTCGACTCCGTCAACTCCGAGCGATGTGCTCTTTGCCGACGGTTTCGAATCCGGCGGTTTCGCCGCGTGGTCGGCAGCGGTGACGAACGGCGGCTACTTGAGCGTTATACCCAACGCGGCCCTGCACGGCACGCAGGGTCTGCAAGCACAGATCGTGAACAACACCGGAATGTACGTGCGCGACGACACGCCTAACGCTGAGACGCGCTATCGCGCCCGCTTCGCCTTTGATCCGAACTCGATCAGCATCGGCTACAGCGGGATGCACGACATCTTCGTGGGGCGCAGCGGCACCATCGATGTGTTCCGCGTGCAAGTGACCCGCTTGTATGGCTCGTATCAACTCCGCACGCAGGCGCGCTTCGACAGCGCCACCTACACCACCACGGCCTGGCTGCCCGTCAGCGATGCGGCGCACCTGATCGAAATCGACTGGCAGGCGGCCACGAGCAGCGGCGCGAACAATGGCTACCTCACCTTGTGGATCGACGGGGCGCAGCAAAGCACGCTGCAAAGCCTCGATAACGACACACGCCGCGTGGACGAAGCGCGGCTGGGGCCGTCGAACGGCATCGATACCTACACGCGCGGCACGGAATACTTCGACGACTTCGAGTCGCGGCGCAGTACCTACATCGGGCCGGTGGTGCCGAGCCTTGTTTCGAGTGAGGTTCATAAGTCATACTATCGCGCGGGCGCGCAACTGATTGCCATGCGAGTGGAGGGCGATCCGAACGCGGCCAACAATGGCCTCTTCTTCCTGCACAGCGATCATTTGGGCAGTGCTTCCCTCACGACCAATGCCAGCGGCACAGCGATCGCGCGACAACTCTATGATGCGTGGGGCAATATACGCATAGGCGCATCAACAGGAAAGATGCCGACGGACATCGGTTATACCGGTCAACGGTTGGATGCGTCCACCGGTGGCTTGATGTTCTACAATGCGCGCTATTACGCCCCTTATCTTAACCGGTGGCTCAGTCCAGACACCATTGTACCCGATTTTTCCAATCCGCAGAGCCTGAACCGGTACAGCTATGTACAAAACAACCCCCTCAAATACATCGATCCATCCGGGCACCGAGAAATTGAATGCGATCCGGGCGAGCCTGGCTGTGATGCCAATGGGCGATGGCTACAAACTCCTCCGCTTCCACGGTCAATTAAACTTGCGAAGACTCCGTCACGCATAGAGCAAGAGGGTTACACTTGTAGCCTTGCAGCTGCAACTACGGTATTGGTGGATGCAGGTGTGAACACTACCTTTGATACGATTGCCAATCTGGCTGATGCTCCCGACCCTCAAGCAGGTGGACTTGCTGATGGAGCACGGCAATGGAAGAAGTGCGCTGATGGTGGAAATCCAGTATGCACCTCTTTGCAAATAGTGCAAAAGGTCGCTGAGACTTATGAAGATCAAGGCGTTGAGATTGTCGCAGGTGAGAACTGGACAATTGACATGATAAGGAAACGATTGTTTTATGATAAACGTCCTGTGATGGTGAATTATGGTGGTAGTGTAGCAGGACGTGTTGCTCATTCCATTGTGATTATTGGAATCGACTTGGATGCTGATAATGGTGCGAATGCGAAACCGGGAAAGATTTACTACATCGATCCGCTATTCGAAAAGGAGAGTATGGCGCTGACAACCTTTATGGAACAGTGGTATAGATCTGATGTGGGAGATCCCCTTCAATTCGCGGGGTATCATAAATGGGCACTTGTCGTATTGCCCACGAAGAAGGAAGACTAGGAGGCGTTGGATGCGTAAACTAGCATTGCTGTTGATAATTGTCCTGCTAAATGGTTGTGATCAATCTGCGCGATTGGAACCGACAGCAACCTCTTCTGCACAAGTTCCTCGTGCCGCATTAGGGAATACTTCACCCGCCTTGCCAGATTGGAAAGAGTTGCCGCTGCCGCCGCATTGCACATTTGGCGCAATATCCCCAAATTTGGAATGGCTGGCATATACTTGTTACCAACCGACGCAGTCCGGCTCCGCGTGGCAAGGATGGCTAGCTCAAGTAGAGAGTGGACAACTCTATAAGCCAATACCGGTCAACGCCGATCACTGGTTGGGCTTCACGCCAGATTCTTCTAGGGCAATTGGAGCAGATCTTCAAGATCGGGCCATACGCTGGCGATTGTTCTCGCTGTCCACCTCCCTTCACGAGCGCGAAATTCTGAGTGACACTCAGCAGCTGCTTTTAGGGTTCGCCATTTGGTCGCCAGACGGTTCTGTCGTGGCAACGTGCGACCACAGTTGCTCAAAGATTTACCTGCTTGATCCGAACAATTGGAATCCTAAACAGATTGTTGATGCGCCTGGTCAGTACAGCACCCAGTTCGGCTGGTCGCCGAATAGTCATGAGTTGGTTTATATCTGGGGAGACAGTCTTGCTGGCGATAAGAGTGTGTCTGTGCGTATTACCAATCGTCGGTCACGTCAGTCGCGCATTTTGATGGAAGGCAGCCAGCCACTGACTGGCGTAAGCTGGTCGCCAACCGGAAAATGGATAGTTGTGCGTACTGAAGGTATGAGCAAAACTGTACTTTCGTTGATTGACCCACAAAGCGATGACAAACGCGAATTAACTTATGACGCAGGTGGCACTAACAGGTTGAACGGTTGGGGTGACCTCATATGGTCGCCAGATGGATCCCACCTTGCCTTGCAGGACGGCCTCATCATTGAAGTACCTTCAGGTCAAATCATCAAGGCTGGTTCATATTCATCACCACTGGTGTGGAGCGCGGACAGTGAATCACTTCTTGTCAGTGAATACGATGCGGCCGAAGAAAGAGACATTCTACGCTGGCTACCGGTTCAATCTCAGAAGCATTGATTACCTATATCACTGGCTGGCAGTGGTATCCTAATGTCAGTGCTGAGTTTATCGCTTTGTGGACAGTGCACTAGGTAAAATGCGGCGGGCAGAGCCGTTGATCTGGCTCTGCCCGCGCAGATCGTGAACAACACCTGGATGTACGTGCGCGATGACACCCTCAACGCCGAGGCCCGTTATCGCGCCCGCTTCACCTTCGATCCGAACTCGATCAGCATCGGCTACAGCGGGATGCACGACATCTTCGTGGGACGCAGCGGCACCATCGATGTGTTCCGTGTACAAGTGACCCGCTTGTACGGCTCGTATCAACTCCGCACGCAGGCGCGTTTCGACAGCGCGACCTATACGACCACGGCCTGGCTGCCTATCAGCGATGCGGCGCACCTGATCGAGATCGACTGGCAGGCGGCGACGAGCAGCGGCGCGAATAACGGCTCCCTCACCTTGTGGATCGACGGAGCGCCGCAAAGCCCGCTGGCCAACCTCGACAACGACACGCGGCGCATCGACGAAGCACGGCTAGGACCGTCGAATGGCATCGACACCTACACGCGCGGCACGGAATACTTCGACGACTTCGAGTCGCGGCGCAGCACCTACATCGGGCCGGTAGTGCCGAGCAACGTCGCCAGCGTGATTCGCAAGTCGTATTATCGCGCGGGCGCGCAATTGATTGCCATGCGCGTGGAGGGTGATCCCGTTGTCAGCAACAATGGCCTCTTCTTCCTGCACAGCGATCACCTGGGAAGTGCCTCCCTCACCACCAATGCCAGCGGCACATCGATAGCGCGGCAACTCTATGATGCGTGGGGCAATATCAGAGTGGGCGCATCAACCGGCAGCATGCCCACCGACATTGGCTATACCGGGCAGCGCCTCGACGCGAGTACCGGTGGCTTGATGTTCTATAACGCTCGTTACTACGCCCCTTCGCTAAACCGGTTCATCTCCGCAGATACAATGGTGCCGAGTCCAAGTGATCCGCAGCAACTGAATCGATATGCGTACACACGGAATAATCCTGTCAAATATACTGATCCAAGTGGACATTGTTTAGGTATATTTGCAGGGATAGATACGCTGGTGTGTTTGTTGTTGATTGGCGGTGGGGCAGCAATTGGAGGACTTACATATGAATACTATGTTGGACCAAGTACAGGGCAACGACCCGATCACAAGGGGGCAGAAGCCGCAAATGAGCGATGGGCTACCATTGCGGGGGCAGCGCTTGATGTAAATATCCCTCCAATTGCGCTTGGAGCAGGTGTCGCTGTGCAAAGCCAATGGTATTTTGCGCCAGTCCAAGGGTTGCAAGACACAGGTGAAAGAGCCTTAGGAGATACCAACCCGTCACAGGGGATTGCTCAGCTAACACCGGGCGAGGCACGGTATTTCCCTAACGGCGTCTACGCACCATTCGATGAGAACGCCTCAATTGCAGCCTTGGGAAACAAAATAAGTGAATCTGTTGGGGCATGTTCGAACTGCTCGATAACTGATCAGTTCATCGTAATGGGTCTGGCGCAAAATTATTTCCTCCCAGATAGCGTTGCAGCTCTACCGCGTATACAGGGGTCGAACCAGGTGGACTGGAATACTGTCTTTAACGGAGATCCTAGCCACTTATGGAGCAAAGAGCTACCCCGTCTATGGACTCGGGGTATCCGGGGCGAGAGTACATCATGGTTACGGTATCTATTGCAAGTATTCACTAATGATTTACTGGACCTACAGTCGCAAGGTTGGGAAATGCCAGCAGGCGTAAACATCTCGTATATGCAGTGTCTTGCTAGTGGTACAAATAGCTCTTGCACACCATGATGTATGGGGAATCTTACATGTAGATCGAGTTAACTGGTGGAAAGGAGATGAATGAAATTGATCCGAAAGTTCTTACGGCTTAGTTTTGTTTTCGTAGGCTGTACGTTGATCTTAATAGCGTGTGATGACTCTCCCAGAGAGGTTGGCCTATCACAGCCCGAGAGCAGATTTGGATTTGATCCTGCCACTGTCCTGCAGTCTATTAGCAATAGGCAGACTAACGTGTTCTACGAGACTCAATCAATTACAGCATCAAAACCAATCTCAGTCATGCTATCTTGGAACGAAACTGACTTTGAGAAAGTCGTCCAGGCTTTTGTTAGTTTCGCCGGCAAGAAGCCGATCGATGGGCAATTAGTTGAGGCACGTTTCCAAGCACCTTGCCAATACGCGGATATCGGGCCGCAACTGATGATGTTTAGTTTCTTTCAGAAGGCAAAGCAGCCTCAGGGTGACAGCCGATTCCTTAGACGACATGTGTTTGTAGACATTCAGACAGGACAGTTGACTTGGGGAGAAGCAGAGCTGATCGAAGTCATGTATGAAGAGCAGCCGCTGGACCGCAGTCCCTCCTATATTCCAGCCGAGAGTGCTCTACATATAGCAGAAGTTAATGGAGGAGCAGATTTTAGAAGACAACTCAGTAATAAGTGTACAGTCGCCGGATATTTGAAATCAGGTGTCGCTGATTCTGAATGGCAGGTAGGCTATGTGCCAGACAGACTTCCCTCGGCAACATTCGAGGTACAAGTGAACGAAAAAACAGGTGAGGGTAAAATAATCAAAACTCCACAACCTTGAGTGCCTTGCTATACCGCACCTAAAATTATCGCTTTCGAGACAAGTGCACTGGTGCAACACGCCGAGCAGAGCCAGATCAACGGCTCTGCTCGGCTACACTGTGGTGCCTTGCGGTGCTCGCGACGACACGCCCACCGCCGAAGCGCGTTATCGCGCCCGCTTCACCTTCGATCCGAATTCGATCAGCATCGGCTACAGTGGGATGCACGATATCTTCGTGGGACGCAGCGGCGCCATCGATGTGTTCCGGGTGCAAGTGACCCGCTTGTATGGCTCGTATCAACTCCGCACGTAGGCGCGCTTCGACAGCGCCACCTACACCACCACGGCCTGGCTGCCCATCAGCGATGCTGCACACCTGATCGAAATCGACTGGCAGGCAGCCAGCGCGGCCGGGGCCAACAACGGCTATCTCACCTTGTGGATCGACGGCGCCCTCAAACAAACCGTGTCGGGCATCGACAACGACACGCGCCGCGTGGACGAAGTGCGGCTGGGGCCGTCGAGCGGCATTGACACGGGCACACGCGGCACGGAATATTTCGACGCCTTTGAGTCCCGGCAAAGCACCCCTATCGGCCCGGTGGTGCTGGCCGACTTTACGGCCAGCCCGGTCGTGGGCACTGCGCCGTTAACCGTCACTTTCGTGAACGCCTCGCAGCCGATCACAAATATCACTGCGTACCTATGGACTTTCGGCGATGGGGTCACGAGCACGATCACCAGCCCGGTGCACAGTTACCTGGCGATTGGAAACTACACCGTCACGTTGACGGCGCAAGCGGGTGTCCATAGTGACACCGTCACCAAAACCAAATTCATTACGGCGGCGGAAATCATCTTCAAAGATGGTTTCGACTCCGGGAATTTCGCCGCCTGGTCAGCGGCGGTCACCAACACCGGACGATTGAGTGTGATACCGGCCGCCGCGCAGGCAGGCCCCTACGGCCTGCGCGCGCTGATCACGAGCACGACGGCGATGTACGTGCGCGATGATACGCCGCTGGCCGAGCCGCGCTATCGGGCCCGTTTCTACTTCCATCCCAGCTCGATCACGATGACCAGCGGCAATGCGCATTACGTGTTTGTCGGGCGCACGGGTAGCACCGATGTGCTCCGCGTGGAGTTCCGGTATTACAGCGGTAGTTATCAGATGCGCGCGCAGCTGTGCAATGACTCGACGACGTATAGCTACACGAGCTGGTACACGATTTCCAACGCCTGGCATTTCATCGAGATCGATTGGCAAGCCGCCACGGCTGCCGGCGCCAACAACGGATCCATCACCCTGTGGATCGATGGTGCGCAGCAAGGCAGCGTAAGCGGTATCGACAACGACACGCGCCGCGTGGACGAAGCGCGCCTGGGGCCGCTCAGTGGTCTTGACGCAGGCACTTCGGGAACCGAATACTTCGATACCTTTGAATCACGCCGCACCACGTACATTGGTCCGGCCGGCAGCCTGGCCGGCTTCACGGCTAGCCCGATCAGCGGCACCGCGCCGTTGACGGTCACGTTCACCAATACGTCGCAACCGACCGCGACCCTCACGGCTTATCTATGGAAGTTCGGCGACGGTTACACGAGCACGATCACGAACCCGGTTCACAGCTATGCCGCGCCCGGGTACTTCACCGTGACACTGACCGCCTGGGCGGGCGCGGAGGCCAACACCGTCACCCAGACCAACTTCATCACCGCGACGGTGAAGGCTGACTTCAGCGCCAGTCCGATAACGGGCACCGCGCCGCTGACCGTGACGTTCACCAATACCTCACAACCGGCGGGCGCAATCACGGCGTACCTCTGGAATTTTGGCGACGGCACTGGCGCCAGTACGATCACGAATCCGCTGCGCACCTATGCGCCCGGGTATTACACCGTCACGCTTACCGCGTGGTCGGGAAGTATGAAGGACATCCTCACGCAAACGCGCTTGATCACGGCCTCGATCAAGGCTGACTTCAGCGCCAGTCCAATCACCGGCAACATTCCATTGACTGTCACGTTTACGAATTCCTCACAGCCGATCACAAGCCCGACCACGTTTGTGTGGAATTTTGGCGACGGTGTGACGAGCACGCTGATCCAGCCCGCCCACACTTACACGCGCGAAGGCACGTTTGGCGTGACGCTGACGGCGCGCTCGGGCGTGATGCAAGACACGCTGACGCGTACCCCCTTCATCACGGCCACGGACAGCACGCCGGTG
>JBGSPW010000174.1:0-14233 GCA_041738395.1 Thermoflexales bacterium
TGCGCGGCCATCGCGGCGCTGGCCATCATCGATGCGGAGAATCTGCTGGAGCATGGCATCATCGCGTTGGCGATGACGCTGGAAGCGCAGCGCGGCGTGTCGCGCGCCTTCGACGAACGTCTGCACCGCGCGCGCCGTCAGATTGGACAGCTGGAAGTCGCCGCGCAAGTGCGCGAGTTGATCGCGGGCAGCACGCTGATCGATGCGACCGATCGGGTGCAGGATGCGTATTCACTGCGCGCCGCACCACAAGTCCTGGGCGCGGTGAAAGACAGTCTCGCCTATGTGCGATCGATCGTCGAACGCGAACTGAACGCGGCCACGGATAATCCGCTGATCTTTCTCGATTTCCCCGACGAGAATAAAGCGCTGTCGGGCGGCAACTTCCACGGCGAGCCGCTGGCGCTGGTGCTGGACTTCCTGTCGATCGCGGCCGCCGAGATCGCATCGATCAGCGAACGGCGCATCGCGCGCTTGTTGGACGACAGCTTGAATGACGGCCTGCCTGCGATGTTGGTCGAGCATGGCGGACTGGACAGCGGCTTGATGATGGCGCAGTACACCGCGGCCGCGCTGGTCTCGGAGAACAAGACGCTGGCGCATCCCGACGTGGTCGATTCGATACCGACTTCGTCCAATCAAGAAGACTTCAATCCCATGGCGATGGCGGCGGCGCGGCACGCGCGGCAGATCGTGGCGCACGGCGAGCAAGTAATTGCGCTGGAATTGATGGCGGCGGCGCAGGCGTTGGATTTGCGAATGCGCGCCGATGCGAATGTGCGCTTAGGACAGGGTACAGCGCAGGCGCAGCAGATCATCCGGCGTGAAGTGGCCTACCTCGAACGCGATCGATTAATCATGGACGATGCGCGGAGGATGGTGGAGCTGGTGAGAAGCGGAGAGATGGTGAACGATGAAACAGTTGTCTAACGGGTGCGCATCAATTGCCGTGAAGTGGCCTACTGCATGCGGGCCAGCTGGCGCATTAAGATTTTTCTCTCAATCCCCATTGCCCTTTGCCAAGATGCCGGAACAAATCTTCACCACCGGGTTTGAACGTGTCCGTATCTGAGGAATTTAGTTGCAAGGTATATCGTACTATGGCTTTCCAGTTTTCAGGAAGGTTTCTGATGCTATTGCTTTCAATCTGGTCGTAAATGTTTGCAAGGCTTGCCTCGCTACCAAGAGCTCGTAAAGCGGCAATGATCTCGTCTTTCCAACTGCGTTTAAGCGCTTTTGTGAATTCTTCAAGGCGTAACATGTAGTTCTGGGCTTCCTGCTCAGTAATAGATGATCTTGCATCATGCACTAGCCGATTTCTAAACTGAACTAACTCAAGGCCTTCATTGAGTAATGTGCTATCTATAATTTCTTTTTCATGCAGAGTTCGGAGTATACGTATCGGTGACCTGAAGTTTTGGTGCGTACCTGAAAATAACCCCCAATCGGATTCGACCGCCATGAGAGCAATCTCAAACGATTTCCACAATTGTATGAAATCCCCATATGACGCGCTGAGACTACTGGCAACGCTTTCGGCGACCTGCTCTCGATCTTCTTTCGGAACACGGACCTTGTCAATATTATCAATGGCGGTTTGAAGATATCCTTCTACTTCACCAACCAGCTGAACGATCCTGTCATAGTCGCTTTTGTTAACTAGCGCATTGTGCGCGACCATGCATCGCAGGTCGTACAGTTGCTTCCAGCGTTTGTCTAGATATTCGTTAGTGCAAGCAACGACTTTGGAGAAATATCTTTCCCAATTGGATTTTGCGATGAAATTCTTCAAGTCGTCTAGATTCAGGTCGTCTAGCTTTTGGGCACTCCCCAAAGTATCGTAGAGTTTTGCAACATCCCTGGTTTGATACACCTTGAACAGTAAATCGCCCAAGTGGCTAAAATCTACTTGGTGTAGTACGTCGAAGTACTGCCTCCGCCTGTTCTTATCTATAGCTTCCTTCACTACGATTGGCGCAGCTTCAGTGACCCATTCCTTGCCCACATTTGTAAGCATGAAGTAAGTGATGAGTTTCCGCATCAGGTTTTCTATTTTGTGGATAAGTGGGTATGCTCTATGTGAGTAATAGAGTGATACATCATCCCACAAGGTTTCTGGTTGTCCACCCGCTCGTTGGACTATTCCCCTTATTGATCGAAGCACACTGGTGTATTCTTCAACGTCATTCTCTTCGCCCTCAAAGGTGACTTTGACATGAAAGAATCGCTGATCTTTGCCTTCAATCTTATTTGTTTTGACCGTATAGGCAAATTTGATGGCATGTTTGTAGTTGATGAACGGACCCTCGACGTGAATATCAGGGTCAGTTTGTAGCAACTTGTTGAACTCGCCGATGTTGTCGCAAAGAACGTAGAAGGCTTCTGACGCTATTTTTTCAATAACGACAAGATATTCAGTTACGAGTTTCATACTTGAACCACCTAAACTTTTCTTGGCTAGCCAGCTAATATCTAGAACGGAGTATAGCCCCACACAGCAACCCCCGTCAAGACGCGGCATCGAGAGACCTGGCGGGTTTTTGTTGTCATGCAAGCCCGGCTCGATGGTCGATCGAGCCGATTATCACGCGATGTTTGACGATCAGATAAAACCTGCCAGGTCTATGGCTTCACCCCTATTGAGCGGCGTCATCCTCGAGTGGGCGGCTCATCGAAAGAATGATCATTTCATTCGACGTTGCTGTTGATTTATACGTCCACCCATTTGCCGGTGCTGGCCCAAACTAGCACTTTGAAATTGTCGGCCCACATCGTTCCACGTCCTGACAGAACAATGCCATAGTTCAACCAGGCAGTCTCAGCTGGCAATTGCACATCTAGGGCATATCTTTGCCACGGTGTCGTGCCGCGAATCGGACGCCGTCCCATGTTGTCGAACACTAAATCGGGCACGACCTCGCCATCAGCGCGTAACCATAGGCCCGCCCATTGTTCAACTTGTTTGGTTCGAATGTCGGCTTCCACTCGAATGGCTCTGCCCGCTAAGTTGCGCGCTGGACAGCGCTGCATCAATGAGCCGAATTCGGCCTCGGTTGCCCGCTGATTTTGAAGAAAAACACATTTGCCGCTTTCAGCTTCTCGCGGAACGACACGCACCTGATAGGTGGTGGACACGCCCGTGACAAATCCCTGGCTGTTGAACCAACCAGCGGGCCAGCCGCCGATAGTCACTGCCTCAAAACTCAAATTCACCGGACGCGCAACAGCAGGATCAGCAACTGGTTCGTTCTCCTTTGACTTCGCTGCTGGTGGAGAATTGTGTTCGTCAGGCAGGCCTACCTTTGGACGCAACCTGCGAATCGCAGTTACCAGCTCAGTGGTTTGGGCGGTGCGTTCACAATACGCGACGATCTCCCTGGCTTTGGCTTGCTTGCTCTCCCCGCCCAAGCTCTCAAAATCTATGCCGAGATCAAAGCACAGGGTGTGGAGTTCGTCCTGGTTAAAGTGGTCAGACAGTATTTGCCGGAGCGCGACTCTGTCCATGTCTCGATGTGCATCCTTGATAATGATTCCTTTACTCATTGGATGATAGCATATCCCTGCCTTGCTTCCAAACAATGCGCCGCTGCAGCTTCCACAGGGGGCCGGGACTTACAGGTAAAATTGGATTAACTCGCTCTCTGGAAAGAACGCCATGCTCCTTCGTCCCGCTTATCTCGGTCCCCTCGACGGCTATCCCAATCGTCGCGCAGTGCGTGATGTGGAACTGGGCCTGCTGCCCTGCACGCCTGCGCCGACCTTGCAAGAAGAGATCGCCAGCGGACGCGCCCGCGTGCCGAAGCAGTATCAATGGGGTCAACAGACCATCCTCGAACGCAGCTACAAATATGCCATCGATGTCGAGGGGCACATCCGGATCGGTCGGGTGATCTACCCGTCGCCGGATTTTCCGCAGGTTGAACATCACAGCCAGTTGGTCAACGGCGCGAATGTGTATGGCGCGGGCTGGCTGGAGTTCGACGAAGCGGCGCGCATCGTCGCCATCAACGCCATGTCCGATCATTACTGGCCGCTGGGCGTGGAATGCTGGGGCGATCAATTCTTTGGCTATCTGCGCTATTTGCTGGAGCAGTTGGGGATGGCGACGAAGGACATTCGCTTCAAGACGTGATAAAAGAAACCGGGTTTCTCCAGTCATGACGAAATGAATGCCGTCGTGGAGAAACCCGGTTTCTAACGATCTTAAATCAGCGTCATCCGCGTGTATCAGCGTCCAATTTTATTCGTCGCTGATCTTCGTGCCGAGCACCACCAGGAACTGCGCGATCCAATCGGGGTGCGCGGGCCACGCCGGGGCCGTGACGAGGTTGCCGTCGGTGATCGCCTTATCCACCGGAATATCGGCATACTCGCCGCCACCCACGGTCACATCGGGCCCTACCGCCGGATACGCCGAGACCTTGCGGCCCTTCACCACGCCCGCTGCGACCAGAATCTGCGCGCCATGACAGATCGACGCGACTGGCTTGTTCGCCTTGAAGAAGTACTGCACAATCTCGATCACCTTTGCATTTAAGCGAATGTACTCTGGCGCGCGCCCGCCGGAAATGACCAGCGCATCATAGTCTTCCGGCTTGATATTTTCGAACGTCGCATTCAGCGCGAAGTTGTGGCCGGGCTTTTCGCTGTAGGTCTGATCACCTTCGAAGTCGTGAATGGCCGTGCGGATCTTCTCGCCCGCACGCTTGTCGGGACACACGGCATGCACTTTGTGCCCGACGGCTTGCAGTGCCTGAAACGGCACCATGATTTCGTAGTCTTCGCCGTAGTCGCCCACTAACTGCAAAATCTTCTTAGCCATGTTTCGCTCCTGTGCAATGAGATGGATTTGCGCCGGCCAGCGCGCGCCGGCACTGATAAAGATCATATCACGCTTTGCCCCAGAAGTGACATCCAACACTGGCGCGCGCATGATTTTTGAGGAAGATTAGAGGCATGTCACCCTCCACCGAACACCTCGTCCGTGTGGGTTGTCCTGCGCACAACTGCGGCGGGCGCTGCCTGTTGATCGCGCACGTGCAGGACGGACGGATCACCCGGCTCGATACCGACGATCGACTGGACGTGCTGGCCGCGCCGCAACTGCGCGCCTGTGTGCGGGGCCGTGCGTATCTGCGGCGGCAATACCATCCCGATCGGTTGACGCAGCCCCTCAGGCGGATCGGGCCGCGTGGCGCGGGGAAGTTCGCGCCCGTCTCGTGGGATGAAGCCCTCGACCTGGTGGCGCAACAAATGCAGCGTGTGAAAGATACCTATGGCAACAGCGCGCTCTTCGTGCCGTACGGTACGGGTAGTTACAACCAGCTCAACGGATCGCAGACGGCTCGCCGCTTGCTGAACCTCTTCGGCGGTTGTCTGGGCATCTACAACAGTTACAGCTGGGCCGCCATCAATATCGCCACGCCCTACGTCTTCGGTACCTTGGAGACAGGCAATCAACGGCAGGACTGGCTCAACAGCAAGTACATCCTCATGTGGGGCTGGAATCCCGCCGAGATGCGCGACGGCACCAACAGCGATTACTTCGTGAAACTCGCGCGACAAAACGGCGCGCGCGTCGTGTGCATTGATCCACGCCACACCCTCAGCGCGGCCAGCCTCGCCGATGAATGGATCCCCATCCGACCAGGCACCGACACGGCCATGATGAGCGCGATGGCCTACGTGATGATCACGGAAAACCTGATCGATGCGGATTTCATCCGCACGCACTGCCTCGGCTTCGATGGATCGCAAATGCCGATTGGGCTAGAGGACGCTGAGAGTTACATCGATTACATTCTCGGCACACGGGATGGCATTGCCAAGTCACCCGAATGGGCCGAGTCCATCACGACGGTGCCGCGTGAGACCATCGCTCGGATCGCGCGCGAATACGCGACGATCAAACCGGCGGTGTTGTATCAAGGCTATGGGATGCAGCGCCGCGCCTATGGCGAGCAAGTGGTGCGCGCTGGATGTGTGCTCGCATCGATCACGGGCAATGTGGGCATCTCCGGCGGTTGGGCCAGCGGTCTCGCCAATCAAGTGCCCGATGCGCCGTTCTGGAACGTCTTCCCCGTGGGCGAGAATCCGATCAAAGCGACGATTCCCGTCTTCCTGTGGACGGAAGCGGTGCTGCGCGGCACAGCGATGACGGCGGCTGATGGCATCCTCGGGGTCGATCAATTGGACAACAACATCAAGTTGATCTACGCCGTCGCCAGCAACATCCTGATCAATCAACACGCCAACGTCAATCGCAGTGCCAGGATTCTGCAAGACGAAAGCCGCGTCGAGTTCATCGTCGTACAAGATCAATTCCTGACGTCCAGCGCCAAGTACGCGGATGTGATCCTGCCCGCCTGCACGCAGTTCGAGACGTGGGGTGTGGAAGACGGCTGGAAGTACGGCGACGAAGTGATCCTGATGCCCAAGTTGGTCGAACCGTTGGGCGACACGAAAAGTGACTATCGCATCTGCGCGGAAATCGCCGAACGATTGGGGATTGGCACGGCCTACACGGAAGGCCGCGACGAACGCGCCTGGGTCGAATGGTGTCTCGATCACTATCGCGCCACCCGCTTTCCCGAACTGCCCACGCTCGACGAATTCGAACGCAGCAACAGCGGCGTGTATGCCAATCCCGTGACGAAGCCCGCGGTCGCCTTTGAAGATTTTCGCGCCGATCCCGCAGCGCATCCGCTCAACACGCCATCCGGCAAGATCGAAATTTTCTCACAGCGTTTGTATGAAATGAACCGGCCGGAAGAAATACCGGCGGTGCCCAAGTACATTCAGGAATGGGAAAGCCCGTTTGGCGTGGAGGCGGAAAAATATCCGCTGCAAGTGATCGGCCATCACACGCTGCAGCGTGTGCATTCGACGCACGACAACAACGACTGGTTGGCAGAAGCGTTCCCGCAGCGCGTCTTTATCAATCCGATCGATGCGGCGGCGCGCGGCCTGGCTGATGGTGATCTCGTCAAGGTCTTCAATGATCGCGGTGCGACGATCCTGCCCTGCCGCCTGACCAATCGCATCCTGCCCGGTGTGATCGATATTCCGCAAGGGGCGTGGTGGTCGCCGGATGAAAACGGGATCGATCGGCGTGGCTGCGTGAACGTGTTGACTTCGGAGCGCTGGACGCCGTTGGCCTTCGGCACCGCGCAACACACGGCCATGGCGCAGGTGGAAAAAGAAGCAGGACACGGATGACACGGATTTGACGGAGTCATACGGGTTTTTCTGATGCCTTTTTCAAATAGACATCCGTGCCGATCCGTTCGATCCGTTTGTTCCGTGTTCAGAAATGCTTTGGAACGCACTCGTTCAATGACTCAACTCGGTTTCTATTTTGATTCATCAGCCTGTTCCGGCTGCAAAGCCTGTCAGGCGGCGTGCAAGGACAAAAACAACTTACCTGTTGGTTTGTTGTGGCGGCGCGTCTACGAGGTGACGGGCGGCGGCTGGCAGCGATCGGGCGCGGCATGGACGTCCGAGGTGTTCGCCTACAATCTGTCGATCGCGTGCAATCATTGCGAGCGGCCCATCTGTGTGGAAGTGTGCCCCACGCGCGCCATGCACCGACGCGCCGACGGGATCATCGTCGTCGATCAAGCGAAGTGCGTGGGTTGCCAGTATTGCAGTTGGGCCTGCCCTTACGGCGCGCCGCAATATGACACTGCGCAGGGCTACATGACCAAGTGCGACTTCTGTGTGGATAATCTCGCCGCCGGATTGCCGCCCGCGTGTGTGGCCGCTTGTCCGCTGCGCGTATTGGATTTCGGTGAGGTGAGCGAACTTGCTGCGAGGCACGGACAAGCAGCGTGCGCGCTTCCCTTGCCCGATAAATCTCTCACGCAGCCCGCGATCGTCATCAAGCCGCATCAGGCCGCGCAGCGCGAGGGTGTGTTGGGCAATGCCGAAGAGGTGCAGACTACGCATACCTCCGAACGTTCGCTGGCGGCCTTTACGATCCTCGCGCAGCTGGCGGTAGGCGCGGTGTGGATGCTGAGTGTTCTGCAGGCTTTCAATTTCACAACGCTATTGAGTATCACCACGATCATGTTGCTGGGATTGTTGGCGTCGTTGCTGCATCTGGGCCGGCCGCTTAACGCGTGGCGCGCGCTGCGCAACATCCGTTCGTCGTGGTTGAGCCGCGAGGTGTGGTGCGCGGCGTTGTTCGTCGCCGCGTTGATCGGGTTGATAATCACGGATGGAGCAGGGGCGTGGCTGGCCGATGGGATCGGCCTCGCGCTGATCGTCAGCATGGCGCAAGTGTATCAACTTCGCACGGTGCCGGCCTGGAATCGTCGGACGACGACGGCTTCGTTCTTCGCCACGACGCTGTTGTTGGGCAGTGTGTGGTGCGGGGCGTTGATCGGTGGTGGGCCGGGGTGGGTGATCGGATCGATCGGGTTAATCGGGGTGCGACAGGCGATCGGGCGGAGTGAACCGCGTGTGCGACTGTTGCGTGTGTTGCTCGTGATCATCTTGTTGTTGACGCCGATCTTTCTGATCGGTTGGTGGGCGGCCTTGACGCTTACCTTGATCGCCGAGGTGCTGGCACGCCTGGCGTTCTATGCCGCGCAATCAGACTTGGGTGCATGGCGCTTTTCTCAGCAGCGAGCGAACTAGAGCGAATTCTAGTTTCATTTACGACTTCGCTCCTGCTGGATGGTCACAGCCAGCGGCTAAACAGCCGCGAAGCGTGTAACCATCCACTGCGAGCGTAACCCATTTAGAACCTATCTCTAAACCAACGCTCCAAGCCCGCGTCCTCGCGGGCTTGGAGCACAACGCAGGTAATCGAAGTTCAGAGATAAGCTGTTAGGAATTCGCTCTAAGTCGCAACGATAGGAGTAAACAATGACGACTAAAGTGCAGTTGTTCATCACCTGTCTCTCCGAACAGTTCTTTTCGCCGGTGCTCAAAGACATGGTGACTATCCTGGAACGACTCGGCCTGCAATGCGAGTTTCCTGAAGCGCAGACGTGCTGCGGCCAGCCGTTTTTCAACAGCGGCTTTCACGATCGGACGCGCGGCCTGGCGCAGCAATGGCTCACAGTCTTCGGACAAACCGATGGGTACATCGTGTCACCCTCCGGCTCGTGCGTCGATATGATCCGCCACCACTATCTCGAGTTGTTTCCGGAAGGCAGCGTCGAACATGCGCTGGCTAAGTCAACCGCCGCGCGCACCTTCGAGTTCACCCAGTTCCTCGTCAACGAACTAAAGGTTGTCGATGTGGGCGCGCGCTTTCCGCATAAAGTCACCTATCATGCCTCGTGCCACTTGCTGCGCGGGCTGGGCGCACGTGACGAGCCGAAGCAATTGCTGCAGGCCGTCAAAGGACTCGAACTGGTGCCGCTTACGGAGGAAGAGACGTGCTGCGGCTTCGGCGGCGTCTTCAGTGTGGTCTATCCCGAAGTGTCGCGCGCGATGATGGAGACCAAAATCAAGCACATCGAGGCCAGCGGCGCTGAGGCCGTCGTCGCCTGTGATGCGGGCTGTCTGATGAACATCGGCGGTGGGCTGCACAAAGTGAACTCGCCGGTGAAAGCCATGCACTTGATCGAAGTGTTAGCGCAACAAGCCTGACGAAGGATAAAATTATGAGTCACGCTCCCTCTCACATCGACTTCCGCTACAACACGCAGCATGTCCCGCCGCACATACCGCCCTCGGTGCAGAAGGCGACGACGAAGTTCCTCGGCAACCGCGCGGCCCTGATTGATCTGCTCGGCCCGGAGCAGTGGGCGGCGCTGCGGCAAGCGGGGCACGACATCCGCATGCAGGGTATCACTCATCTCGATCGGTATCTCGTTCAGCTGGAAGAACAGGTCACGCGCGCCGGCGGTCACGTGCACTGGGCGCGCGATGCCGCCGAAGCCCGGCGGATCGTGCTCGACATCGCACAGCAACATGACGTGAAGAACGTCGTCAAGGTCAAGAGCATGGCGACGGAAGAGATCGACTTGAACCATGCGCTGCAGGACACTGGCATGCAGGTGCTGGAAACCGATCTAGGCGAGTACATCGTGCAGCTGGCAGGCGTCGGCCCGTCGCACATCATCGTCCCGGCGGTGCATCTGACGAAAGAAGGCATTGCCGATCTATTTCATGAGAAGCTCGGCGTCGAGGCCCCGCCCGATCCGATCCAGCTGGCGGCGATTGCCCGTACCCGGCTGCGTGAGGCGTTCCTGTCCGCCGACATGGGCGTGTCCGGCGCGAACTTCATGGTGGCCGAAACCGGCACGATCGTGATTGTGACCAACGAGGGCAACGGGCGTATGTGTACCACGCTGCCGCCGCTGCACGTCGCCGTCGTCGGCATCGATAAGGTCGTACCCGATTGGGAAAGCCTGACCGTGCTGCTCAAACTGCTGGCGCGCAGCGCCACCGGCCAGAAGATCTCGACCTACACCTCGTTCATCACCGGTCCGCGCCGCGCTCCCGGTGAAAACGGCCCGCAGGAATTTCACTTGGTGCTGCTCGACAATGGGCGCACCCGCATCCTGAAAGATGAGATCACACGCCAGACGCTGTTGTGCATCCGCTGCGGCGCCTGCCTCAATGTCTGTCCGGTGTACAACAACGTTGGCGGACATGCGTACGGCTGGGTGTACTCCGGCCCGATCGGCTCGATCCTCTCGCCGCAGCTGCTGGGGACGAAGGTCGCCGCTGATCTGCCGTTCGCTTCGTCGCTGTGCGGCGCGTGCGCCGACATCTGCCCGGTGAAAATCCCCATTCCCGACGTGCTCCTGCGCTTGCGCCATCGCGTGGTCGAAGGCGATCAGGTCGAAGGGCCGACGGTGTCGCGCATCATTCAAGCGGGGGCCAGCGCCGGTACGCGCGCGTTTGGCACACCCTGGTTGTATCGTTTTGGTTCGAGCCTGCTCAAGGTGGTTCAAGTGCCGTTGCGGCGCGATGGTTGGCTGCCGAAGCTACCGCCGCCGCTGAATCGCTGGACGATGGCGCGGCCCTTTCCCGCTTTCAATAACGATTTTCGAGCATGGTGGCGCGCGCGCGATGGACAACCGCCGCCTGACAATCAGCGCAAGTTCGGGTTGGGTCTCATGGCGGCGGGTGTGATCGCCTTCGTGGTATGGCGGTTATTCCGGCGTAAGGAAGGATCAAAATGACAGCCGACATCGCCCGCGAAGAGGTGCTCAACAAGGTGCGTGCGGCGTTGGGACGCACGGAAGATTCATCGGTTGCGCCGATTCCGCCATTGGCGCGTGTCGGGCCGCGTATGCCGCAAGACACCCGCATCGAGATCGATATGCTGTTGTCCGAGATCGGCAAGCTGACCGGCGTCACGAAGCGCTTATCGCAATCGGCCGATCTTAAGTTGGCGCTCACAGAGTTGGTCGCGGCGGAGCAGGTCAAGAAGGCGACGCTGTGGCAGACGCCCGAGCTGCAAGAACTAGGCATCGCCGAGCTCCTGTCAGAACTTGGCGTCGAGATTGTATCGCCCTACGCCGACAATCGTGCCATCGCGGAGTGCGACCTGGGGGTGACCGGCGTCGATGCGGCGCTGCCAGAGACCGGTACGCTGCTGCTGCGCTCATCCGCCGAGAAGGTGCGCACGGTGTCGCTGGTGCCGCGCATCCATCTTGCTATCCTGCGGCCCGCGGCCCTGCGCGCTGATTTGCATCAGGCGTTCGCCGACGTGAAGCACGACAACTACTTCGTCTTCGTCACCGGCCCCAGCCGCACGGCGGATATCGAATTGACGCTGACCATCGGCGTGCACGGGCCGAAAGCCTTGCACGTGTGGATCATTGACTGAACATGTACGCCCGCTGACAGCGTGGCGGGTCTTCCCAGCGAGGCGCGAAGTCCCGCGTGTTGTGACCGCGCGCAGCGGAGCGAAAGCATTTCACCCAAAATGAGAATTGCTGCGTTCGAGCGGCGAAGATTTCGGTCGAGCGTTACGCGAAAACTTGCGCGCAGCAGGCACCGCTGACACGTATGTCTTCACCGAAGAGGCGGCCGCGACTGGCATTGCCATCATCGAAGTTGAAGATAGCAGTCAGAACACGATTGTGGTCGCGCCGGGCGCTAATGCGCATGTCACACGTGCCGATGTCGATGCCGCTCGATCGATCATCGCTGCTTCACAGGCTGTCATTGCGCAGCTGGAGATTCCGTTGGATACCGTGTGGCATGCGCTGAAGACGGCACGTGCGGCAAGCGGGTTGACGATCCTCAACCCGGCGCCGGCTCAACCGCTGTCGACCGAACTTTTATCGTTAGTGGATCTACTGGTTCCCAATGAGACCGAGGCCGCGCAGCGGACGGGTATTGAAGTGAAAGGTGAAGCCGGTGTTGAGCAGGCCGCGCGGCAACTGCAAGAGCGTGGCGCACGTGCCGTCGTCATCACGCTGGGCAATCGCGGCGCGCTGGCGTTGAGCCGCTCATTGATATTACTCGCGCCATTGCTGCGCGGGTTAAGATAAATGCACCTCATCCTTTTGATCGCGTCGCCTGGCATGGCGGTGGCTGTTGTAATGTCAAAAACAAAAGACCAGCCCGCATTTAAGCGAGAGCAGCCTTTTGTTTCGATTGGGAAAAAAGTCACGTTGCTGATCCAGGAGGAGACATTTATAATCCCCGCCTAGTATGCCCTTAATCTTCTCCTCAATAAAGGTGGACGGCCATGCGTAGACAACACTTGTCTCGATTGAATTGGGCAGTTGGGCTGGCAGTTCTTTTCTCACTCGTCCTCGTCACAGCGCCTTCGATTCTCGCCGAATCAGGCGCTGTGTCTATTTCTCAGACTGATCGTGCCTATCATCCCGGGAGGATACCCTTGCAAGCGGGGCCAGCAGTCATGTTGGAGATAAGCGACGCTCCAACACAGACCCTGGCGGGTGCTTCAACTGCTCTGACCATCACACTTCGTGATGGCGGGGGCGATATTGCCACGGATTATATTGGCACGGTTGAATTTAACAGCTCTGATCCACAAGCGACATTGCCGGCCACTTATACCTTTTCAGTTGGCGATGGCGGCCGCCGTTTCTTCTCTGGCATCATGTTGCGCACTGCCGGCTCTCAGATCATCACCGCAACCGATGTGAACAGTCCTGCTTTAAGCGCTGCGGTGGCTGTTAATGTCATGCCAGGTGCAGTGAGCGCCTCTTTGTCAAAGATCAGCGTCACTTCACCGCACTTGGCGAATGGGAGTATGGCGGCAAGCATTGTCGTTATTGCCACCGATGCCTTCAGTAATCCTGCTCCCGGACAAACCGTCTGGTTGGCAGCAACTGGCATAAGCCACACATTTGCTGCATCGCCTGGCACGACCAATGCTGCTGGCGTTTTCTCCACCACGTTGATGAGCACTCAGGCGCAGGCAAAAGAAATAAGCACTTTAATAGGCCAGGAGCAATCCTATACCTGGTTGGCCTCACGCCCGATCGTGGAATTCACCCGATCGAATATTACGGGCACGGTCTTTTCAGATGCGAACCGGGATAATGTGCGGCAGACCAACGAGGTGGGATTGGGCGCGGTGCAAGTTGCGGTGTACCCAGCGTTTGGGGCAACCCCGCTTAAAACCACCGTGACCAACAACAGCGGACAGTATCAATTCACCGGACTAGAGCCGGGAACCTATCGAGTGATGCAGACGCCGCTGGATCAATTTGCCTTCAGCTCATCGGGCGTTCTCACCGTTACGCTCGGCGATTTCACGACGTCGGCTAATCATCACTTTGGAAATTATGCAGCAGCGACGGTGTCGGGCGGAGTTTGGAGCGATAACACTCAAGACGGTTTGTGGCAAGCCGATGAACCCCCCATCCCTGGCGTGACGATCAGCGCCTATGATGGCAACGCGCTGCTCGCCGCTTCAGCCACCACGGATCTCAGTGGAACCTATCGACTCGATCTGGCGGCGCCGCTGCCAGCTGCTCCCGATAACTTTATCTTCAACAGCGGCGGCTTGACGATTCAAGAACCAGCCACGGCGTTGATTCCCAATGGTAATTTTGCGCAGGGGTTGACGGCGATGGGGGTGGGGACGTATCCGGTGAACTACGATTTTGAGACGGGGGATTTGAGCGGGTGGACGGCATCAAATGGGAGTGCGGTGCAGGTCATCAGTGACGTGAACAACCTGGCTGGGTATCATCTGCGTCTGAGTGGTGCGGATGTGTCGGCGTACGCGGACCCGTTTGTCGTGCCGGCCGACGCGCAGAGTCTGCGGTTCTGGTATTGG
>JBGSPW010000243.1:0-89749 GCA_041738395.1 Thermoflexales bacterium
CGGCGGCGGATCGGCCAGCACCAACAAGCCCGCGCCCGTGTCGTTGTCCGGCCCGGGGGTTCCCAGATCGATCGCATTGTTGATCAAGAAATGGCGCACGTCTTGCGGGGTGGCTTGCGGATAGGCGCTCCACACTAAAGCCGCAGCTCCGGCGATGTGGGGCGTGGCGGCCGAGGTGCCGTAAAAACTTTGTGGCGCGTAGATCGCATTCGACACGCCATCCGGCCCGACGAGATCGGGCTTCGGGCGGCCATCGGCGGTAGGCCCGCGCGAACTGAACGCTTCGAGTTGAGTGCTGCGCCAATTAACCGCACCCACCGTCAGCGCTTCGGCGGCATCGCCGGGTGTGGCCAGGCTGCCGTTGGGATCGGCCAACTCCATCAAGGGCGTTTGATGAATGAACAGATTGAGCATGACCGGTTGGGTCACGTCGACGCCGTGAATGGCAACGTAGTACGTGCCAACATTGTCGAACTTGTAGACAATCTGCTGCAAGGGCGGATGATTTCCTTCACGCGAGTTGCGCGACGATGCAATGATGTTGCCGTCTTGATCGAGCAGATATAGCTCGAGCGCCTGTGTGCCGTCCGCTTGCCAGTCGTTCCACGTCAGCACGATCTGGCTGGCCCCATTGGGATCGGCTTGAAAGGCCAGCAGCGTTTTATCGGGGGCGAATTCGTGGACTTGATCGTTGTTGGTGTCGGTGTAAGCCCCGCGATAATGTTGCGTGCCGTTGTTGCCTGCGGAGTTGATCCACAGTACGCCGTTATCGGTAGCCAGCTTAACCAACTCGGCGTCACGACCGGTGCCGTCTAGCGGCGCGGCCAGGCCGCCCGCCGAATGCGAAATGATCTGCACCTTCTGATCGATCAACCATTGCACGGCGTTACCCATGCTCACATTGCCGCCATCGTAATAGACCAGATAGAGTTGGGCTTCAGGCGCGACATCGTGAATAACTTCGGCGACCGCTGCACCATGCGACACGCCGGTTTTGTCCACGTCGAAGCCGGGCACGAAGGATTGAACCGTGACGTCAAACGGCAGCTCACGTCCCAATAGATCGCGATAACCATCGAAGCCTTGATCGAGAATGCCAATCTTGATGCCTTGACCTTTGTAGCCGGCAGCCTGCCACTTGTCTGCGCCGATGACTTTCACGCCTTCGCTGACGATCGGAGGCGGCGGCTGGAAAAAGCCCACGAGTGAATTCGTGGGCTGATTGGTTCGCTCCAGCTCGCTGCGCGCGAAAGTCCAGCGCTGTTGTCCGCCTGAATCTTTAAGGCCCGTAAAAATACAACTTCCCGCTGACGTCACGCTGCGCGCCGTGAAGGCGGGAATCCAGCCGCCGACACTGGATTCCCGCCTTCGCGGGAATGACCGGTTCAGGAACTGAGTCCTTAACGGATCCTCAACGTCGGCATTGGGTTTGCTGAGCGCAGGAAGTTGCAGGTTGATGACATGTTGCAGCTGCGTGATCTGATCGAAAACTTTACCCGGCTCTTCCGACTCCGCCGTCTTGACGATCAGCTCCAACGGGATGCCGATGTCCACCGAGTCCCGATAGGCGCCCCGCACGATCACGCCCAGGGTTTGCAGTTCAGTGACCAGCGCCGCGGCGTCTTCTGTGTCCAATATCAGCGTGACGCGGATTTGATTGTTGGGCGTCAACAGGCCGCGCTGCCGCGCCAGCAGTTCCGCTGCTTCGGCGCCACCGCGCTCGTAGGCGATCAGAAAATCCTTGTAGACCGAATCAAGTTCCGGGTTGTTGAGAATCTTTTCGAGGCGCGGAAATTGCTTCGCCAACTCCTTCAGATCGGGCGGCGGCGTGAAAGTCACCTTGGGCGGAGGCGCGAGTGTGCCTGGCGAGGTGGACGGTTGCACGCGCCCCGGGCCGAAGACCCACACCGCACCGATCACGACAAGGGCGGCGAGCAGGCCGATGAGGATGAAGCGGGACCGCAGAAAGGATTGGTTACGAGATTTCATAGGTGTTCATGAGTTACTACTCAGCCTGCCTCACCCCCGGCACTGCCGCACAAAGCGCGCGGCACCTGCGGCCTCTCCTGAGAATAAACAGCGATTCTCAGAAGAGGGGAGATGGCCGCTCCCCCTCTCCTGAAATCGTTTTTCTGATTTCAGGAGAGGGGGCCGGGGGGTGAGGCTGAGTAGTAACGTTCATGGAATAAATTTTGGACTTGAGGCTTTAGCCGGTTTGCTCTGTCGTCATAGATCCGGCTGAAGCCTCGAGTCCAACCGAATATGCTGATTCGTGCCAGCGTCCAATCAATGCGCGAGTGAATTCAAGAAGTCCAGCACGATGCGATTAAACTCGTCCGGCTGTTCGACGTTGAGATGATGAGCTGTATCAGGGATAATGGCTTTGCGCGCCCCGGGTACATTAGCCACGATCAGATCGCCGATGTCGAGAATGTCCGGCACATCTTGATCGCCGACGATAAACAGCGTCGGCACATGGATCTCGGCCAGCCGAGTGATGGCCGGCGGCTTGAGCGGTTGCAGCCAGTTCTCGGTGTCCGGTTGATCGAAGGTGTGAATCGTCATGGCGCGAATTTTCTCACGCGCGGCGGGTTCAACTTGATCGGGTGTGCGGTAAGGCCCATCTGTCCACAGCTGCAATGATAGCTCGACCGCGCGGGGCTTATCGCCGCTGTCATACGCTTCACGCAGTTCAGCGTGCAGCGGCGACTTATCTTTCATCTGATAACCGCCCAACCCGGCGGCGACCGGAATCAACGCCGCCGTCCGATCGGGGTAGGTGAGCGTGAAGTCGATGGCAATGCCGCCGCCCATGGATAGGCCCAATACCGTGGCGCGTTTGATACCCAGAAAGTCCAGCAGGTCTCTCAGATCGCCGTGATTGGAATAGTAGGCCGTGGGAGACTTCGATTGGCCGTAGCCGCGCACATCATAGCGCAAGGTGCGATACTGCTCGGCAAAGACCGCGAATTGATCGTCCCACAAGCCGCTGTTGACCAATCCGCCGTGAATGAGGACGAACGGTTGACCTGTGCCTGCGATTTCGTAATGTAAGCCGTTGTAGAAACCGGTGGTAGAGTTCATGGCAAATCCTTGTCTATGACGGCGCGTGCTGCTTCAGAAACTTGACCGTGCGCTGCCAGGCTAATCTCGCGGCGGAGGCGTTATACGTTTCCGGGCGATCTTTTTCAAAGAACCAGTGCGTCGTGCCAGGATAGGTGTGGAACTCGGCTTCTCGTCCGCTGGCGAGTAATTTCTTTTGAAAGCGCTTCACGCCGGCCGCCGATTCGTAGGGATCGGTTTCGGCAAAATGGAACTGAAAAGCCGATCGGCTGGTGGCGTAATCGCCGGTGCGTGTGCCATAAAAGGCCACTGTTGCAGTGACCGGGCTGGATGTCTGTTCGGCCAACCCCAGCGCCCAATAAGCGCCCAGCGAAAAACCGACGACGCTAATGTCTTGTCCACCACACAACGTTTGCAGATGCGTTGCTGCTTGCGCGATTGACTCCAGAGTGGCCTTGCGCCGGATGGTTGACCTCAAATGTTCGGCCTCTTCGATCGTGGAGGTAATCTGGCCGTGATAGTAATCCAGCGCCAGCGTGACAAAGCCTTCGCGCGCCAGACGCTTGCAGAACTGCTTGAAGAACGTGTTCAAGCCCCACCACGCCGGCAAGACTAATACTCCGTGCCGGCTTTCCGCGGCGGGCGTGGCAATGTAATAGGGTTGATCACCCGGCGTGCTGGGTGAAGATTTCTTGGCGCTCATGAGACCCTCCGATTACCTGTTTCCTATTTGCTGTCGTTTGGTCACGCGACCCTGCGCCCACGCCGTGGCTATCAGCAGCAGCACGGCGAAGACAATCAACACCGCCCAGCGGCTGAGCAAATAACCTGATCGAGGCTCATAGCCCACTGTGAATGTCAACGGTAGTTTATCACCATAGACCACTTCGCGCTGAACTTTCTGCCCGGTTGTCGGATCGACCGCGTCGACGGTGCGGCGCACTTCGATCTGGCCGAGGTCGTTAAGCGTGGGCAGATCGATCGTGCTGCCGAGCGCCTCCACGGCCCAGCGCGCGGGTGTGAAATATGAGATCGCTTTCGTCAGCCCCGGCAGTTCAAAGAACACACCCGCGAAAATGATCTGCACGAAGACGGCGAACAGCACGAGGTAGATCACGCCGTTGCTGTTGGCGGCGATGGCGCTGATGAACAGGCCCAGCATGATGCCGACGATGGTCACGAGCAAGAGCGTAAAATACAACTCCAGCGGGCCGGGCAGCAGGATGCCATTGAAGGGCACCTGCACCCGCAGCGCCACCACGACGAGCAGAGCCAGCACTTGCAGTGCGGCAAAGCCGATGAGCACCGCCAGCTTCGATGCAAGATAAGTGCGCAGGCGCAGATTCACCATCCGTTCGCGGCGATAGATGGCGCGCTCGCGGACCAGCTCGAAAGCGGCGGCAAACATCCCCACTAAGCTGGCCGCCAGCGTCAACATCATGAGGATGACCTGCGCTTCACCGGCCACGCTGTAATTACCTGACTCAGCCAGAATTTGCTGAATGCGCTGCGCCGATTCGCCAACCAGCACCGAAGGCCGCGCGATGATGGCCAGCAATAACCCGATAGCGGGCATGACGGCCAACAGCAAGGTGAGCAGTGTCTTGTCACGCACGACCAGTTCGAAGTAGCGCTGCGCCAAAATGGAGAACTGCCGCCGGGCATTGGCGCGCGGTGGCGATGAAGGAGTGATGGAGGGAGAGCGGGACGGAGCGCCGTTCTTGCGCAGGACCTCATGTTCCGCATTCCGCATTCCAACTTCAGCATTCGAAATGCGCGGCAGCACGTATTGCGCGTAATACGCCGATTCGCGGAAGCGTTTTTCCCACAGCGCCGCATCGGCTTCGATGGCTTCGTAGATGTCGGCGAACTCTTGCACCTCGAAAAACGCGAGGGCTTGATCGGGCGGGCCAAAGAAGACCAACCGGCCCGCGCCGATGAACGCGACGTGATCGCACTGCTTGATATTGGCGGTGGCATGCGTGACCAAGACCACGGTGCGACCACCATCGGCCAGACGGCGCAGCGTGAACATCAATTTTTTTTCCAGGCCAGGGTCGAGGCCGGATGTGGCCTCATCCAAAAAGAACACCCCCGGCTCGGCCAACAGCTCCATGCTGATCGAAACGCGCTTGCGCTGTCCGCCGCTGAGCCGTCCCACAATCTGTTCCGACTGCGCATCCATATCCACTTCGGCCAGTACACGTTCGATGCGCGCATCGATTTCGGCGTCAGAGGTATCGCCGGGCAGCCGCAGCAGAGCCGCGTAATGCAATGCCTGTCGCACGGGCAGGTCGTGATGAATGATGTCATCCTGCGGCACATAGCCGATCAGGTTGCGATACAGATCGAAGTTGGCGTAGTAGTCATCGCCGTTAAACAGCAGGCGACCCTCGGCCGGTTGAAAGCCGCTGAGGGCATTGAGCAGCGTGGTCTTGCCCGATCCCGATCCGCCGACGATGGCGACGAACTCGCGCGGCACAATGGACAGCGACACATCATTCAAAATGAGTTGCCCACCCTCGACGCGGCGCGTGAGGTGCAGCGCATCCAGTCGTCCGCGTTGCGCCGAGATGACCTGGCTGATCGCGCCCGGTTGATACGTGAAGCGATACGGCCCCAGCTGCACGCTGTCCCCCGGGTGCAGCTCCACCCGATCGATCCGGCGGCTGTTCACGAACGTGCCGTTGGTGCTGCCCAGATCGATCAGATTGTGCGTCGTGCCCGATCGTTCCAGCCGGGCATGATGGCGTGAGACCAGCGGCGAATCCAGCGTGAGATCACAATCGGGGGCGCGGCCCATCAGCAGGACATCGTAGGCCGCTAAGTCAAATTGATCGATCGAGGTGGCCTGCGGCGCTTGCCCGCCACGATAGGTCAGCGTCACCGCGTTGTCGCCCATTTCGCCGAGGCGGATCAGATCGCCATCGTTGAGCTCGATTTCGGTGATGCGCTGGCCGTTGACGAAGGTGCCGTTGCGGCTGCCGCGATCGATCACGCGATAGCGGCCCTCGTGGCGAGGTTGGCCCGCCTGATATTTGATGAGGGCGTGTTCGGCGGACACGGTCGGCACGTCGATGACCAGCTGATTCGTCGGATGTCGTCCGATTGATAGGGCTTCGTGTGTTAACGTGATGGTGCGGACGCGATCGGGGGGCAGCCGTACGATCAGCGTGGCGGGTGAGCTAACGACGAGTTGGGTGCCGCTCAAAGCAGAAGCATCGTGCACTGAAGGGTTGGCGGTCACGGTAAAGACCTGATCATCAATTTGAATTTGATTTGTAGTAGAGCCGCTTGTCGGCGTTGCGCGGGCACGCGGCCAGATGCTACTACGAGTTATCGGGGCGCTTTCGTGCCGATGAACATGCCTGACTCTATGCTGATGTGAATCACACCGTGCTCTGTCAGCTCGTGTTCGACAAAGCGCTGCAATTCGTCTCGACGGTCCTTCATGTCAGCGGCTGTTGTCATTGAAAGCATGTAATTCACCAGCGGTTCAGCCTCGGTCACGTTGAGCTCGTTTTCATAACGTACAATATGTACGTTGGCAAAGAACTGTGTTGCTTCTACGCCGCCTTTGTCCAGCGAGAAAGATTGGGAAGCGCCGCCCCACCCAAAGTTGATCGTGGGATCGAAACGCTTTTCCAATTGGCCGAGTTCACGCAGATGGTTCAGACCGTTGGTCGCCAGATACACTTTGCCGCCTGGCTTCAAGACGCGCCGCATTTCTGATAGAGCCTGCAAACGATCGGGAACGTGGTACAGCATGTGATTGGCAATCACGGCGTCGAAGGTGTGTGCTTCAAACGGAAGCGCTTGCGCATCGATAATTTCAAAGTGAAACGCCGACGCACGTTTGCCTAAATTTCGTTTCGCCTGTTCCAACATGCCCGCCGAAAAATCCGAGAGGGTAACGCGCCATTCCGTGGGCAGTCGATCGAGATTGGTCTTCCACAAATACGCCGGGCCGCAGCCCAATTCCAGCACGGTTGCCTCGATGGGCAGGGCATATTGATCGAAGCACCACTGGTGCCAACCATACTTGTTCGTGCTGTACAGCAGATGCAGCTGCACGCGCGCATCGAGTTTGGCGGCATCTTTGTATTGATCGGTTAGCAGGTAAGTTTGATCGGAAATGGCGGGCATGATTATTTTTAATTTGTCGGAGCGAGGTGCGCCGCCAACAACGCGGCACCTGCGGCCTCGCTCCGACGTGTTGGCGAGATTATCCTGCGCGAAACGTCAACAGTACATTGCCCAGTCGCAGCAGATCGCCGTCGTTTAGCGGCAAGGGCTTGTCGGGCGTCAGGCGCTGATTGTTGAGGTAGGTCCAGTTGACGCTGTTGAGGTCTTCGATCCAGCAGCGGTCTTCTTGCCACCGCACGCAGGCATGGCGGCGGGACAGGCCCGCCAATTCACCGGCATAGGGATCCAGGTCGAGATCGGGCGCGACTCCGCTTAAGGCATCGGCTCGTCCGACGACGACGTTCGTTTGATTAGCTGAAAAGAGATTGAGGCGCACGCCGGTCTCGTTGACGATCAAATACGGCTGCGCCGGCAGGGCTGTACCGCACGCCTCACAGAATTTCGTGCCGGGCACGTTTGCAGACGCACACTGAGGACAAGCTAAATCGATCAGGTGGGGGAAGGGCTGGCCGCAGGCGGGACAAAAGCGAGCACCGGGATCCGTCACTGTTCCACATTGCGCGCAGGCGAGGCGTCGTCCGCGCCGGGGCGTCATCCCAGCAGCTCCATCTGCACGATAATGGTCGTGATGTTATCGGGGCCGCCCGCGGCGTTGGCCGCGTCGGTCAATTGGCGGCAGGCGTCTTGGGGCGAGGCTGCGGACATGACGATCTGATAAATCACTTGATCTTCTATCGCCGTGGTCAAGCCATCGCTGCACAGCAGCAAGCGCTCATTGGGCTGCAGTTCGATCTGCGTGATGTCGGGCGCGACCGAAGCGCGATCGCCCAGATTCTTATAGATGACATTGCGCTGCGGATGGACGCGCGCTTCGTCCGGCGTCAATTGCTTCGTATCGACCAGCCGCTGCACCAGGGAATGATCGATGGTAATTTGCCGGATCGCCGTTTCAGTGATCAAGTACGCGCGGCTGTCGCCTACGTGCGCCAGGTGCGCTTGACCATTGGCCACGTACGCCATCACCAGCGTTGTGCCCATATTCGTGCCGGCGAGTTTGCGCTGCTCGTGAACGGTCGCGTTGGCCACGTTGACGGCTTCGCGCAGCCAGGTGTCCATATCCGGGATTGACCGGCCGGAATCGATTTCAAGGGGCAGCAGTGTGGCAGTGGCATGTTGGGCCACCGCGTTGATGGCCAGCCCGCTGGCGACATCGCCGGCCGAATGGCCGCCCATGCCATCGGCGACCACATACAATCCGACCGGGGTGCCTACCGATCGATGCACGCGGCCCAGTTCCAGCGTCAGCAAACTGTCCTCATTTAACTGGCGCACTTGACCCACATCCGTCAAGCGACCCACCCGCAGATCGTAACTGGTGGGGCGGCGAATCTCGGCAATGACATCGCGCAGCCGTTCGGCCAGCTGCCCCGCCGAGGAGATTTCGCCGGTGAAGACTTCTTGGAAGACATCCTGCAGTCCGTGCGGCGTGATGGCTACTTCTGGCGCATACGCTTGCCCGGTGATCAATACAAATAAACTCGCCGCCAAGGCTTGGACGTCATCCGTGTACGCTTTGCGCGTGCGCGTGCCGGGGGTCTGAATGCGCGCCGAAGTGAAGTTGAACCACCGCGCGGCCTTGCCTGTAATGGACATGTGGTTCAGATGGGCCGCCCCAAATGAAATGTTGTTCTTGTGCAAAAATGCCAGCGCATCGGCCAGCTGCACCCCCCAATTGATCACATCGCCCACTTCAGGCCGGTTCGGCAGATTCTCGCCGGTGAAGGGGGCCGGTTCCGGCAGCATCACATAGACCCGCCGCGTGCCGAAGATAATCTCGGTGAACGTTTCAACGGGCAGCAGCGCGCCGCCGTGATGCAGTTCCATCTCGGCCAGCTGGCGTTCGATCGCAATCGCATCCGGCGCCAGTGTTTCTTTGATCAAAAGATTGGGAAAGAGCGGTTCGATGCCGGCCAAACTGGCGCCGCATTGCAGACAGTATTGATCGCCAAAGTTATTGCGCGTGAAGCCGCATTGCCGACATTCCACCAGCGCCCGCCGGCTGATCGCTGCATACACATTGAGCAGGGGCGATTCTTCGCGCAGCGCGCCAATGAGGCAGCGCCCTTCGTTGATAATTGCGCGTTCCGGCAGCGGCTCAAAAAAATTTCGCGTGCGCGGCAGTGGCCGTGTATCAGACTCGGGCATGCGTTGCGCATATAACGGACCGCTCTTGGGGCCGGTATCGTGCAACGGATTGGTTTCGCTCGGATGCGCTGTTTCATCAAAGGGGCGTGTCTGTCCCGCGTCTTCATCGAGTGGGTGGGTCTGGCCGGCGTCTTCGACGGCCGGCAGGGGCAGTACTGCCGTAACCTCGGTTTCACGCGGCAGCACTGCGCCACAGCGCCGGCAGTGTTTGGCATCATCCGTGTTTTGCGTATTGCAGTGGACACATTTCATGCCGCGCCTCCCGGCCCAGGTCTGCCGTTGTCGGCCGGTGAGCCGCTAGATAAAGGCCGATGGAAAACTGCTTTGGCTGTTCCGAAACCAAGCTGATCGCCGTCTTGCAGCAAATTCTCTAAGGTCTGTCGACCATTCACAGTCAGACCGTTCCTGGAACCGAGATCGCGCACGATGTAATCATCTTGATCGCGGCGCAGCCGGGCATGATGTTTGGACACGGTGTCGGCGTTCGGAATCGATGTGGAAATGACGATGTCACTGTCGGGTCCCCGGCCCACGGTCAGCGCGGGTTTATCCAATTTGAAGATCACAGGCTGTCCGGTGTCCGCAGTGAATTCCAGCGTAACCTCTGCCGACAAGGGAGGTGGAACTGGAACAGGCGCTGCGGTTGGTTCAAGAGGGGAGGGTGGTGGGGTCGGTTGAACAGGCGCTTTAACGCGCGACTTGCGGCTCATCCGCCGGAACAACACGATCACCACCAGCGTTACCGCCAGCAGTGCCAGTCCGCCAATCATCAAATTGGGGTCGATGGGATCAGCAAAAGGGTTTGACATGGGTGTGAGTAGGAGGCAGTGTCATGATATGGTTAAGGATATTATAACTGCGTGACGCTCTGTTGCCAAATGCACCTCTCTAAGGTAAACTGGCGCGCCATGCGGCTTTCCCGATCGTTTTATACGCAACCCACGCGGCAGCTGGCGCCAGCCCTCCTGGGCTGCCGTGTGGTGCGGCGCTGGCAGGGTCAACGGCTCAGCGGTCTCATCGTCGAAACCGAAGCGTATCTCGGCGAAGCTGATCTGGCTTGTCACGCGCATGTGGGGCGCACCAAGCGCAATGCCGTGATGTACGGGAAACCCGGCCTGGCCTATGTGTACTTCACCTATGGCATGCACTGGATGTTTAACGTCGTCAGCGAGGCCGAAGATTTTCCGGCGGCGGTGTTGATTCGCGCACTGGAGCCGCTGGAAGGGCTGGAACGGATGCAGCAGCACCGGCCCGTGCCCCGCTTGATCGAGTTGTGCCGTGGCCCCGCCAAATTGACGCAAGCCCTGCGTATCGATCAGGCCCTCAACGGGGTTGATCTATGCAATCGGCAGGGTGATCTCTGGATCGAAGCCGGGGAGCCGGTGCCCACCCGATCGGTTGGCCGCGGCCCGCGCGTGGGTTTGTTCACTACCCCGGAACCGTGGCAGAGCAAGCCGTGGCGCTACTGGATCAAACACAATCACTGTGTGTCAAAATAATAAGGAGACTTCGCATGGGATTACTTGAGGGCAAGAAAGCACTTGTTTTTGGCGTCGCCAATGATCATTCGATCGCCTGGGGCATCGCGAAAGCGCTGCATGCGCAGGGGGCCACGGTGGGTTTCTCGTCCATCGCGGAATTGCTCAATAAGCGCGTGCGGCCGCTGGCCGAAAGTCTCGACGCCACGTTCATTGAACCCTGTAACGTGCAGAACGATGATGAGATTGCCGCGGTGTTTGACAAGTGGAAACAACGATACGGTACGCTGGATATTCTGGTGCACTCGCTGGCGTTTGCCGGACGGGAGGCGTTGTCCGGACAGTTTGTCAACACTACGCGCGATCAATTTCAGTTGGCCTTGGACATCAGTGCTTATTCGTTGGTGGCGTTGACGCGCGCTGCGCTGCCGGTCCTGCAGGCCGGCTCCAGTGTGCTCGCCATGACCTACTATGCTTCGGAAAAGTATGTGCCGAATTACAATGTCATGGCCGTCGCCAAAGCGGCGCTCGAAGTGTGCGCGCGTTACCTCGCCGTCGATCTCGGCCCGCAAGGCATCCGGGTCAATTGCATCAGCGCCGGACCCATTCGCACTCTGGCAGCGCAAGGGGTGGCCGATTTCAGGTTAATGCACAAAAAATTCAAAGAGGTCGCGCCACTGCGCCGGCTCATTACGATTGAGGACGTGGGCAATGCCGCCGTGTGGCTCGCTAGTGATCTCTCCTCGGCGACGACGGGCGAGGTGCTCTTTGTCGATGGCGGTGTGAACCTATTGGCCCTGGCGGCTCCCGATGAATAAAGCGTGTAACCCGGGTCACGCGGATTGAGTCACATCACCGCCGAGGGAAGTGCTCAGGTGGCAGCACCCTCTGCGGTGATTGTTTTGAAGTGAGTCCGCGGTGTGTGTTAACCGATCGGGTGGATTGGACTTTGGGGTTGAGGGGATGGGCATTGATGGTGGTGCCGTTGATTGCGTTGTTGATGAGCTGATTTGATCGCGTCAGTGAACGGCTGAGGATCATCTGGAACGCCAGCCGCATAGTGCAGGGCTTTTCCAAAGTCAGGCATCCACGCTCACCGCGCCGTCCCCGGCGTAGTGGATCGCCGCCGAGGACGGCGCGGTGAGCAAGTGTTGAGCAACAATGGAAAAGCGCTGCCGCAGAGTGAATTTCGCTTGACTGTGTAGATCAGATATGCTATCCTGTGCCCAGGTTAATGCCGAGGTGGTCATTTGTTCGGTAAAAAGTGCGTGAAGAAGAAGGAGCCAATCCTATGAAACAGATTCGCTTTTCGCCATGGTTGATTTTGGTTTTGGCGGTGGTGTTGGTCTTTGCCGCTGGATGTGATCGGCCCGATCCTCAAGTGGAGATTGCAACGCCACAGCCGCAACAGCCCGAGCAACCGCAGCAGCCGCAATTGCTGGGCACACCGGAACCGGGTGTTGAAGCTACGCCCACGCTGCCGCTGGTGATCGCGCCAGAAGATTTGGGTGTTGCGACCCCGGGCGCAGAAATGACGCCGGCCGCGCCCGATAGTGGCCAACCACAACCCCAGGAAACTCCGCAGGTTGTTCCAACTGTGGAGCAGCCAGTGGCTCAGCCAACGCCTCAGATTCAGCCGACGGCCCCGGCGCCGGGTAGTCCGATCGTGCATACGGTCAAGCCGGGCGAGACGCTGTTTTCGATCGGACGGCAGTACAATGTGAATCCGTATGCGATCGCAGCGGCCAATAACATTCCCTATCCTTACATCATCTATCCCGGCCAACAGCTGACGATCCCAACGGGTTCCACGCCGCCCGGGCCGAACCCGCCGCCGCAACCCGGCACTTGCCGTTACCGTCACACGGTGCGGCCTGGCGAGAATTTGTTCCGCATCTCGCTGACTTACAGCGTGCCGATGTCAACCATCGCGGCCGCCAACGGCATTGCCAACTATAACTTGATCTATGCCGGTCAGACGTTGTGCATTCCGTAGGATGGGGTAGCGGGTAACTGAATAGTGAACAAAGCCACCGCTGGACGCATCATGTCCAGCGGTGGCTTATTGGTTCAAGGGAGCGTATGTCGTTTGAAACCGTATTAGCCTCGGAACGGATCTACGAAGGCCGCATCCTTAATTTGCGCGTCGATCAAATCCGCACGCCGCAGGGAGTTGAAGCGCTGCGCGAGATTGTCGAAAACAGCGGGGCCGTGGCGGTGGTGGCCGTCGACGATCAACAGCGCGTGGTGTTGGTGAAGCAATATCGGCATGCGATCCGCGCAGTCGTCACCGAAATTCCTGCCGGCAAATTAGACGGTGATGAAGATCCCCTGGAAGGTGCACAGCGCGAACTGCGCGAAGAAACCGGTTTCTGCGCCGGGCGGTGGAAGTCCTTGGGGAGTATCTATCCCTCGCCGGCCTGGAGCACCGAATATATCTATCTCTATCTAGCCACTGATCTGATCCCTGGTCCGACGGCCATGGATGCGGATGAAACCATTGAGCTGACTATGCTGCCACTAACTGACGCAATCGATCTGGTTCGTTCCGGTGCGATCACTGACGCCAAGACGGTGGCGGCGCTGCTCTTGGCCTACGCAGCGCTCAATTCTTAAGCGGGAGGAAGACGTGAGCGCGGCAGCGTGCTTCACGTCGCAGGTCCTATGCAGCGTTCTTATCAACGTTGGTACAGCCCCACTTTGAATCGTGACATGGAACTGCTGGTCTTTGGCCAGCAGGGCGCGCCCGTCATCGTGTTTCCCACGTCCAAAGGCAAATTTTACGAGTACGAAGATCGTGGCATGGTGGCTGCGCTGAGTGAACACCTGGAGCAGGGGTGGGTGCAGCTGTTCTGTGTTGATAGCCTCGACGCCGAAAGCTGGTATTGCGATTGGGCGCATCCAGTCGGCCGGGTGCAGCGCCACGTGCAGTACGATCAGTATGTACTCAACGAAGTGGTGCCCTTCATTCACAGTCAAAACGGCAACACCTTCTTCATGACCACAGGCTGTTCCTTTGGCGCCTATCATGCGATCAACTTTGCCCTGCGCCATCCCGATGTCGTCCGGCGCACGATCGGGTTAAGCGGCCTGTACGATATGCGGATGTTCATGGATGGTTACTACGACGAGATCTTCTATTTCAACAACCCGATCGATTTTACGGCCAACCTGCGGGATGATCATCAACTGTGGATGCTGAAGCAGCAGGACATCATCTTGGTGATCGGCCAGGCTGATCGCGCGCGCTGGTCGAACGAGAAACTGTCGGAGAATTTGTGGCGCGCAGGCGTGGGCAATGCGCTGCGCCTGTGGGACGGGTGGGCGCACGATTGGCCGTACTGGCACCAGATGATCAAGGCGTATATCGGGGGACACGATTGATCAATGATCAATGATCAATGCAGATGGGGTGTCCAACACCTAACTTCCAACTACCAGGAGGAGAACCATGGCAGATGAAGTCAAACGCATCGGGGTGATGGTCGGTCGTGAATGGTCGTGGCCGCCGGCGTTCATCGAGGAGGTCAATCAGCGCCAGGCCGGCGTGATCGCCGAATTTCTTACTATCGGCGGCACGTGCATGAACGAAGCTAATCCGTACGCGGTGATCGTCGATCGCATCTCGCACGAGATTCCGTATTACCGTACCTACTTGAAGAATGCGGTGCTGCAGGGCACGATCGTCGTCAACAATCCGTTCTGGTGGAGCGCCGATGACAAGTTCTTCGGTGCGTGTTTATTGGATAAGCTGGGGATCAGCCATGCCAAAACGGTGGCCCTGCCTTCCCACTCTTACATCGACGGGGTGGTCACCGAATCACTGCGTAATTTGACGTATCCCATTCCCTGGGAAGAACATGCCGAGTACCTGGACGGCTTCCCCTTCATCCTCAAGCCGGCCTGGGGCGGCGGCTTCAAGAAGGTCTACAAAATCCACAACATGCAGGAACTGTGGAATGCCTATAACGAAACGGGCACGGAGTGCATGATGCTGCAGCAGTTCATCGATTGGGAGAATTATGCGCGGTGCATCGTCATCGGGCAGCAGGAGGTCCTGCCCATCAAGTTCGATGCGAACCGCCCGTGGCCGCATCGTTATGTGGTGGACGATCATTTCCTCGCGCCAGACCTGCGGGAGCTGATCGTCAAGTGGGCGATCCAGATCAATCAGGCGCTGGGTTACGACATGAACACTGTCGAGTTTGCGATCAAGGACAACGTGCCCTACGCGATCGATTTCACCAACCCCGCGCCCGATTTTGAAATCACGTCGTTGACCGATCACTACTTCCCGTGGGTGGTGCAGAAGATGGCCGACTTGTGCATCGATCTGGCATTGGGCAAGCGTCAACGGGCGCAGGCCTTGCCGCGCTGGGATGCCTTGATCAGCGCCTGAGTTTGCGGGGAGATGCCATGCTCACTGAAGCGATCGATTATTATCACAGCCTGTTCAACGACGACGTGGCGCGCGAGAACGATGCGGCGTTGAGCGCCGCCTTGCAGCGCGAGGGCTTATTCTTTGGCACACGGCCCATCTGCATTGTGCTGCGTCCACGCCTGTTGGGAGCCGAGCATTACGCTCAGTTGCAAGCCGTGTGCGGGGCCGTGGCGCAGGCCGCGCGTCAGGTGATCAAGGTCATGCGGTCCGATCGGGCCACGTATGATCTGATGGCCTTCACGCCCGGCGAAGAGAAACTGCTGGCCCTCGACGCGGGCTATGCCGAACCCAGCGCTTCATCACGCCTCGATTCGTTCTTCGACAATCGTACCGGCTCGCTGCAATTTGTGGAATACAACGCCGAAAGCCCGGCAGGAATGGCTTACGAAGACGAACTGTCCGATGTGTTCCTCGCTTTGCCGGTGATGCAGGAGTTTGTCAGGAAATACACCGTCACTAAAATTCCCTCCGCGCCGCGCATGGTGCAGACTCTGCTGGAAAAATTCCGCGAATGGAATCCGGCGGCGGAACCGCGCGCGGCCATCGTCGATTGGAAAGGGCTGCCCACGCAGGCGGAGTTTGTGCTATTCAAGAGATATCTGGAGCAGCAGGGCGTGCCCACGGTGATCTGTTCACCCGATGAGCTGACTTACCGTGAGCGGACGTTGGTCGCTAATGGGCAGCCCGTCAACTTGGTGTACAAACGGGTGCTGACGAGCGAGTTCTTGCAGCGTTACGGCCAAGACCACGCGCTCGATCATCCTTTGGTGCAGGCTTATCGGGATGGCACGCTTTGTCTGGTCAACAGCTTTCAGGCCAAGCCGTTACACAAGAAGATGATCTTTGGCCTGTTGAGTGATCCGGCCATGATGGATGCCGCCGGACTCGATCGGGAAACCCAGACGATGTTGGCGCAGCATATTCCGTGGACGCGGCGTGTGCAGCAGGTGCGCACCACTTATCAGGGACAGGAGATCGATCTGCTGAAGTTTGCGCGAGATTATCAAGATCGCTTGCTGCTCAAACCCAACGATGAATACGGCGGGAAGGGGATCACAATCGGGTGGGAGAGCAGCGCCGACGAATGGGATGAGGCGCTGGCGGCCGCGTTGGAATCACCGTTTGTCGTGCAGGAACGGGTACACATCGCGTATGAGGATTATCCGCAGGTTGTCGCCGGGAAGCTGCACATCGGGCGGCGTTTAGTGGACACGGATCCATATCTGTTTGGCACTGCTGTGCAAGGTTGTATGACGCGTCTTTCGACGGTGACGCTGTTGAATGTCACGGCGGGCGGTGGCTCGACCGCGCCCACGTTCTTGATTGCGGCGAAGTAAGGACGAGGTTGCCCGCTCACAGGAGGAGACCATGAGCTACTACGATCCACTGAGCGCCGATTTTCCATTCACGCTGGGCATTGAAGAAGAATACCAGATTATCGATCCCCAGACAGGCGAACTGCGGTCGTATGTCACGCAGATCCTGGAAGAGGGTCAGTTGATCTTACAAGAACAGCTCAAGCCCGAGATGATGCAATCGGTGGTGGAGGCGGGCACGCATGTCTGCCGTACCACCGGCGAGGCGCGTAAAGAAATCGTGCGGCTGCGCGGCGTGATTGCGGGTCTGGCGCACAAGCAGGGCTTGACCATCGCGGCTGCCGGGACGCATCCCTTCTCGTCGTGGACAACGCAGGAAGTCTATCCGCACGAGCGTTATTACGGCGTGTTGGAAGAGATGCAAGATGCCGCGCGGCAACTCTTGATCTTCGGCATGCACGTGCATATCAGTGTGCCCGATCTGGAAACCGGCATTCAACTGCAAAATGTGGCGCGCTATTTTCTGCCGCACCTGCTGATGCTCTCGACCAGTTCGCCGTTCTGGGAAGGGCGCAATACGGGTTTCAAGTCATACCGTTCGATTATTTTTTCCAACTTCCCGCGCACCGGTATCCCGGGCCAGTTTGTATCGTATGCGGAATTTCAGTCCTACGTTGATCTGCTGGTAAAGACGGGCTGCATCGATAACGCCAAGAAGATCTGGTGGGACATTCGCCCGCATCCGGTATTTCACACGATCGAAACACGCATCTGTGACATCTGCACACGCGTCGACGAAGCGATTGCTATCGCCGCGTTGATTCAGGCGATCTTTGTCAAATTGTTCTGGCTGTTTGAAAAGAACCAGAGTTTCCGCATGTACAATCGATCGCTGATTAACGAGAACAAGTGGCGGGCGGTGCGCTATGGCTTGGATGGTTCCCTGATCGATTTCGGCAAACAGCAAGCGATCCCGGCGCGCCAGCTGCTGCCGGAGTTGGTGGAATTTGTCGATGAGGTGGTGGACGATCTGGGCTCGCGCCAGGACGTGGAGTACGCCTACAAGATCATCGAAGAGGGAACGAGCGCCGATCGGCAGCTGGCAACGTTCCAGCGGACGGGCGGCGATTTGAAAGCAGTGGTCGATCAAATCTGTCGCGAAACGCTGGAGGGTGTCCCGGTCGATCTTCCGCGCTGAGCCAAGCCACTCAGCTGGGACAACTAGGGCCGGGCCGGCTACTGGCGACCTAGGCTAGTTGTCCCGCCTGTTCATTACAGGTATAATGCTTGCAGCGTAGGATACGGATTTTATCCTGGTAGTAAGGATATGTGGGTATGAAGCGAATTTCAATCTTCGCCATGCTGGTCGTCGGCCTGTTGACGGGTTTGGCGTTGATACCAACCACCTCGGCACAAGGCGTGCGTGCGGCGGGTCAAAACCGGTCGCCATTTTTGCACCCTATGACCGTCAATCAGGCTGGGCCGTTTGCCTCTACTAATGTGCTCCCGTGCAGGGTCGCCATCACCACGACCTCCAGCATACCAAACATCTACACTGCGGAGACTGCCGCCAGTGTCGCCAGTTATACCGGGTTGGCGTTAGTTCCCAGCCCGACTAATCCTGTTTCTCCCACCCAACCGGCTGTGGTTCCCCCGGTTGATAACTGGTTTTACCTGGACAATGCTACACCCAATTTTCAGTATACTTTTCAGGCCGATCCCGAAGGAAGCGGCAACTATAATATTGGTATGGAAATCTATTCTGGCTCTCCAGGAGCGTTGGCCCTTGTCGCTTCCAATGTAGACACGAGTGATGGTAATGGCGCCAAGATCACCACAACGTTTTCCGGAGTGAGTAGGCACTATATTCGCATTTATCAGATTAGTGATTCTTGTTCCGGCGGTACCTATAGACTTATCTACAGCTCTGTCGCGCCGACTGGTACGCCTTCCAAGACGCCGAGTCTGACCAGTACCATTGGCCCGACGCCGACGCCCTACGCCGGAGCGCCGAACAGCGATCGGTTTGAGCCGAACAATGAATTCGATTCGGCCACCACTATCGGCCTTAACGTCAAGTATGATAAGCTCAACTTTGTGCAATGGGACGTGGACTCTGACGAGTGGGATAATGACTACTTCAAGGTTCGTGTGAAACCAGGCATGTTGGTTACCTGTCGGACGATGGATCTAACGGCCGGCACCGATACCAATTTGATCTTGTATGATATTGATCGGAACGGCATCAACGGTAACGACGACGTCAATCGGGCGGCAGGTGATTTGAGCAGCAGTGTCTCGTACTACGTCACGTTTGAAGGCTGGCTGTATGGCCTGGCGGGCGAGGGGTTCGCTCGACCCGTGGCCGAACAAGCGGTGACCGGTTACAGTTATGAATGCACCATCGGCACACAATTTACGCCGACGCCTGCTCCCACGTCCACGGATGCGCCCGACATGCCCACTCGCACGCCGGTCACGCCTGTCACGCCGACTCCGACAGAGACGCTTATCCCCACGCCAACTTTGACGCCCACGCCACCCTTTGTCAAAGTCGAGCCGCTGCCCACGGCCACTTCGCCTGGCCTGCCCATGGTGCAAGTGCCGGTGAGTTTGTTGGTCTATTATGATGCCAACAACAGCAACAAGTACGATCCCGGCGAAGGCATTGTGGGTATTTCGGCGCGCGTGATCGACTTGACCACGGGCAAGCTGCTGGCCCAGGGTTTGACGGATGAGACCGGGCGGGTTGCCTTCACCGTCAGCGCGCCGGGCGCCGTTCAGCTGGTGGTACCCTATCTCAGTTTCAGTGACATTATCTTGCCATCGGGCAAAGCGGTTACCGTTCGTGTCAGCGGGCGTGAACTGCCTCGCGCTATCCCGTAAGTTGGAGTTACTTCTGCATGTCTATCCCGCCCCCTTTGGGCAGCGGTAATGCGGCTGGGCCAACGCTGCCTCCCGTTCAATCAACTAGCCTGATCGATCGCTTGAAATCCTCGTGGGGCGATTCATCCAAACGTCCTATGCTGATTTTTGGTTTTGTCGCCGTGGGTGTCGCGGTGATTTTGCTGCTGGTTTCGATGATTCAGCTGGCCGCTCCAGCTGAACCGTCCGTGCCAGTTCCCACCCCGACGGTTGGGTGTGTTCCCCCTAACTGCCCGATACCACAACCGGCCGCCAGCGTTCCCCGGAAACTCTACCTGCGTGATCGCACTTTCGAAATCACGCCGGTCGCCGTGCCCAAAGGCAATTGGGCGCTGAGCGCGGATGAAGGCAAAGGCGAATGGGTGTTTGGTTCGCTGGTGAATTATCTGATCGGTTTGCCGGGGACGCAGGAAAACAAAGACCTGCTGCAGGCGTTGAGCGAAGCGGACACGATCACCGTCGAGAAGTCGGATGGGCAAACGCTGGAGTTTAAGTTCGGTGAACGGAAACTTGTTCCACCAGAAAACAAAGAAGTCTTTGCGCAGCAACGCCCCGGTTTGACTTTGGTCTTATTAGGCGCTGATGGCGAAGAGCGTCTCGTCGTCACTGCGGAATATGTAGTTGAAAGCGAAGCGAATAAGTCGGTTCCGAGTAAGACGGTCGCCATCAACACGCCGATAGAAATCGGGCCGGTGCGTGTGAAAGTGCTCAACGGCCGGCTGGTGGAAAACGCGCCAGGCATTCCTGTGGGCAGCGCGTTCTACCTGGTCGACTTCACCGTTGAAAATCTGAGCAACGATACGATCAATGTGGCCGACTTCGTGATTGAATTGCGCGACTATGCCGGGCAGAAGTACAAATTATCTGACACGGCCAGCAAGCTAGGCCCTAACCCGGCGCCGAGCGGACAGCTGTTGCCCGGGCTCAGTTCCACTTTCATGTCGGGTTTTGAAGTTCCCAGCAATATCACGGGGCCGGTTTTAACCTGGGGCTTCAAGCCTGAGGCCTCCTTTGGCGGGCAAGCCACTGTGGCTGTTCCACTCGTTGGTTCCACGCCCACGCCCGATCCGCGTTCGCAAGCGCTCGTGCAGATCACACAGGCCTACTTCTCGCCCGATCAGTCAGAGCTTATCATCGCGGGTGGCCTTGGCAATCCGACCAATGCGCTCATTCTGGTCAACCCATCCGACGTTGTTCTCAACACACCGGATGGCGTCCTGGCCGCGTTGAAGAGCGCCGAGCCGGCGCTGCCCTGGCGCATCGGCCCGAATGACAGCGTGAATTTCACCCTCCGCTTCAGCCGTTTGCCTTCCAACGAGAGCATTCTCAAAATACTCAACAACTCGTTTAAGCTGTCCTTCTAATGACAATACTGTTTAGTTAGTGCTCGCCAACCGCGTCCTCGCGGTTGGACCGCCTGCGGCGCCTAGCGGGCCACCGGCGTATTGCGCCGGGTATGGCCGGTACGCGGGCTTGGAGCCTTATCGAAACAATATTGCTTCTAGCGAGACATCAACCAGGGTTCGATGAGAGACCCGGTTTTGCTAACAGGAGGTGGAACATGACTTGGTACGCGCGCCTATGGCTGATCGGGTTGATGTGGAGCGTTGCCGCGTGTGCCGGCCATCCATCTCCCGTGGTGATTGAAACTGCGCCGGTGTCGCGCCTAACTCCGATCGCTACCGCCACGCTCCCCCGATCGCTTACACCACCCCCGACGGTTGCTGCAACCAGCGTGCCGACCTTGCCGCCAGCAACTGTGACTCAGCCGCGTGCTATACCAACTTCACGCCCGATCGTTTTGTCGCCCACCGCGTTGATCGAAGTTCCGCCGACTTCCACGCCGCTAACCTGTCCACCATTTCCTACTCCAACGAGATGGGATACTCAATCTGCGGTGCAGCATTTTGAGCACGGCCTGATGTTCTGGTTGCAAGCCAGGAATGAAATCTGGGCGCTGCTCGATTCTCCACTGGCGAATCAATTCTACTGGCGGACATTGCCTAACCTGTGGATTGAGGGCACACCGGAAGTTCCTGCTAACGGCCTCACACCCCCTGCCAAACGTTACGTGCCGGTGCGCGGCTTTGGTCAGGCCTGGTTCGCCGGCGGTGGCTCTGCCTCACAGCCCCTGCGTGATGATCTGGGCTGGGCCATTGACGAAGAAACCGGCTTCAACACCACGCTGACTTACTACCCGCAGGGTTTTTATACGCCCGATTGTACGTGGGAACCGAAATCGGGCATCTACGAATTGAAGGACGATCTCGGTCAGGTATTTCAATTTGTCGGGGCGGGCGGTATTGCGAAGCGAATGGATAATGATCAATGATCAATGAGGGATGAAGAGCACGATGATCAAGGCCCACGTCTTGGAAGACTTCGCTGAACAAACGCTCGCTATATTGCGGGCAAACCTGGCTGCCTCGGTGCAACTGACGAGTGGTTCAGAAATTCCCAATGACATTCACATTCTGATCGGGGGTCGGCCCACTCGCGAGCAGCTCGCCGCCTGTCTCAGCTTGCGGGCCATTATCGTGCCGTGGGCGGGCGTGCCGGAAAACACCCGCGACTTGCTGCGTGACTACCCGCAGGTGACCTTGCACAATGTGCATCACAACGCAGCCGCTACGGCCGAGATGGCATTGGCCTTGTTATTCGCGGCGGCGAAATTCATCGTCCCGCTCGATCAGAAGTTGCGCGCGAATGACTGGTCGCCGCGTTACGCGCCCTCGCGCTCGATTGGCTTGGAGGGCAAGACCGCGTTGATTATCGGCTATGGGCAGATCGGGCAGCGGGTCGGTCGGGTGTGTCGGGCGTTAGGTATGACGGTGATTGCCACGCGGCGTCAGCAGCTTGAGTCGGACGATGTTGCCGAAGTTCATCCACCGTCGGACTTGCCTCACCTGCTGCCGCGCACGCAGGCCCTCATCATCACCGCGCCACTGACTCCGGAGACAGAGGGTTTGATTGGAGGAAAAGAACTCGCAGCCTTGTCGCGCGGAGCGGTACTGGTAAATGTAGGTCGAGGTGCGATTGTAGACGAAGCGGCGTTGTATCATGCGTTGAAGGATGGCACGCTGGCCGCAGCCGGCCTTGATGTTTGGTACCACTATCCAAAGGATGAAGCCTCACAAACCAACACCCCGCCGTCCAAGTATCCCTTTGGTGAATTCGATAACGTCGTGTTGAGCCCACATCGCGGCGGCGATGAACTGGACATCGAAACGGCGCGGATGCAGCATCTGGCGGAACTACTTAACGTGGCGGCGCGTGGGGACGAGCTGCCCAATCGGGTGGATGTGAACGCGGGTTACTAAGGGTCAGCAGCTCTCAATTTGACCTATTGTGCTCGCGATGGATGGTCACATCCATCGCCGTCAGTTGCCGGATGTGACCACGCGCAGCGGAGCAGAGCATTTCATCCAAAATGAGAATTGCTGACTAAGGGTTGCTATCCACGAATTAACACGAATCCACACGAATGAATAACCATTCGTGTGGATTCGTGGATGAACTTATTGCTCACGCGACGACAACAACCTCGTCCCCAACTTTGATCTCCCCGCCTTCGATCACCTTGAACAGCGTGCCGCGCTTGCCTTCCATCGCGGCGCGCAGGCCGGGGCGCTTGTCTTCGATGAACTGGCACGGCGCACAGTCGAGTGTGACTTCCAGCAGCGCCTGCCCCACGCGCACCCGTGTTCCGGCGGCCAGGCCGGCCAATTGAATACCCTGCACCGTGATGTTCTCGCGCACGCCGCCCATGGGCAGTTGAAACTCGTCCAGCCGCTCGCGCTCGATAAGCAGTACCTGTCGCTTGCTGCGTCCTGCATTGGCATCATCGCGCAAACCGTGATTGGCAATGGCTTCGACAGACGTTACGACTTGCATTGAGGCACCCTCGGCGGGCTTGAGCTGCAAATGAACAACAGTGGATGACATGGACTCCTCCCAGATGTGGAGATTGATGAGCATTGAAATAATGAGTAACGAGTAACGAGTAACGAGTAATGCGTAACAGCGCCAATTACTCGTTACTCATTACTCGTTACGCCTTACGTTTTACGCCGTCTCCAGGTACCGCTCCAACTCCCACTGCGAGACGCGGATGCGATAGTCGTCCCATTCTCCTCGCTTGACGCGCATGTAATCTTCATACGAATGCTCGCCCAGCACGCTGCGCACGACCTCGTCCCGCTCCAACTCCATTAAAGCTTCTTCCAGCGTGCCCGGCAGGACCTCGATGCCGCGCTCTTTTAGCTCGGCGGGCGTGAAGTGATACACGTCGATGTTGTTGACGTTGGGCGGCGGCGTCAGCTTCTTCTCGATGCCGTCCAAGCCGGCCGCCAAGATCGCGGCGAAGGCCAGATAGGGATTGCACGACGGATCGGGGAAGCGCAGCTCGAGACGCGTGGCCTGATCGTTTCCCGGCGTATAGCGCGGAATGCGGATCAACGCCGAGCGATTCATCTGCGCCCAACAGACATACACGGGTGCTTCGTAACCGGGCACCAGACGCTTATACGAGTTCACAGTCGGCGCGACGATGGCCGCCAGCGCGCGCGCATGCTTCAATTGCCCAGCCAGGTACGAATAGGCGATCGGGGTGAGCTTGAACGCATCGTTGGGATCGAAAAACATGTTCTTGCCATCTAGCGAGAACAAGCTTTGATGCGTGTGCATGCCCGATCCGTTGATGCCAAAGATCGGCTTGGGCATGAACGTCGCCAGCAGATCGTGCGCGTTGGCCACCGCTTTGACGACGTACTTGAACGTGACCGAGTTATCGGCGGTGCGCAGCGCTTCGCCGTATTTGAAATCGATCTCGTGCTGACCCAGCGCCACCTCGTGATGGCTCATCTCCACTTCCAGTCCCATCGCTTCCAGCGCCAGTACGATAGCATTCCGCACGCGTTGCGCTTCGTCGCTGGCCGAAAAGTCGAAGTAACTGCCCACGTCGTGTGGCACGGCTTGCCCCGAACCGCCGTTGGTCGGCTTCAGCAGGAAGAATTCCAGTTCCGGCCCGACGTTGAAAGAGTAGCCCATGTCGTTGGCGCGCGCCAACTGCTTCTTCAGAATGTAGCGCGGATCGCCTTCAAAGGGAGTGCCATCGGTGTTGTAGATGTCGCACAACACGCGAGCGCGGCGGCGTTCCGGCGCACTCCACGGCAGAATCTGGTAGGTGCTGGTATCCAGATGCAGCTGCATGTCGCTTTCTTGAATGCGCGCGAACCCTTCTACCGACGAACCGTCGAACCACACGCCGTGCTCCAGGGCAGTCGGCACGCGATGGGCCGGAATATCGACGCTCTTCACCGTGCCCAACAGGTCGGTGAACTGGAGTGACAGAAACTTCACGCCGTCGGCTTCAATTCGTTTGATCAAATCTTGTTCTTGCATGACCTCATCTCCCTGAATATAAATGAACGCACCCACGGTCAAATAGCGAAACGCCATTCGCGGGTCCGGGGGTGCGTGGAAACATTATACCGCTGATATGGATTTTGGGTCAGGGGGGAAATACTATCTGCGGCGCGGCCGTTTGGCGGCAATGTCTACCTTTTGAGCGGGGCCGTCCAATTCCAGCCACAGTTTGTTGAGGATGTCACGGCCTAAAACAATCTCATCTCCTTCATAGCCCAACATGATCACCCCTGGCAGAGTGATGTCGTAGAGGTGAAGGTCGACAATGAACGAAGAAAAAGATTGTTTCTCACCCCACATACTGCGCGCCTGGTAGATTTTTCCAACACCTGCTTGAATGCTTTCCAGTACGTTCAGTGGAGCGAATGAAGCATCCGCCCCGGTATCGATCAAGGCTGCAAAGTCAGCCGTCGATAAGTTCGTTTCTCCTGTCGTCAACTTGATCACGATAACGGGAGCCGGCGGAAAGCGCTTGGCATCGTAATGGATGTGCCGGTTCATCACTGCGCCAGCCGTGGACTGCGCACCACGATCTCTCGATCGGGTTCATCGGTCACTAAAGTATGCAGCATAGGCGTATATCCAAAATGTGCGAACACTTTGTTGCGCAACGCGCGCAGATTAGCGGCTGTTTCCACCACTTCGCCGTTGTGCATGGCGATATACCGTCCACGATACTTCTTTAACAATTCGGATTTTTCTTGCTCGAAAATGGCTTGCTCCTTTTCCACCTTGGCGCGGCCATAGTGCCCGATATAACTCAGCGCGGCCTCTTGCGTCGCTTCTTCTAGCGAGATACCCTTCCATTCCGCCGCTTCTCGCAGCCGTGCAACGAGTGAGGCATCCAACTGGATTGTGGTTATCTGTGGAGCAACGTTCGTCTGATATTGAACTGCCGCTTCCTTCGTCTTCTTCATGTTTTATTCCTGCCTCTTGCTTCCTGCCACCTGCCCCTTGCTTCCTGCCACCTACCTCTTGCTTCTTGCCACCTGCCTCTTGCTTCCTGCCACCTGCCTCTTGCCTCTTGCCACGGGCTTCTTGCTGGTGCGCCGCTTGCGCTTGACCACAGGCCGCAGCGCGTGCTCGATGACCTCATCCATGTGATCGACCAATATAAAATTCAGATCGCTCAGAATCTTCTTGGGGATTTCGACCATGTCCCTTTGATTCTTCTTGGGGATGATCATGGTGTTCAGCCCGGCCCGATGAGCGGCCATCACTTTTTCTTTCAAGCCCCCGATCGGCAACACGCGGCCCCGCAGGGTGATCTCGCCCGTCATGCCCACCTCGCGCCGCACGGGGCGCTGCGTGAAAGCCGAGATCAACGCGGTCGCCACGGTGATGCCCGCCGACGGGCCGTCTTTGGGAATACCGCCTTCCGGCACATGCACGTGGATGTCGGTCTTTTCGAAGTTGTCGAGATTGATCTTGAATTGTTTGGCGCGCGATCGGGTGTACGACAAAGCAGCTTGAATCGACTCCTGCATCACTTCGCCTAACTGGCCCGTCAACATCAAGTTGCCTTTGCCCTCCAGCAGCGTCACTTCGATTGGCAGGATGTCGCCGCCGGCTTCGGTGTAAGCTACACCCGTGGCGATTCCGATCTCATCTTTCTCTTCGGCCAGGCCAAAGGTGTACTTGGGCGGGCCTAGATATTTATCGAGGGTGGCTGCTGTCACGGTGTGCGCATAGCGCTGATTCTCAGCCACTTTGCGCGCAGTCTTGCGGGCGATGTTGGCTAACTCCCGATCGAGATTGCGGACGCCCGCCTCGAAGGTGTATTCGCGGATGATGCCGCGCAGCGCCGCATCGCCGATGTGCAGCTGATCGGCCTGGAGGCCGTGCTCTTTCAACTGCTTCGGAATCAGGAACTGATTGGCGATGGCGACTTTCTCTTCCTCGATGTAGCCGCTGAACTCGATCACTTCCATGCGGTCGCGCAGCGCCGGGGGAATCGGATCGAGCGTGTTCGTCGTAGTGACGAACAACACTTTCGACAAGTCGTAAGGTACTTCCAGATAATGATCGCTGAAAGCGTTGTTCTGTTCGGGATCGAGCGCTTCCAGCAGGGCCGCCGATGGATCGCCGCGAAAGTCGTTGCCAATCTTGTCGATCTCGTCGAGCATGAACAACGGATTGAGGGTTTCCGCGCGGCGCATCGTTTGAATCATGCGGCCCGGCATCGCGCCGATGTAGGTGCGGCGGTGGCCGCGAATCTCCGCTTCATCACGAATGCCGCCCAGACTGATGCGTACGAACTTGCGCCCCAAGGCCGCCGCGATCGATTTGCCCAGCGAGGTTTTGCCGGTGCCCGGCGGCCCGACGAAGCACAGAATGGGACTGCGCATCTCATTCGCCGCCAACTTGCGCACGGCAATGTATTCCAGGATACGCTCTTTGGCCTTGGGCAATCCGTAATGCTGCGCATCCAACACTTGAGCTGCGTGGGTTACATCCAGGTTATCGGGTGAGAGCTCATTCCACGGCAGATCGATCAGCCAATCCAGATAGGTGCGAATGATGCCCGTTTCCGGAGATTGCGCCGGCATTTGACCCAGCCGTTCCAGTTCTTTGTTGGCCTTGGCTTGCACTTCCTGCGGCAAATCTTTCGCCGTGAGCTTCTCGCGCAGTTCGGCAATGTCGCGCGTGACCGGATCGCCTTCGCCGAGTTCGGTTTGAATGGCCTTCATCTGCTCACGCAGATAGAACTCGCGCTGCCCGCGATCGACTTCACGCTGAACCCGGCTGTGAATTTGATCTTCCAGTTCCAGCACGTCCAGTTCTTTGGCTAATAAGATCGAGAGGCGCTGCAGGCGGCCGTTGGGCTCCAGAAGTTCCAGCAGTTCTTGCCGCGTGAAAACATCCATCTCCATGGTCGACGCCACCAGATCGGCCAGCCAGCCCGGATCGGCTACATTCATGGCGTACACGTAGGCGTCTTCCGGCAGCGCCCGATTGAACTGAATGACCTTCTCGAACAAAGCCAGCACGGCGCGCATGAGCGCTTCGGTGGAGGCGGGCTTGGCGAGCGGGTCATCGATCAGGCGCACGCGCACCCGATAGTACGGTTCGGTTTGCACGAAATCCAGAATTTCGGCGCGGCGCTGGCCTTGCGCCAGTACACTGGTGGTGCCATCGGGCATGCGCAGCGCGCGGCCGATCAGCACTTCGGTGCCCATCCGATAGAAATCTTCCGGCTGCGGGTCTTCATTTTCAGGGTCGCGTTGTGCGACGACGATCATCGATTCGTGGTTGAGCTGCGCCGCCTCGATCGCTTTTACCGAGCGATCGCGGCCCACGAAGAGCGGCGAGACCATGTGCGGGAACAACACCGTGTCCCGCACCGGCAGCAGCGGCGCTTCGATGATGTCACTCATCGAGCGGGGCCGCTGGACCGGGCGAAACCAATCGGCGGGGGCCTGCGTTCCAAAATCTGTGATGGCTGAGGGACTCAGCCAGTTTTGAGTCAGCGAACGATTCAACAACGATCCTCCAAGTTTATGAACTGCGCTGCAAGTATTCTCGCACATCTTGGACAGATGTCCAAATGGGCTGGTTTGCATCGACGCATTTCAAGTTGGGGGCGATATTGCTCACGTCGTACCCGGCGCACAGCGCCGGTGACGCGCTAGACGAAGAGCGAAGTGAGAAACTGTCTCAAAGCTGAAACGTACGCGGTTTGCATTCGGTCGGAAATGTTAAGCCGAATTGAGGCAACCGACACACATCTCTTACCTGTCTGCTATGTCAGGCCGCTGTGATTGGGGCTATAATCAGGCACAAGCCAATCTCTTCTTTTTTGCCGATCATTCTCGGCCAGCATTCTCACGGCGCAGTTGGAAACGCGGACCTCACTTGATCGGCGGGGTGGGGCGCCAATGTTAAGGTGAGTGCATGAAGTGCCCGCAGTGCGGCTTTGATAATCCGGGCGGTTTTGCTTTCTGTGGTCAATGCGGCGCGAAATTAGCGGCCGCTGACGATCAGCTCGCGCCCGGTGAATTGGATCAGCTGCGCGCCTATTTGCCGGCTGAATTGATCGAGGATTGGCAGCTCCATCCAGCCGCTCCGCCGCTGCTCGTCAAGCAGTCCACTGATCACCTCTATCGCCTCGTCGACACGATGACCACGTATCTGCCCGCCCACATCGTTGATCGCATCCTGCGCGACCCGGTGCCCGGCAAAACCGCAGGTCAGTTCGTTGCTGGCAGTTTATTGTTTACCGACATCAGCGGTTTCACGGCCATGTCTGAAAAACTCAGTCGCGTCGGGCGCGAAGGGGCAGAAGAAATCACGGCGATCGTCAATCGTTACTTCGGCGCGATGCTGATCATTTTGCGCGAATACGACGGCCATCTGATCAAGTTCGGCGGCGATGCCCTGCTGGGTCTGTTCCTGGAGCCGTACAGCGCCGAGCGCGCCGTGCAAGCGGCCATGCGCATGCAGGAAGCCATGCACGAATTTGCCGAGCTGCGTACCTCGCAAGGCACGTTTCCGCTGCGGATGAAGATCGGTCTGCGCACCGGACGGTTCTTCTCAGCGCAACTGGGCAACGCCGAAAACATGGAGTTTGCGCTGTTCGGCGCTGACGTGAATGCGACGGCCCTGGCGGAAGGCGCCGCCGCCGCGGGTGAAGTGCTGATCGATCAGGCGCTGCGTGACGCATTGAGCGTGCCCTGCCGTGTGCGCCCGGCTCAGAATTCGGAACAGTATCTGGCGGTGGAGCAGATCGACACCAAGCGCGATTTCCAACGTGCGCCCACGGTGATGACCATGCTGCCCGCGCCGACGTTGAAGGGCCTGCGCCGCGCGGTGAAAGTATTGAATGCGCTCACTCCGTATCTGTCTGCCGGCTTGCTGGCGCGCATCGCCACCAGCCCGCAAGCATTGATGCAAGAAGGTGAACATCGTCTGGTGGCGGTGACTTTCGCCAATGTGCACGGTTTGGGCGAGTTGGTCGATCGGTTGGGGCCGGGCCGCGAAGAAGACATCATCACCGCTTTGAATACTTACTTCGTCGGGATGGATCAAGCCATTCATCAACTGGGTGGTGTGATCAACAAGATCGATCTGGCGGAACACGGCGATAAGCTGCTGGCCTTCTTCGGCGCGCCCGTCGCCCACGAAGACGATGCCGAACGCGCGGTGCGCGCCGCGTTGAACATGCAGGCGGCCCTGCGTGAAATGAGCGGCGGGTTGCCCGCGCGAGTCGGGCTGCCCGATTTGAAATTGACGCAGCAAGTGGGCATTAGTTTTGGTTACGTGTTTGCCGGTTATGTGGGCACGGCCTGGCGGCGCGAATATACCGTCATGGGCGACGAAGTGAATCTGGCCGCGCGCTTGATGGCGGCGGCTGAGCGCGGCAGCATCGTCGTCGGCCGTTCCGTGCAGCGCAAAGGCCAGGCGCTGTTCAATCTTACGCCGCGCGGTGAAGTGCGCGTGAAAGGCAAGAGCGATCCGGTGGCGATTTTTTCCGTCGCCGGCCTGCGCGCCACCACCGGGCCGCTGCGTGGTCTGGAGGGTCTGCGTTCGCCGTTGGTGGGCCGCGAGGCAGAATGGCAGCGCTTGATCGGTGCGTTAGCACAACTCCGATCGGGGCGCGGTCAGATCGTGTCGATCATTGGCGAAGCGGGCCTGGGCAAATCGCGGCTGGCCGCGGAACTGCGCGCAGAACTGCGCGCGGAAGAGGCCACCACCCGATCGGCAGTGCGCTGGTTCGAAGGCCGCTGTGTCTCATTTTATGAGTCGGTGAGTTATCGGCCGATGCAGGAGCTCATCGGCCATCTCTTAGGTCTGGAAACCGATGACGACGTGAATGACCGGTGGAACAAGTTGCAGACCGCCGTCGAAACGTGCGCGTCGGATGAGACTGCGCAAGCTAACTTGCCTTATCTGGCTCATTTCCTGGGACTGCCTTTGTCGGATGCGTTGCAAGAAAAAGTGCGCTATCTGAATGCCGAGGCGCTGCAGCGGCGCACCTTTATCGCCATTCGCACTTTGCTGGAAGGGCAAGCCAGATTAGCGCCGCTGGTGTTGGCCATCGACGACATCCACTGGATGGATCAGGCTTCGCTCGATCTGTTGGAGTACTTGATGTCGCTGATCGACTTTGCGCCGGTGATGTGGCTGCTGCTGTATCGCGCCGAACGAACCAAAGGCTGCTGGCGCGTGCGCGAGAAAGCCGCGCGTGAATTTTCGCACTGCACCACCGAAGTGGAACTGGCGCGTTTGTCACCCGTCGAAACGCAGCAATTGCTGACCAATTTGATTAGCCTGAGTCAGTGGCCGGCGGCGGTGCGCGATTTGATCTTGCAGCGCGTGGAAGGCAATCCCCTCTATCTGGAAGAAGTGCTGCGCACGTTCATTGATAAAGGCGCCTTAACGCATGACGAATATGGGGTCTGGCAGATTCGTGAAGAGGTGGGTGAGCTGGCGGTGCCCGATACGCTGCAGGGCGTGATGATGGCGCGTCTCGATCGGTTGGAGGAACCCCCGCGGCAAACGGCGCAGGTCGCTGCGGTCGTGGGCCGATCGTTCGCCTACGCCGTGTTGGCCCATGTCGTAGAGCCGGGACAAATCGCGCTGAATCCATGCCTCATCCGTTTGCAGCAGAACGAGATCGTGCGCGAGGATCAACGCCTCCCTGATCTGATCTATGCTTTCCAGCATTCGCTGATGCAGGAGGTGTGCTACGAAAGTTTACTGGCGCGCACGCGCCGCCAATATCACCGCAAGATCGCGCAGTATCTGGAAACCAACCGATCGGAGCCGCCGAGTTCCGCCGGTGAGGTGGCCCTGTTGGCTCATCATGCCTATGCCGGGCAAGACTGGCCGCGCGCGTTGAAGTATCAGATCGAAGCGGGACGGCAAGCCCAACGGTTGTTTGCCAATCACGAAGCGATCGATCACTTCACCAAGGCGCAACACTGCGCGGCGCAACTTCCGCTTGCCGAGACCCTGACCCCGCGCTTGTCGATCCATACCGAGTTGGGCGAACTGTTGACGATGACGGGGCAGTACGATCAAGCGTTGGCGCAGCTGAACACGGCGCGCGATTTGGCGATCGAACTCCAGGATGCAGACGCGCAGACGCATGTGTGCCGCTGGCTGGCGCGCATGACCGAGTTGCGCGGCGATTATCCTACCGCGTTGGAATGGGTGCGGCAGGGATTGGAAGTTTTGGCGGGGCGTGAGACGGCCGATGCCGCCGAGCTGTTGATCACAGCCGGCTTGATCTATTCACGCCAGGGTGACTACGATCAGGCGCTCGAACATTGCCAGCACGCGCTGCGGATCGCCGAACACTTTGATGAGCTCACCGTCGTCGCGCGCGCTTACAATTTGCTGGGTCACTTGACACGGTTGTTGGGCCAAAGTGCCATAGCGATTGAAGACTTCCAGGCGGCCTACGAGTTATACGAGCGCGCGGGGGATATTCAAGGGCAAGCCATCGCGCAGAATCAGTTGGCGAACGCCTACTTCGATACGGGACGCTGGCAGTTGGCCGACGAGAATTATCGCCGCGCGCGGGAGGCGTTCAACCTAGTGGGGGACGTGTACAACCGATCGTTTGCCGAAAACAACCTGGGCGGCATCGCGCTCAATCAGGGCCGCCTCGACGAAGCGCTCGACTACTATCACAGCGCCTTGGAATCGCTCGCGCGGATTGGCGGATCAGAATACGTGCTGGGCGCGCTGCACAACAATCTGGGCGCCACCTACCTCCGGCGGGGCGAGAGCGAAGCGGCGCGCGATCATTTGTATACCAGCCTGCACTACTTCGAGCGGACGCAGTCGCGTGATTTTCTGCCGGAACTGTATCGGCATTTGGCGGAAGCGGCATTGTCGTTAGGAGAGCTTACCGAAGCCGAAACCCAGGCGCAGCAGGCTGTGACGCTGGCCCGTGAGTTGACGATGCGCAGCGAGGAAGGCAATGTGCAGCGGGTATTGGGCGAGATTCTCAGCGTTCAACAACGCTGGTCAGAGGCTGAATCGTGCTTGCGCGCTAGTTTGTCTGCATTGGAAGAAGCGCACGATACCTATGAAGCCGCGCGGACTCGTCTGGCCCTGGTCCAGGTTTGCCGCGCCCAAGGGCAAGACGCAGAAGCGGCGACCCAGCTGGCACACTGTCTGGAGGTCTTCAAGCGCCTGGACGCGCAACTTGATCTGCAAGCGGCCTATGCGTTAAATCAGCAAACGGGGACGCCATAGCTCCCATTGTCGCCTGTTCGGAAACCATGACCTGCTATCTGGAAAAGGTCGTATCCAGAAAGCCCACCGCACCGACCTGCATGATCACTATAAGGAGGACAACATGAAGACCGTGCGAATATCCCTCAGTATCATTCCGGCGCTGTTGGTTGTATTAGGGTTGCTGGCGTTGATCGGACTGCCGCCTGCCCGAGGGCAAGCCGCCTCTGATGCGGCGCACCCGTCGAGTGTGGTGGCGCGCGGTCCGGTGAGTGCGCCGCAGGAGACCGCTGTCCGACCGGGCTTCGACACCAGCGTGCTGGCGGCCAATGACGATAGTTCATTTGGTCCGGTGCCGTTGGGGTTTAATGTGAATCTCTTTGGTCTGAACTTCAACCAGCTCTACATCAACAATAATGGTAACGTGACGTTTGACACCTATTTGAGTAAGTTCACGCCAAGCGATTTGACCAGCCTGAACCGCCAAATCCTGGCGCCGTTTTGGGCCGATGTGGATACGAGGGGCATCGGCTCGGGCGAGGTAACGTACGGCGCCGGCACGGTGGATGGACATCCTGCCTTTGGCGTAAACTGGCCGCACGTGGGATATTTCAGCAGTAGGGTCGACAAGTTGAATACCTTCCAGTTGATCATTATCGATCGCTCCGACCTTTACTCCGGCAATTTCGACTTTGAGTTTAATTACGATTCAATCCAGTGGGAGACCGGCAATGCCAGTGGTGGCAGCGGCGGCCTGGGCGGTACTTCGGCGCGCATAGGCTATTCCAACGGCACGGGTCAGCCTGGAACGTTTTTTGAGGTCCCGGGTTCGGCGATACCGGGGTCCTTTCTGGATTCTAATCGCCTGACAGGTTTGATTCATCGCCGGGCAAATAGTCAGGTACCAGGGCGCTATGTCTTCCATGTGCGCAATGGCAGTGTCAATGTCAATCCGCGTTTGACGGCGCTTCCGATCGTCTCCGGCGTCCCGATCTCCGGATCAACGTCGGTCCAAGTTGGAATCAATTGGTATAAAGTGGTTATCACTCAGCCCGATTCCATGCTTACGGCCACGCTGAGCGGCTTGGCACAGGATTACGATCTGTATCTGTTTACTCCGGCGATCGACGAAGAGACCGGCCAGCTGCGCGACCTGGGCCAGTTGGGTAACGTGGGTCAATTAGGCAACGTGGGTCAATTGGGCAACGTCGGTCAGTTGGGCAATGTTGGCCAACTTGGTAACGTGGGCGACTTAGCCGATCTCGGCCAGTTGGGCAACGTGGGTCAATTGGGCAATGTCGGGCAGCTCGGCAACGTGGGTCAGTTGGGCAACGTCGGCCAGCTCGGTAACGTGGGCGATCTGGTAGCGCTGTCGGCGCATCCACTGGCCGCCACCGAGCAGATCGTACAAAACGTCCATGAGCTAGCCGGTCCCTATTACCTGGCGGTGATCGGAAACATCACGCAGACAGTGGGTCAGCTGTTCACGCTGACCGTGCAAGTGGCTCCGCCCGTGTCGCTCTATGAGCCGATCCTGGTTCCAGTTCCGACGAGCTTTGGGATACCGCTACCGGCGGTTAATCCGAATATTCACACATTGATCTTGTACAACTCGGCGCGCTTCAATCAGTTCTACACCGGCACCGCTACGATCACGTCGACGAACTTGGTGGCCAAGCTCAATACGCTCGCTGCGCAGCCCGAAGTTAAGGGTGTGGTGATCAATCTGTCCGATCACCCCGAGCTCAACGCCGCCTATGGCATTTGGAACACACAGCCGGGTAATCCGATGGCCGCCAACTACGTCGCGTCGAGCATCAAACAGTTGCTGTACTACGTTGCTCCGGCGTATCCCAACTGGCAGTACCTCGTCCTCGTCGGCGACGATCGTGTGATTCCGTTCCGGCGGGTGCGCGATGAGGCTCTGTTTGCCAACGAGCGTCATTACGCGCCGACGGCTTACACGACGATTCTGTCATCGGCGTTGGGGCTGCGTTACTTCTTAAGCGACGACTACTATGCCGGGCTGTTGCCGCTGCCTTACAAAGGCCGTGAGTTGTATTTGCCGCAGGTGGGGCTGGGGCGTTTGGTGGAGAAACCTTCGGAGATTGCCACTACGCTGGATGCCTATGCCGTGCGACCCGTCATCGCGCCGCAGGACGCGCTGGTGACCGGCTATGATTTCTTGATCGATGAAGCGACGGCGATTAGCCACATGCTGGCCGGGCAGGGGATCAGCGCGCTTACCACGTTGATCAATGACACCTGGACTGCCAGCGACTTTGCGGCAACGTTCTTTGGGCGCGCCACTGCTTTTGGCATCGCGTCCCTCAACTCACACTTCGAACACTATCGCTTTTTCCCGAACGATGCGAATAACATCTTCGCTACACAGATTGGTCCCGAGCCCAACTACACCGACAGTCTGATCTACACCGTGGGCTGTCATTCCGGCTTGAATGTGCCTGACGAACAGATGCCGCAGGACACGGGCACCGATTGGGCCCAGGCCTTCTCGCGGCAGCGGGCCTCCTTCATCGGCAACACCGGCTTCGGTTACGGCGATTCGGATCTGATCGCGTACTCGGAACACCTGATGGCGAACTATACCGAAGAGCTGGGGTACTGGGGCGAGGGACCGCAGACCATCGGTCGGGCTTTACTGCGCGCTAAGCAGCGCTACTACAACACCATTCCCGCCGGCTCATTCGGCAACTACGATGAGAAGGTGTTGGGCATCGCAACGTTGTACGGCCTGCCGATGCTGCGCGTGAACATGCCGATCACGACGACGGTCGCGCCGGGTCGTTCGGCGGTCACCAACCGATCGGCTGTCGCGGGCCCGACGGAAAATATCGATCTGACCTTTGCCTTTGTGCCGAACACCACCAGTACCGGCCAGGTTTATCAAATCGCCGGCGAAGATGATTACGAAGTGGCGGCCGGGCGGCCGGTCCAACCGCGCACCAGTGTCGACATCCATCAGCCGGACACCATCGTGCACGGCGTGCTGTGGGTGGGCGGTTCGTTCACCGATGTGCCCAACTTCAATCCGACGGTGGCTCGCATCGTGACCGATGAAGTCAACATTTCCGAGCCGCTCTATCCCACGCAGGAATGGTATCCGTCCGTGCTGGGCAGTCTCAATCGCTTCTTGTCGATCGACGGGCAATCGCGTGAGGAACTCGTCATCGTGCCGGCACAATATCGTGCCAATGGCCCGACCTCGGCCAGCGGCATCGAGCGGCTGTATACCCAGTTGAACTTCGTGGTCTATCGCGCACCGTTTACTTCTACCGATTTCCTGGCGCCCAATATCTGGCAGACCGAAGCGGTCAGCATCACCAACCATCTCATCTTCCAGGTCCGCGTCAGTGACGATAGTGGGTCGATCGCGCGCGTCACCATGTCCTATCGCCGCCTCAGCAGCAACACGTGGTCCAGTCTCGATCTGACCTATGACCCGGCAACGGGTTGGGCTTCAGGGAAAGTTTCCACCATTAACGAACCGATTGACTACTTTGTGCAAGCCGTCGATCCGTCGGGCAACGTGGCGCTGGCCGTCAATCACGGCGTGCCATACACGTTCGTCCGCGACGGCTCCTTCGTCTATCTACCGCTTATGCGGCGTTGAGCCTTAAGCCCGGGCTCCACAAGAGTCCGGGCTTTTTTAGTCGTCTTTCTCGAGCAGTACACCGTTACGCCTGAACCACGCTTCGCGCGCATCGGCCACGGTGAATAGCGATCCGGTGATGATGATGGGCGTCTGATCGTGCAGCGCGATTTCCACCGCGTCGGCCACACTTGAGGCTAACGTTGGGGTGTAACCCCGATCGGTTACCTGCGCCCCTAGCGCTTCGATGTTCGCGGCCCGTTGATTGGTCGCGCGCGTGACGATCACCTTTTCCGCCAGCGGCAGCAGCGCGTCGAGAATGGCGGGAATATCCTTGTCCGCTGAAATACCGATGATTAATGTCCACTTCTCGACTTGAAAAACGTCACGCAAAGCCCGCGCCAGCTGCTGCGCCGAATCGCCGTTGTGCGCGCCATCCACGACGAGTAATGGCTCGCGGCTCAACACTTCAAGTCGACCGGGCCACTGCACGGTGGTCAATCCATGTTGAATGGCTTCATCACTGATTGCTAACCCGCGTCGATTCGCCACTCGCAGCGCCGCCACGGCCACACTCGCATTGATGAGTTGATGCGCGCCGAGGAGCCTCACCCCCGACCCCTCTCCCGACAAATTAAAAGATGTTGTCGGGAGAGGGGAGAAATCACGCTCCCCTTCTCCTGAAATCGTCCTTTCGATTTCAGGAGAGGCCGCAGGTGCCGTGCTTGTTGCGGCAGTGGCCGGGGGGTGAGGTACAATCAACTCCGCGCCTCTTACTCTCGCCACCCGCTGAAGCACATCCAACGCCGCGGGCACTTGTGGCGCGCTGACCACCGGCACCTGCCGCTTGATGATGCCCGCCTTCTCAAACGCAATCTGCTCGATCGAGTTGCCCAGCAGGTTCATGTGATCCATGCTCAACGACGTGATGACCGACACGATCGGCGTGACCACGTTCGTCGCATCGAAGCGACCGCCCAACCCCACTTCCAAGACGGCTACCTCGATCTGCGATCGGGCAAAAAAGAGAAACGCGATCGCCGTGACGATCTCGAACCACGTCAAACCTTCCATCGCTGCGACGTGCGGCTCGATCTCGTCCACCAACTGCGCGAATTGTTCCCGCCCGATGAATTCGTTGTTCACTCGCATCCGTTCGCGGAAAGTGTGCAAATGTGGCGAGGTGTAGAATCCGGTGCGATAACCGGCGGTGCGCAGGCAGGATTCGATCATCGCCGCGGTGGAGCCTTTGCCTTTGGTGCCCGCGATGTGGATCGCGCGATAGGCCCGATCGGGCCGCCCCAACTGATCGAGCAGGCGGTTGACCCGATCGAGGCTCAGCGTTTCCGGCGTGTAACGCTGCGGCTGGGATCGTTCGTAATTGATGAATGGGTTGAGATAGGCTAAGGCGTCTGGATAGGTTCTCATGCTGAAGGCTCTTTCACGCAATACGCACCACGGAATATGCTTGACTTGCAACGTGTTGCGTGGTGCGTAGTCCGTTTCGCTTTATTCCATCTTACCACTGTCCTCACGGCTTGACACTTCATATCGCTTCCGCTAGACTGCCCGTCCAAAGTTGGATGTTGGAAGTTAGAAATTGGATGTTGGAGATGGGAGGTTTGATGCGTCGCGTGATCTCAGTGGTCATCTTATTTATCGCTGTGTGCGGGCTGTCCGCGTGCGGCTCGCGTGAGTTGTTGTCGAAAGCGTCTTTTGCGCCGGACACGATTTCGCCGAACGGGGATGGCGTGCAGGACGTGACCGCCATTCACTACGAGTTGGGCCGCCAGGCCAACGTGTCGATCTATTTACAGGGTGCGGCCGGCCAGCGCACTTATTTCCGGAAAAATCAGCCGCGCACGCCGGGGGTGTACGACGTCTTGTTTGGCGGTGTGATCGATGGGAAGTTGCTGCCGGACGGCGACTATACGTGGGCGATCGAAGCGACCGCTGAGGGCGGGCAGAATCAAGCGGCGCAAGGAAAACTGAACGTGCGCGACGGTGAGAAGACGTCACCGCAGATCACCAAGTTCACGATCGATCCAAAAGAATTCACGCCCAATCAAGACAGTATCTCCGACCGCGTGACGATCAATGTGGACTTGAACAAACCGGCCATCCTGGTGACCAAGCTGCAGAATACCTTGTGTAATGGATCGGATACACCGCCGGCAGACAATCCTACATTGGTGTGCGCGCCGTTCTTGCTGCAAGAGAAAGAAGGCGCGGCGCGCAAATCGGGCGAGGCGGGCCTGCATGAATATGATTATGATGCCGGGATCGATCTGGGTGCTGAGCCGCCACCTGATGGAACCTATGTCGTGACTGTGCACGTTGAAGATGCTATCGGCCAGGTGGCGGTGGCGACCGATACTTTAACCATCAGGGAGGGCGGTATACCGCGGGCGGAAATTGTTGATGGTACGGTCAACTTCTCCAGGAGTTCGCTGCTGGTCAGCGATACGTTGTATTTCACGCTTACCGTAGAAAATTACGGTGCGATACCTATTCGTACCAGCGGACCTAATCCGGGGTATGTGTATAACCTCGATCAAAATTACAACGTGCCGGGTTTTGCGGAAGAATCGGGCGCGTGGCGCGTGGGCATCGACTTCGATACCAGCCCACGCAACTATCCGTTCCGCTGGGCCGTGGGTAAGCCCGAAGACCTGACCGTCAGGGAGATTGGCGGGAAGACGTACTACTACTTAGATCCCGGCAAGAAAGCGCAGATCACGGGGGGTATCAAGATCACGCAGAAACCACCGCGCGATCCGCTGAATTTCTGGGCCGGTCTGATTCATGAAGATGTGGAAATTGCGGCGATCAACAACCGCGTCGATCCGCAGTCCATCACGATCGATGAGCCATGAGTCAGCATGCACCATTTAGAAACCGGGTTTCTCCGGTTGAGACTTCATTACGACCGGATTGGAGAAACCCGGTTTCTAGGGCGTCCCTATGACCTCATCGGCCCTCGGCGTCGTCATCGTGTCGTGGAACGTCCGCGAATTGTTGGCGCGCTGTCTGACCTCGCTGTTCGCCGATCTGGATGCGGCGCATTTACATGCGTCGCACCTCGCCGCGCGCGTGATCGTGGTCGATAACGCCTCGTGGGATGGGACGCCGGAGATGATCCGGGCGCAGTTTCCACGCGTAGAGTTGATTGCGCGCGAGGATAATTTGGGCTTTGCCAAAGGCAACAACCTTGGAATGCGCCACCTTAGCTTCGGCACGTCTGGCAACTTGCCTCCTGCATCATGCCTCCTGCTCAACCCCGACACAGAAATCTGTCCGGGCGCAATCAAAACGCTGCTGGATACATTGTATTCACGTCCCGAGAGCGCCATCGTCACGGCGCGCTTGTCCTATGGTGACGGTTCATTTCAACACAGCGCCTTTCACTTTCCGGGATTAGGACAGTTGACCATCGATCTGTTTCCGGTGCCGGGGCGCTTCCACGAATCGCGGTGGAATGGCCGTTATCCGCGCCGGTTGTTCGAGGGCAGTGAGCCGTTTGAGATCGATACGCCGTTGGGCGCGGTGATGTTGCTGCGGCGTGAAGCGATCGAGCAGGTGGGCCTCTTTGACGAGAGCTTTGCGCTGTATTGCGAAGAGATCGATTGGGCGGCGCGCTTCAAAGAAGTTGGCTGGAAGAATCTGTGCATCCCGACCGCGGACATCGTTCATCACAGCGGCAAGAGCACGTCGCAAGTGCAGGTCGAATCCTTCGTCAAACTGTGGACCTCGCGTTATCGCCTGCATACCAAACATCCGCAGTTCGCGCCGCTGTGGCTGGCGCGGCGGATTGTTATCGCCGGGATGAAGCGCAGAATGCGTGATGCTTCGCCGGGGATGAAGGCGGCGTGCGAGAAGATCGTCGACGTGTGGATGGGTGACGGCGGACGGCAGACCAAGGACGAAGGACGAAAGAGGTAGTGGGAGGTTAACAGCTCGTGCTTCTCAATCAGCAATCCCACAGGGACGCTTCGCAGTCAGCAATCAGCAATCAGCAATCTCTTCTGGCGGCGATTGTCCTGACTAAGAACGAAGAACGGCACATCGGCGAATGCCTGGATTCTCTGGCGTGGGCCGAGCGACGCGTGGTGTTCGATTCGTTCAGCACCGATCGAACGTGCGACATCGCGCGCGAATACGGCGCTGAAGTCATGCAGCATCCGTTCAGCGATTACGCCGCGCAGCGCAACGCGGCGATCGATGCAATTGATGCCGACTGGATTTTCTTCGTCGATGCCGATGAACGGGCCACACCGGAACTGGCGCAAGAAATCAGAAGTATCGTCGCGCAGGATGGGCAGGGGATGGTCGGGTGGAATGTGCCGCGCCAGAATTATCTCTTCGGCAAACTCACGCATGGCGCCGGCTACTGGCCCGATTATCAAATGCGCCTGCTCAGGCGCGGCTACGCGCGCTATGATCGACCCGCTTCGGAGATCGTCGTGTTGGATGGTTCCTCGGGCGACTTGCAACATCCCTTGATACACACCAACTACGAGACGATCGCCCAGTTTCGCGCCAAGCAAACTTTCCGCATCGACTTCGAAGCGACGAATCTTTATCGGCGCGGCGAGAAGTGCAAGTTCTATTCGCCGTACTATATGACCCTCAAACATTTCTGGTGGCGATTTGTTACGCTCAAGGGCTATCAAGACGGTGGGCACGGATTGCGCTTGTCGTTGCTGCTGGCGTATTACTTTGGCTATCGCTACTATCATCGTTTGGGCCAGCTGTATCGATCGGGCCAGTAGTTGCGACTTCAGTCGCTTTTTGGCCGCAAGCCACGACTGACGCGAAGCGGTTACTACGAAGGCCCCATGAACGGCGTTCATCACAAAGCATAAAAACGCTCCGCGCTCGCGCCCCGTCCCCGGGGAACGCCCTCGGGACGAGGGCTGTGAGCATTGTCAGATCAGACCCCCTGAACTGCGTTCACCACCAAGCCTGAAAACGCTCCGCGCTCGCGCCCCGTCCCCGGGGAACGCCCTCGGGACGAGGGCTGTGAGCATTGTCAGATCAGGGCTGTGAGCATTTTCAGCTAGCCAAATTGAGAATTGCTAAAAAAACCGCCTCACAATTGACAGCCCTTGTAGCGCGTGGTATACTCTCGCGCGCGCGGATACGCGCATTCACGCTCGTGCATCCTTGCGTGGCCATCACGAAAACGGAGGGATGGCCGAGTGGTTTAAGGCGGCGGTCTTGAAAACCGCTGTAGCCCTTGTGGTTACCGGGGGTTCGAATCCCTCTCCCTCCGCCTTAATGGTGCATCTCGGTCTCATCGGGGAGGTGCCGGAGTGGCCGAACGGAGCCGCCTGCTAAGCGGTTGTGGGGGTTAAACTCCACCCAGGGTTCGAATCCCTGCCTCCCCGCCAGGTTAAAGTGATACTTTAACAAGTGAAGTTGTGATGTTCGCATACCCCTGTAGCTCAGCGGATAGAGCGCGGCCCTGCGGAGGCTGAGGCTTGGGTTCAATTCCCAACAGGGGTACTTTTATTGGTGCTTCAAATAGCCTCAAAAACAATGCGCCTCGAGCAATTGCTCGAGGCGCGCTGCTATCTACCAACTCCCAGCCATCAACTACTCAATCACCAGCACCGTCACCATGCCGAACATGCCCTTGGCCGATTCGGCGTGCGTCAAGATGTGGCAATGGTAGGCCCACAGGCCAGGCTCCTCGCAGTCGACAATCACATCGAAACGCTCGCCGGGCGCGATCGTCAGCGTATCGGCCAGATACGGTGCTGGCAGCCGCGCGCCATCTTTGGCAAATACGGATTGATACATGCCGTGCAAGTGCATGGGGTGGAGCATCAAGCCTTCGTTCATGTAGCGAACGCGCAGCTTCTGGCCCAGTTTCGCCGTCATGGGCTGAGTATACGGGAAGCTCTTGCCGTTGATGGTTAAGCCGATGCCGGTGTCGTTGAGCACCATGATATATTCTTTATCGTAGGCCGGCTCAGTTGACTTGTCTTTCGGGTCGATGATGAAGGCGGCCATCATGCCTTTGGTGACTTGCTCGGCGGCATCGTGGTGCGAGTGGTACATGTGTGAGCCGGGGTTTCTGGCTGTGAACTCGTACGCATAGGTTGTCCCCGGAGTAATGGGCGGCTGGTTGACATACGTCACTCCGTCCATTTTGTTGGGCACCAAGACGCCATGCCAGTGCACCGACGTGCTGAGCTTCATCTCGTTTTTGACGTTGATGCGCACCTTATCGCCTTCAGTGATGCGGATGATCGGACCGGGCACAATGCCATTGTAAGTGTAAGCGCCCTTGATGACTTTGCCCGGCTCGACTTCCCAATCGACGTTCTGGGCGACAAGCTCAAACACTTTCGTGTTGCCGTCCAGCGTAAAGGGCAGTTCTTTGCCCCAAAAATTGGGATCTTTGCCAATGTTGTCGAGGAAAATCTTGACTCTCGCTTCGTGCGCGGCGTCGACGGCTTTGTAATCGGGTTCCGCTTGCGCTGCCGGCGCCATATCCATACCATTCATCTCGTCTGACGATGCGGCCGGCGTCGGCGTGGTCAATGTGGCGCAAGCTGCAGTCAGACCGGCTCCCGCGCCTACCACCCCAGCGGTGCGAATGAATTGGCGGCGCGTGAAACGCAACTGATTAACACGTTCATCCATGATGCTGCTCCTCCTCTGATCTTTGCAAATGTGGAATGTCCCGGCAAGCCGGCATGCACGCAGTTTACCCAAATCACACGAACTGTCAACAGCGAAATTTATCGTATTCTCATGATCTCACCAGTGCTGCTGTGGGGCAAGCGTTTGACGCGCGTGGCGTCTGGCGGTAGACTTACCTTACCATCGATGCTAAGGAGTGACGCGTGACTGCCTATACCCAAACCCGCTGGAGCTTGAACGATTTACTGGATGCCCCCGACGGCCCGCGCTTTAATGATTACCAATCGCAGCTGACCGAACTGCTGGGTGAATTTGAAGCTGCCCGATCGACCCTCACCCCCGACATGGCCCTGCCTGAATTTGCCCGGGTGCTCGATACTTACGAAGCCGTGACTGTGACGCTGCGCCACCTGCTGGGCTATGCGTCGTTGTGGTTCACGGAAGACACGCAGAAGCAAGACGCGTTGATCTTCAAATCGCGCATGGATCAACTGGCCGCCGAAGCGCAGAATCGCACGCTGTTCTTCAGCTTGTGGTTCAAGAGCCTGGAAGACGCCCAGGCCGATCGGCTGATGGCGGCCGCCGGGGAGCGCCGGTATTTTCTGGAAGAACTGCGCCACTTCAAGCCGCACACCCTCAGCGAGGCCGAAGAGAAACTCATCAACCTCAAAGACATCAACGGTATCGACGCGCTGGTGCAGCTGTATGACATGATCACCAGCAAGTTCGAATTCACGGTGGACATCGACGGCCAGAAGAAGACCATGACGCGCGATGAATTGGGATCGTATGCGCGGCATCCCTCGGCGGACGTGCGCGCGGCCATCTACCAGGAACTCTATCGCGTGTACGCCGATCAGCGGCTGGTCCTGGCGCAGATTTATAGTAACCGCGTGCGCGACTGGTACAACGAGTCGATTCAACTGCGCGGTTATCGTGAACCGATCTCGGCGCAGAATCTGGCGAACGATATTCCCGATGCCGTGACCGATACGTTACTCGCCGTGGCGCGGCAGAACAATCATCTGTATCAACGCTACTTCAAGTTGAAGGCCAAATGGATTGGCGCCCCTTCGGGCAAGCTGCGCCGCTATGACGTGTACGCGCCGCTGTTGCAGGCCGAGAAGCAATTTGAATTCGGCGCGGCGGTCGATCTGGTGTTGGCGAGCTATCGTGATTTCTCACCGACGCTGGCCGATCATGCGCAGCGTGTGTTCGCGGAGAATCACATCGATTCGGAATTGCGCCCGGGCAAGCGGGGCGGGGCGTTCTGTTCCAGCCCGTTGCCCAAGCTAGCGCCCTGGGTGCTAGTCAACTTTGCGGGCCGCGCGCGTGACGTGGCGACGCTGGCGCATGAACTGGGCCACGCCGTGCACGCTCTGATGGCGCAAGACCATTCGTCCCTCACCTTCCATTCGTCGCTGCCGCTGGCCGAGACCGCTTCAACATTCGGCGAGATGCTGCTGACCGATCGGCTATTGAAGGACGAGACCGACGCGGCCGTGCGGCGCGATCTGCTGGCGGACAAAATCGACGATACGTACGCGACGATTCAGCGGCAGGCTTATTTCACGATCTTCGAGCGCGATGCGCACCGGTTGGTGATGGAGAATAAATCGACCGATGAGATTGCCGCATTCTATGTGACGAACTTGCAGGAGCAGTTCGGTGATGCGGTGGAGATTGCGGACGAATTCAAGTGGGAGTGGATTTCGATTCCGCATTTCTATCACGTGCCGTTCTACACCTACGCTTACAGTTTTGGTCAGTTGTTCGCGCTGGCGCTGTATCAGATGTATCGCACCGAGGGTAAAGCGTTCGAGCCGAAGTACTTGAAGATTCTGTTTTATGGCGGTTCGGAAGAGCCGGCCAAGATTTTGGCGAGCGTGGGCATTGACATGGCGTCTCCGGCCTTCTGGCAGGGCGGTTTCGATTTTATCGGCAAGCTGATTGACGATCTGGAAGCGCTGGAAAACGCCAAGTGACTGACATCATTTACCATCTGGTTCCGATCGATGACTGGGAAGCGCAACCAGCCGATCGGCCTTACGTGCCCGCGGATTTTGCGCGTGAAGGGTTCATCCACTGTACGCGCGGCGACGAGCAGATCGCGCTGGTCGCCAATCGTTACTATCGAAATGATCGACGTGCCTGGCGTGTATTGGTCATTGATGAAAGGGCCGTAATCTCTGAAATCAGATACGAACCCGGCGCCGATGGTGTGTTGTATCCACATGTCTATGGGCCGTTGAATCGTGAAGCCGTAATCGAAGTGCTGCCGATGTCACGTGATCCTGACGGCGTCTTTCAACCGTTGAAGCGCAGCTAAAGCGATCGGGACGTGGTAACAACCCGCCTCGTTTGTTTTGAATCGTGTTTGGATCGTAGCGATTGTTTTTAAGGCCGCTTCTAGGGCAAAGATAGTACTTTGGATCATTGCCTTCGATCAAGTCCTGTGTTATTAAGAAGATACCTCGCGTAGGGGCGCTCGATTCATCCCCGGATCGATGCGTTAATCTCGTAGGTCTGAGCTTTAGAAAGGAGGGACGGCGTACTTGAATCCGTTTGCCGAACCACCGGAGAAAGCAAGTCCGATGTTCGAGCAAGCAGCGTTTCGAGACACCCCTATCACCTGACTGTTGAGTCGTAGACTCCGGTGTGAAACCGTATCAGGTTGGCTGTGGGTTCATCGCTTCTTATGCGTCATACCACGACCACCCACACGGCAAAGCACGATGGATACGCCGTAAGGCGCCCCGTGTGACGGTAACCACCCGGGCAGAAGCGCAAGATTCACTGGCGGCTGTGAGGATTGCTGCGGCAGACTCTCTAGCAAATCAAGAGTACCGGCCCCAGAAAGCGGTGTTGGATTTGCGTGAGCTTCTGCGGCGTAAACAGTTCAGGAATTAATGTCAAATTAAACGGGACTCGCGACGCTCCGTATGGAGAGCCTGTGTGAGAGACGTAGGGCAAGCAGTGGGCCAACACACAGGAAGGCCAAATGACATCGGACAAGCGATCAATTGAATAAGTGTTGGTGGGCCGCTTATCCGCAAGGAAGCGGCCCTTTTTTGTCCCGGTCAATCTTCCCTGTTCGTTGCACGAATAGAGCAGGAGTTGGGTTGTGCAGTCTGACCCTTGACACACGCTCGAAAGTTGGGTATAAGTGTATTCACAAAGACGTTGACGGGAAAGAGTACATCTCACCCGCCGCTGGGCAGAGAGTCGGACAGAAGGGGCTGTGAGTCCGATCCAGTTGCAGAGATGGAATGGTCCCCCGAGTTGCACGGGCAAAATCGATCGAGAGTAGCCCGGGCCGGAGTCGCCACCGTTATCAAGGCAGAGGGTATCATCGTCGAAGGCGTGTGGTTTGCCAGAGATATCGTACTCGCAAAGTGAGGCTGGCCTTTCGAACCTGTCGCTATCACCGACAGGTTTTTGTTTTGCGAAGCGGTCAGCCTAAAATGGGTGGCACCACGGGCGTCATAATGAAGCGCTCGTCCCAGGGCATGCAGCAATGCGCGATCGGGACGGGCGCTTTTTTTGTTTGACCCTCACCCCAACCCTTCTCCCTATTTTGGGAGAGGGGAGAAAAACCGAAGAACTTATGGAGGAATCGATGGAAGCCGTAACAGTGCAATCAGCAATCAGCAATCAGCAATCAACAATCAAGAAAGGGCGCATTCTCACTGGCGATCGGCCCACCGGCCCGCTGCATCTGGGGCACTACGTCGGCACGCTGGCGAATCGCGTGAAGCTGCAAGACGAGTATGAAGTGTTCCTGCTCGTCGCCGATTATCACGCGTTGACACGCAACGCCGAGAAAGATCACGTGGTGGCGACGGTGAATAACACACGCCAACTGGTGCTCGATTACTTGTCGGTGGGCATCGATCCGGATAAGACCACGATCTACGTGCAGTCGGACGTGTCCAGCGTGTGTGAGTTGCATCTGTTGTTCTCGATGCTCACGACGGTGCCGCGCCTCGAGCGCGTGCCGACGCTGAAAGAAATCATGGACTCCGAACACATCGAGCAGCCGGCCTACGGCCTGTTGGGTTATCCGGTCTTGCAAGCCGCCGACATTCTGCACGTGCGCGCGAATCTGGTGCCGGTGGGCAAGGATCAAGCCTCGCACATCGAGGTGACGCGGGAGATCGCGCGCCGCTTTAACTTCCAGTATGACTGCGAAGTCTTCCCCGAACCCGATGCCCTCATCGGCGATGTGCCGACGCTGGTGGGCACGGACAACAAGGCGAAGATGTCCAAGTCGCTGGGTAATGCCATCCTGCTATCGGACGATGAAGCCACGGTGCGGCAGAAGGTGATGAACATGTACACCGATCCCACGCGCATCCGCGCCGACATCCCCGGCAATCCCGATGGCAACCCCGTCTTCCAATATCACGAGGCGTTCAATCCGAACAAGGAAGAAGTGGAAGATTTGAAGAGCCGCTATCGCGCGGGCAAAGTCGGCGATGTGGAAGTGAAGAAGAAGTTGAACCTCGCGCTGCAGAACTTCCTGGCACCCATCCGCGAGCGCCGCGCGCACTACGAAACCCGGCCGCAGTTGATCGACGAGATTCTGGAAACGGGCCGCGCCAAGGTCACGCCCATCTCGGAAGAAACCGTGCGCATGGCGCGTGAAGCGATGGGATTACGACGCAAAGCGTAAAACGTAACGATTAACGAGTAAAGTCTCAATTACGCATTACTCGTTACTCGTTACTCGTTAGCACGACATTCAAATTCTCTCGGAGGAAAATCATGTCTGACCAAGTCAAGTATCTGCTCGAAGAAAGTGAAATGCCAACCGCGTGGTACAACGTGCAAGCCGATTTTGCGACACCGCTGCCGCCCGTGATCAATCCGGGAACCGGCCAGCCGATCGGGCCGCAGGATATGGCGCCCCTGTTCCCCATGGACATCATCATGCAGGAAGCCTCAGTCGGTCCGTATGCGGCGCAGTTCATCGACATCCCCGAAGAGGTATTTGAGATTTATCGGTTGTGGCGACCGACGCCGTTGATGCGGGCGCGGCACTTGGAGAAGGCCCTCGATACTCCGGCGCACATTTATTTCAAGTATGAAGGCGCGTCACCGGTTGGATCGCACAAGCCGAATACCGCTGTGCCACAAGCGTATTACAACAAACGGGCGGGCACCAAGCGTTTGGCGACGGAAACCGGTGCGGGGCAATGGGGGAGTGCGGTGGCGTTTGCGGCGGGATACTTTGGCTTGGAATCTAAAGTGTACATGGTCAACATTTCCTATCAGCAGAAGCCGTATCGCCGCATGATGATGGAAGCCTACGGCGCGAAGATTGTCGCTTCGCCCTCGATGGATACGGCCGCCGGGCGCAAGTTCCTGGCCGAAAATTCGAATCATACCGGCTCGCTCGGCATTGCAATTAGCGAGGCGATGGAAGATACCGTCACGACGCCAAATACCAAATACGCGATCGGTTCGGTGTTCAATCACGTGCTGCTGCATCAGACCATTATCGGCGAAGAAGCGCTGAAGCAGATGGAGAAAGCCGGTGAATATCCCGACATCGTGATTGGCTGTGTGGGCGGCGGATCGAACTTCGGCGGTGTGGCGCTGCCGTTCGTGCGCGGCAAGCTGAAGGAAGGTCGGACCACGCGCATTGTCGCCGTGGAACCGACGGCAGCACCCTCATTGACGAAGGGCATCTACACCTACGATTTCGGCGACACCGCGCAGACGACGCCGTTGGTGAAGATGTACACGCTAGGCTCGGCGTTCATTCCCGCGCCCATTCACGCGGGTGGCCTGCGCTATCACGCCATGGCACCCATCATCTGCAAACTCTATAACGAAGGCGTGATCGAAGCCGTGGCCGTGCAGCAAAATCCTATCTTTGCCGCGGCGGTACAGTTCGCGCGCACGGAAGGTATCATCCCCGCGCCCGAGTCCGCGCATGCCATTCGGGTCGCCATCGACGAAGCGGTGAAGGCTAAAGAGTCCGGCGAGAAGAAAGTGATCCTCTTCAATCTCAGTGGCCACGGTCATTTTGACATGACCGGTTATCAAATGTACTTCGCGGGTCAGTTGGAAGATTACGAATATCCGGTTGAGGAAGTGTATAAGGCGATTGCGGGCTTGCCGAAGGTGAATGCGTAAAACGTCATACGTAAAACGTGAAGCGTAAAAGCGGTCTTACGTTTTACGCTTCACGTTTTATTCAAGGAGGAGGCTTATGCTGGCTGAACCGACGACGATCGAACGAACCGATACACGAAGTGTCCCAGCACTGAACGAAGTGCTGGCGCTGGCTTCACAGGGCAACCTCATCCCGATCTATCGTGAGCTGCCTGCCGATCTTGATACGCCCGTCTCGGTGTATTTGAAGCTGGCCGGACGCGGCGCGTCGTTTTTGTTGGAGAGCGTCGAGGGGGGTGAGCAGGTGGGGCGCTATTCGTTCATCGGGATTGAGTCTAACGCGGTGCTGAGCTTCAACAAACGGTCGTATACCCGCCGATCGAATGGCCACGCGACGACGGCTGATCTGCCCAAGGGCAAAGATCCGCTGCACGTCTTGCAAGAAGAACTGGCACGCTTCATCCCGGTGGCGCTACCCGGCTTGCCGCGTTTCGTGGGCGGACTGGTGGGCTATCTCGGCTATGATGTGATCTGCTTCTTCGAGCCGAAGCTCGATCAACCTTGCGAAGGTTCCGGACCTTCGCAAGGCTTGCCCGAAGCGCTCTACATGCTGACGGATACACTCGTCGCGTTCGATCATGCGCGCGGTCGTCTGTTGATCATCGTCAACGCGCATCTCAACGGTGATCCGGAAGCTGCATACTATGATGCCATCGAGCGAATCGATCGCATTGCCGATCGATTATCGGCGCCGCTTGCCGCACGCGTTACCCCTCACGCCGCAGCCGCATCCGCAGTGTCGTCGAACTTTACGCAGGCCGGCTTTGAAGAGATCGTGCGCGCCGCCAAAGAACACATTGCGGCGGGCGACATCTTTCAAGTAGTGTTGTCACAGCGTCTCTCGCGTCGCACCTCCGCGCAACCGTTCGATATCTATCGCGCATTGCGGCGGCTGAATCCTTCGCCATACATGTTCTTCTTTGATTTCGGTACGATCGGCGATCAGCCTTATCACGTGATCGGTGCCTCGCCGGAGATGTTAGTTCGTTTGGAAGGCCGCACGGCCACCGTCCGCCCGATCGCGGGTACGCGGCGACGTGGTTCGACTCCTACCGAAGATGTGGCGCTGGAGCAGGAACTGCTGGCCGATCCGAAAGAGCGCGCCGAGCATGTGATGCTGGTCGATCTGGGGCGCAACGATCTCGGTCGGGCGTGCGAGTACGGCACGGTGCATGTGCCCGATCTGTTTGTGGTGGAACGCTACTCGCACGTGATGCACATCGTCTCGCAAGTGGAAGGCAAATTGCGCGACGGCATCGATGCCTTCGATCTGCTGCGCGCGACGTTCCCGGCGGGCACGGTCAGTGGTGCGCCTAAAGTGCGTGCCATGGAGATCATCCGCGATCTGGAACAGCTCGATCGGGGTTTGTATGCCGGAGCAGTGGGTTACTTCTCGTACGATGGCGCGATGGATACGTGCATCGCCATCCGCACCATGCAGATGCTGGGCGATGTGGTCAGCATTCAAGCGGGCGCGGGTATCGTAGCGGATTCTGATCCGGCGAGCGAATATCAGGAAACGTTGACCAAGGCGAAGGCCTTAGCGGTAGCGATTGAAATGGCAGAAGCATAACGCGTAACGAGTAATGCGTAATAGGTAACGAGTGAGTTTACTCATTACTCGTTAATTGTTAAGGGAGGACAGCATGATCGCAGTAATCGACAATTACGACTCTTTCACTTACAACCTCGTTCAGTATCTGGGCGAGTTGGGCGCGGATTTGCAGGTGTTCCGCAACGATGCCATTACGCTTGACGAACTGGCGGCGTTGCGGCCGGAGAAGATCGTCATCTCGCCGGGGCCGGGCGATCCCAACGATGGCGGCATTTCCAACGCAGCGATCCTGCGCTTCAGCGGCGAGATTCCGATCCTGGGGGTGTGCCTGGGTCATCAGTGCATCGGCGCGACGTTTGGCGGCGTGGTCAAGCGCGCCCCCAAGTTGATGCACGGCAAGACCTCGCAGATCTATCACAACGGTCAAGGCATCTTTGACGGGATGCCCAGCCCCTTCGAGGCGACGCGCTATCACTCGTTGATGGTGGAAGAACCCGTGGCGGATTGCCTGGAAATCACGGCGTTTACGAGCGATGGGGTAGTGATGGGCGTGAAGCATAAAGAGCATCACACCTATGGCGTGCAGTTCCATCCCGAATCGATTTTGACGAAGCATGGGAAGCAACTACTGAAGAATTTCTTGTCGATCAAGAATTGAAGAGTGACGAGTGATGAGTGACGAGTGACATCACTTTTCACTCATCACTCATCAGAGCAGGAGGATTGCCATGATTAAAGATGCGATTGCCAAGACGATTCGCCGTGAGGACCTGACACAAGCCGAAGCCGAAGCGGCGATGATGGACATCATGACGGGTAATGCCACCCAGGCGCAGATCGGCGCGTATCTCATCGCGCTGCGGATGAAGGGCGAGACGGTGGACGAGATCACCGGCTCGGCGCGGGCGATGCGCGCGAACGTGGTGCCGGTGCCGGTGAAAACCGCGGGCACGCTGTACGACACGGCGGGCACGGGCGGTGATGGCAAGCACACGTTCAACATCAGCACGGCGGCTGCGTTCGTCATCGCGGGAGCGGGACGCAAAGTGGCGAAGCATGGCAATCGGGCGGCGTCATCGCAGTGTGGCAGCGCCGATGTGTTGAGCGCACTGGGCGTCAACCTCGATCTCACGCCGGAGCAGGTGGGTCAGGCGATTGACGAAGTGGGCATCGGATTCTTGTTCGCGCCAAAGTTTCATCCCGCGATGAAGCACGTCGGAGGGCCACGCAAAGAAATCGGGCAGCGCACCATCTTCAACGTGCTCGGGCCATTGACTAATCCGGCGGGCGCGGAGGTGCAGGTCATCGGCGTGTTCGATCCTGACTTGACCGAAACGATGGCGCAGGTGCTGGGCGAACTCGGATCGCGTGCGGCGTTTGTGGTGCACGGCGCGGGCGGGATGGACGAGCTCAGCACGGTTGGGCCGAATCGCGTGAGTCACCTCAAAGACGGCAAAGTGACCACGACGCTGCTTGATGCAGAAGCGCTGGGCTTGCCGCGCGGCGACATGGCTGAGCTGGTCGGCGGCACGCCGGAAGACAATGCGAAGATTCTGCGCGGCGTGTTGGGCGGATCGCTGAACGGCACACGCAAGAACGCGGTCTTGCTCAATGCGGCGGCGGCCCTGGCGGCTGAATCCGGTGATTTCCGCGAGGGCTTCGCGCTGGCAAAGCAGGCGTTGGAGTCGGGCGCGGCGTTGAAGAAGTTGGATGAGCTAGTGGCGTTCAGTGCGAGGCAGTAGAATGGGCAAAGTAAAACGTGAAGCGTAAAACGTAAGGGGCGCTATTACGTTTTACGTCTTACGTTTCACGCATTATGATTCTCGATCGAATTCTTGCCAACAAATATATCGAAGTTGCTCAGCGGCGCATCGTCGTGCCGATCGAGCCGCTGAGCGTGCGCGAACAGGCACTGGCACAGACGCCGCCGCGCGACTTCCTCGGCGCATTGAAGTGCGCCGGGCGGCCGGCGTTGATTGCCGAGTGCAAGAAAGCGTCGCCTTCCAAAGGCTTGCTGCGTCCCGATTACGATCCGGCGCAGTTGGCCCGAACCTACGCGGAGAATGGTGCAGCGGCGCTGTCGGTGTTGACGGATGAGAAGTTCTTTCAGGGTTCGCTGAACGATTTGAGCGCGGCCCGTGAAGCGGCTGGCTTGCCGGCACTGCGGAAGGACTTCATTGTCGATGGCTATCAAGTTTATGAGGCGCGTGCGGCGGGAGCCGATGCGGTGCTGCTGATCGTCGCAGCGCTGCGCCTGGATCAGATGCAGGAATTGCACCAGCTGATTAACGAGCTGGGCATGACGGCGCTGGTGGAAGTGCACGACGAGGCCGAGGTGGAAACGGCGCTGAAGATCGCGCCGAAGTTGATCGGTGTGAACAATCGGAATCTGCACGATTTCAGCGTCGATTTGCAAACGACGGCGCGCCTGCGGAAGAACATCCCGGCGGAGATTGCCCTGGTGGCCGAGAGCGGTATTCACACCGCCGATGATGTGGCGCGGGTGCGTGATATGGGTGTGGATGCGATCCTCGTCGGTGAGGCGCTGGTGACGGCGCGCGATGTCGGGGCGAAAGTGCGTGAGCTGGTGACAAGATGAAGGGAAGACAAGAGGACAAGAAGACTGGAAAACACGAAGACAAGGTGATAGGGTGATAAGGTGAAGGTGAAGATTTGCGGAATAACAAATATTGACGATGCGCGAGCGGCGATTGAGGTCGGAGCGGATTTGCTGGGCTTCAACTTCTATGCCAAGAGTCCGCGTTATATCACACCGGAGAAGGCACGCGAAATTGTTGCGCACCTACGGCGATCGGGCGGGCAGGAGCCGCTGTTGGTGGGCGTGTTCGTCAATTCGTCACTCGAAGACATTCGATCGATCGTGGAGATCGCGCAGATCGATCTGGCGCAGCTGCACGGCGATGAACCCGTGCACGTGGTGGAGCAGTTGCATGGTCGCGGCTTCAAGGCGCTGCGGCCCACTTCGGAAGCGGAAGCCGAGATCGATGCGGAATGGTTCGCGCCGTATGGGCCGAATGCACCGGTGTTGTTGATCGATGCGTATCGCAAAGATCAGTATGGCGGGACGGGGCACGTGGCCGATTGGTCGATCGCGACGAAGCTGGCGCAGCAGTATCCAATTTTGCTGGCGGGTGGCTTGACGCCCGATAACGTGGCCGAGGCGATCCGACAGGTGAGGCCGTGGGGCGTGGATGTAGCGTCGGGTGTGGAATGCGCGCCGGGGAAGAAGGACGTGGAGAAGATGCGGTTGTTTGTGGAAGCGGCCAAGGGTGTCAGCGGATAGGCAACGAATCAGCGGATGAAGCGGATAGAGTCTTCACCGGATGGACAACGGATAAGCAGATTAAGTCTTCAACGGATGTCAAACAGATAAACGGATGCACATGGCTACTTCAATCAGAAATCAGAAATCAGAAATCCTCAATCATAAGTTTGGCATTTACGGTGGCCAATTCGTCCCTGAAACATTGATGCCTGCGCTGAATGATCTGGAAGCGGCGTATGTCGAGGCCGTGAACGATGCCGCGTTTATGGCGGAGTATCAACGATTGCTGCGGACGTATGTGGGTCGACCGACGGCGCTGACGCATGCGCGACGATTGAGTGAGCACTTGGGCGGTGCGCAGATTTATTTGAAGCGAGAAGATTTGGCGCATTCGGGCGCACACAAGATCAATAATGCGCTGGGACAGGCGCTGCTGGCGAAGTTGATGGGCAAGCAGCGCGTGGTGGCGGAAACAGGCGCGGGGCAGCATGGCGTGGCTTCGGCGACAGCGTCAGCGTTGTTGGGTTTGGAATGTGTGGTCTACATGGGCACGGTCGATATGGCGCGCCAACAGCCGAATGTGTTCCGCATGAAATTGCTGGGCGCGGAAGTGCGGCCCGTCGCTGCCGGGACGAAGACGTTGAAGGACGCCATCAATGAAGCGATCCGCGATTGGGTGACCAACGTCAACACGACGCACTATTTGTTGGGATCGGCGTTGGGGCCGCATCCGTATCCGACGATCGTGCGCGACTTTCAGTCGATCATCGGGCGCGAGGCGCGAACGCAGATGGTCGAGATGGTGGGACGGTTGCCGGATGCCTGCGTCGCTTGCGTGGGCGGCGGCTCGAATGCGATCGGGTTGTTTCACGCGTTTCGCGATGATCAAGCGGTCGAATTGATCGGCGTGGAAGCAGGCGGCGCGGGCATTGAGTCTGGCAAGCATGCGGCCCGCTTTGCTGATCCGACGATGGGACGATTGGGCGTGCTGCATGGCACCAAGACCTTCGTTTTGCAGAACGCCGATGGGCAGATCGCGGAGACGTATTCGATCTCGGCGGGGCTGGACTATGCTGCGGTGGGACCGGAGCATTCGTATCTGCGCGATACAGGCCGCGCGCAATACACGTATGCGACCGACGATGAAGCGTTGAGCGCGTTTTCGCTGTTATGCAAGTTAGAGGGCATCATTCCCGCGTTGGAGTCTTCACACGCGGTAGCCGAGGCGATCAAGCGTGCGCCAAAGCTGGGCCAAGATCAGATTCTGTTGGTGAACCTGTCGGGGCGGGGGGACAAGGATTTGGACACGGTGATGAAGGCAATGAACAATCATGTTTGCTGATGGGCGAGGAGATTGCTTCGCTGAGAAGCGCTCGCAATGACGGATGGCTAGGACAATGAGTAATCAACACTCAGCAATCAACACTCAACAATCGCTGGCGCGGATTAGCAATCTGTTCGGCGCTGGTCATGCCGCATTGATGCCGTATTTCCCGCTGGGATTCCCGGATGCGGAAACATCGCTGGATGTGATCATGGCGATGAGTAAAGCGGGCGCGGATGCGTTTGAGATCGGGCTGTCGTTTTCCGATCCGTTGGCCGACGGGCCGGTGATTCAGCATGCCACGCAGGTGGCGCTGGAACAGGGCATCACGGTGAAGCGGTCGCTTGACATGATCGCGGAGTTGCGATCGCGCGGCGTGACGCAGCCGTTTCTGGTGATGGGTTATTACAATCCGCTGCTAGCCTATGGACTGGAACGCTTCGTGGATGAAGCCGTCGCCGCGGGAGCCGATGGATTTATCGTGCCCGATCTGCCGCCCGAAGAAGCGGACGAGTTCGATCGGTTGTGCTGGGCGCGCAACTTGGGAATGATCTATTTTCTCGCGCCGACCTCGACTGATGATCGCGTAAAGCTAGTCGCCGAGAAAGCACGCGGCTTCATCTATCTGGTGTCGCTGACGGGCGTGACGGGCGCGCGCACGCAGTTGTCCGATCGATTGGGCGAGTTCGTCGGACGGATTAGAAGAATAACGTCGACGCCGATCGCGATCGGGTTTGGGGTATCCACGCCTGAACAAGCCGGCGAGGTAAGCCACCTCGCCGACGGTGTGATCGTGGGATCGGCATTGGTGCAGATCGTCGATCGGGCAGAAGACAAGCCGCAAGCCGCCGCGCACTTTATCCGTGAATTGAAAGCAGGCATGCGTTAAGCCCTCACCCACGCGCTTACGCGCGGAGAGTTGGGCATGATTCACAATCGATCGCGTAAAGGTTTCGTGCAGGCCGGGCATTGACACACCAGCGCGCGCCATGTTAAGATGCTGGCAATGAACTCTGTGTCTGGTCTGGCCTACTTTTACTTTTATTACGCGACGGTGAAACACCCGCCGCTGTTTCGGCTTGGCAGACCCTAGACACCACGTCAAGGAATCCTAAGAGCGCGAGGCACCGGCCCCGCGCTCTTTTTTTTGTGGAGGCGGCCTGATGAGGAATGAAGTACGGGTGCGTGGTGTGCGCGGCGCGACGACGGCCGATGAAAATACGCGCGAAGCGATTCTAGCGGCGACGCGTGAACTGTTGAGTTTGATGATTGAAGCGAACGGCGTGGATCCTAATGATGTGGCCTCGGCGATCTTTACCACCACGCTTGATTTGAATGCCGATTACCCGGCGCTGGCGGCGCGGGCGCTGGGCTGGTACGATGTGGCTTTGATGTGCACGCACGAGATGAATGTGCCGCACGGTTTGAAGCAGTGTATTCGGATTTTGCTGCACTGGAACACCACCATCGCCGCGAGCGAGGTGCAGCACATCTACATCAAAGGGGCGGTCAACCTGCGCCCCGATCGGGTCTACCGCCCGAATGGTCTCTCACATTCGATGGCAGCTGAAGAACGCGGAGGATAACATGGTGATTGTGATGCAGCATGGTGCCAGCGCCAAGCAAATTTCGGCGATCGTAACGCGCGTCGAGTCGATGGGCTATCGCGCGCATTTGGTGCAAGGTGAAGAGCGCACCATCATCGGCGTGATTGGCGACGATCGCCCGATCGAGCGCACCGCGTTTGAAACCCTCGACGGGGTCGATAAGACGATCCCGATTTTGAAGCCGTTCAAGATGGCTTCGCGCGATATGCACGCGCAGGACACGCAAGTGGCCCTGGACGGCGTGACAATCGGCGGGCCGCAGATCGTGATCGTGGCCGGGCCGTGTTCCGTCGAAACGCGCGCGCAGATCATCGAGACGGCCATTGCCGTGAAAGAAGCCGGGGCGCAGGCCTTACGCGGTGGGGCGTTCAAGCCGCGCTCGTCGCCCTACAGCTTCCAGGGTTTAGGCGAAGAAGGCTTGGAGTTGTTGGCCGAAGCGCGACAAGTGACGGGCTTGCCGATTGTGACTGAAGTGATGTCGCCGGAGCAAATACCTCTGGTCATGCGCTATGCGGATATGCTGCAAATCGGCGCGCGGAACATGCAGAACTATACACTGTTGCAAGCAGTGGGCAAAGCGAATCACCCCGTGTTGTTGAAACGCGGCATGATGTCCACCATTGAAGAGCTATTGATGTCGGCAGAATATATTTTGTCGAATGGTAATTCGCGCGTGGTGTTGTGCGAGCGCGGCATCCGCACGTTTGAGAAGTACACGCGCAACACCACCGACATCAACGCGGTGCCCGTCATCAAGCAGATGTCGCATTTGCCGGTGGTGGTCGATCCGTCGCATGGCACGGGCAAGTGGGAGTATGTTACGGCGGTAGCGCGGGCGGGCATTGCGGCCGGTGCGGACGGTTTGATCATCGAAGTGCATCCGCATCCTGAAGAAGCGTGGTCGGACGGTGCGCAGAGTCTGAAGCCGGAGAAATTCGCGCAGATGGTGCTGGAAGTGAAGAAGGTGGCAGAAGCGGTGGGGCGGTGTTAGTGGCTGCCGTCATTGCGAGGAGCATCCAGAGCGGAGGCTCACGTTGTTTGTGAGCCGTAGTCGAAGGATGGGACGAAGCAATCTTCTTTTGACACTGCGAGATTGCTTCGCATCCTTCGACTACGCAGCAAAAAACGCTGCTTCGCTCACGCCGTGTCCGCAAAGCGGCGGCGCGCCGGGCGGGACGCTCGCAATGACGTGCACCAAAAGGAGGACACTATGATCATCGTGATGAAGAAAGGCGCCAGCGCAAAACAAGTTTCCGGCGTCGTGGCGCGCGTGGAAGGGTTAGGGTATCGCGTGCATCTCTCGGCGGGTGAAGAGCGCACCATCATCGGCGTGGTCGGCGATGATCGCCCGATCGATCGCACGCACTTCGAGATGCTGGACGGCGTTGAGAAAACCGTGCCGATCTTGAAGCCGTTCAAGATGGCGTCGCGCGATATGCACCCGCAGGATACGATCGTCTCGTTAGATGGTGTCAAGATCGGCGGGCCGCAGATCGTCATCATGGCCGGGCCGTGCGCGGTGGAGACGCGCGAGCAAATCGTGGAGACGGCCTTGGCCGTCAAAGAAGCGGGCGCGCACGTCTTGCGCGGCGGGGCGTTCAAGCCGCGTTCATCACCGTACAGTTTTCAGGGGCTGGGTGAAGAAGGACTGGAGCTGCTGGCTGAGGCGCGCGAAGCCTCCGGCCTGCCGTTTGTCACCGAAGTGATGGCACCGGAACAGGTGCCGTTGGTCGTGCGCTATGCCGACATGCTGCAGATCGGTGCGCGCAACATGCAGAACTATGCGTTGCTGCAAGCAGTAGGCAAAGTCAGTTGCCCGGTCTTGCTGAAGCGCGGCATGATGTCTACCATCGAAGAACTTCTCATGTCGGCGGAATACATTCTCTCCAGCGGTAATCCGCGCGTAGCCTTGTGTGAGCGCGGCATCCGCACCTTTGAAAAATACACGCGCAATACCACGGACATCAACGCGATTCCGGTGATCAAAGAAATGTCGCATCTGCCCGTCATTCTCGATCCGTCACATGGCACGGGCAAGTGGGAGTACGTCACCGCTGTAGCGCGGGCCGGCATCGCGGCCGGTGCAGACGGTTTGATTATCGAAGTGCATCCGCATCCCGAAGAAGCGTGGTCGGACGGTGCGCAGAGTCTGAAGCCGGAGAAGTTTGCCGACCTGGTGAAACAAGTGCGCAAAATTGCCGAAGATGTGGGCCGGTGCTAAACAGGCCGGATGCAAGAAGCAAGATGCAAGACGCGCTCAGGCAGTGTCGGGTTGGGATCATCGGGCTGGGCCTGATGGGGGGATCGCTGGCATTGGCGCTGAAGGATGCGTGTCGATCGATCAGTGGCTACGATGTCGATCCCAACACGATCGCTCAGGCGCTCGAGCGTGGGATCATCCACCGCCCGATCGATCTGCGCGGCGACGAAGTCGATCTGTTGATCCTCGCCGTGCCGGTGTCGGCCATTCTCAATTGGCTCGATCGCGTCCCGCAGGCTTTCTCCGGCAAGTTTCACCTGCTCGATCTCGGTTCCACTAAAGCGCAAATCGTCGCGCGGATGCGCACGTTGCCCGATCGCATCAGCCCTCTGGGCGGCCATCCGATGTGCGGCAAAGAAACCTCGGGGCTGGGCGCCGCCAGTGGCGATCTCTATCGGGGGTGTCTGTTCGCGCTCACGCCGTTGGAGCGAACGCAGTCCAGTACGTTGAACATCGCGCAAGAACTGACGGCCACTTTGCAAGCCCGAGCGCTGCTGCTCGATCCTCAACAACACGATCGCGCCGCGGCGGCCATCAGCCATCTGCCGTACCTGCTGGCCTCAACGCTCGTCGACGTCGCACTGAACGCCGCTGATGATGTGCTGTGGACTTTGGCTGCGTCGGGTTTCCGCGATACGTCTCGTCTGGCGGCCTCGGACGTGACGATGATGCTGGATATTCTCAAGTCCAATCGCGCCGAGGTCTTGAAGGCATTGGACAGCGCGCAGACCTCGCTGCAAGAAACGAGTGAACTGATCAAGCGTGAGGATTGGACTGAGTTGCGAGCGAAGTTTGAAATGGCGCGCGAGAAACGAAGGTGGTGGGAGAGCACAAAACGAGTAACGAGTAATGAGTAATTACTTGTTACTCGTCAGAGGTTCACATGAATTGGAAAATCCAACCCTCTTCAGTTTTGCGTGGTGTCGTCTCCATGCCCGGCGACAAGTCCATCTCGCATCGCGCGTTGATGCATGCCGCGCTGGCGCAGGGTACGAGCCGCATTCAGAATTTCTTGCACGCCGGTGTGACCGAAGCGATGATGCGCTGCGTGCGCGATCTGGGCGTGCCACTGGCGATCGATTCTGACGGCGCGTTGATCGTTCAGGGTGGGCAACTGCGCTCGCCTGCGGCACATCTCGATTGCGGCAACTCCGGTGCGACGATTCGCATGTTGATGGGCGCGCTGGCTGGTCAGCGCGATCTCAGCGTGACATTGGATGGCTCGGCGGGCTTGCGTCGCAGACCGATGAAGCGCGTGGCCGAACCGCTGCGCTTGATGGGCGCGGAGATAGGTGACACGCCGCCGTTAAGCATTCGTGGCAAGCAATTGCGCGGTATCGAGTACACGCTGCCCGTCGCCAGCGCGCAGGTGAAGGCCGCGATTTTACTCGCGGCCCTGCAAGCCGATACTCCAACGACGATTCATGAACCCGGCTCCTCGCGCGATCACTCCGAACGGATGCTGCGCGCATTGGGTGTATCTGTTGTGACGCAGAACAACACCGTAACCCTTACTCCACCCGGCAAGCCGCTGTCCGCTTTTGAAGCTACTGTTCCCGGTGATATTTCTTCGGCCGCGTTTGTCTTTGCCGCGGCCGCGCTCGTACCGAATTCTGAAGTAACCGTGCAGAACGTGGGAGTGAACGAGACGCGCACGGGCATTCTCGATGCACTGCTAGCGATGGGCGGTGATGTGTGTGTGGCGAATGTGCGCGAAGTGAACGGCGAACCCATCGCCGACATCACGGTAAAATCCAGCACATTGCGCGGTATCACGGTGGATGGTGATCTGGTCGTCCGCATGATTGACGAGTTCCCGATCTTTGCCGTGCTAGCCTCGCAAGCGCAGGGTGAGACCATCGTGCGCGAGGCCGAAGAACTGCGCGTGAAAGAATCGGATCGCATCGGATCGCTGGCGAGTGAACTGCGCCAACTCGGCGTGCAGATCGAAGAACGGCCGGATGGTTTCGTCATAGTCGGGGCCACGCGGCTGCGGGGGGCTGTGGTTGACTCGCACGGCGATCACCGCCTCGCGATGTCGTTAGCGGTGGCGGGTTTGATTGTCGACGGTGAAACAACCGTTACGCGCGCCGAAGCCTATCGGGAATCATTCCCGAACTTCGTCGATTTGATGGGCGGCCTGGGCGGAACAGTACACGAATCTCACGAATAACACGAATGCTTCAATCAGAAATCAACACTCAACATTCAACAATTACCGTAGGTCTCATTGGTTGGCCGGTGGAGCACAGCTGTTCACCGGCGATGCACAATGCGGCGTTCGCGGCGTTGGGGTTAGCTTGGCGCTACATTCTCTTGCCCACACCGCCGGATCAGGTTGACGCTGCTGTTGCGCGCATTCGATCGGGTGAGCTGCAAGGCGCGAACGTGACGATTCCGCACAAGCAAGCGGTGCTGCCCTTCCTCGATGAGATCGATCCGGCGGCGCGGGTCGTGGGCGCGGTGAACACGATCGTGCGGCGAGCTGATCGTTTGATCGGCTTCAACACCGATACGGTCGGTTTCAAACGGGCGTTACTGGAAACTGGTGTCGATGTGAAAGACCAACCCTGTGCGGTGTTGGGCGCAGGGGGATCGGCGCGGGCGGTGGTCTATGTGCTGCACGAACTGGGTGCGCACCTCACGGTGTATGCGCGCGATGTTGAAAAGGCACGTGCTCTTCACGCGGACTGTCGTCCGCTGGGGATGTTAGCCGAGATCGATCCGGCGACGAAGTTGATCGTCAACACGACACCCGTGGGCCTGTCGCCCAACATCGACGCTTCGCCGTGGCCCGATGATGTGCCGTTTCCAGCGGACGCCCTGATTTTTGATCTTCTCAACAACCCTCCGCGCACGCGCTTGATGCAGCAGGCCGAGCAAGCAGGCTTGCGCGCCGTCAATGGCTGGGACATGCTGGTCTATCAAGGTGCGGCGGCGTTTGAGAAGTGGACGGGTATTGAGCCGCCGATTGATGTGATGAGGAAGGCTATTGCGTACTAGCGGCTCTTCTGACTTCAACGGGAATTGCTCTCGCTGGATGGTCACATCCAGCGTTTGAACGGCGGATGTGACCATCCGCCGGGAGCATTTGTTGATAATCCCGCTCAACCTGGAAGAGCCGTAATAGTGTAATGCGTAAAACGTAGACAGGATGTCGTTATGCTGCGATTTCTCACCGCTGGTGAATCACATGGCCCGCAATTAACAGCCATTCTCGATGGCATGGTGGCTGGCGTAGCGTTGTCGTCCGCTGACATCGATCGTGATCTGGCGAAGCGGCAGGTGGGCTACGGCGCCAGCCCGCGCATGAAGATCGAGCGCGATCAGGCGAACGTGACGGGCGGGGTGCTGGGCGGACAAACCACCGGCGCGCCGATTGCGCTCACCATCGACAATCTCGATCACGAGAAGTGGAAAGATCGTGACATCGCGCCGATGACGGTTCCGCGCCCCGGTCACGCCGATCTCACGGGCGCGATCAAATATGGGTATCGTGACTTGCGTCTCGCGTTGGAACGCGCCTCGGCGCGTGAGACGGCAGCGCGCGTAGCCGTAGGCGCAATTTGTCGCAAATATCTGAACGAGTTCGGCATTGTGATCGGGTCGTATGTCGTTTCGATCGGATCGGTTGAGGCACAGGTCGGCGCTGAGATCAGTTATCTCGATCGCTTTGCGCAGGCCGATCAGTCCGAGGTGCGCTGCCCCGATCCGATTGCGGCTGAGCAGATGCACGCCGAAATTCGTGCGACGATAGAAGCGAAGGACACGTTGGGCGGCATCACCGAAGTGGTGGCGTTGAACGTGCCGCCGGGACTGGGATCGCACGTGCAATGGGATCGGCGCTTGTCCGCGCGGTTGATCGGCGCGCTGTCCAGCGTGCCTGCCATGAAAGGCGTCGAGATCGGATCGGCGTTTGAGAATGCGCGCCAACGCGGTACGCAGGTACACGACGAGATTCTGCGCGAGGGCGATCGTTTGATTCGCGCCACTAATCGATCGGGTGGGTTTGAGGGCGGCATCACGACCGGCGAACCGATCGTACTGCGCGTGGCGATGAAGCCCATCGCCACGACGTTGAATCCGCTGCGCTCCGTCAATCTGGCCACGGGCGAAGAAACGCACACCCACTATGAACGATCGGACTTCTGCCCCGTGCCGCGCGCGAGCGTCATCCTTGAAGCGATGACGGCTTTCGTGCTGGCCGATGCGCTGATCGAAAAACTGGGCGGTGACAGCCTCGCCGAAATGAAACCGCGCTTTGAACAGCTACGCCAGGCACGGCTGGAAGATTTGTTGATGGATAATGTGAAGTGGAAATTCTAACGAGTAATGCGTAACACGTAAACTGTTTTTTACGCATTACTCATTACTCGTTATCTTGGACGCCAATTGATCACCAACAAGAGGTTCGATTGTGATTGAACGCAACCTGATATTAACCGGCTTCATGGGCACAGGCAAAACAACCGTGGGTCAGTTGATCGCGCAGCGCCTGGGCCGGACGTTCATCGATACGGATCAGTGGATTGAAGAGCGCGCTGGGAAATCAGTGGCGGCGATCTTTGCGGAAGATGGCGAAGATCGGTTTCGCGCGTTAGAAGCCGAAGCTTGCGAAGCCCTGTCTGAACCGCAGGGTTTGATCATCGCGACAGGCGGCTGGACTCTGGGGCCACAGCAGAACCGTGAGGCGATGCAGCGCGGCGGGCGCGTGATGTGTCTGTGGGCCGAGCCGGACGCGATCCGGGAGCGGTTGAGCGACAAGGGCGATCGGCCTTTGTTGGCCGGGGATGATCGCGCTGTGAAGCTGCGCGATCTACTGAAGAAGCGTGAAGAAGTGTATCGCTCGTTCGCGTGGCAGATCGATACGACGAAAATGGACGTGGCCGAAGTGATGCTGCATGTCATGGCGTTGTATGGATCGATCAGCGGCAGCGCCGAACCGGATGCGTTTTATCTGCCAATGGGCGAGCGCGGCAATTCGGTTTTGCTGGGCGCCGGGCTGCTGGAGTCGATCGGGCCGGTGCTGCGCGCGCGCGGCCTGCGTGGCACGGTGGCCCTGATCGGCGACTCGAATGTGATCGAGCATCACGGCGATCGTGTCTATCAATCTTTGCTGCTGTCCGGCTTTGAAGTCGTGCCGCTGCGCGTGCCGGCCGGTGAAGAAAGCAAAACGCTGGACATGGCGGGCGTATTGTATGAGCAGTTGGTGCAGGGCGGCCTGGAACGCAGCGGCGTGATCGTTGCATTGGGCGGCGGCGTCATCGGCGATTTATCCGGTTTTGTGGCGGCGACGTATTTGCGCGGTGTGCCGTGGGTGAACTGCGCCACGACGTTGTTGTCGATGGTCGATGCGAGCATCGGCGGCAAGACGGGCGTGGATTTGCCGAGCGGCAAGAACCTGGTGGGCGCGTTTCATCCGCCGCTGTTGACGGTGAGCGATTTAACGGTGCTGCATACATTGCCCGAACGCGAGTTCCAATCGGGGATGGCTGAGGTGATCAAAGCCGGCGTCATTGGCGATGTGGAATTGTTTGAGATGATCGAAGGCGGTTCGACCGATGTGCAAGACATCATCCGCCGTTCGATTAAGGTCAAGGTCGACGTGGTGCGCGAGGATCCGTTTGAGAAAGGGCGGCGCGTGGCGCTCAACCTCGGCCACACGATCGGCCATGGCATCGAAGCGGCTTCGCAGTTTTTGCTGCGGCATGGCGAGGCGATTGGCATCGGAATGATTGCCGAGGCGAAGATCGCGGAACGGATGGGCCTGGCGCACAGTGGCTTAAGCGATCGCATTGAAGTCGTGATCGAGAAAGTCGGTTTGCCCACGCGCTATGCCAATTTGGAGACGGACACGATCGTACAGTTGATGCGCTCGGACAAGAAGAAGCAATTGGGGCGTTTGAAGTTTGCGCTGCCGCGCGCCATCGGTGAGGTGGTGGTGGGGGTGGATGTGAAAGATAATGTGGTGCGCGAGGCGATTGAAGCGGTGCGTGACGAGTGATGAGTAACGAGTAATGAGTAACGAGTAACGAGTAAAAAGTCGTTTGGAGATTAGCATGAAGATTCTTGTTTTGCACGGTCCTAATCTGAATTTGCTCGGCACGCGCGAGCCGGAGATTTACGGCCAGACGACGCTGGCCGACATCGATGCGGCCTTGCGGGAAGAGGGTAGGGCGTTGGGTGTGGAAGAAGTGCGCTGCCTGCAATCGAATCACGAGGGCGTGTTGATCGATGCGCTGCATGAAGCGCGCGGTTGGGCCAAGGGCGTGGTGATCAATCCCGGCGGGTTCACCCATACCTCGGTGGTGCTGCGCGATGCCATCGCCGCGATTGGCCTGCCCGTGGTGGAAGTGCATCTCTCCAACATCCACGCACGCGAAGATTTCCGCCACAAGTCCGTCACGGCGGCGGTGTGCGTGGGCCTGATCGGCGGCTTCGGTTGGCGCAGCTATCTGCTGGGGCTGCGGGCGTTGGTCGGGGCGTTGACCTCGAAGTAGCGTTCTATCGTTTTATTTCTTTCTTCCACGCTGACTAGCGCGGGGACTGACGGGCCAAGACCTCGCAGGGTTTCATCTTCCAGCAGGCATGAAACGACGTTCGATCCGTTTGACATGCAGGTGAGGATAGATCGCACGTGAAAACCTGCGAGGTCTCTCGCTGCGGCGGCTTGACGGGAGTTGGATCGGGGCTATACTCGATTCTGGATTGAGCCGTTCGAATGCTTCCATTTAATCAGTAGTTGGGCCGCTTCCGTTACTTACGAGGCGATTCTCAAACAAATAGAAGACGCTATGCGATATCTGCGCAGATACATGCTTGGACTTGTCGCCTTGAGTGCGGCCGTTTTGGTGATCTGCCTGTTGTCCTCGAGCATGGCGATACTACCAGCATCCGGTCGTTTGGCCTTCGTTACTTTATCACAGGACAAGACGACAGTTGAACTAATCCATGTCGAGAATGGAGTTGTCGGGCAAGTTGAGTTGCTCGCCTCGTTCAAACCTGTTCCAGATGGACGAATCTTTTGGTCGCCAGATGGAAAAACTATTATTTCAGAGATTAACGGCGTATTGTCATATTGGCAAAATTACATCATTAACCCAGGTAATCATACGATGGTTCAGTATGAATTCTGTTCTCATTGGGGGGGATTCAAGGGATGGACAACAGATAGTCGGTATGCTATCTTTGAATGTGGCGATCAATATAGCAACAATAGCACGTCCGTGTTCGACACGTGGAACCGGGAAGAAACGGTTAACACAGCCAAGAAGTGTCCACCGTTCGGAACTTGCCGAAGAGGCCCGCTGGCTGTGTCGCCTGTCTCCCCTGATATTCTGTTGAAAGATGGAACTCTAGTACATTTAGCAAGTCTTTCCGAGACGGTAGCAATTCCGCATCTATCTGACGCACTTGAAGCGGCATGGTCGCCCGATGAGGAGTATCTGGCAATCACACAACACATGGGTTATCCCGAATGTAACCTGTATCTCGCGCGAGGCGATGGGACACAGGCTCAACAAATCACCGTCATGGATTCTTGCGGAGGTATACTGACATGGGAACATGAGGGACATCGCGTGACTTTTCAGACAGAAAGTTACAAATACATTCTAGACGCAGAACCACGAAATCTCCAAGTGCTTGCTAGCTCTAGGCAACAGGCGTCGCAGACAATCCCTAATGATCCCTGTGGCGACGTGAGTCATTTTCTGAGCGGAGAATCAACATTGGGAAAAGTCACGATGGCATGTTGGTCGCCGCAGAAATCATTACTGGCAACAGGTGATTCCAATGTCCTCAAAATATACAACTTGAATCTAGTCTTGTTGAGTACTTTACCCGTATCAGGAACAATACGGCAAATTTCATGGTCGCCAGTCCAGTAGCGTCCAACACGACGTTCGGCTGCCAACGTCATCGGCCCGCAGCGCGAGGTGAGATGAAGGGCGTCAACGGATAACAACGAACGTTTTCTCAACTCGCCTTGCGCAGCCCTCGCACCTGCGTCACCGGCACGACGAATAACAGGCCGGTATGCTCCGCTCCGAAATCGCCCACCAGCGCTTCCGTGCGGCGAATCAGATCATCCACATCAAAGCCATCGGGCACCACGCTGAACACCGTGCGATGGTTGTACTCTTCGTGTTCCAGCATACTCTGCAGTGAGGGCATCAGGGGCAAATCGTCGCGATGCGCGTGATGCCCGCAGCGCCGTGGACTTGGAGCAATTTTCCCCCTAACTGAAACGCTCGATCTACGGGTGATTGACGGGCGACTCAGCGTGACTTGCGCCGCGCCAACCGATCGGAAAAGCGGCGCGTGTGCGCCGGAAAGATTCCTTCGTATGTCGAGCGCACTTCTTCCACGGAGGTGAAGGCTTTAGGATACGTGTTCTGGATAATGGTCATGACATCCGGGAGGTCTTTGCGCTTCACGACGGTGTAGATCAGGGTGACCTGACCGGTGGAGCCGCGGGCGTCGACGCTGGTGACGCCGTAGCCGCCCGCCGACAGCTGCGTGGTGAGTTGGGCGGCGTCCTGCGGCACAATCACGCGCACGATCAAAGTGCCGATGGCCAGCTTGTCTTCGATCCACATGCCCACATAGTTGCCGGTGGCAAACCCGGCGGCATAGGCGATAAAGGCCAGCGGGCTGTGCAGATTCTGCATCACCTGGCTGACCACGACGATCCAGATGAGCACCTCGAAGAAACCGAGCAGCGGCGCGAGTTTGCGCCGGCCGCGCGATATGAAGATGATGCGCAGCGTCCCCAACGATACATCCAGCACCCGCGCGCCAAACACCATCAGCGGCAGGATGACCCAGGCGTACACTTCCGGATCGATGGCGGTCGTCATGTGTCTACGCGTCCTGTACCGGCGTGCCTTTGGTGCGGCCTAACCACGTCAGATCGCTCAATTCGCCAAAGTGCTCGCGGAAAATTCGATAGTACAGCAGCTCTTCCTTCGAATTGAGCTGGCTGCCGTTGGGCAGCTGGCGCTCTCGCTTGAAATCGTCAGTGCCGATGCGCTCGTCGGCGTAGCGCGCCAGTAGTTCACCCACGCCCGCGCCTTCCCAGAACTTGGCCTTGGGGCGATTCAACACCGAGTCGGGCAGCGCGCCGGCCAGCGCCTGACGCAGAATCCATTTTTCCACGCCATCGCGCAGCTTCAGATCGATCGGGATGCGCAGCGCGTAATCGACCACCTCCGGATCGAGGAAAGCCACGTGCGCTACCGTGCCGTGCGCCGACGCCGATCGATCTACCCGCTGGAGTGCCGTATTGTGCAGGCGGCCGATAATATCGATCAGCTCCGCGGGCAGCGCCGCCCGATCGAGCGCTTTGAGATACGCGTAGCCGGCAAACAGTTCATCGCCGCCTTCGCCCGAAAAGACGGCGGGCACATACTCGGCGGCTGCTTTTGCGACCAGATAGTTGGTGATGCTCGATCGGACCAGCCACGCGTCAAACGATTCGAGATGATAGATCACGGTCGGCAGCGCCGCCAGCATATCGCCAAACGAGACCAGTACTTCGTGATGGGTTGCGTCGATGAAGTGTGCTACGGCCCGCGCGTGTTCCAGGTCGGATGCCCCCGGCAGACCGACCGCAAAAGTGTGCAGCTGTTTGAGGTGAGGGCGCGCCAGCGCCGCCAACGCGCTCGAATCCAGGCCGCCGGACAGCCACGAGCCGACTTCGCCCTGGGCCGGCAGGCACTGTTCGACTGCGCCGTTCAACCGCCGCCGCAATTCTTGCGCAATGTGCTCAGGCTGATCGGTCAATGGCGGCTGAAGCGTCAGTTGAAAATACGCGCTCAACTGCGCGCCGTCGTAGGCGTGTCCGGGCGGCAATTCATGCACGTCCCGCGTCAACTCCAGCAGCGCCTTCATTTCAGAGGCGAAGCACAACCATCCGTCAGGCGTCCGGCCATAATACAACGGCGCGACGCCTGATTGATCACGTCTTAAGACCAGTTGGTGATCCTGCACCTGGGCGCAGGCCAGATGCCCGGGTCCGGCTGCATCACACACCTGTCGGCCCAGATCAGTTTCTGGCATTAAGGCGGCCGCCCCGGCCGAACTGATCTGGCCCAGGGTCACCCCATCAATCTCAAACACTTCGCGGCCAGCTTGACCGCGATGGGCCAGCTTATCCAGCATCCGGTTAACGCGCACTTGCATACCTGATTGCGCAATGCCTGCAATTCCTGACATGATTGAACTCCTGTTACAGACTGCGGCTGTGTCCCATCGTCGGGAAGATGTGATCATCTTGACAGGATTCACGCAGCAGGCGATAGTAGTAGAGCGCTTCTTTGTTGGCGAGATGATAGTTCCACGTTTGCGCCAGCCGCGTGTGGTCCAGCGTGCGGCCCGCGACGCTGTCGCAGCCTGATCCATCCGGGCCGCGATGCCGCAGCTGCTGCAACATCTGTTCCACCTCGGTGGAGGCCTCGGCTCGATCGATTCCGGCAATTCCACACATGGATCGGCTCCTAGTCCCAATACTGTTTAGTTAGCGGGCCGGGCTCCCATGCCCGGCGGCGTGGGAGCCGCCTCTGCTGACTTATCTAAACAGATCCCATGAACTGCGTTTACCACAAAGCAGGAAAACGCTCCGCGCTCGCGCACCGTCCCCGGGGAACGCCCTCGGGACGAGGGCGGTGAGCATTTTCAGATCAGCATTGCTCCTAGTCCCGCACGCCATCATTGACGTAGCGCGTGAGTTCGCTGACGCTAAGCTGCGCAATGCCGAGTTTTTCCAGCGTGCGGCCGCGCCGCCAGTAGTCGGTGCGATGGATGATGCAGGCCAATTTGATGATGCTGTCGATGCCGCCCGTTGCGACACCGTAGCGCTGCCCCAACGCGGCGATGGGTACCAGGCTCATGGGAATGTCCTCAAACAGGTAGCGATGATTCAAGGTGGCGGGCGCTTTGATGCCGTAATAACCGGGCTGATTGTGAATGGCTTCGTTGAGATCACTGCCGGTGGCATCATACGCCATCTTCAACCATTCCTGCGCGGTCTGCGCGCGAATGCCCAGCGACGACGCCACCGTCACTCGTTCACGATCGATCACTTCCAGCACGCGCGCCACCGACGGTGTGACCCCGTCGATGTAGAACTCAAAGTCGCCGCGCGTGGATTCGATGCGGCCCGCGTTGAGCAGCGTCAACACCGGATGAAACACCGCGCCCATGTTGTCGAGGCCGGTGTGCAGCACATTGACGCCGTCGATGAATTGCGGATAGGCCGGGCGGATGGTCTCGAGCACTTCAGCAGTTCGCGTCGCGGGCAGCGCGGCCAGCGGCAACGCTTCTTTAATGCGGAAGATGCGCGCCTGGGCCGGGCCATCCAAGCGGCTGGCATAGATAAACGTGCCCGCTTCGGCCACGGTGACATCCGCCATGCAGCCGGCATCGCACAGCACTTTTTGAACCTCGATCGCGCCGCAGGTGCGGCCCGGATGCAAGATGATGATCTGGCCGTCGCGTAAGTAGGGGGCCATCGACCGCGCCACATCGGCATGCGCCGAGGAAGGCACGACTACCATCAAAACATCGGCGTGCTCCATCGCTTCACGCATGTCCGAGGTTACGCCGACGAAGCGACCGAAACCGTGCGGCCCGCCGTCATAACTCTCCAGATCGATACCGCCGCGCGCTTTGATGGCGGCGACATGTTCGGGTGTGCGGTTGTACAGCACTACCGGGAAATCCATCAAGGCCAGGTGCGCCGCCATCGCGCGCCCGCCGTTGCCGGCACCGATAATCGTGTAACGAGTCGTTTGTGTCATGAACTAATTTCCTTTCAGGAGGTGTGCCAGGCGATCTTGTTCGGGCAGCGGTTTTCCGGCGGCGTCCACGGCCAGGCAGGCACCCGCCGCCGTGCAGCGCGAAATGATCGTACCGGGCGCAAAGCGATTGTTGCGCAGCTGGGGCGCATCCAGGATGCCGACTTGCACGGCGCGCGCCAGTGTCGCGGGATCGATCAGCGGATCGGCCACATCCCGATCGGCGAGCGGAGCGAGTGCGGCAATGGCGGCGAGTGTGATCTGCGCTTGCTGCACCAGCTCGGCGCGGCGCGCCTGTATTTTGGGATCAGCCGTGAGATCGGGCGCGCCGCGCAGCGCGTTCTCAATCGCGCGCCGGGCGAGGTTACACGACTCGATCACATCGTCGGCGGTAGCGGCGTGATCGGCTTCAGTATAACTCACCACATGCACGATGTGCGGCTGCACGGCCATCTGCACATAGACGCTGGCGGCCAGATGTGCGCGGGCGGCATCGACTTGCAGAGGATAACTCAACAATCCAGTGCGCGTCTGCCGCCAGATGCGAAAGTCGTCTGTGGCAAGCGGCTCGATGATGTCCAGCATCGCCAACATCTTGGCGAGGTCCATGGCATCGGACAGGCCGGGCGGGCTGTTGAACATCAACTGCGCGATGTAGTCGCGCACGCCGAAGGCGCGCGCATTGTAAGCCGATAGATAAGCGGCGACCACGCACACCACGTCGGGCGCGTCGCGCATGCCCCAGTGATGCGGCTCGTTCAGTTCCACCGGAATGTCGCGCTCGCCATACCACTGCATCACGGCTTGATGCTCGCCGATCGATCCGGCGACGTCCCACGGGCCGCGGCCATCCATCTGGTTGAACCAGAACAGGGGAATGGCGCACCAGGCGTTGTTGATCGTGTCGATGTACAGCTCGGCGAGGCGGATGAAATCATTGGTGCCGGAGTAGGTGCGCAGGAGAGGATGGTTGCCCGTGCGGCTGGCCTCGTGCAGCGATCGATAATCAGCGGCGCTGCGTACCGGCACACCACCCGCGCCGCGCCGGCGCGGATCCTGCCGTTCGGGGTGAAAGAAATTCTCCTGCGCGTCTTGATCGATGCCCAGCGAGATCACGTCGAGCACGCGGGCGGCGGCGATCTGCGCGACACCGGCGCGGGTGGCTTCCAGCGTGGGCAGTCCAAAGTGATGGCGCAGCAGGGGCAGCGGCGCTTTCCAGCGAATGCGCTCGACGGTGGTTTGAGGATAATCGGACGCGGCGCGCGTCACGCCCGCCTGACCCTTAAGATAGGCGATGACGTCCTCGGTCATTTCGCTGCCGTCAAAGATTTGTTCGAAGAATCCGAGTTGACGAACACGCTCAGCCACGGGCGGTGTGCCGCCGAACGCGAAGCGCACGCCGCGCGCGTGCAGCGCATCGGCGGCTTCGGCAAATTCACCCAGCAAGCGTTCGCCGGTTTCGGGCGTCAGGCGATAGGACACGCCGATCAAATCGGCCTGTTCTTCTTCGGCGGCGCGCAGCAGCTGCTCGATCGAGACGGCGGGACCGAGAAAGACCGTGCGCCAACCGGCGGCTTCGGCCAGGCGCAGAAAGTTCATGACTCCGGCCACATGGACACATTCGCCCAGGGCGCCTGCGACGATGGTTTTCATGGTGGGCCTCCAAGGTGGGAATTGATTGAGCGCTGCCTACGATCGGCAAGCGTTACCGGCAAGGGCGGGATTTGGCAGGAAAAACCACCAGACGCCGAATCCGCCGTTGGGGGCCGCTTCCCCGAAAGTGCGGCGGAACGCCCGCACTTGTCCGGTGCACGCGGTGTTAGCCGCCTTTTGACTTGGAACGTACTCCAACGCCAGCAGGATTCACCGGCAAGAAAAGATAATGAACCCGTTGTGCCAATTCACAATCTTTGTTGACACCTAACCGCACGTTCATTTTTTGAATTTCTGGCAACCATTCTTGCTTATTCTGCGGGCAAATAGCATTTTCTCGGTTTTCGCCGTAAAAATAAATGAATAACAAACGAACATTGACCGCTGGGGTACACTCTTTCATCAAAAAATATAAAACTGTCAGACGATTTGCATATTGATAATAAGGTTCAAGCCAATTTTCAATAGGTGCTGACAGATTACCAAAAAACTGACTTGTCTTTTCTAATGCCGAATAGATTTTTCGTTGGCCTACTGGATGTGTTGCGCCGCATTTGCTTTTAATTTCGCCAACGTGACCTTTTGCTTCAACTAAAAGCCATTCATCATGATTATCAAAACGGATTTTACCAAGTGCGTCCCAATTTTGAGAATTACCAGTTTGCGCCCAAAAAGACTTCCATTTTTCTTGAACCTGTGCGTCCTTGATGAATTCAAGCCCTAAAAATTCTTTATCATCTTTCAGCGGCACATTTTCTTTAGAAAACCCAAAATCAAACCATTCAATCGAGTTACCGCCAGTGACTTCTAAAGTTTTCAGCGATAAATATTCTCGATGATAGCCAAGATGCCTGAGCAAATGCCATTCACTACCGTACCCGAAGCCTATTTTTCCCATATTTCCTCTGCGTAAAGGTGGCGGCTAACGATCGTGGGGACGCAGGCCGCGCACTTGCAGCACCGGCACGACAAAGATCAAGCCGGTGTGCGGATCTTCAAAATCGCCGACCAGTTCTTCCGTGCGGTGAATGAGTTGATCCACGTCGAATTCGTCGGGCACCACGCTGAAGATGGTGCGATGATTGAATTCTTCCTGTTCCAGCATTGTGCGCAGCGAGGGGATCAAGGGCAAATCATCGCGGTGGGCCTGCCGCTGTTTGAGATTCCGCATGCCCACGCTGTCCAGGATCGTCGCGCCGGGTACACCCAGTTCTTCCCACACATGGATCACGTCATGACACACTTGCATATCGGTGACAATTACCACAATCAACTTTGACATGTTATTGCTCCTTTGCGGTAGCAGCAGATCGGGCGGGCGGGGTGTGCGGCGCGATCGGGCGGGAAAAGACGTAGCGCAGCAGCAACGGCGTGATCAGCGTCGTCAGCAGGACCAGCACCACCACGACCGTAAAAACTTCTGGTGAGATGATCGCCTCGCGCAGGCCGATGCCGGCGACGATGAGACCCACCTCGCCGCGTGAGATCATCCCCACGCCTACGCGCAGCGCCCCGGTCTGGTCGAACCCGGCCAGGCGCGCGCCGAGCCCCGCGCCGATGACTTTCGAGAGTACCGCAATAACAAACAAGACGATCAAGAACGGCAGCAGCGCACCGGTGATCTCGCGCAGGTTGGCTTCCAGTCCGATGCTGACGAAGAAGATGGGCACCAGGAAACCGTAGGTGATGATGCGCATCTTGGATTCGATCTTGTCGCGCAGCGGGCTGCGGCCCAGGCCCACGCCGGCAATGAAGGCACCGGTGATGGCGGCCAGCCCGCCCATCACTTCGGCCGACCAGGCGAACACCAACGTGATAATCACCACGACCGCGATAAGCCCCTCGCTGATCGGCTGCCGATCGACCCACGCGACGATGCGGGGCAGCACGAACCAGCCCAGCGCCGCCGACAGGACCAGATACAACACCATCTTGGCGACGACGACGATGACCGAGCTTTCACTATTGGCTGAGCCGCCCAGCGCCAGAAAGATCGACAGCACGATCAAGACCAGCACGTCGTCGACGACGGCTGCGCCCAGCAGCGTGATCCCTTCGCGCGTTCTGAGCACGCCCAGTTCCAGCAAGGTCTGCGCGGAGATGCTCACGCTGGTCGCCGTCAAAATGATGCCGATGAACCATGCGGCTTGATCGGTGTAGCCAAAGGGCAGTGCCGCGACAGCACCCATGAATAACGGCACGACCACCCCCAGCATTCCACTCAACAACGACGCGCGACCGGCATGCAGCATCTCGTCGAGTTCGACTTCCAGGCCGGCCATGAACATCAGAAACACCACGCCCAACGAGGCGAGATCGGTGATTTCCTCATGGAGCAGCACGGGATCACTGACGAAGGGCAGATGTACCAGATCGACGATGGTGGGGCCTAAGATCAACCCGACCAGTAACTCACCCAACACGGCGGGCTGGTGCAGACGCACGGCGACGTAACCGCCGGCTTTAGCCGCGAGGATGATGATAGCGAGGGCAAGGGTGAGTTGAAGAAAGGGAGTCATGGAGCTAATCAATCGATGGTGCTGATGGGCGAAGCGCGCCGAATAACAAGTAACGAGTAATGCGTAATGAGTAAAATCTGCTTACTCGTTACGCATTACTCGTTATGATTTTCTAATGTGCTCGAAAAATTCGCTGCGTGTGCGCGCGTCGGACTTGAAGCGGCCCAGCACGGCGCTGGTCACCATGCGCGCATTAGCCTTCTTCACGCCGCGCATCATCGAGCAGAGGTGTGCGCCTTCGACGACGACGGCCACGCCCTGCGGATGCAGCGCTTCCTCGATGAAGTCGGCAATTTGCCGCGTCATGCGTTCTTGCACTTGCAGGCGGCGCGCAAACATATCGACGATGCGCGGCAGTTTGCTCAGGCCGATGACTTTGCCGTGCGGGATATAGGCCACGTGCGCCACGCCATAGAACGGCACCAGGTGATGCTCGCACAGGCTGTAATACTCGATGTCTTTCACCACCACCATTTCGTCGTAATCGACTTCGAACAGCGCGCCATTGATCAACGCGATCGGATCGGTATGATAGCCTTGCAAGAGTTCGTCGTACATGCGCGCCACGCGGGCGGGCGTGTTCTTCAGGCCGTCGCGTTCCGGGTCTTCGCCCACGCTTTTCAGAATCGAGCGGACGGCCGCTTCAACTTGTTCGGTCGCGTGGGCTTCTAAGGGATGTTGATGCTGCTCAGCCGCTTCCCACAAAAGGTCTTCATCATGCATGGCCCGTCTCCTCAGTGTCGTGACCTGCGATAGCGTACAACCATGATTATAGCCCAGTAAGCGTTCATAGGCCCGATGAACAGCCACAGCGCCCACGACGCCCGATCGATCCACGCGGCGCTGGCGGTCAGCAGCAGTTGAAAACCGAGTCCCATTACGGTGATGGCGGTGAGCAGCCGCTTGTCCCGATAGATCGGCGCCGCCCGATCGGGTGTGAGGGCGCGATCGAGTTTGCCCAACAGCGCGTCTTGCCAGCCGTAGATGATCGAGTAAATATTCAAGAGGACCTGCACCGTGCGTGGATTGTCCCACGGATAGTTCTTGGCTTCGTTCTCGTTCAGTTGGCTGGTCGTATCGCCGCCGGTCAGTTTGCGATAGTAAACGTAGTAGTAGTTGAAGGCCGTGCCTTGCCACGTGGTGCACTCCAACGCGAGGAAAGCGATGATCACCTTCTCGATCGTGATTGATCCGCCGTCGAGCGCCAGGCCGAAGAACACCGCCGCGTTGATGCAGTAATCGCAGATCGAGTCGAGGAAACGCCCCACGCGCGAGGGGCGCTGGCGTAAACGAGCCAGCGAACCATCGACGGCGTCGAGCGTGGATTTCACGATCAGCAAGACTCCGGCGATGACGCCGTTGGGGTAAGTGCCCGTCGCAAACAACACCGCCGCGATCAAGCCGATGAGCGTATACGCGATGGTAATCTGAATCGGCGTGATGCGCGTGTTGACCAACGCCCGCGTCAAGCGGCGTGCGATCGGGCGGGCGTAGTCGCTGAGGTCGAGGAACTTGTCGGCAGATTGAACTTTATCAATAGTCATAGAAGGTGGTGTGTATTGCGTGGTATCACGAAACACGCACCACGCTAAGCGCGAAGTCGGCGCCATACGATTCACGCTTCGAAGACAGCGTTGCACTGTGGACAGCGGGTGGCGCTGGCGGCGACATCGGCGCCGCATTCAGGACAGGCGAAGGTGAACTGCGCGCCACACACGGCGCATTGCACCGCATCTTCGCTGGTGGCCGATCCACATTCGGGACAGACGGATTGGTTGCACTGTGGGCAGTGATCGGCGCCATCGGGTAGTTGGGTGTGACACTGCGGACACTTGCCCGAAAGATCGAGTCCGCAGTTGGGACAGGCTTCCGCTTCGGCGCTGACTTCGACGCCACACTTGGGGCAGGCGAAGATCATCTTCGGCAGTTCGTTGCCGCAATAAACGCAGACGTTCTCATTTTCCAGCGCCAATCGATGGCATTGCGCACAGACCACTGCGCCACAGTTGGGGCAAGGCCCGGCCACTGCATCGAAGCGGTATTCGCAGCTGGGGCATTTCACCAGTTTCGGAATAACGATCTGTGTACCGAGCTCACCCAGCGTTGGCCGGGCGAGTGAGGCTTTCTCGGCGGGCAGGGCGTTGTGGCAGGCCGCACACTCGATCGGGGCGGCGTAGATCGCGCGCTGGCAGTTCGGGCACGATCGGGCAAACAATCGATCGCAGGAGGGACAGATCGACGCGGAGGCCAGCAGTTCAAATCCACAATCGGGACAGTTGAAGAACAGTTCCAGACCACACTCGGGGCAGACGCGATCTTCTTCTGCAGTCGAGGCCAGACAGCGCGGGCAGAACGTCGAGCCGCAGGCACTGCACATCCCGTCATCAGCCATGATCAACGCGCCACACTGTGGACACCGATCGCCGTCGGCGGAAGAAGTCTCGACAAAGACCATGCCGCAGTTGTGGCACTTCGTCGCGCCGTCAGGAACCTCGGTCTGGCAGCCGGGACAATGTAAGACAAAGGTTGTACCGCATTGCGCGCACGATAGTGTGTTGGGGTGCAGCGCCGCGCCGCAGGTGGGGCAGCGTTCGCCTTTGCAGTGCGGGCAGATGTCGGCGGTATCGGGCATCAGTTGACCGCAGTGCGGGCATGGCTCGAATTCCTCTTCGAAGGATAAGCCGCAATGTGCACATTTTGTGTCGATTGAAGAAATCTCGTGCTTACATTCCGGGCAGGCCAGTGACCACGTTTCGCCACAGGCCAGACACATTGTCGAACGCGCGGGAACCGGCTCATGGCAGTGCGGGCAAAATTCCTGGCCGCAGTTATCACAGACATCGGCCTTGTGAGGGAGTTGGGCTTCACAGTTCGGACAGTTCATAATGCACCTCGGTGGGGTGGGCTAGACCGCTTATTCATTCTAGCATTCGTGCTCATCCAGCCGCGCGCATCGCGGACGTGGGCTGAAAGCCTTATCTCAACAGGATTGGGGTTAGATCGCTCACTTATTCTAGCACGAAATGCCGATCGGTTGACAACTCACCGCAGGCTGATATACTCTCGCGAACTGCCTCGCAACCTTTGCAATCGATCGGTGTTTCTTTTTACAGCGTACCATCGCGCATAGGGGCTAACCGGCAGGTGGAGCAGCTCGGTGAGCGAACCTGAGAGCGATCTTGATCTGGTGAAACGGATTAAAAAGGATCCGTCTGCGTTCGGGCTAGTGTACGAACGTTATATCACCAAGATATATAACTACGTCTATTACCGCGTCGGCAATCATTACGATGCGGAGGATTTAACCAGCCGCGTGTTTTATCGCGCGTTGACGCACATCAAGGATTATTCTGATCGCGGCGTGCCGTTTTCGGCGTGGCTGTATCGCATCGCGCACAACCTGGTAGCGAACTGGCATCGCGATCATGCCCGGCGGCAGGATTTAGCGCTGGAAGATGTGACGCTCATCGGTGCGGCGTTTGAAATGCCCGAGTGGGTGGCCGAAACCAACGAACAACGCCGCTGGCTTTTGGGGGCCATTCGGCACTTGCCGGAAGAACGTCAAGAGCTGTTGATTCTGAAATTTGTCGAGCAGTTGTCAAACGCAGAAGTCGGGCAGATCATGGGCCGTACGGAAGGCGCGATCAAGTCGTTGTACCACCGCACCTTGCTGGCTCTGCGCGATGAGCTGCTGAAGAGCAGCGTGGCCGTTGACACCCGACCGACTGAGCTGCCCCCTGCCGGAGATGACATCGAACGATGATGGACGCTGGACGATCGCACCGCGCTTCGGCGCGCCGCATCCCGATCGACGAAACGGAACTTGAAGCGTGGCTGACGGAGACGCTCAACATCCCGACCGATGTGCCGCGTCCTGTGCTCGATCCGCAGACCGAGTCACTGCGCCGCTTGATGCAGAGCATGCGCGACACGCTGGTGCCGGTCGAGCCGTCGCAGAACTTCGTGCGCGATTTGGGTAAATCGCTGACGGTGATGGCCAGCCAGCGGCACGTGCCGTTTCGTCAACGTTATGGCCGGGCGATCATGTTTGGCATTGCCGCGGCGGGATCGGTGGTGTCGGTGGTCTCGGTCGGCGCGTACTGGTATTACCGGCGCGAAAGTCAATCGCACTTGGAACAATCCTGAGGGAGGACTGTATGTTATACGGACGTATCATCGGCTGGGGCAAGGCCCTCCCCGATAAAATCGTAACGAATGCCGATCTGGAAAAGATGGTCGACACCTCCGACGAGTGGATCGTCACGCGCACGGGGATTCGTGAGCGGCGCATCGCGCCGGAAGGCGTGAACACTTCCACGTTGTCGGTGCTGGCCGCGCAGGCGGCCTTGGCGCAAGCCGGGCTAATCCCGGCAGATATTGATTTGATCCTCGTGGCCTCGTCCTCGCCTGATCATTTGCTCCCCGCCGTTTCGTCCGAGATTCAACATCAACTCGGCGCGAACTGCGGGGCCTTTACGTTGGTCGCCGGCTGCACGGGTTTTGTGTATTCGCTTGTCACGGCACAGCAATTTATCGCTACCGGCGCGTATCGCACGATCCTGGTCATCGGGGCCGAAGTGATCAGCCGCAACGTCGATTGGACGGATCGCAATACGTGCGTGCTCTTCGGCGATGGCGCGGGTGCCGTGATCATGCAGGCCAGCGAAGAACCGACGGGCTTGATGGCGTTTGAGTTGGGATCGGACGGCGAAGGCGCGGAACATCTGATGATGCCGCTGGGCATTGCGCATCCGGCAACGCATGACGCGGTGGACAAGAAGTATCAATACATCCGCATGAACGGGCGTGAAGTCTTCAAGTTTGCCACGCGCACGCTGGCGCGTTCGGCCGCGAAGACGATCGGGCGCAGTGGCTTATCGATTCACGACATCGATCTGATGATCCCGCATCAAGCGAATGCGCGTATCATCGAACTGGCGGCGCGGCAGCTGGGCCTGCCGATGGAGAAGGTCTTCGTCAACATTGATAAGTATGGCAACACCTCGGCGGCTTCCATCCCCATCGCTTTGGCCGAGGCCATCGAAGAAGGCCGTGTGAAGGAAGGCGATAAGCTGGTGCTGGTCGGCTTTGGCGCCGGGTTGACGTGGGCTTCGGCCGTGGTGCAGTTCGGTTTGTCGGAGAAACCAGTGATGACGGGTTGGCGCGCCGCGCCCACGCGTACGGTGAGGGCCGCGCAGAACAAAATTAGCGTGGCGGCCCGCACGGCGAGTATGCGCGCCAGTCTAATGCTGGTGCCGTTGTACACGCGCGTGTCACGCAAGCAGCGCTCCGAGGAAAAGAGCGACGGAAATGGGCAGTCGAAGTAGGACCCAGTAATGAAAGTAAAGGAGCGGAGATGAAAGTCTCCGCTTTTTTGTGCTCACGCCAAAGCGCCAAAAATTCGCCATTGACAGAACGTGGGGCAATCTGTATAATCGCCTTTTGCTAAATCACAAATACAGGATATAACCGACCGCGCTGGGGGATTTGATCCCCCTTTTGCGCGTTTACTCACAGATTCACCTTGAGGAGTATGCGAATGACCGAGAAGTTAGCCGCGAAATCATACGCCCGGATCCCCGACATCTACGCACTGCCGAATCTGATCGAAATCCAGCTCAACTCGTTCAACTGGTTTATTGAACAAGGGTTGCGCGAACTCTTCGACGAAGTGTCGCCGATTGAGAGCTTTAATGGCGCGTTGAAGCTGTACTTCCCGGGCGACGGCCCGGAAGCGCGGCAGTTTGGGCTGTCGTTCTGGTTTGAAGAACCTAAGTTCAACCAGAAGGAATGCCTGGAGCGTGACCTCACCTTTGCGCGGGGTCTCTACATTAAAGTCGCGCTGGTAAACAGCGAGACGAACGAACACGTCGTTAATGATATTTTCCTCGGCGAATTTCCGTGGATGACCGAGAACGGCACGTTCATCTATAACGGCACTGAGCGCGTCGTCGTGTCGCAGCTTATCCGCTCGCCGGGTGTGTACTTCGACGCCGACGCCGATCCCTCATCGGGACGGGTGCTGGCCCATGCCAAGGTTATTCCCGATCGTGGTGCGTGGATGGAATTCGAAACACGCAAGAGCGATTACATTACGCTGAAATTCAACCGCAAGCGCACCATCCCGGTGACGATTCTGTTGCGCGCGATGGCGGCCATCGACGATGGCACCGGCACGGACATCCTCAAGACGGGCACTGACGAGGAGATTCTGCGCCTCTTCGAGCATATCGACAATAATCCCGATCACCAATACATTCTCACGACGATCCGGCAGGAAGGCAATCTGTCGCCGCGTGACAAGCGGTCGCTGGCGGAAGAAGCGCTGTTGGAGTTCTATCGCAAGATGCGTCCCGGCGATCCGCCCACCATGGACAACGCCCGCAGTTACCTGACCGAGCAGCTATTCGATCGGCGACGGTATGACCTGGAGCGCGTGGGCCGCTACAAGTTGAATCAACGCTTGGGGCTTACCACCCAGGTGCGCACCATCACCAAGGCCGACATGGTCAAGCTCGTTGAGCACATGATCAAGATCAACAACGGCCTGGCGCAGGGCGATGACATCGACCACCTCGGCAATCGCCGCGTGAAGACCGTGGGCGAATTGATCCAGAATAAATTGCGGATTGGCCTCCGCCGCATGGAGCGTGTGGTCAAGGAACGTATGAGCATTCGTGAAGCGGGTGCCATGACCCCGATCGCGCTGGTGAATATCCGACCGGTGGTCGCGGCGATTCGAGAATTCTTCGGCTCGTCGCAGTTGTCGCAATTCATGGATCAAACCAATCCACTGGCGGAGCTGCGCCACAAGCGAACGCTGTCGGCCCTCGGCCCCGGCGGTCTGCGCCGCGAGCGGGCGGGCTTCGACGTGCGCGACGTGCACCATTCGCACTATGGCCGCATCTGCCCGATCGAGACGCCGGAAGGCCCGAACATTGGTTTGATCGGCCGCCTGGCGACATATGGTCGTGTGAATACCTATGGCTTTATCGAGACGCCGTATCGCCGCGTGGTGAAATCCATGCCGAACACGTCGGAATGGCTAGTGGGGCAGTTGTTGCGCGCGGACGTGGTCGACGTCCAATCGGGCGAAAAGATCGCCGCAGCGGGCGTCGAGGTCGACGCGGCACTGGCGCAGAAGATCGCGGCGCTGCCGGCGGTGGATGTGCTGATCGTGCCGTTCGTCAACGATGAGATGGAATACATGTCGGCGGATGTTGAGGATCGTTATATCATCGGGCAGGCCAACGCGCCGTTGGATGCGAAGAAGCGTTTTATCGATCGCCGCATCTCTTCGCGCTATGGTGAGAAGTTTGTCTTTGAAGCGCCGGAACGTCTGGATTTCATGGATATCGCGCCACGCCAGATCGTCGGCATTTCAGCCGCGTTGATTCCGTTTCTGGAACACGACGACGCCAACCGCGCGTTGATGGGCTCCAACATGCAGGCGCAGGCTGTGCCGTTGTTGTTGCCCGAAGTCCCGCTGGTGGCTACGGGCATGGAATGGCAGGCCGCGGTGGACTCCGGCCAGGTGGTCACCGCTGAAGAAGATGGCGAAGTGATCAGCGTCACGGGCCGCTCCGTGGAAATGCAATCGAAGAAGGGCAAGAAGGTCTATAAGCTGCGCAAGTTCAGTCGCAGCAACCAGAGCACGTGCATCGATCAACGTCCGATCGTGCGCAAGGGCCAGCGCCTGAAGAAGGGCGATGTGCTGGCGGATTCGTCGAGCACGGCCAATGGGCAGTTGGCCTTGGGCCAGAACGTGTTGTGCGCGTTTGTGTCATGGGAAGGCGGCAACTACGAAGACGCGATCTTGATCAGCGAACGCTTGGTGCGCGATGACAAGTTCACGTCCATTCACATCGAGAAACATGAAGTCGAAGCGCGCGATACTAAATTGGGGCCGGAAGAAATTACGCACGATATTCCTAACGTCGGTGAAGAAGCACTAAAAGATTTGGATGAAAGTGGCATCATCCGTATCGGCGCGGAAGTCGGCCCGAACGATATTCTCGTCGGCAAGATCACCCCCAAGGGCGAGAAGGAATTGTCGCCTGAAGAGAAACTGCTGCGCGCGATCTTCGGTGAGAAGGCGCGTGAAGTGAAAGATTCGTCGCTGCGCCTGCCGCACGGCGAGCACGGCAAGGTTGTGGACGTGAAGGTCTTTACGCGCGACGAATACCGCGATTTGCCGGCGGGTGTCGATAAGATGGTGCGCGTGTCGGTGGCGCAGAAACGCAAGCTGACCGAAGGCGACAAGATGGCCGGTCGGCACGGTAACAAGGGTGTTATCTCCCGCGTCGTGCCGGTTGAAGATATGCCGTTCCTGGAAGATGGCACCCCGGTCGATATTATCCTCAATCCGTTGGGCGTGCCCGGTCGTATGAACATCGGCCAGATTCTGGAAGTCCACCTGGGGTGGGCGGCCGACCGCCTGGGTTTCCGCGCGATTACGCCCGTCTTTGACGGCGCAGACGAAGTGGAAATCGAAGCGGAACTGGCGCGGGCGTGGATGATTGACGAAGCCTGGAAGCATTACAGCCAACGCGCGTGGGATTGGCTGAAAGAGCAGAACACCGAGGACCAGGATGAATTTGAAGATGACGACGAAGTTCGCCGCCTGTATCTGACGACCTTGTTAGCCGAGAGCGATTACGATCTCGATCGGATTGGGAGTGAGGATATCTATGCGCGCCGTGTCGTGCTGCGCGAATGGCTGCGGGAGAACGGCTTCGATCCCGATCAGGTTCTGGTGTTTGAGAACGATGGCCGCCCGCACGACACGCTGAAACAAATCAACAAGAACGGGGTCGATGCCTGTCTGCGCTTGTGGGTCAAAAACAACGGCGAAGATATGATGCAGGCCCCGTTTGAAGAGGTGCGCGTGCGCGCGAATCAGCTCAGCGTGCAGCTGCACGATCCACTGCCGACGCTGGGCAAGATGCTGGCCTACGATGGCAAGACGGGCGATGCGTTCGATCAACCGATCACGGTGGGTGTCGTGACGATTATGAAGTTGGCCCACTTGGTGGAAGACAAGGTTCACGCGCGGTCGACGGGCCCGTACTCACTGGTGACGCAGCAGCCGTTGGGCGGCAAGGCGCAGTTCGGTGGACAGCGCTTCGGCGAAATGGAAGTATGGGCGCTGGAAGCCTACGGCGCGGCGCACACGCTGCAAGAAATGCTGACGGTCAAGTCGGACGATGTGCAAGGCCGCGTCAAGACCTACGAGGCGATCGTCAAGGGCGAGCGCATTGAAGAGCCCGGCATTCCGGCTTCGTTCCGCGTGCTGGTCAAGGAAATGCAGTCGCTGGGCCTGGCTGTTGAGGCGGTGACGGATACCGGCGAAGTGCTGCGCTTCGGCAAGGATGAAGAGAAGCAGCGGATGCCCCGGCTGAGCATGGGGCTGCTCGGCGGCCTGGACGGCGACGATCAGATGTAGTTGGGTGTAACTCGCAAAGGCACGGAGAATTCGCTTGGAATCTCCGTGCCTTTTTGTTTGTGGCGGAGCATGTCTTTTCGAGTGATGACGTACAACATTCTTGATGATGGCGCTGGCCGCGAACCGATGATCCTTGAGGTCGTACGAGTCGCGCGGCCAGATGTTGTCGTTCTTCAAGAAGTCGGCCGATTGGAAACGGCCGAGACACTCGCGGCAGCGCTCCGTTTGAATTTCGGTTTTGCCCGAGGCAACTCAAAGCGCCAGCTGGCCGTGTTGAGTCGTTTCCCGATTTTGGAATGTCATAGCTATCATCCGTGGCCATTGAGTACGACATTGCTGGAAGCGAAGATCGAATTAACGGCGCATCAGTCTCTCCGCTTGTTGGGCGTGCATTTGACCGCGCAGCCATTTGTTTTGTTTGAACTGTGGCGCTGGTGGAAAATAAAATCGGTTTGTGAAAGCCTTGACACGATTCGTACAACATGGTAATATCACGCGCCGCAGGATGGTGGGCGTCGGCCATAAAACCCCGGCTTCCATTTACAACTGAGAACGACTGTGTTTCTGGGGAAGGGCCATCGTTCAGATTTATTAACGAGATGGCCTTTCTTCACGGAGGAATTAGCAGTGCCAACTATTAATCAACTGATTCGCAAGGGCCGCAAAGCGAAGTCGGGCAAGAGCAAGGCCCCGGCGTTGCAGTACACTTGGAACTCATTCAATCAACGCCGCGAGCGCCGCACCAAGGGTGCGCCGCAGAAGCGCGGGGTGTGCACCATCGTCCGTACGCAGACGCCCAAGAAGCCGAACTCGGCGTTGCGCAAGGTCGCCCGTGTGCGCTTGTCGAACGGCATCGAAGTCTCTGCTTACATTCCGGGTGAAGGCCACAACTTGCAGGAGCACTCGGTCGTATTGGTGCGCGGTGGCCGTGTGAAGGACTTGCCCGGTGTGCGTTATCACATTGTGCGTGGCAGCCTGGACACCGCCGGTGTCGAGAAGCGCTCGCAAGGTCGATCGAAGTACGGCGCGAAGCGGCCCAAGGTCAAGGCCTCAGTGTAAGGTTTAGGAGCAGAGCATGTCACGTCGCAATAGCGCGGTCAAACGCGTCATTTCACCCGATGTTCGCTATAATAGCCTGATGGTGCAGATGTTCATCAACCGCATGATGTATAGCGGCAAGAAGAGCACCGCGCAGGGCATCATGTATGGCACGCTGGCGTTGATTGAAGAGCGCACCAAGCGGCCGGGGCTAGAAGTCTTCGAGCAGGCGATGCGGAATGCTACGCCGCAAATCGAAGTGAAGCCGCGCCGCGTGGGTGGTGCGACTTATCAGGTGCCGGTGGAAGTGCCGGCTGATCGCCGCAACACGCTGGCGATGCGCTGGTTGCTGGGCGCGGCGCGCACCCGCGGCGGCAAGTCGATGGTGGAGAAGTTGGCTGGTGAATTGATGGACGCAGCGGCGGGCAACGGCGCGGCGATTAAGAAGCGCGAAGAAACTCATAAGATGGCGGAAGCCAATCGGGCGTTTGCTCACTTCCGCTGGTAATTTTTAATCGGCTCCCCAACGGGAGTACACAATCTTCACGGTTGTGTGTGACGGCGCGTCAGGTTCTTCAAGAATTGAAACCCGTCACCTTGCAAACCTAGGTGTGATTAGCATCATGACACGGGAATACCCGCTCGAACTCATGCGCAATATCGGCATTATTGCCCACATTGACGCCGGTAAAACGACGACTACCGAGCGGGTTTTGTTTTATACCGGCAAAACCCATCGCATTGGTAGTGTAGACGATGGTACCACCGTGACGGACTGGATGGAGCAGGAACGCGAACGCGGCATCACCATCACGGCCGCAGCCATCACCGCCAACTGGGGCGAATACCAGATCAATATTATCGACACACCCGGACACATTGACTTCACCGCCGAAGTGCAGCGCTCCTTGCGCGTGCTCGATGGCGGTGTTGTTGTTTTTGACGGCGTGCAAGGCGTAGAGCCGCAATCGGAAACGGTGTGGCGGCAAGCCGATCGGTATCAGGTGCCCCGCATTTGTTTCATCAACAAACTCGATCGGGTCGGCGCCGACTTCTATCGGGCTGTCAACTCGATCAAGGAGCGTCTCGGCGCGAATCCGCTGCCCTTGCAGCTGCCGATCGGGCGTGAGGCTGAGTTCAAGGCCATCATCGATCTGTTCAAGATGAAGGCCGTCTACTGGGTAGATGATCTCGGTCTCACGATGGAAGAGCGTGAGATCCCCGCCGAGATGGTGGATGAAGCCAAGGCGGCGCGCGAGACCTTAGTCGAACGTATTGCGGAAACTGACGACGAACTCACGCATCGTTTCCTCGAAGGCGAAGTTCTCTCCGTAGAAGAACTCAAAGCAGCACTCCGCAAGGCGACTATCGCAGGCAAGATCGTTCCAGTATTGTGCGGCTCGAGTTTGAAGAACAAGGGCGTGCAGCCCATGCTCGACGCCGTGATTGATTTTCTCCCATCACCCGCTGAAGTTCTCGCGGTTAACGGTACGAATCCCGACACGGGTGAAACCGAACCACGCAGTGCGGATGATAGCGAACCGTTCTGCGCCCTGGTCTTCAAGATTGTCGCAGATCCATACGTGGGCCGCCTGGCTTACTTCCGCGTGTATTCGGGCGTCGTCGAAGTGGGCGAGACGATGCAGAATTCGACCAAGCGCCGCAAGGAGCGTCTGGGCCGCGTGCTGCGGATGTACGCCGATCGCCGTGAAGAATTGACCGAAGTGCGCGCGGGTGACATCGGCGCGACGCTGGGCCTGAAGGATTCATTCACGGGCGATACGCTGTGTGATCCTGACAACCCGATTGTCCTGGAAGCGATTTCGTTCCCCGAACCGGTGATTGAAATTGCGATCGAGCCGAAAACCGCTTCCGATCAAGACAAGATGGGCGAGGCGCTTCGTCGGTTAGCTGAAGAAGATCCGACGTTTCGGGTACGCTCTGATGAGAACACCGGCCAGACGTTGATCGCTGGTATGGGCGAACTGCACCTGGAGGTGTTGGTTGACCGCATGCTGCGCGAATATCGCGTGCAAGCGAATGTCGGCCGCCCGAAGGTAGCTTACCGCGAGACGATCACGAAAGCGGTGAAAATTCAAGGCCGCTTTGTGCGTCAGTCGGGCGGTCGCGGTCAGTACGGCGATGTGTGGCTGGAACTTGAACCGCGCGAGAAGGGTGAAGGCTACGAGTTCGAGAACGCCATCGTGGGCGGCACCGTTCCGAAAGAGTACATTCCGGCGATTGAGAAGGGTGCTCGGGAAGCGATGGAGGCCGGTGTATTGGCCGGTTATCCGATGGTCGACGTCCTGGTCCGCTTGATCGACGGTTCGTATCACGAAGTAGACTCGAATGAAATGGCGTTTAAGATTGCAGCGTCGATGGCTGTGAAAGACGGCGCGTTGAAGGCCAAGCCGGTCCTGCTCGAGCCGGTGATGAAAGTGGAAGTCACCGTACCCGATGAATATACGGGCGACGTGATGGGCAATATTTCAGCACGACGCGGCCAGATTGAAGGCATGGATCCGCGCCCGGGCAACGCTCAGGCGATTCGCGCGCACGTGCCGTTAGCGAATATGTTTGGATATGCCACGGACTTGCGCTCATCGACTCAAGGGCGCGGGACGTTTACGATGGAGCTGGAGCACTACGCTCAAGTTCCTGAGAATGTGGCACAAGAAATTTTAACTGGGAGCAAGCGCGAACCGGCGCGGGCTCGCTAAGCATGAACAATCCCCGTTTTTGGGGGAGAGAAACATCAGGAGGAATTAAGCATGGGTAAGCAGCATTTTGATCGTTCGAAGCCGCACGTGAACGTGGGCACGATGGGGCACATCGACCACGGCAAGACGACGCTGACCGCGGCCATCACGAAAGTGTTAGGCTTCAAGAAGATGGCTACGTTCCGCTCGTTCGACTCGATCGATAACGCGCCGGAAGAAAAAGAGCGCGGGATCACGATCAACATTGCCCACGTGGAGTATGAGACCGAGAAGCGGCACTACGCCCATGTGGACATGCCGGGGCACCGGGACTACATCAAGAACATGATCACGGGGGCGGCGCAGGTGGACGGCGCGATTCTGGTGGTGGCGGCGCCGGATGGGCCGATGCCGCAGACGCGCGAGCACGTGTTGCTGGCGCGCCAGGTGGAAGTGCCGGCGATCGTGGTGTACCTGAACAAGGTCGACATGATGGACGACCCGGAGTTGCTGGAGTTGGTCGAGATGGAACTGCGCGAATTGCTGGCGGCGCAAGGCTTCCCGGGGGATGAGACGCCGATCGTGCGCGGCTCGGCGCTGGCGGCGTTGAATGAAGAGAGCACGGATCCGAACCATCCGAACTACGCTTCGATCAACGAATTGATGCGGGTGGTGGACGAGTACATTCCGACGCCGAAGCGCGCGACGGACAAGCCGTTCATGATGTCGGTGGAAGACGTGTTCTCGATCAAGGGGCGCGGGACGGTGGTGACGGGGCGGGTGGACCGCGGCGTGATCCGGCCGGGCGAAGAAGTCGAGATCGTGGGTCTGCGGGATGAGACGCGCAAGACGGTGGTGACCTCGATGGAGATGTTCCACAAGGTCTTGGACGACGCGGAAGCGGGCGACAATGCGGGCCTGCTGCTG
>JBGSPW010000195.1:0-2449 GCA_041738395.1 Thermoflexales bacterium
AAGTCGGCAGCGCCACATCGTAGCGCGCGAAGATCCGTCGGTAGTGGGGTGAACGGCGCAGGAGTTCATCGTGCGTGCCGTCGGCCACCAGGCGGCCTTGATCGATCACCAGGATATGATCGGCCCAACGGATCTGCGCCAACCGATGGGTGATCAGCAGCGTCGTGCGGCCGCGCTGGATATGCCGCAAGGCTAGCTGAATCTCGGCCTCGGTGGCGCTATCGATGGCGCTGGTGGAATCGTCCAGAATCAAGATGCGCGGGTCGCTGAGGAAGGCGCGCGCCAGCGCCAGGCGTTGACGCTGCCCGCCGGAGAGCATTACGCCGCGTTCGCCGATCACAGTCTGATAACCGTCCTTGAAACTTAGAATGAAGTCGTGCGCCTGCGCGTCACGCGCGGCCTGCTCGATCTCCGCCTGCGTTGCGCCGGGTCGGCCAAAGGCGATGTTTTCGGCGACGGTGCGCGAGAACAAGAAAATGTCCTGTTCGATCTTGCCGATCTGCGAGCGCAGCGCGTCCAGGCTCCACGCGCGCACATCGACCCCGTCGATCAGGATGCGGCCCGCCGTGACGTCGTAGGTGCGGTTCACCAACCCGATCAGACTGCTCTTGCCCGAACCGGTCTGCCCCACAATCGCGACGGTCTGGCCGGGCTGCACGCAGAAGGAGATGTCTTGCAGCAAAGGCTGCGCGCTGAAGCCAAAGGACACACCCTCAAACACGATTTCGCCCTGCACCGCCTGCTCGATCCCCGCGGCGTTCTCGTCCAGATCGGTCTCCGCGCGGATGATACTCAGGATTCGATCGGCGCTGGCCAGGCCCGATTGGATCAGCGAAAACGTAAAGATCGAACTGAAGGTCGGCCACCGCAAGACATTCATCAACCCCATCACGCCGATTACATCCGCCAGTGTCACGACGCTATTTTGATACAGCCACAGTGCGTGCAGCAACATCAGTCCAACGGCGATCGCAAACAACAGCACGGGCAGGTAACGCGCTTCGACGTGGCCCTGCTGGACGGCGGTATCTCGCAAGCGGCAGGCGCTGGTTCGGAATTTGTCGCGCTCGAACACTTCGCGGGCGCTGGCTTTGACCACCTCAATCCCCGAAATGATTTCGGCCAGTGCGGCGTCCAAATGACCGAATTGGTTGCGCAGCCGCGCGGTGATGGGCTCCAGTTCGTGGACGTAGCCGCGGACGGCGAAAATATAGGCAATGATGAACAGGCCGGGGACGATCAGCAGTTGCACATCGATCAAGCCGATGAAGATCAGCGTAATAGCGAAGGTGGCGGTCGATTCGATCAACAGGCTGGCGCCCGGCGTCACCATGTCGCTCAGCAACGCCACATCGTCGGTGGCGCGGGCCATCAAATCGCCGACGCGCTGTCGGCTGTGGAAGGTCTGGCTTTTACCCAGCAGGCTGGCATAGAGTTCCTGGCGGGCATCGGCGGAAAAACGCGTGGCGATGTGGGTGTAGGCGAAAGAGGCTAAGAGGTTGAAGATGCCGTCCATCGTCAGGATGATCAGAATGGCCAGCGCAACCTGCGCCAGTTGACCGCCGCCGGGCTTGACCATCTCGCCGGCGGCGCGGCCGATCAACACCGCGCTGCTGGCATAAGTGGTCAGGCTGACGATCTGCAAGCCGAGGGCGAGCGCGAGCAGACCCTTATACCGCCAGATGTGGGATGCTACCCAGCGCGTCGTGGAGCGGCGGTTATAGAGATAGGCGGCGCTAATGTGGAATTCGCTGTTTGAGATCATGGACGATGGCTGGTCGGAGTTGTCGGGCGTTGTCAAGCGCAGCGCAATGATACCACTTCGCGGCTGGCTTAGATCGGTCGGCTGCCTTGGTGGGCAGCGAGATCGATTTGGAACAACTGGGACAATTCATTATAATGTCTGTATAACCAATCGCCTTCAACGCCGAGGCTGTGCCATGCTTGATCAATCCAGTCTATCTTCCGAGGAACGCATCCGCCGGGCGGTTCGAGCCGCCAAACTAGAGCACTCACCTGCCTACACCGAAATTCTTCGCCAGATTCCGCCGGCCGTCAAACTTGCGAATGCCAACAGTCTGTTCATCATGGCGCGCGACGCCCTGTATTTTCAGGAGATCCGGCGGGGGCATTCACCCGAAGACGCTATGAAGATTGCTGCGCAACGATTGTTGAGCCTGCATGATCGGTAATCCCATTTCTCCTGACGATCAGCGCACCTTGCCCATATCCTCAGCCCATCGGGCTGAGGTGGGCCGCCTGGCGCAATCTCCGCTTGGTGTCCACTCTGGAAGCGCTTGACGTGACCTATGCCATTGGTGGCTCCGTGGCGGCCATGATGTACAGCGAGCCGCGCTTCACGATTGACGTGGATTTGATGGTTTCCGCTCCGTTGAAGCAGCTCAATCAGCTGGTGCGGGAAGTCCAAAGTTGGCAGGTGTATATCACG
>JBGSPW010000215.1:0-76977 GCA_041738395.1 Thermoflexales bacterium
CTTGCCTGTTCACGCCCAGCCGCAAGTGCTCCAAGCGGTGTGAGCCCACGCTTGTTGTTCGTTATGCACCGCTGTTGGGCGCAAATCCCACGCCTGTTTTAAGTCCGCTGTCAAGGGTCTTGCCACATTGAGAATTGCTGACGAGGATCAGCAATTCTCAATTTGGCGTTACTACTCAGCCCGCTATCCTTCGACTTCGCAGCCAGCGCATTCTGCCTGGCGCGCCACCTCGGCTCTGCCGAGGACATGGCGTGAGCGGAATGCAGTGAAGTCGAAGAACGCGCTGGCTGCTCCGCTCACGTCGTGTCCGCGCTATGCGCGGCGGCGCGCTGGGCGGGATGCGGCTGAGGAGTAACTACCGCTATGTGAATGAGGTGCCCCTCCGTGCAGAGGCCGACCCTTTGCACGTCAACTGGTGCGAACTGACTATCACCGATGAACGCGATGGCCGCCTCCTCTATCACAACGCCTTTGTGACTAATCACCCCATTTCCGACGGCACCGTGGCCGCGATCGTGGCGGCCGGCCGCACCCGCTGGAAAGTGGAAAATGAGGGCAACAACACGCTCAAAACCAAAGGCTATCACTTCGAACACAACTTCGGCCATGGGCAGCAACATCTGGCCGCCTTTCTCTTGACGGTTGCTCACGTGATGCAGGCTTCAATGCCTTATCCCTGCTACAGCGCCAACTCGATCACATCCGCTGATGAGTTACTGGTGCGCTGACGTGCCTCACCCTTTCTCTACCTGACTGTCTCCGTGTAGTCCTACGTGCTCCACCCTATCTCGACCTTTCTTGTGCAATCTGTGCGTGACGACGTTTCCCGGCGTCGTGCGGATCACGTGCTGCGGGACCCGTTCGAGCGATCGTGCTCGTGGCTAACCTCAACAGCCTGAATCCTGATCGAGGAAACGGCAGGAAACTGGTCGATTCCGCCGACAGACGTAGTGCGCCTAGTCGGTGAGACTTCTCTACGGAGGCAGCACATGTCATCGGTTGTTCAGCAAGTCAAATTTTTGTTTAGTCAGCATCGGGGCACCGGCCAGTTGCGCAAGGCGTGGCGTGGCGAACATCGCGGCTTTGGCCGCATGGCCCTGCTAACGTTCGCGTGGGGCAGGACGAAGAGCAGTTTCATACCGGCAGATCGAGAAGCGAGTGGCTAACGCCTGCACCGATCTGGGCATCACCTGCCGGGACACACACGCCTTGCGCGGCTGTGCGGCACAACTTCTGCTAAACGCACGGCGTGTGCTATACTTCGCTTTGACAAACAAAACCGCCCCGCGCTGCTGCACAAACAGCCGGGACGACACATGCACCCACTGCGTAGGTGCAGTGCGGTGTGGCAACGCGGTGTAGTCGCGTCAACGCCGAAGGGTATATCACATCTCAGGCCGGGCGTGGCTTTGCTGCACGCCGGCCTGTTTTTTTGCTCATCCTTGTCGAAGCGCGCACTCACTCATATGCAGGCCAGGGATTTATCGTCATGACGCGACTCGAGGATCTCAAGCCTAACGCCGCCGTGCGGGGCATCTTGCCCGATTCACTGGCCACGGTGGTCAATGTCCAGTGGTTCGGCTCAGAAGCACTCGAACTGACCTATAAAACGCCGACGGGCAAGGTGGCGAACGTGCTGCTTTATCGCCACGACGAGCCGCACCTGGAAGTGGTGGAGCAAGGCCGCCCGTGGAGCCTCGACGGCGATGGCCGTCTCTTCCGCCTTGTCTCTGAAGCACATCGCATCCATCTGGCCCACCTCTTCGATCCTGTGCTGGCCGTCCATACCTCCGTGGTCGAGCCACTGCCGCATCAGATCACGGCCGTGTATGAAACGATGCTGCCGCGCCAACCGCTGCGCTTCTTACTCGCCGATGATCCGGGCGCAGGTAAGACGATCATGGCCGGGCTGCTGATCAAGGAACTGATCGCGCGCGGCGATTTGCAGCGTTGCCTCGTCGTGTGTCCCGGCAGTCTGGCCGAGCAATGGCAGGATGAACTGTACCGACGCTTTCATCTGCCCTTCGAGATTCTGACGAACGATAAGTTGGAGGCCGCCCCCCTGCGGGCGGGCAACTGGTTCCTCGAAACCAACCTCGTGATTGCGCGGCTCGATAAGTTGTCGCGCAATGAAGACGTGCAGGAGAAACTCAAAGCGCCGGATTGCCGTTGGGATTTGATCGTGTGCGACGAAGCCCACAAGATGTCGGCCACGCTATTCGGCGGCGAGATCAAGTACACGAAGCGCTATCGGCTCGGACAACTGCTCTCAACATTGACGCGGCATTTCCTGTTGATGACGGCGACGCCGCATAACGGCAAAGAAGAAGACTTCCAACTATTCATGGCGCTGCTCGACGGCGATCGCTTTGAGGGCCGCTTTCGGGACGGGGTTCACGCGGTCGATGTGTCTGACTTGATGAGGCGCATGGTCAAGGAGAACCTGCTCAAGTTCGATGCCACACCGCTGTTTCCTGAACGCATCGCTTACACCGTGCCGTACAAGCTATCCGATGCTGAGGCGCGGCTGTACAGAGAAGTCACCGACTACGTGCGCGATGAGTTCGATCGCGCGGATAAATTGCAGAACGACAAGCGCGCGGGTACGGTCGGGTTTGCGTTGACGATCTTGCAGCGCCGTTTGGCCTCATCGCCGGAAGCGATCTATCAGTCCTTGCGCCGCCGGCGTGAACGACTGGAAAGCCGCCTGCGCGAGTTGGAACTATTACAGCGCGGTGCGGAAGTTGCGCCAACGGTGAGCCTCGATGTCGAAGATGTCGAGGACCTGGAAGAAGCGCCCGACAACGAAGTGGCGGCCGTCGAAGAAGAGATTCTCGATCAAGCTACGGCGGCGCGCACCATTGCTGAGTTGAAAGCGGAGATCGAGACACTCAAACGCCTGGAAGTGCTGGCGTTGACCGTGCGCCGCAGCGGCGAGGACAAGAAGTGGCGCGAACTGGCGAGTCTGCTCGGTGAAATCTTCACGCCGGCCGCGATCGCCAATCGGTTGGCTGAAGGCCGCGTGCCGTATGAGGCGGGCGAAGCACCGAAACCGATGCCATCACCGCATCAGAAACTCGTCATCTTCACCGAGCATCGCGACACGCTGAATTACCTGATCCAGCGCATCTCTACGCTGCTGGGCCGCGCCACGGCGGTAGTCACCATCCACGGTGGCATTGGCCGCGAAGATCGACTGAAGGTGCAGGAAGCGTTCAAGCATGATCCCGAAGTGCAGGTCTTGATTGCGACGGACGCGGCCGGCGAAGGTATCAACTTGCAGCGCGCGCATTTGATGGTGAATTACGATCTGCCGTGGAATCCCAACCGCATCGAGCAGCGCTTCGGGCGCATCCATCGTATCGGGCAGACCGAAGTGTGCTTCCTGTGGAATCTGATCGCTGACGAAACGCGCGAGGGCGAGGTGTATCGCACGCTGCTGGATAAACTCGAAGAGGCGCGCAAATCCCTGGGCGGGCAGGTGTTCGATGTGCTGGGCAAGGTGCAGTTCGGCGGCAAGCCGCTGCGCGAGTTGTTGATCGAGGCGATTCGTTACGGCGAGAAACCCGAAACGCGCGCACGTCTGACCCAAGTCGTCGAGAATGCTTTCGACAAGGGCCATTTGCAAGACCTGCTGGAAGAGCACGCCCTGGCGCATGATGTGATGGACGCCAGCCGCGTGTACCGCATCCGCGAGGAGATGGAGCGCGCCGAGGCCCGCCGCTTGCAACCGCACTATATCGAGTCCTTTTTCCTCGAAGCATTCCAGCGACTGGGCGGCACCGTCCGACAACGCGAGGCGCACCGCTACGAGATCACGCACGTGCCCGCGCCGGTCCGCAATCGTGATCGATTGATTGGCATCGGCGAACCCGTCATGCCGCGTTACGAGCGCATCGCCTTCGAGAAGACGCTCGTCGCGCCACAGGGCCAGCCGCTGGCCGCCTTTGTGTGCCCTGGTCACGCACTGTTGGACGCGACGATCGATCTGACGCTGGAGCGTGATCGGGACTTGTTGCGACGCGGCACGGTGTTGGTCGATGAGCGCGATGCGGGCACGCAGCCGCGGATGCTGTTCTATCTGGAGCACGCGATTCAAGATGCCAGTCTCACGCGATCGGGCGAGCGGCGCACCGTGTCGCAGCGCATGTTGTATGTGGAACTGGATGCGGCGGGTAATACGCGACATCTGCAATACGCGCCTTATCTCGATTATCGGCCGCTGGCTGAGGCTGAGCCGCAGGTTGAAGCGCTCCTCGCGCGCCCGGAGTGCAGCTGGATTACGCGCGATCTGGAATTGCAGGCGCAGGGCTACGCGGTGATCTCGGTGGTGCCGGAGCATCTGGCCGAAGTGCGCGCCCGCAAGGTGGAGTTGATCGACAAGACTGAAGCCGCCGTCAAGGATCGACTGACGAAAGAGATCATCTACTGGGATCATCGCGCCGAGGACTTGAAGATGCAAGAGCAGGCGGGCAGGCCCAACGCGCGGCTCAACTCAGGCGAGGCCCGCAAACGCGCCGATGCCCTGCAGGCGCGGCTAGAGAAGCGCATGGAAGAGTTGAAATTGGAGCGACAGATTGCGCCACTGCCGCCCGTGGTGCTGGGCGGACTGCTGGTCGTGCCGATGGGACTGATCGCGGCGATGACGGGCAAGCCCCTGCCGGTATCGACGCATCCAATCGAGACGCAGCAATCGGCGGCCCGCGCCCGTGCCATCGTGATGGACGTTGAGCGCCGCCTGGGTTTCGAGCCGACCGATCGGGAGTTGGAGAAACTCGGTTATGATGTCGAGAGCCGCGTGCCCGGCACGGGCAAGTTGCGCTTCATCGAAGTAAAGGGGCGCGTGTCAGGCGCGGATACGATCACGGTGACCAAGAACGAAATTCTGTATTCGCTCAACAAGCCGGACGATTTCATTCTGGCGATCGTTGAGTTTATCGATGAGGCCACGCACCGTGTTCACTATTTACGCCAGCCGTTTCAGCGTGAACCGGATTTTGGAGTAACCAGCGTGAACTACGATTTTGCGGATTTGATTGGACGTGCGGGTGAGCCGGTATGAACGAAGACGCAAACAGAGAATCTGCCGACAAGGATGTCGGCGATCCGAGAAGTGGCGATCCCGGGAAGGCCGTCATCCCTGACGGCGAATCTGGCGGCGGCAAGGGCTGGTATTCGCGCGGTTATCTGCCGCATCTCGATCAACCCGGTCTGTATCAGTCGATCAATTTCCGCCTGCACGATGCTGTGCCCGCGCAGGTGATTGAGCAGTGGAAAGAAGAGTTGCAGTGGCGCGAGAATCTGCCGGGGGACGACCCGAAGGTCGTGAAACTGCGCCAGCGGATCGTTCAATACGAGGACGCCGGACACGGCGCGTGCTGGCTGCGTGATCCGCGCGTTGCAGCGCTGGTGCAGCAGGCTTTGCTCTACTTTGATGGGCAACGTTATCAGTTGATTGCCTGGTGCGTGATGCCCAATCACGTGCATGTGCTAATTGAGACCTGGGCCGGGTATCCGCTAGACAAGGTGCTGCATTCGTGGAAGTCGTTCACGGCGCAAGAGGCGAATAAGTTATTGAAGCGCACCGGCGAGTTTTGGGCGCGCGAGTATTACGATCGGTTTATGCGGGACGAGCGGCATTTCGCGCAGACGGTGAGTTACATTGAGCAGAATCCGGTGAAGGCCGGGCTGGTGAAGGCGGCGGAGGAATGGCCGTTCAGCAGCGCCGCCTGGCGCGTGTAAGCGCCAGTAGGATGCACGCCAGCAGGATGCTGGCTATCCGGCCTGGGATCGCGACCAGAATGGTCGCAGATGACGGCAACAAAAAAAGCCCCTTGCGGGGCTTCCGATGGCCACAGGCCATCCACCTCCAGATAACTGGATTGACTAGAGTATACTGCTGATCGGCCAAAGATCAACAGGAGTGCAACGTGACCACCCCCAAAAAACTCATCGAAGTCGCCCTGCCGCTCGAAGCCATCAACAAGGCTGCGAAAGAAGAGAAGGCTGTTCCAAGGCGTGGGCATCCTCAGACGCTTCACTACTGGTGGGCACGCCGTCCGTTAGCCGCAGCGCGGGCGGTAATCTTCGCGCAGATGGTCGATGATCCGTCCGCGCATCCCGAAATCTTCAAGACCGAAGCGGCGCAGGAAGCCGAGCGCCAACGCCTGTTCCGGCTGATCGAGGAACTGGTGCTGTGGGAGAACACGACCAACGAAGATGTGTTGCAGCAAGCGCGCAATGAGATTGTACGCAGTTGGCGCTTGACCTGCGCGGCGAACGCCCATCATCCGCGCGCGGCGGAGTTGTTCAACCCGGACAAACTCCCCGCCTTTCATGATCCCTTCGCGGGTGGCGGCGCACTACCGTTGGAAGCGCAGCGCCTGGGACTGGAAAGTTACGCCAGCGATTTGAACCCCGTGGCCGTCCTGATCAACAAAGCCATGATCGAGATTCCGCCGAAGTTCGCGGGCCAACCGCCGGTTCACCCCAAGACCCTAAAGGTCTCGGAGACCTTTAGGGTCTTTGAGGAGGAATGGCGCGGCGCGCAAGGCTTAGCCGAGGATGTGCGCTACTACGGCCAGTGGATGCGCGACGAGGCCGAGAAGCGCATTGGTCACCTCTACCCCAAGATTGAAGTCACCGCCGAGATGGCGCAAGAGCGCCCTGATCTGAAGCAGTATGTGGGCCAGAAACTAGCCGTGATTGCGTGGCTGTGGGCGCGCACAGTGAAGAGTCCCAACCCGGCCTTCGCGCAGATCGATGTGCCGCTGGCGACCACTTTCATGCTCTCGACCAATCGGGGTAAAGAAACCTACGTCCACCCGGTAATCGAAGGAAATGGCTATCGCTTCACTATTGAAGTTGGCACACCGCCGAATGTTGAAACAACAAAGAAGGGCACCAAGAACGGCAGTGATGGCCGTACCTTCCTATGTTTATTGTCTGGAACGCCCATCCCGTTCGAGTATTTGCGGGCGGAAGCAAAGGCTGGGCGAATGGGATCTCGCCTAATGGCAATGGTTGCTGAGACTGAGCGTGGACGGGTGTACCTTTCGCCAACACCCGAGATGGAATCTATCGCATTTAGTGCAAAACCGCAGAATGTTCCTGAGACTGATTTACCCAAGAAAGCACTTGGCTTTCGCATTCAGGAATATGGAATGACACAGTGGCGTGATCTCTTCACTACGCGCCAGCTAACGGCTATGACAACTTTCTCCGACCTGATAGAGAATGTGATCGAGCAATTACAACGCGACGCGCTTAACGCGGGATGGCCGGAACGTGACCCTAGATCACTTTCTGCTGGGGGTACTGGTCTCACTGCTTATTCACAAGCCGTCTCAGTATATCTCGCATGTGCGTTGAGCAGACTAGCAAGTTACAACAACACCATTTGTCACTGGAATATGAAAGGTGGCAGCGTTGGTCAGATCTTTGCTAGACAAGCGATCTCGATGTCATGGGATTTTATCGAAGTCAATCCATTGGAGAAAATGAGTGGCAATTGGGCGGGTGGCATCGAATGGGTTAGCGACGTACTAGGCGAGTTCGTTTCTGAGACGGTGATGGGAATAGCCCAACAGCTAGATGCAAGTCGGCAAGAGATGTCCAGTGGAAAGATTATCTCAACTGATCCGCCATACTATGACAATATTGGTTATGCCGACCTGTCGGACTTCTTCTACATTTGGTTGCGGCGTTCACTAAAATCCATCTATCCAGAAATCTTCGCCACGTTGGCTGTACCCAAAGCTGAGGAACTGATCGCTACACCCTTTCGTCACGGAAGCAAGGAGAAGGCCGAGAAGTTCTTTCTTGATGGTATGACGCAGGCGATGCATCGCCTTGCCGATCAGGCACATCCAGTTTTTCCAGTCGCTATATATTATGCTTTCAAGCAATCAGAAAACGATGCTAGTGAAGGTGCAGCCAGTACCGGTTGGGAGACTTTTCTCGATGCAGTAATACACGCTGGATTTTCGATTACTGGAACTTGGCCGATACGAACAGAGAGAGAGGGACGCCCTCGGGGATTTGAATCTAATGCCTTGGCTTCAAGTGTTGTTCTCGTTTGTCGCCGACGTATCAATGATGCGCCCACTGCCACACGTCGCGAATTCATCACTGCCCTCAAATCCGAACTGCCCGTTGCCCTCGCCAACTTGCAACGCGGCAACATCGCCCCGGTCGATCTGGCGCAGGCTGCCATCGGTCCTGGCATGGCCGTCTACACGCGCTACGCCAAAGTGCTCGATGCGGAAGGCAAGCCGGTTCCAGTGCGTGAGGCGCTTTCACTGATCAATCAGACCCTCGACGAAGCCCTGGCCGAACAAGAAGGCGACTTCGATGCGGACAGCCGCTGGGCGCTGGCGTGGTTTGAACAATCGGGCTTCGACGAAGGCGAATACGGCGTGGCCGAAACGCTCTCCAAAGCCAAGAACACCAGCGTCGCGGGCATGGTCGAGGCGGGTATCCTCGCGTCAAGCCGGGGCAAGGTGCGCTTGCTCAAGCCCAATGAATTGCCCGACGATTGGGACCCAACCAGTGACGCCCGTCTCACCGCGTGGGAGATGGTGCATCAACTAATCCGCGTGCTCGAAGGCGACAGCGAACGCGGCGCGGCGGCACTCGCGGCGCAACTGGGTTCCAGGGCCGAGACGGCGCGCGAACTGTGCTATCGACTCTATATGCTGTGTGAGCGCAAGAAGCGCAACGCCGAGGCGCTGTCGTACAACGGCCTCGTGCAGAGTTGGCCGGAGATCATGCGGTTGGCGCAAGAGAGCGGCACGGGCCAACCGGAACAGCCCAAGTTGTTGTAAGATCAGGTCAAGACCTCAAGGGTCTTGGAGACCCTTGAGGTCTGACCGAGGCTAAGGAGTAACCTATCATGATCGAGCACTTGCGTATTCAAAACTTCAAGTCGTGGCGTGACACCAAAGACATCCGGCTCGCGCCCATCACGGCATTCTTTGGCTCCAACAGTTCCGGCAAGACCAGTCTGCTGCAATCGATCCTTGCTCTCAAGCAGACGGCAGCGAGTTTCGATCGCAAACGCGCGTTTGATTTTGGCGAAGAGGGCCGCGAACAAGACCTAGTGGTGTTCGGCAGTTTTCAAGATGTCGTTCATCGACATGAGCCTGAGCGTTCAATTGGGATTGAATTGAACTGGTCGTTACCCGTGCCGGCGCAAATGGGTGAAGACCTTCACGCCCACGATATAACGTATCAGGTGGAATGGCGCGCAGTACAAGGCGAAGTGGTGGTCAGTGATCTCCAATATCGCACGGCGGGACTTGAGTTTGATCTGAAACGCACCGATCCCAACCTGCCGCTCTATGAGTGGTCGCTTAACCGGCCCGGCCACGATATTCCCAAGCAAAGCGCGTCCAGTTCACCCCCCGATAGTTGTTACGGCATCCCGCGCGAATTTGCGCGCACGGCGGTAGACATTGATCTGCTGGAATTCAATCATCAGTTTGAACTGTTGATGGATCGTATCGCCTATCTCGGCCCGCTGCGCGAGTATCCGCATCGCAGCTACACGTGGACGGGTGCAGCGCCCAAGACCATCGATCCACGCGGTCGAGGCGCGATTGAGGCACTGCTGGCGGTACAACGTCAGCGCACGAACGGCAAAGCACAAGCTGCCATGCCGTCCATGATTGAACGAGTGGCCTACTGGCTGCGCCGTTTTGAATTAGCCGATCAATTTCAGCTAACCCCCATCGATACTGAACAGCGGAACTACGAGGCGCGCTTGCAAGCGCACGGCTCAGAAGCCAATCTCAGCGATGTCGGCTTTGGCGTTTCGCAAGTTCTACCGATTATCGTGCTGTTGCACTTTGTCCCCGAGGACTCGATTGTGATACTGGAACAACCGGAGATTCATCTGCACCCACGCGTTCAGATGGATTTAGCCGACCTGTTCATCGAGGTGGCGCAGACGCGGCATGTCCAGATCATCTTTGAAAGCCACAGCGAACACTTGCTGCGCCGCCTGCAGCGCCGCATTGCTGAAGAAAGCGTCACGCCGGATCAGGCCGCCCTGTACTTCTGTGCTTTGGAGCGAGGGGAATCACACCTCAGCCATTTGAAACTGGATGAGTTCGGCAACATCACCAACTGGCCGCCTGATTTCTTCGGCGATGACTTTGGCGAGATCGCGGCGATGAACGAAGCAGCGCTGGCCCGCCGGGCGAAGCAGGGATCGGCATGAGATCGGCCGTCGTCGTGGATACCAATGTTGCTGTTGCGGCAAACGGCCAGACGCCTCAAGCGAGCATTGACTGTGTGCGAGGCTGCATTCGGGCTTTGCTGCACGTTCGTGCTGAGCGGCGATTGTTACTCGATCGTGCCGGATTGATCTTGAATGAGTATCGCACCTATCTATCGCCCACCGGCCAACCCGGCGTGGGCGATGCTTTTTTCAAATGGCTGTGGAACAACCAGGCCAATCCTCAACTGTGCCAGCATATCACGCTGACGCCGCTGGCGGATGATCGGCGGCAGTTTGCTGAATTCCCCGCTGATCCAGATTTGATGGATTTCGATCAGTCCGATCAAAAATTTGTCGCCGTTGCTATTGCCAGCGGTGAACATCCACCCGTTGTGGAGGCGACCGATACAAAGTGGTGGTCTTATCGTGAGGTATTGGCCCGGCATGAAGTACCGGTTGAATTCATCTGCCCGGAGTTAATGACCTCGCACGAATAAACCTTTCAACGTCATTCCCGTAGATTGTCGCCTAGCGCGCCCCCGCGTAAAGCGCGGACAGGGCGTAGCGGGAATCCAATGGCCGATCGGCGCAGTGAGCCAATCGTGAAACTGGCTGCCCGACGCGAAGCGCGCACGCTGCGCGGGGCATGATGGTGAGTCGTAACCTGGAATTCGCTCTAACCTTCAGCAAGCGAGGTAAAAATGACCGAGCCACGGAACAGCGAAAAGAACGGCGTGATCGTCGGCCTGCTCATCATGGCCGCCGGCCTCTTGATGTTAGTGCTGCCCACCCTCACCGAAATGGATATGATGTCCAGCGGCTATGCGTTGAGCTTCGTCGGGTTGTTCGTCCTCATTACCGGCGCTGTGACCCTCTGGTTTTACCGCGCCCGGGCGGCCGCCTGGGCGCGCCTGTTCGCCGGTAAAGGGCTGCTGGCGCACTGGACCTTGGAGGCCAGTCAACTTCAGGAACAGGCGGCCGCCGAACTCGCCGAGACGAACACGCGCAATCGCCTGCTGTTCGGGTTGATGGCGGTTTTGTTTGTGGTCATCGGCCTCCCCGTCCTGGTGATTCCGCTGTGGGAGGATTTGCTGAGCGGCGATTCCGTGGTCGTGATCATCGTGGTCGGTTATTTTGCCATTGTGCCGCTGCTGGGCTTGTTCGCGTGGGGGATGCCGCGGCGGGCCTATCGGCGCGCCCTGCAGGCCGGCGCAGAGGTCTATATCGGCCAGGATGGCGTGTTTGTCAATGGCGCGCTGCACGCCTGGTCGCAGCCGCTCACCCGCTTGCGCGAAGTGCGCTTCAACCGGCAGGCCACCCCGCCCGCCCTCGAATTCGACATTCGCATATTGACCCACGTCGGCGCCACGCGCTTCGAGACCTATACCGTGGTTGTCCCCGTGCCGGCCGGCCAGGAGGCGCAAGCCGAAAACGTGGAGAGTGTTTTGGCCGGGCAGTTAGCGGACGCGGACGCGTGAGCCGACAATCTTGAAGGATTACAAACATGGCAACCACTAACTATGAACGCGTTGGCAAATCATTGGAACTCTTGCGCGATGGTCTGCGCCCCTTCATCGAGCGCGAGTGCAGCAGCAAGTTCGGCAAATACTGGATCACCAAAGTGACCGAAGGCTGGGCGCACGACCTGAACTGGCCCGATGGTGCAGACGCGCCCAACATGGACGCCGCCGTCTTGCTGCGCGTGATGTGGGATCAATGGAACGCCGTCTTCCGCGACATTCTCGGCTTTGCCGAGCGCAGCCTGGTGAGCGAACTGCGCGAAGTGCGAAACAACTGGGCGCATCAAAATCCCTTCTCCACCGACGACGCCTATCGCGCCCTCGATTCCGCCGCGCGGCTGCTCACGGCCATCTCCGCGCCGCAGGCCGACGAGATCGAGAAGACGAAGATGGAATTGCTGCGCGTGCGCTTCGACGAGCAGGTGCGCAGCGAGAAGCGCCGCACGGCCGGCACCGCCGTCGAGAGCCAGGCCACGGGCGGCCTGAAGGCGTGGCGCGAGGTGGTCAATCCGCATCAGGATGTGGCGAGTGGGCGCTATCAACAGGCCGAGTTTGCGGCTGATCTGTGGCAAGTGCAGCTGGGCGAAGGCACCGACGAGTACCGCGATCCTGTCGAATTCTTCCGCCGCACCTATCTCACCGCGAGTTTGCAGCAGTTGCTGGTCGGAGCAGTGCAGCGGCTGACTGGTCAGGGTGGTGATCCGGTCGTGCAGTTGCAAACCAACTTCGGCGGCGGCAAGACTCACTCGATGCTGGCGCTGTATCATCTCTTCGGCGGCACATCGCCGGCCGAATTGGTCGGTATTGACGCTGTCATGAAAGAAGCCGGTGCGACCACACTGCCCAGGGTTAAGCGGGTGGTGTTGGTCGGTAACCGGATTTCACCCGGTAATCCGGTGACTAAATCAGATGGCACGGTGGTGCGCACGTTGTGGGGCGAACTGGCGTGGCAACTCGGCGGGCGGCCCGCGTTCGATCGGGTGCGCGCTGACGACGAGCGCGCCACCAGTCCCGGCGATGTGCTGCGCGAATTGCTGAATCAATACGGGCCGTGCCTGATCCTGATCGACGAGTGGGTGGCCTACGCGCGTCAACTCCACGACATCGGCGATTTGCCGGCGGGCAGTTTCGAGACGCACTTCACCTTTGCGCAGGCGCTCACCGAATCGGCTAAACTCGTGAAGCACTGCTTGATTGTGATCAGCCTGCCCGCGTCCGATACGAGTGGTTCGCCCGCTTCGCGTACGCAAGCCGACGATGTGGAAGTGGGCGGCGCGCGAGGCCGGGCCGCGCTCGATCGGTTGCGCAACGTCGTCGGGCGGGTGGAAGCCTCATGGCGACCGGCCAGCGCCGAAGAAGGGTTCGAGATCGTGCGGCGTCGTCTGTTCGAGCCGCTGATCGATCAAGCGCAGTTTGTGGCGCGCGACACGGTGGCCAAAGCCTTTGCCGATCTGTATCGCACACAGCAGCAGGAATTTCCGCCGGAGTGCCACGACGCCGATTACGAGAAGCGCCTCAAGGCCGCTTACCCGATCCATCCCGAAGTGTTCGATCGGCTGTACACCGATTGGTCAACACTGGTGAAGTTTCAACGCACGCGCGGCGTGCTGCGGCTGATGGCCGCCGTGATTCACAGCCTGTGGGAGAAGGGCGATCGCAACCCGCTCATTCAGCCCGGCAACCTGCCGATTGATGATCCGCGCGTCCAGTTCGAATTGACGCGCTATCTCTCGGACAACTGGGTGCCCGTGATCGAAAAAGATGTCGATGGCCCCAGCGCGCTGCCGCTGCGGCTCGATGGCGAAGTGCCCAACCTGGGCAAGTACGCGGCCTGCCGGCGCGTGGCCCGCACGATCTATCTCGGCTCGGCCCCCACGGCCACGGCGGCCAATCGCGGCCTTGAAGATCGACGCATCAAGTTGGGCTGCGTCATGCCGGGAGAATCGCCCGCCGTCTTTGGCGATGCCTTGCGCCGCTTGAGCAGTGCCGCCACGTATCTCTATCAAGACTCCGCGCGGTATTGGTATTCCACGCAGCCGACCGTCACCAAGATGGCCGAAGATCGCGCCGAACAACTCAAGCGCGATTCGGATAAGGTCGCGCAAGAAATCGACAAGCGCCTGCGGCTCGATCTAAGCCACAAAGGCGACTTCAGCCGAATCCATCCGCTGCCCCAATCCGGGCAGGACGTAGCCGATGATCTCGACGCCCGATTGGTGGTGCTCGGCGTTGATCATCCGTATAGCAAAGAGGCGGGCAATGCCGCCGAAGTGACGGCGAAAGCCATCCTTGAATCACGTGGCAACAGCCCGCGCCTGTATCGCAACACGCTCGTCTTTCTCGCCGTGGACAAGACCCGCCTGCAAGACCTCGACGAAGCCGTGCGCCATTACCTGGCATGGACATCGATCGTCGGCGAAAAAGAGACGCTGGATCTCTCGCCGCATCAAGTGGCGCAAGCCGAGACGCAGCAGAAGAGCGCCAATACCACCGTCACCACCCGCATCCCCGAAGCCTATCAATGGCTGCTCGTGCCGGTGCAGTCCACGCCGCAATCACCGATTGAATGGTCCGCCTTCCGGCTAACTGGACAAGACGCGCTCGCGGTGCGCGCCAGCAAGAAACTCCGCAACGACGAACTCTTGATCACGGCGCTGGCCGGCACACGGCTGCGCATGGAACTCGATCGCGTGCCGTTGTGGCGCGGCGATCACGTCGCGGTGAAGCAACTCATCGAAGACTTCGCCTCTTATCTGTACTTGCCGCGACTTCAATCCCCAACGGTGTTGCTGGCGGCGGCGCGTGACGGCCTCGGCCTGATGTTGTGGATGCAGGAATCCTTCGCCTACGCCGACAGTCATGACGAAGCCGCAGCGCGTTATCGCGGTTTGCGGGCCGGTCAACACATCGGTCTATCCGACAGCAATCAGGCCGGCTTGATCGTTCGCCCCGATGTCGCGCAGAAACAATTAGAGGCCGAAGCCAAGCCTAAGCCGGAAGTTACCATTCCGCGACCCGATGACGGAACATCAACCCCAACGAAGGAAACGGGCGGCACGACGCCCAGGCCCGATGATGGCATCAAGTCGAAACCCACACCAATCATAGGGCCAAAGCGTTTTCACGGCACGGTCACGCTCGACTCGACGCGCGTGGGACGCGACGCGGGAAAAATCGGCGACGAAGTAATCGCGCATCTGGTGGGCCTCGTCGGCGCGAAGGTTAAGATCACGTTGGAGATCGAGGCGGAGATTCCAGCCGGCGCGCCGGACAACGTCGTGCGCACGGTCACGGAGAATGGGCGAACGTTGAAATTCACGAGTCAGGGGTTTGAGGCGGAGTAGCGGGGCATTAGCCGATTGCGCTACTTGAGCGTGACTGCGGTACGCAGGGAATGCTATGTTCCATCTATCCTTTTCTCAATTCCCTACTTGCATCCGCGGTATTTTCAGATACCAAAGGTTTCATGTAGGCGTAAACGTGAATCCTGAACAACGTGCAAGCGATCTTCAACTTATCCGCGACAGCTGGCAGACGCTGTGGAGCGGCGGACGCAAGCAGTATCGAGCCACTGGGCGCGGCGCATTGATCATCCTTGCCGACAAACCACCATCACCTGGTCTTGGTTATCCCATCTATTGGCTGTCCGAAGCCCAACTGAAGGCCGCCGGCGATGCCGATGCGGTACGCATGCTGGCGAAGTACGATCCACGTAAAGAGATTGTTATCGTAGTGGATCACGGCAAGGGCGGATCGTCCGTGTATCAAATTGGCAAAGAGCAATTTCGGGGCGTTGGATAGTTGGACGTCGCGGGTCCCATCACTCAAAGGATATACTCATGGCAACTCAACCCGGACGAAACGAACCCCTGCTGGTGTGGCAGCGGCAAGAAATACAAATTCGGGGGTCTTCACCACCTTGCTCTGTCCCACAATCCTGACCACACTTGCGCAGTCGCCGCACAACCGGTAGATGCGTATCCCATCGGCCTCGGCGTCGATCAACTTGGCCAACTGTTCCAGCAGCCGGGCCAGGGCCAGCAGGCACTGCCGAATGGTCAATTTTTGATTCGCCACCGGATGTATAAAGGTCTCCTCCAGCCGCCGCTCATAAGCCGCAATGAAGCGCTTGCGCGCCTGATCGGACATGACCACCGGTCGATCCGGATCCGTGCCCGGCGTAAAATCGGCGGGCGTAATCTGGCCGCCGTTGCAGCACCACAACACCACCCCGTCCACCAGCGGGCGAAACTCCTCTATCAAATCCAGCGCCAGGCTGGGCCGATTGTAATCGATACTGTGCAGGAAGCCCGCGTACACATCCAGCCCCGTCGCCGCCACCGCCCCCTCGGCGGCGTGCGCCAACAGCGTATAGCCAAAAGAGAGCAGCACGTTAATCGGGTCCGGGGGCGGCCGCCGCAAGCGCTTAGCAACTGGCGCAGTCCGCCAAAATACGCCGCCGTGGCCGCGCCCTCCACGCCGGTCAGCGACGGAATCGTCGTCGTGCGCGGCACGCGCGGCAATTGTTGATTGATCATCTCCACCGCGAGGTGAAGGTTGAGGATTGGAGTCGTTAGCGAGAACAGGAACAACGAAGGCATTCAAAGCGGCCGTCTGTGCAAGAGAGGGCCGCTTTTCGTTCTGTCGTTTAGTGAGACGGCCACGGTCGATATTGATTTCGGCTGCCGCGTTTTCCTGGAAGATAGGCATGACGCTGCACACTGAAAAAGGACATGCCCGGCAATGGCGCGAGAACATGTGACGGGCAGCAAGCAACCGAGGCAAGAGCAATTCCTGCGATGTGCTCTTGCCTCATGGTATCTACGCCAGCTCTATCTCCGCACAAGTGGCAGATACACCGCATAGTGCGGCGACGGCCCCTACGTGAAGTAGGCATCAGCCGGCACCTGGGCCAACTGGCGCGGTGTTGTCGACGCCGTCACTGTCCGTTGGCCATACTCGATCTGATTGATGCGCAGCGTCGGCAGCCGATGTCTTTCGCCACGCGATATGGGCCAGATCAGACCAAGGCGGTTCGGCCCTATCGCTTGATGACAGGCAGGAAGACTTGCTGCCACTTTAAGCCTTGCATCAACGGCACGCCGGGGTTGCTGGCGGTCTCCCACGGCAGGCCGCTGACCTGGAAGTACTTCAGCAAGAATTGATCCCACGCTGTTTGGCCAGTGAATTGCCAGTTGCCGCCTGAAACATAGTTGATGTAATCCCAGCCTCCGCTGCGCGGCGGGAAATAGATCGAGAGGCCATGTGCGCCGGCCAGGTTCCAGTAATTCTGCGACCACACATCTGTCCCCGATTGATGATGTTCGGCCACCACGGCGTCTGTAATCGCGGTCTTCACCGCCTGCGCTGCTGACTGTACCGTCGGGCTGGTGATATTGGTACTGATCAGATCGGCGAAGTGATACAAATCGATATATTCATCGTCGAGCGGATCGATCACGTTATAGTTGCGCGAGTCGAAGACCTGGGTGCTGCCACGCAGGGCGATGAGCTGCGCGCTCGTCGCCGGCGAGAGATACGACCGCAGCACTTGCGCCAAGTTGTCGGTGGCCGTGCCCACGTTCGCGATAACCGACAGATCGAGCGCGGCCACCGTTCCCGGGTATCCATACAAAGCACTGAAGTACGTATCAGCAATATGCTGCGCCAGCTGCCGCGGCGTCGTCGTTGAACCCACACCCGACACATATTGATCATAAGTGAACACACTCCAGCCGAGGTTCTCCGATGCGACCAGGTAGTCAACGGAACCTTTCACTTCGTAGGCATCTTCGAGCATGCCCATCAGGCAGGCGTCGAGATACAACACGTCAAGCTTGTGCGTACCGGTCAGGGTCACCGTGTTAAGCGCGCCACCCAGCTGGCCGTAAGCGCGGATATTTTCTTCCGGGCCGCTGGTGCTGTCCCACGCAATGCCGCTGGTGCCGCGCCCGTGATCGGCCATGGCCAGCAGGTAGTGCTGGGCGGGATACGAAGCGCGCGCCCAGTCCACAAACGCGATCAAAGTTTGTGGATCGCCCATGTTCAGTTCGCCCGGATTCCAACCGACCGGGATCGGCAGCGCGTTAATGCCTGAGACCGTGTTGTAGGTGAGATGGTACAAGCGCGTGTCGTTGTTGAGCCAACTGTCATACAGCACGACGATGTTGACGTTGGGGTTATTGGCCACGCGCTCAAGATCATCAACCGTTTCCTGCAAGGTACCGCCCAGGTTGTTATCGCCGGCCAGGTACAGCATGAACGTCCAGGCCGTCGTCGTAATCGGCGGCGGCGCGACGGTGATGTAATTGACCTTGGTCTCGCTATCTGATCCGCCGGGACTGTTGACCGTGAGCATGACGGTGTAAACGCCGGGAATCGTATAAGTGTGCGTGGGATTGATCTGGGAACTGGATCCACCATCGCCGAAATTCCACGCCGACGAGAGGATAATGCCCGTCGATTGATTGGCGAACGCCACGGTCAACGGTGCGACGCCGCTCTTAGGATCGGCGTCAAACTGGGCGGTGAGATAGACGGCGATGTAATTCGCTCTCGCGCTTATATCAGAGCCTGACGCCCCGACCACCGTGAGATCGACCGTATAAAGTCCCGCGCTCTCGTAGTCGTGCTTGGGGTAACGCGCACCGCTGATGAAGCCATCGCCGAAGTGCCACGTCCAGGAGGTCATATCCCCCGTAGATTGATCAACAAACTGAACGGCCAGCGGAGCACTACCACTCGTGACCAGGGCGACAAATTGAGCCGCGGGCGGGACAAAGTTGGTTGCACCGACAAAGTTCTGCCCCGTTGCGTTAGGCGGCACACTGACCATGCGCGTGATCGGGGTGAACGTATAGCCGCTCTTGGTCGGCGTGAGGGTGTATGTTCCTGTGATGAGATTGGTGAAGGTGTAGTAGCCTCCCGCATCGGTCGTGGTGTTGAGGCCCGATCCGCCCGAGAGAGTCACACCTCCGATCGGGTTGCCGCCATCCGTCACGCGGCCCGCGATCGAGAAGGTCGTTGGGCCTCCGCCCCCGATCGTGAAACTTCCCTCACTGGCGAATGCCGAGCCAGCCCACGTCGTGTCGATCGCCTGCACACTCCAGTAATACGTGCCGCTCGATAAGGTCAGCGTCGCGGTGAGGCCGTGTTGGGCGTTGCCCAATGCTGGTAGACGGCGATAACCATTGACCGTGTTGGCCATCGGCCCAACAATCTGCGAGCCGCCGGGTGTGGTGCCGACACGCAGGTTGTAGGTCAAAGTGCGCGAGATGGTTTGAGCGTCACTGGCCGAGTCCCAACGGAACGTGACCTGGTTGCCCGCCGTCGTGGTTGAAAGATTCGTCGGCGCAGTGGGTGCGGTATTCGACGTCGCGCCTGTGTTGCGGTAAATCTTGGTCACGTAGCCGGAGCCGCTATTGCCCGTCAACAAAATATCCAGCTTGCCGTCGTTGTCGTAGTCGCCCCACCAACCGGACGAGTAATTCCCGACGCCCGTCAAGCCCGCACCGATATCGGTAAAGACACCGCCCCCGTCGTTGCGATAGACTTTGGACACAAAGGTGGTGCCAGGAATTTCGCCATAGCCCGTCAACAGCAGATCCAGGTTGCCGTCGTTGTCATAGTCGCCCCAGGCCACAGAGCCATAGGTGACGGGCGTCAGCGCCGCGCCGATGTCGGTGAAGGTGTCGTTACCGTTATTGTGATAGATACGACTTAGCGGCGAGGCCGTCTCGCCCGTCACCGCGATGTCGAGGTAACCGTCATTATCATAATCGCCCCAAGCCACTTCGGCGTTGTAGATGGGTCCCAGCGAAACGCCGATGTCCGTGAAACTGCCGTTGCCATCCCCGCGATATATCTTGAGCGGCTGACTAGCCGAGCCGCCCATCGCCACATCCAGATTGCCATCGTTGTTATAATCGCCCCAGGCCATTGCGCCGTAGTATTCAGCGGGCAATGAAGTGGGCACCTCGGTAAACGCGCCGCCTCCATCATTCCGATAGAGCTTGGTGACGACCGAACCCTGATTGGTATAACCGGCCAGCAAGATGTCCGATCGACCATCGTTGTTATAGTCGCCCCAGACCACAGAACTGGATGCGACCGCCAGCAGCGCGGCATTGATGTCGGTAAAAACGCCACCGCCCTCGTTTCGATAGAGTTTGGAAACGCGCGTCGAATCCGTCATGCCCGTCAACAAGATGTCCAGATTGCCATCGTTGTTGTAGTCGCCCCAGGCGACACCGTTGTTGGTAACGCCCGTGACCGTGATGCCGCTATCGGCGAACACGCCGTTCCCGTCATTGCGATAGACCTTGCCGATGCGATTCGTGCAGCCGCCTGAATAGGTCGCACAACCGACGAGCAGAACGTCCAGATCGCCGTCGTTGTCAGAGTCGCCCCACGCCGCAGAACCATAATCATCAACTCCCGGCAGCGCCGCGCCGGCATCTGCAAAGAGTTGTTCGCTGCCACCAATCGCAAAAACTCCCTCGTTGCCAGTCACGTAAAGAGTGTGATTTGCGTCTATGGCAATCGAAGCTCCTAGCCAATCGGCCGAGGCTTGGAAAATCCATTTAGCCGTGCCGTCCGGTCTGATGGCATATACGGCGCCATTCCCGCCGCCAAAGTAAACGATCCCATTTGCATCCACCACCGGCGAGATAGAGTACGCTCCTCCAGCACCTGTGGCGTACGTCCATTTGAGAGTGCCGGCAGGTGTGAAAGCATGCAACACACCGGGCGCGCCAACAACATAGACGGTGCCGTCAGGTCCGAACGTAGCCGCCTGGTTTGCCGCGTAAATGGTACCCGTCAGGGGATGGGACCATTTGAGTGTGCCAGTGGGATTGATGGCATACAGGGTGTGATCGCAATCTCCGATATAAATGGTGCCGGTGCTGTCAACAGACGGAGAAGAGCCCATATACCCGGAACCACACAACGGATAGCTCCATTTATTCGTGCCACCAGGATTGACCGCATCCAGACCTCTATTGTTGGCACTGGGGATGTATAGTGTGCCGTCAGGGCCTATGGCCGGCGAGTAGCCTGAGTCAATGACGCCAGGCTGATAGACCCATTTCAACGTTCCGGTAGGATTGAGCGCAAATAGGCGAGCAGACATACCTCCCCCGAAATAGATCGAGCCATCCGGTGAGATTGCGGGCGACGAACGGATATCCGACGCAGAATAAGACCACTGCAGACTGCCATCGGGATTGAGCGCAAAAAGGTTCCCGCCGTTGGAACCAAAGTAGACAGTGCCATCAGTGGCGACTGCAGGAGAAGATCCAATCACGTTGGTAGTGGTGTAGATCCATTTCCTGGTCCCGTTTGAATTTATCGCGTGAAGACGATTGTCATTACTGCCCACATAGATCGTTCCATCAGCCGCGATGGCGGGGGAGGTGTGTGTAGCAACACCTGGAATTGAATACGACCATTTCAAGTAGGGTTGATCTGGCCCAACAAATGAACTGCGACCTGTGCGCCGCGCGTCATGCAAGAACATCGGCCACGGCGAGACCGTCACAAAATCTTGCCCTGTCGCATCCGGCGGCACACTCACTGTGCGCGTGGCAGGCGAGAAGGTGTACCCGCTCTTCGTGGGCGTCAGCGTATAGGTCCCGGTGATCAGATTCGTGAGCGTATAATAACCGCTGGTATCGGTCGTAGCGCTGAAGCTCGAACCAGCCGAGACGAGCACTCCAGAGACGGGAGAAGCGCTCCCATCAGTAATCCGGCCAGATGCCAACGAGTTCGCTGCATTGGGCATATGGGCAACCACATTTGGACCTAACAGTCCCGGCGCTTGATAACCCGACAGCAATCCCAAATCCACTTGCTGCCCATCCGGCTGCACGATCCACGTTCGGCTGGTCACCATCCCATTATAGGAAGCCGTGATAGTGACCACTGAGCCGAGCGTCGCGCTGATCGGCGGTGAGGCCAGATCGAACATGTAGTAAGGTGTACCGCTGGACAAGCCGGGCGCTGTCACCGTATCCCGATAGCCATGCTCGGCCTGAATGTGGACTTGCACACCCGCTACAGCCTGCCCGTTGAAATAGATGTAGCCGTACATGCAGCACGGATCGGCAATGCCGGGTGGCGTCACCCCATCGCAGTGACGTGGGAGTGGCACGGGATTGCTTTGCGGCGCAACCGGCAGTGTCAGCGGTGTCGTGACTTGCGCGGTGAGCGGTCGAGGGCGGGCCGAGGCCGCTGTTGCTTCTACGTCCGGCGATCGACCCAGGGCCGATCCAACCAGTACCAACGTCGCTAGACACAAGAACAAGATCGATCCGATGATACGCACTGCCGACAGATTCGATACACGCTGGTTCAACATGAGGTTCCTCCTCGTAAGGAATGAGTTCATCTGAAGCAATAAACGACGCAAACAACGGATTTCCGACACCCGATTACAGAAAGGACAAGCCGGGTGGAAAGTGGCTCCACCCGGCTCACGGCCATGTCGAGAGACTAACCGCTTCGCATGATCAGCGGAAGATAGATACGGAAGCGGAGGATCTGCATCGGCGGGACACCCGGGTCAATTGGAGTCTCGTGCGGCAGGCCAGACATGGCAAAGTAGGTCACTAGAAACTCATCCCACTCGGCCGCGCTGAAACTCCAGGCCCCGCCGAGATAGTTTTGGTAGTCCCAGCCATCGCTGCGCGGCGGGAAGTAAATCGAGAGACCGTGTGCATTGCTAAGATTCCACAAGTTACCAGACCAGGGATCGACGGCCGATTGATGGTGCTCGGCAACGACTGCGCCATTGAGCGTATCCATCACCGCCTGCGCGGCATTTTGCACGTTGGTATCCCCGATGCCGGCTTTCACCAACTGCGCAAAATGATAGAGATCGACGTATTCATCGGTCTTGTCAATCACACCATAGTTGCGTGAGTCAAACGTCTGCACGCTGTCCCGAATGGCGATCAATTGCAAAACGTTCGTGCCGGTGAGGTAAGTATTGAGCGCCACAGCGAACCCGTCGACGGCGTTGCCCACGTCACCGAGCGCCCACATATCCAACGCGGCGATGGTTCGAGGATAACCATTCAGGGCTCCATCGTAGGCATCAGCCACGTGCTGCGCCAGATCGCGCGGCGTTGTGTTCTCGGCTATGCTGGATACGTAGCTGTCGTAGGCAAACACACTCCAGCCCAAGTTCTCTGAGGCGACGACGTAATCGACGTAGTCTTTCACTTCGTAGGCATCTTCGATCATGCCCATCAGGCAGGCATCGAAGTACAACACGTCAATCTTGCTACTGCCGCCGCCGGTGCTTGCGCTGAGCGCGCTCTTCAATTCGGAATAAGCCGTGAGATAGTCGCCGCCGCTGGTATCATCCCAGGCGATGCCGGTAGTGCCGCGCCCATGATCGGCGATGGACAGGAAGTAGTGATCGGCTGGATAGTTGGCCTGCGCCCATTGAACGGTCTGAGTCAAAGACCTGACCTGCCCCATGTCCAGCTCACCGGGATTCCAGGGGACAGGCACGATCGGTGAGACGATGCCGGGACTTACGTCATACTGGACATGATAGAGGCGCGTGTTGCCGCTGCCCGCTCCATCTTTTAGCACGACGATATTGACGTTCGGCTTATCGGCCACCCGCTCCAGGTTGTCGATCGCTCTGTCCAGATACGGGCCGAGATTGTTGTCACCTGCGAAGTACAGAATGAACGTCCAGGTCGTCGGGGTCACCGTCTGCGAGACAGCGATGTAATTTGGCCTAGCCGCGATGTCCGTACTCTCCGGGCCGCTGGCGGTGAGAGAAACGGTATAGGTGCCCGTGACTTCATAAAGGTGGCCGGGGTGACGAGCGCCGCTCCTGTCGCCATCGCCAAAGACCCAGTCCCAGGCAATGAGATCGCCCGAAGATTGATCCGTGAAGTTGACCGTGAGCGGCGGCGGGCCGGAACGAGGCGAGGCTGTGAAAGCGGCCTGTGGCACAGAGAAACCGACGCTGATATAGGCGACTTTGGTTGCCGTGTCGTTGCCTCCCGGCCCATTGACCGTTAGTGAAACGGTGTAGGTGCCAGAGACGGAGTAGGTATGTGTCGGGTTCTGGCTCACACTGGCGTTGCCATCACCAAAGTCCCACGACCAGGTAGTGATGTCGCCAGTGGATTGATCCAGGAAAGTGACCAGCAGCGACGGCGGGCCGGAACGAGGTGAAGCAGTGAACGCGGCTTGCGGCCGTACAGAACCGACGCTGATATAGGCGATCTTAGTTGCCATATTGCTGCCACCCGGCCCATTGACTGTCAGCGAGACGGTGTAGACACCGGAAGCGGAATAGGTATGGGTCGGATTCTGGCTGATGCTGCCGGAGGTGCCGTCACCAAAGTCCCATAACCAAGAGGTGATATTGCCGGTCGATTGATTGGTGAAGGTAACAGTCAGCGGCGCGGTACCCGACAGCGGCGCAGCGGTGAAGGCTGCGACTGGCGCGGGATAATTGACGGCGACGTAATTGACCTTGCTTGCCGTATCACCACCGGCCGGCCCACTCACCGTCAAGCTCACGGTAAAAACGCCGGTGCGGGTATAAGTGTGCGTCGGGTTCTGGGTCGTGCTGATGCCCCCGTCACCGAAGGTCCAACTCCAGGAATTGATACCACCCATGGAGGTATCGGTAAGGATCACTGTGAGCGGAACGACCCCGCTGGTGGGCGCACCAACAAAATTCGCCTGCGGCAGCGTCCAGATGCCGATTGACTTCTCGTCGGCAAACCAGCTTTCATTGCCGTCTGTCTGATCATCCACGCCATCCAGGCCGGTGTCATAAGCAGTGACCGTCACATAGTAGCGCACGTCGGGCAGTAAGCTGGTCAATGTATAAACGGTGACATTGCCCACGTTGACACTGTTCGAATAGGGATAACCTCTATTCGTGTCCCAATAGACTTTATAGCCGGCCAGATCACTTTCGGGATTGGGTGACCAACTCAGGATGGCTGAATCGCCGCTCAGCGTGACGGTAAAGCCGGTGGGCGGAGAAATGGGCGCATCCGGGTTGTGTGCGGTGCGATAGGGACTGTAGGTCACTATGCCCAGACTGGAATCGTCGAACCAATCGTAAATGAGAGATTGAATGGCAGGATCACTTGTGGTGCCCCACCAGTTATTGGTGCCATTGAGATTGGCGGTACCCTGAGCGTTGCCGTTGTAAAGCGCATAGCCAGTGTTGCCGTAGATGTTATTAGAGTTGAGGGTTGGGTGACCTCCGATGGAGATCGCGCGCGGGTTAATACTCCCGGCTGTCACATTGGAAAGTATCGTGTTGTTACTAACGTCACCGCCGAGGCCGCCGAGATTGGAGAATTCAATGGCTGCGATGTTCGTCCCCACGTTACCAACAAACGTGTTGTGCTGTACCGTGCCGCGTCCCCGGAACCCAGCACCATACGTCTCAGAAGTGTTGTTAGCGATGATATTGTAGCTCGTTGTCCCAACAAACTCAAGGATTCCTCCGCCAGAATTGCCGATGATGATATTGTGGTCTATCGTTCCCGTCGCGTTAGAGCCATAGAAGCCCCCTCCAAAATTTCCGGTGATAAAATTGTTTCTGATGACCACTCCGCCTCCGCTAATGTAAAAGATGCCCGCACCGAATGAAGCGGAGTTGCCATTAATGGCGTTACCGATGATCGTCACCGTCCCGCTGGCGCAGATACCGCCTCCGTAATTGGCACCGGCGGCGCCAGACGTAGCGTTGCCTGTGATGGTGTTGTTACTGATCGTTGCTGTCCCGCCAGCGAAGTAGATGCCGCCTCCGGTGCTAGAAGAGGAAGAGACGTTGCCGGTGATGGTATTGCCGCTAATCGTCGCAGTCCCCCCAGCGACATAGATACCTGAGCCAGCATTGGTTGAAATGGTGTTGTTCGTGATGCGAATACCGACGCTGTTCCACACATGCACACCATCAGCCTGGTTGTTGCGAATTGTATTGTGATCGATGTAGGGCGAAGCAGCATTGGCCCGCACGGCTCCGTTGTCGGTGACGCTCACGCCACCGGCATACTCGACAACGGCATATTGAATGATTGAGCCACTCAGGTAGTTTCCACCACCGTCGAAAGTCGCATCCACGCTCGTGTCGGTGAACAGGATGTAGCCCCAGTTCCCGCCATTGGCCGTGAATGTGATCGGGCTGGTGCTCGTCCCCTGCGCGATGAGCTCGCCATCAATCTGCAGGGCCTTGCCCGCGTTAAACTTCACTTGTACGCCCGGTTGAAGAGTCAGCCGCACACCGCTGTTAACCAGCACGTTGCAGGTAACGATGTATGGACTGCCGGCCGGCGTCCAAGTCGTGTCGGTACCGATAATGCCGCAAACGTCAGTATCTGGTGCGCCAGGAGCCCGGCTAGCTGCACGCTGGGTCACCCCATAGCCCGCTATCAATCCCACATCCACATGCTGCCCGTCCGGCTGCACGATCCACGTGCGGGTGCTGACCATGCCGTTGTACGAGGCCGTGAGGGTGAGCACCGAACCGACTGTGGCGCTGATCGGCGCTGAACTAAGATCAAACTGATAATGAGGGGTGCTGCTAGCCAGGCCAGGCGCAGTCAACATCGTGCGAGAGCCATTCGCGCTGGTGATACTCACAGCGGCGCCCAACACCGCCTGACCGTTGAAATACACATAGCCGAAGATGCAGCATGGATCGGGGAACCCCGGCGGCGTCACGCCATCGCAGTGGCGCGGCAGCGGCACGGGCAGGGTAGACAAACCTGTCATAGTCGACGCGGACTGAGCAACACGGTCATACGCTAGCGCGTCAAGCGATTCACTCATTGGCGCGGGTGTCGCTGCCAGCGTTGGTGCAGTGAATATCGCCAATAACGCCCACCCCAACAGCAGCAGCAACAACAGACAAAACACACCTACATACGCTTTCGATCGGTTAGTGAATAAATGGGAAGCGATCATGTTCAAACCTCCTGCTTAACGCGCTTCTGCAGCAAAGAACGCCAACGACGATCATGTTCCGACAGGTCACTCCGCCGGCAGCATCACCGCAAATCCTCCCCAATAAGCCGGATGACACAGCCGGGCGCGGACTTCCAGCTGTGCCATCTGCAAAGCCGCAGCGGGCGTACCAGTGGTCAACACATGGCGATAGAAACTTTCCATCAAATCGGCGGTGGCCGCATCGTCCACTTTCCACAGACTGGCGACCACCGTCTGCGCGCCGGCAGCCATCAGGGCCCGGCTCAAATTGATCGGGCCGCCGCGACCCGTTTCGCACGCGCTCAAGGTGATGAGTGGCTGCCGGGCAAATTGTGCCCGATAGAAATCGGCCACCGTCGGGCGCGCATCAGCGAGTTGAATCCACGAGAAGAATGGATTGTCGGCGCGGAAAGCAGCATGCGTGGCTAGATGAATCACACCGGCCGTCTGACTGTGCTGCATAAACGCGGCTTCGGTGGCGGCATTGTCCAAGAGTGTGCAGGGTGTCAGTGCCGCCAACGCCTGTGTCACACGGCGCGCCTCGGCCGTGGCAAAGGGCACTTGCCCTTCATTGGAATAACCGACGATCAGGGGCGTGTCGAGAGCAGGCCTAAGATCGTGCATCAGCAAGCCGCCCACTAGGTGTGCCATTTGAAAACGTTCGAGGAGATAGCAAGAACCATCATACAAGGCGGCAAACGGCACACCGCTCAATGCGGGTGGCACACTTAGCCACAACTGCTCCGGCGTGGTCAGCGGATCAGGTAGATTCAGCGGAGCAATGAGCAGATCGTGCAGCCGCCGCAAATGCAATTCGGCATCGGCGCACAGTTCCGCCCCATGCTGAAGCATGAAGTCCGGTGGATAGAGTTTGAGGCTTTCGAGACCAAAGCGCCACGTGGATACCAGCCGCTCGATATGGCGGGTGCTGCACAAATGATCAACCGCCCGCACCGTGTCGCGCTGAACCACGATGGCACTGACACGTTCGCGGGTGACCACGTATTGCAGCAGCACTGCGCCTGCCGGCAGCGCGCTTTGAACTTCACGCAGGGTATAAGCCTCGGCAACAGATTCACGATCAAGCGTGTGACGGACTTGCCAGCGGCGCGTGAGATCGATTAGCCGCGCCTCCAATGCGCGCAGACCCGATCGAATGTGCAGTTCTGCGCTCGCCGCGCGATCGGGATCGGCCTCATCGTCCAGTGTGTCACGTTTCTCCAATTGACTGTGCCGCCAATGCCATTCACGCCGCAACGCCTGTATCTGCTCCAGAAGATCGCCGGTGCCGGCCGATTCAGCGGGCCGGGCCGTAACCTGCGCAGCGGCACGTCCGGCAATCAACGCGGCTTCTTCAACACGCTGCAACGTCAAAGCGACCCGCACCGCATCTTCAAACACGACCAACTTATCCGTGACGTAAGCGAGGCGCAATTCATCGCTGCCCAGGCTGTGCTGCAGCATGGCGATCGTCTCCAGCGCCATGCGATAGGCCGTAGCAGCGGCGTCCAGATCGCCATTCGCTTCGCCCACCCGCCCGATCAAGTGGTGTGCCCGATAAAGCAGCGGCGCCAGCTGCGTCGGTTCGGCCAGCGTGAGGACCTGACGCGCCAATCGTTCGACCTCCAACCACTGCGGCTGATCCAGGGCACACGCTGCTTGAATAAGCCGCGCTTCTGCCACTCGTGTCATCAATCCGCGTTCCGCCAGGACCATTTCGGCTCGGCGTGCAATGCGCTGGGCCGCAGCCACCTCGCCACGGATGCGCCGCAGCGTAGCGCGTTCCAGATCGATCAGCGCCACCTCCACCACCGCGTGACGCTGCCGGAAAATATGGCGAGACTGATCGAGTAAGTGCAGCGCGCGGGTGCTCTGTCCCAATTCCCGCTGCGCCACACCCTGCGCCATCAACGCCAAGGCCACTTGCCGCGACATCCTGTGCTCGGCAAAGATGGTTTGGCAGGACTCAGCCAGCGTCGCAGCTTCCGGCCACAGATTGAGCGCCAGATAGGTATGGGCGCGATACAGATCGACGATGGACACTTCCAGCGCATTCCCAAGCGTCGCGAAACCCGCACGCGCTTGCTCCAACTGCTTCAACGCACGCTGATAGCGCCCCTGCCGGTAGGCCAACACACCCAGATTCAGATCGACGCGCGCCACTTCTTGCACACAGGCTTGGGCGAGCAAGGTGGCGCGGGCGGTTTGCAACAGATCCTCGGCTTCCACAAACCGATCAAGTCTCTCCAACGTAATGGCCCGATTCACGTCCATGCGGGCAGCTTGTGTCTGGTCTCCTACCGCTGCAAATGTCGCGCGTCCGCACTCATAGGCCGCCAGCGCCTCCCCATAGTCGCCGTGCTGATCGTGTAGAATACCGGCGTTCATCTCCAGCGTGGCGCTGTAGCGCGTTGGGCCGTTGGACGCCAACAACGTGCGCGCCTCGGCCACTGCCTCTATCGCTTCCGCATAAAGTCCCACCTGGCGCAGGGCTGCGATTTCGTTGACACGCAAGCGGCCGACTTCGGTGGTCAAGCCTTGCTGTTGATAGATTTCACGCGCCTGTTGATAACGGGCGAGGCAGTCGTGATACTGGCCCAGATAAAGCAGCGCATTACCTTGCATCCAGGCGGCGAGTGCCAGGCCGATCGGCTGTTGCCAGATCGCTGCGACTTCAGCCGCGCAGTCGGCAATCAATAGGGCGCGGCGCGCATCACGCAACAGTTCGGCGTCGGCCTGCGCCTTCAGGGCCTCCAAGACTTCAAGGCTGATAGCATTTCGCTGTTGCAAAAAATCACGACGCGCCACATCGTTCAGAGTCAGAAGCCGCGCAGCGACATCAGCTGGAGCGAGAGGAACTAGTGAAGAGTTCATGTCGATCTGCTCATGGCCCGACCTGCACGGCGCGCACGACAAAATCGCGCGCCGCGTGTTCCAGCCACACATCGTAGCGACCGGGCGCTATCGGTTCCAGCACAAAATAACCCAATTCATCAATCAGTGCGGTGGCACTGACGGCGCCTTTGGCCACCAGGCGCACGGCCTGATCGCGCAGATCAGGATCGGCCTGGCCCACACGCGTGATGCGCCCGCGCAAGCGCCAGGCGTCGTTGGCTAAGTCCGGTGGTTCAGCGCCAAGCACGATGTGAAAATCATCAGCCTGATACAAGGCAGAACCAGACGACCCGCCGCGCACGGTCTGCAACGCCGGGACCCTGGGCGTTAAACGCAGCGCCTCGACCACCATGCGCAGCGCGTGATCGATCTCGTCCCAGACACTTTGCTGCGGTGCATCAAGTGCCGTGAATTGCCGCAGGTCTTGAGCGCACGCTGCACATTGTTTGATATGCTGCGCGACGAACCGCTTGTCACGCGCGCGCAATTTACCCGTTTGATAGAGCAGCAACGTTTCTGCTGAAGGACAGCTCGCTCGATAGCGCGCGAGCCGCGCTGCATCTTCAAGACGTGCCAGGGCCTGGGCCTCTGTCGCGCAGTGCACACAACGAGTGAGATGGTCGCGCACGGCGGGCGTGGCTGTCCCCGCCAGATAGGCGGCTAAATCACCGGGAAAGATTTCGTGAGGCGCGATGCAAGCGGTCATCAATTTATGCTCCACCCCATAGAACGTCCCTCACGCGGATTTTCCGACACTGGTTTCAAACAAAGCGCGCAGTTCAGCCGAACGGCGCATACGCTTGAGCAAGCGTTCCTTGATGCGATGGACTTCCCTAACGTCGACGAACCGCTCGGGATGCCGCTGCGCGATTTCAGCCGGCGACAGTCCAAGGTCATACGACAGGTAGACGACTAACCGTTCCTGCGCATTTTCGAGATGAGTTTGCAACCAGCGCTCGACGGCGACGCGGAGGGTTTCGTAGATGATGGCATTCAGCGCCGCTTCATCAACGGGGGGATCGGAGCTGGCGACGTTCTCGGGCAGTTCAGCCACTTGAGTACGCGCTGCCTGTCGCGCCAAATCCATGCGGGCGCTCAGCGCACACTTGCGCAAGTAAGTCAGCACCGCTCCTAACGAGCCGAAAACCTGCGCCAGCCGCACTCCGTGCAGGGTGCGCCAGAAGCGGACAAACGTTTCTTCGATCAAATCGTCGCCCTCCGGATCGGTGCAGTTCAGCCAGTGCGCCACGAGCCGATAGTATTGCGTGTGCAGGGCGCTCCACGCGACTTGATTTTCGTCCTCAATGGCGCGGCGGAATAGTTCAAAGCAGGCACTATCGTCGTCGGCAAGCTGCTGCGCATGGCGCCTCACCGCCGATTGTTGGCAGTCAAGCATGAGGTCGTCCAGAGAGCGGGGCTGCGGGGCAGGGCGCGTCATGTTCCAAGAACTTGAGCCGCCGTTTGTATGATGTGTCGATGGAGCGCAACGTCATGGAGAAAAGTCTGGCGTGCCGCCGCATCACTAATACAAGTGGCTTGCGCCAATAGGTACCGATAGGCTTGTTCGAGATTGATCGGGGTGTACGTGGTAGCGTCATGTGCCAGACGGGCACGGTCACGTTGAAAGAAGATCGCCGGGGCCGCCTCAGCCCGATCGGGTTGTGCGCCGAGCCAGGCCACAGCTCGATCGGCACTCGCCAGCGCCTGAGCCGGATCGCCGGCGCGCAGGTGCGCCTGGCTCAAGGCACTCTGACAGCGGGCGCATTCTTCCGGTGAATCACGCTGCTCATACAATTGATGGGCAATGACCAAGGATGCACGGGCGCGATCGGTATCACCACATTCCAATTGAGCTAACCCCAGCCCGTAGTAGGCACGCGCCTCGGCTTCGGCTTGCTGCATGTGCTGCGCCAGGCGCAGCGCACGCGTATGCGGATCGAGGGCGGCTACCGGCTGACCTGCTTCAGTCCGGGCCAAGCCCAGTTGATGCAACGCCTCCAGTTCACCTTCACGGTCGCCAATGGCTTGACAAACATCCACCGCGGTCGTCAAGTGCAGCACGGCCGACGGGTAATCCCCCAGGCGGCGCAGCGCTTCGCCAAGATTGGTGCGATCGATGCCTTCGTTGTAGCGATCGCCAATCGCTTGATGTAGCGGCAAAGCCAGCTGATAGAACTCCAACGCGCGACTGGTGTCGCCCGTCTGCCAATAAGCGGTTCCGATGTTGGTGAGACTGTTGCCTTCGTCGCGCTGATCGCCCGTGAGGCGTGCCAGGTCAAGCGCCTGCTCGTAATGCGCAAAAGCCTGCGCCGTGTCGCCTTGCAGCCAGTAGACGGTGCCGATGTTGTTAAGACAGCGGCCTGTTCCTACCTGATCGGCGCTCTGGCGAAAGAGCGCCAGGGCCTGTTGGTGATAATCCAGCGCCCGGGTCAATTCACGGCGCCGCCGCACGACCAGCCCCAGGTTGTTGAGGGTCTGCGCACGCCGTCGATCGTCACCGAGTTTTTCCGCCAACTCCAGCATTACTTGCAGGTCGGTCCACTGCGCGTCGCGTTCGCCCAATTGACCATAGGCTTTGTGGCGGCGGCTCAATAAATCGAAACGGGTCACATTGTCCGAGGCCAGCGACAACGCGCGCGTGGCAAAGTCCACGACGCGCCGATTGGCAAATAGGCGGGCCGCTTGATCGGCCGCCAGTGTCAAGTAGTGCAGCGCCCGCCCGACAGTTTCGGCCTGCTCGTAATGCGCCGCGATGAGCGGCACAAAGGCCTCCCGCCGATCACCGAGATGCGTTTCCAGCCACTCCGCCACCAGGCGATGCAGCTGCCGCCGCAGCGCTTTGGTGACGTTGCGATAGGCGACTTCTTGTACCATGAAGTTGCGGAACAGCCATTCCCAGTCGTCGGCAATTTGTGATTCGGTTAAACGGATGATCAGACGCCGTTCTTCCAGATCAAGTAGCGGCGCATCAATCGGCTGTGCGGTGATGTCGGCCAGCAGGTGCTGCCAGAACGTGCGGCCCACAATAGCGGCGGCCTGCGCCACACGTTTGTCGTCGGGCGGCAGCCGGTCCAGACGGGCCGCGAGTACGCCGTATACATTGTCGGGCACTCGCAGCTCGGCCACGTGACGGGTGATCTGCCATTGCTCCGTCGATCGTTCGTAGCGCAGTGTGCCCTCTTCAACCAGCAGCCGGATGATTTCTTCCACGAAAAAGGGATTGCCCTGCGCCCGCGCGACGATCAAGTCGATCAAGTCATCCGGCAGATCGGCGGAGTGCAACAAGGCGATAATCAGCTGCCGCGCCTGCGCTTCACTCAACGTGGTCAGTTCCAGCCAATGGCAGGGCGGTTGTTGTAGCAGCGGCCAGAGCAGCGCGAGGGGATCACGTTGATCGTCGGGTGGGCGACCCAGCGCCAGCAGGATGGCAGCGTGATCGGCCAAGTCTGAAGTCGTTACGGACGATACGAAGCGCGCTAAAAACAACAGCGAGACTTCATCGGCCCAATGGAGGTCCTCGATCACTAGCAAGGTCAGCGTCTGCCGCGCCGCATCCAACAGCACACTTTCCAGCGAGAGGAAAATGCGGCTCAAGCGTTGGGGCGGCTCCAGGCCGCGCAAGGGATCGTCGTCGAGCGGCAGGCCGATCGTGGCGGCCACGGATGCCAGGCGGTAACTCAGTTCCGATTCGCTCAACGCCGGGTTGAATGCGCGCAGGCCGGCGCGCATCTGATCGAGCAAGGCCGCCGTGGGGTCGGTGAGGTTCAGCCCCAAGAGCGCTTGCAGCATTTCGCCCAGTAGATGAAAGGAGGTGCTGCGCGTGTGCGTGTAGCAACGCGCCACGACGACGCGCACCTGCGGCCGCTGCTGCGTCAACCCGCCGATGAATTCACGCCGCAAGCGCGACTTGCCAATGCCGGCCTCACCGCTCACGGTCAACACTTGCCAGCGCTGCTGCCTCACGGCCAGATCGCACACGGTTTGCAGCGCGGCCAGATCGGCTTCACGTCCGATCAGCGGCGCGGCGAGATCGGCAAAGCCCCGCACCCGCCCGCGTTCGGACTTGGGGCCGATGGCGACATACACCGTGATGGGTTCCACTTTGCCTTTGACGGTGATCTGCCGGGCCGGTTCAAAATCAAACAGGGCGTGCAGCGGGCGAGCGGTCGTGGCGCTGATCATGACCCGCCCGATGGGACAGGCATGTTCCAAGCGGGAGGCGAGATTGACCGCGTCACCCATGACGGTGTAGTCTTTGAAGCCCGTGCCGCCGACTAGCCCCGCCAGTACTTCGCCGGTATTCAAGCCGATGCGCATGCGCAAAGCAAAGCCGCGCTGACTCTGCAATTCAGTGCTGTATTGCGCCAGTGTCGTCTGCATGGCCAGCGCGGCGCGCAGCGCCATTTCCTCGTGATTTTCCAAAGCGCGCGGCGCACCAAATAGGGCCATGACGGCATCGCCACTGTATTTGTCGACCGTGCCGCCGCAGTGCACAATCTGCGTGGTGAGCCGCTCAAAGCACTCATTCATGATGGCGGTCACATCTTCGGGGTCGAGCGATTCGCTCATGGCGGTGAAGCCGGAGACATCGGCGAAGAGAATGGTAACGCGCTTGCGTTCGTCGACGTGGAAGTGGAGCGCGGCCAATCGTTCGCGCAGCGGTTTCAGGGCGGTCTCGACGACGGCGTCACCGAGGATGCTGCGCTGAGCCTCAAGCGCAGCGATGGCCGTCTGGAGGTTCTGAATTTCTGAGGTGAGGGGTGTCTGACTCATGGCAACACGGACTACCCTGTCGGTTAGTCGTCTGGCACTCAGCGCCCCCGCGTTGAAATCGATCGCCCAGTGTTGATCTCTGACTACTGATTTTCACACACATTGCCATATAAAGGCAAATCGCGCCGTGTACGCCACAAGGCCTATCGTTTGTCCCGAAACTGAAATGCACCGTATGCACGCCCTTTAACCCGTAGTCGACAATCGGCTTTGGTGCATGAAAAATTGGAACCCGTGTTGGCGAGTTCGGCGCAGATTTTGGATCGCCTGCAGTGGCAAGCCGATCAGCGCATCATGTTGCTGCTGGATAATTGGAACGATCCAGAGCTGGCGTTAGATCTGGCACGTTATCTAGACATCTATATTGATCGCAAATGTGTGGCGAAAACGATGTGGATGAACATCCTTGACACCAGCACGATCGCCCAGTCGGTGTAGTAATTGCAGCAACGCATTCCGATTCAACGGTGCATCCACTACGGACCATAGGTTCAAGAACAATGGCCCCTTTGCTTTGGCCGGCTCGCCGAGTCTGGGCGCTACATACTTCCAGAGTGACTTGGCCGCAGACTTGCCGAAATGTACAACGCGCTCGGCCTTGTCCTCGCCTGCGCCTTTGCCATACACCGTCAGGGAATTGGTCGAGAGATTGAGATCGGCCAGCGTCAAGTTGCACAACTCCTCGGCCCGAATTCCCGTATCGGCTAACACGAGAATGATGCACCGATCACGCTCACCTGTAGCACGCAGTCGCACATGCCGCTTGGGTCCACCCACATCTTGCTTGTCGCAGACCTTCAGCAAGGCATCGACCTCTTCGCGACTGAATGGCGCAATCACTGGTTCTTCATAGGGAGGTGGCGCGATCGTGCGAATGATATTCTTGTCGACGTATTCTTCGTCGACGGCCCAGTGCTAAAGTGACGAGAGGTTAGTGTGAATGTTGAAGATCGATTTGGGGGAAAGCGGGTTGGCCGGGCGAGGCACGCACCCGCCTGGTGCGCTGACATGCTCGCTTTGCAGCCAGGCAAACAAATCAATCATGTCCTCTCGCGAAATTTCGCGAAAGACCGGATCGGCGTCGCCATAGAATGTCTTCACCTTGCCAAAGGTGTTTTTATAATCCGCGATGGTGTGCGGGCTTATGCCCACCGCAGTCTTGTAGTAGATGAATCCAGTGCAGGTTTGCGAAAACGTAAGGGGGGTGCGACGAGTAACCATGCTGACGGCAGTTGAGGGGCAACTGCTGCTCAAGACATCACGGGTAGTCGAAGGCGGCTACCCGTGATGTCTACAGTCGGGGCGCGGAGATTTGAACTCCGGACCTCACGGTAGTGGATGTAAATCTCTGTGAGGCACAATGTTACAGAAAGTAGGTGCTGTATCCTTGCGGTTACACTTTATCTGCTCAAGTATTGTCTTGTCGGATCCTCTGAAATGCTTTGACCGCTGTCAGTAGATAGTAGAAGCAAAGAGCAAAGGCACTGGTGATCCCTACGCCGATGACGAGCCAGCCTATATTCACATCGGCAATTTCTACCACTTGATAAGCCACATATTGGAACATCGCCCACAGCAAACTCGTGATCAATATCTGGTGAAGAGCTCGCTCAGCAGGAGAATCGGTTATGCCAAGAAGATACTTTTGGAGTAGGCTCTGTGCTGACACAGCAGGGCGCTTATCACGTGGACGGACTCGAATGCCTTTGCTGTCAGCGCGAAGCCACAGCTCCGCTTCTTCTCGCCTGGTCATACTCGCAATTAACTCTCGCATCACCTCAAATTGCGGATCTCTTTTGTCATTCACTTAGCGTGTCCTTTTCTCTTGGCCAAGATACCTTGCCCCAGCTCAATTAACTGACTTTTTTCTTCCTCAGTCAGATCATCCCATATTGCATCTAGCTTGTCTGTTTTAGGCATTTCAAGCGCATCGTATATATCTGCGCCAAGTGTATCCGCCAGTTTCTTCACGGTAGCGGCAGATGGTCGTCGCACACCATTCATGTAGTGGCTCAAGAGCGGACGAGAAATGCCGAGGTATTCGGCAAATTCATCAAGCTGAACACGCCTGCCAATGCTGGCTTGCCATTTCACATACTGCTCTTCCAACCACTGTGTAAATTTTGTTTTGCGCTTCCGCATGGCGTTTCCAGTTTGCTCTTTTATCTGGCTAGATACGAAGTCAAAGCATTAGCTCAGTATGCGATACATGCACCTCTCTATTGTAAGTATTTCTTGGGACTTATAACAGGTCTATTGACATTTTGGATACACTATGATATAAATGTATCTACGTATCGGATAGATACAGTATATTAAAAATGTATCAATCAGTGGAGGCTTCCATGGTTCGGCATGTTACCAGCATCGTGCTCGACGATGAATCCCGACGAAAGGTAGACGAATTGGCTAAAAACGATCGCCGTGATCGTTCCGCTGAAATATGCTGGTTGATTAGCTGTGAATTTGAGCGCCGCGGCAAGCAGATAACGCGCCCGGATACTGATATTCCGCACGTTAGTCAATCTGCGTAATCCATACGGAGGTTCAAATGACTTCACTGCAAGACCGACAAAAAGCTGCCCAGTACATTAAACGGCAATTTGCCGCAGGGCGTGCTATTCAATCGGGTGTTGTTGTTACTTTTCGCGCTAGACATGAAGACACTACGGAGCGATTTATCTCTGCGGTAAAGGAAGTGGGTGGGGTGATTCGTGATGTCGAGGAAACCTACTTGCTTCTGGGCGAGACAGACAGTATCCGTTGTACTCACGAAGTTGTGGCGTATTTGCCCAATACAAAATACTGAACCGAACTGGTTAGCAATCCTCACATGCTCTGCCCGCAGAGCATGTGAGGGCGGCTGACCGCCTGGCCTTCTTCCTGGCCATCCCGCACACTGTTCCCCAAGCGGTGTGCGGGTTTTTTCAAAATCAAATTCAGAAAGGCTTCAATATGGCGAACAAAAATGTGAAATCTCAGACTCCAGAAAAATGGGGGACGTCTGCTGCTACGTTCTTTGCCCGACACGAGGACGAGCGGCTTAAGATCCATCTCACGGGAGAAGCGAATGTTCTCACGGGATCTCTGGTTGGTGTGGATCAGTACGACATCTTCATCGAGCGCGAGGACGGGGTAGTTGTGTTGGTCTGTAAACATGCTATTCAGCACATCGAACCATTTGGTTCCTGAGTGTTCATACCAGAGCACCAAGGACCATCCAAATAGAAAAGCGCCGGGGGCGGCGCTTTCAATGGCATCCGGGGGTGAAGGCCCGTTCGCCGTGTCTATTATACCTGTTTGCCCTAAATTCATCCACGAATAGCCACACTCTCCACAAGGCGGCAGACAACTTATGAAAGTATGCAGCAGCGATGATGTGAAAGAAGCAATCAAAATCGAAGACATCATCCATGAAGACGAACCACTCACTGAACGAAAGCGCGGCCGCTATCGTCGAGGCCGCAACCACGATTCCCTGATTGTCGATACCCAGCGCCAGTGCTACTGGTGGAACGCGCGCGGCGAGCAGGGGGATGTCTACACCTGGCTGCAACTCCATCGCGGTATGGAGTTTGGCGAAGCCGTGGCCTATGCTGCGGCCCGCTGTGGGCTCGAAGTATCCACCTTCAGCGAACGCGACCGACAGGCGTTGGAAGCGCGGCGCACGAAAGAAACGGCCCTGGGTGTGACCACGCAGTTTTTGCAGCAGGCGTTGCTGGCCTCTCCGGAAGCGCGGCAGTACGTGCAATCACGCGGCTGGACCGTTGATGATGAGACTGCTTCAGAACAGACCGTGAACCTGGCCCGGCTGGGCTACTGGAACGGCGACATCAAGCGTCTGCGCACGTTCCTGGTTGAGCAGCAGATCGATCCCGAATGTCCGGCGGCGGTGGCGTTGCTGGGCTTGCGCGGCGATGTGGCAGCATGGGCCAAACGTTGGAATATCACGCCCCGCACCGATTGGCTGCATGATGGCGAGATTCGGGGGATGCCGGCGGGCATGCTGGTCTATCCCTTTATCGAAGCGGGGCGAGTGACGAATCTGGCGGGCCGGGGACTGGGCAAGAAGCGGCACTACAACCTGCCGGTGGAACTGGTCGGCGATCGGCCGTTCTATTTCAACCATGTCTGGACCCTGCAGGCCAAGCGGGTTGTCATCGTCGAAGGACAAGCCGACGCGATCACACTGGCGCAGTTGGGGATCGCGGCCATTGCGTTGGTCGGGACGTCCATAGACGGCCGGCTGGTGAAGATCGTCCAACGGCATGAGGTGGTGTATGTCGGGCTCGATCATGACAAGGCCGGCCGGGAGAATCGTGCAAAGGTTCTGGACGAATTGGGACCGCTGGCCCGGGTTGTGGAGTGGCCGGAGAAGGATGCCAATGCCTGGTTGCAGACCGGTGCCGCAGAGGATGATTTCGAGCGATTGCTCAAAGCCGCACCGCTGTGGCTGGATGTGGTGCTGCAACAGGCGCAAGTGGCCAAGGCCGATCAGCTGGATGCCGAACTGCGGCACGTTTTCACCTTGCTGCTGGATTTGGATCCATTCGCGTTGATGCGCCGCCGTCCCGAGATCGCCGCCGCGCTGGCGATGTCAAATGATACATTTGACGCGCTGCTCAAACAGACGCGGCGCGGAACCGGGCTGGACGAGTATGGCCGCCCACAGTATGAGGTCATGGCGAATCGTACCTTTCTGCGCGTCTATGACAGTTCCGGGCACGATCGCCTGGTGTGCCTAGCGCATTTTGCAGCGCAGATTGTGGCGGAGGTAGTGGAAGACGACGGCGAGAACCAGATACGAAAGTTTGAGATTGAGGGACGGCTGCCCAGTGGCCAGAGCCTGCCGCGCATCGTGGTGGAAGCCGCAGATTTCGCGCAGATGCAGTGGGTGCTGGAAGAGTGGGGCACGTCGGCGGTGATCGCGGCTGGCGCAGCGAACAAAGATCATCTGCGAGTGGCGCTGCTGGTCACGAGCAAGAATATTGAAACGCGCCATGACTACAGCCACACGGGTTACAGACAAATCGACGGGCGCTGGCGGTATCTATCGGCCGCCGGTGCGGTGGGACTTGAGGGCGTCCACGTCAGGTTGCTGCACAATCTGGCGCGCTATCAACTGCCGCTTACACCCCAGAATGCGGTGGAGGCGCTGCGGGCCAGTCTGCGCTTCTGGGAAGTGGCCGATTACGATATTTCGATTCCGCTATGGGCAGCCGTGTTTCTGGCGCCACTGGCGCAGGTGCTGCCGCTGTTCTTTACGATCTGGCTGTACGGTACCACTGGCAGTTTGAAGAGCACGTTGACCGCGCTGGCCCTGTGTCACTTCGGCAAGTTCGCCTTCAACACGCCGCCGGCGTCGTGGACGGCGACGACGAATGCGTTGGAGAAACTGGCCTTCACACTGAAGGACATGGTGTTGTGGATTGACGATTTCACGAGCCAGAGCACGCTGGCCGGCGATCAAGATCTCAAACGCAAGGCCGATCAACTGCTGCGCGACTGGGGTAACGGCGCGGGCCGCACGCGCATGCGATCGGACCTGTCCTTGCGGCAGCCGTATGTGCCGCGCGGCCTGATCATTTCGACGGCCGAGCAACTGCCGCCAAACGAAAGCCTCAACAGTCGCCTGCTGCAGATCGAGAGCGGGCCGGGGCGAGTGACGCGCGGGGAAGGCAGCGCGCTGACGCTGGCGCAGCAGAATGACGCGCCGTTGTATCCCCACGCGATGGCCGGCTACGTCCTGTACGTGGCGGAGCGTCTGAGCGAATTTGAGAAGTCACTGCCGGCGCTGCAACAGGAATTGACGGAGCAGGCGCGTAGCGAGGGCGGGGCGCATCTGCGCTTGCCGATGAACATTGCGACGTTGTTCATCGGGTGCAAAGTCGGGCTGGAGTACGCGCAGCATGTCGGCGCACTGAATGAAGAAGAGGCGCTGGCATTGATGAATGTAGCCTGGCGGGTGTTGATCGGCCTGGGTGAACGGCAGCAGGAAGTAGCGGTTGAAGAGAAGCCCGTGGACATGTACTTCAACGCGCTGGAGCAGCTATTCGCGCAAGGCATCGCGTTTCTGCGGCATAAGGACGCGCCGGAGGACGACAGCCGGGCCTGGCCCGGCGTGGCGATCCGCACGGTCAGCAGTGAATTTCTGGGCTGGTATGACGACAAGTACTGGTACTTGTTGCCGATGGCAGCCTTCAACGCGGTGTATCGATTCTACAAGACCTCGGGCACGGTTTTCCCGGATACCGAGCGTGGTGTACGGGTGAAGCTGCTGGAACAGAAGCGGCTTTTCCCAAACAAAGACCGTTACACCTACCAGCTGCGTCTCTCCACCGATTCCAAAGCGCGTGTCCTGCGGGTCAGCCGGCCCAATCTTGAATCTGCGCCCTCTCATTTGGAAGCGGGTACACCGGGTACAACGGTTACAGCGGGGACAGAAGAAGAAGAAGAGATCGAATGTTTGTATCCAGTGTACCCGGTGTCCCCGCTGTAACCGGTCTCAGAGAGGAGAGCCAGATTACTGCTGGCTGATGGTTGACACGCGGTAGCCTATCGGAAGAAGCAATTTAGCATTGAAAGCAGGTGTCAGATGCTCATCGCGATCGTGGTGATTCTAGGGTTGGTCGTTCTTGCGCTGGCGGTTAGCCTGATCAGTGTCTCCGCTGTGGCAGTGCTGGCGCAGACTTCGGCACTGTTGTCGCAATGCCTGCTGGCGCTGGGCCTGCTGAGCCTTGGTGGTGTCGTGGCCGGTAGCGTGGCGCTGCGCAATCGTGTGATTCAGGTGTATCTGGCACGTCGTCTGCTGGGCACTGAGGCCGATCGCGTGTTGGCTGAACAACAGCCCGATCGGGTCGAGGCGCTGCCTGAAACGTTTCCACGGAATCAGGTCTTGCTGCCGGCTGAGAGGGCGTCTATTCAGACGACGCTGCTTCAGGCTCCGCGCCGATCGGCGACAGTCGCACTACCGGTTCTGCCAGCCATGCCGCATGGTTGGGGCTTCGACGAAGAGGATTGAAGATGAAACGCACAATCCTGATTCTGCTCATGACGATCCTGTTGGCAGGCTGCGCTGAAACGACGCGCTATGACCCGTGCAACGCCGGCAACAAAGTGGCGTGCGATCTCGCGCAGGCACAGGCCGCCGCAATGATTCAGGCTCAAGATGCGGTGCGCATCTCCGAGGCAACGCGTGTGGCAATCTCTGCCGAAACCACGAAAGTCGCTGCGTATGCTCAGGGCACGCAGGCCGCGAATGAGGCGATCACGCAGGCCACACGTTCGGTCATCGAGGCGCGTTCAACCGCGCAGGCTGCTGAGATTGCCGCGACGAAGCAAGCTTACGACGCTCAAGCCACCGCGACGAAACGCGCCGACGATATTCAGGCCACAGCGGAGGCGCGCCAGATCGAGTCCACGCAGCAAGCGTTAGTGGCGGAATCAACCCGCACGGCGCTGCATCACGCCGCTACACGCGCCGCCGTCGCGATTGAGAATGAGCAACGTCAAGCCGAAATCGACAAGAACCAGAAGATTCAAGAGGCACAAACCGTCGCGACGCGTGAAGTGGCGAGCGAGATCATCGGCGTGGTGGTCACGATCGGGTTAGCGGCCACCCTCGTGATTGGCGTGTGGTACGGGATGAAGGCCGTGACGTTGTGGCTGCGCAATCGAGCGGCCACGGTACGGACCGGTGAACATGATAAACCCGTGTTGGTGTTCGATCTGCCGGGCGGGAAGATTCGCATCATCGATCCCGATCGCATGATCGGGCCAGCCATGGGACCGGAGATGGATCATCAGCCGAACGACTGGAAGCTGCTTGATCGCGTCACGGCCCGCGATCAGTTAGTCGATCTGTATCACCGGATGCCGGCTGCCGAAGCGCGTGAGCAAACGGCAGTGCGTTCACTGCCTGCCGTGAGTGCTCCGCCCATGCTCGATGTTGCGCGTGCCTTTTTGCCGGAGGTCGTTGATCTGCCAGCCGCGCTGCCACCTGATCAGCTGGTGATCGGCGTGGGATCAGATGGAACGATCGGTGGTTCACGGCGCGATATTCGCGGGGTGCTGGCGGCCGGGGCACCGCGCAGCGGCAAGAGCACGACGTTGCGATCCCTGGCTTATCAGGCCGCGCTGGCCGGCTGGCAGTTGTATCTCTGCGATCCGATGAGCAACACCTTTGTGCCTGAGTTGTGGAATCGGGTGCCGGCCGTGGCGTATCCGGTAGCCGAGTCGCCGCCGGGATTGGTGGAGATGCTGGATACGCTCGACGCGGAATGCCAGCGGCGGGCGCAGTTGTTTCGGGCCATCGCTCATGGGCAGATTCCACCCGAAGATTTGGAAGGATACAACGCACTGTCACAGGAGAAGTTAGCGCCGATGATACTGATCGCCGATGAGTTCAACACCTTTGCCAATGCGAGTGAAGTTCTGGAACCGCTGACGGACCTGGCCCGGCGCGGACAGAAGTGGGGCTTGCTGATCGTGTTGGCCGCGCACTCGTGGCGCAGCCGGGACATTCCGCGCGCGACGGCCGATCTGCTGCAAAGTCGGATCGTGTTTCGTCTGAATTCCCGTGAAGCCGCGCGCACGATCCTCGACGGCGGAGCAGCGGCGATGGTGACGCACCTCACGCAGCCGGGCCGCGCTGTTGTCGTGCTAAACGGCGACAGCCAGCAAGTGCAAACGTATCGTGTCGATGCGCAGCGGATCATGGCGCTGGCGAACGGGGTTGAAATGACTGCGCCGCAACGTTCATCGGCCGCGCCCACCGATTCTGAACGCGATGAAATCACGATTCTCGCTGAGCTGATCAGGCCGGTGTGGGAGGTGGGTGGCAGTAAGAGCGAGATGGCGCGCACGGCCGGCTTTACGCAGTATGGCGGCGCGATGGCGCGGAAGATCAACGAGGCCGTAGGCCTGTTGGAGCAGCGGTTCAGCGTTTCTGCCTCTACTACTACCTCTACCGGCGCCCGGTAGAGGCGTGGAAAGCGGTAGTAGTAGAGGTTCTGACGCAATTCATCACAGCACATCAATCATTTCAGGAGGATGAACATGACCAAACAACGTACACTCAATTTGTTTCTCGGACTGCCGACGGCCACGCTGATGGGACCGGAATCCGGCGCGACCCAGAAAGCCGCGCAGGGCTTCATGAGCGGCCCGCATCGTTGGATGGCGGATGACGTTGAGCACCATCTGGAAATCGGGTCCGTGATGATCGCCAGTCAGCCGGTGGGCGCGATGTTCGACGATCTGCTTACTGACAAAGGTGAGATGCCGCCGGATAAGAAGGTCTTGTTTAAGAGCAAAGAGCTTGCGATCTTTAGCATCGGTATGAAAACGGTCGAGATGCTGGTGGTCGCGCAGGGCGCGCCGGTGGAACGCTTCACGACCAGTGAGAACATCGGCGTGCGGCGTCTGCTGGAACTGACCAACAGCAGCGGCCTGTATTCGCTGGCCGAGCGGGACGATCAACTGCGTGCGGGCAACCTCGACCTGTCCACCGCGCAGCCGATCTGGGAGCGCGAGGTGCTGGGCCTGATCGAGCAAAAGTGGGGCACGCTGTTTCGCCGCTTTGCGGCCATCATCGTGGTCGGCGGCGGTGCGCTGCTCATGCGCGAGGCGTTGCTGAAACGCTTCAACAGCAAAGCGGTGATTCCCGACGATCCGGTGATCAGCACGGCGCGTGGCCTGTACAAGTATGCCCTAATGAAAGCGGCGAAGTCCGGTGATACCGGCGAGATGCTGGCCTTTGATGCCGGCTTCGGCAGCATCAAGTTGTTTGGTAAACGCGGCGGCTTGTTGCTGCAGAGCGCGGTGGCCGTCAATGGCACCACCTCGCTGGGCAAGCTGGTCGGATTGAAGAGCGCACGCAGGCCATTGCACGTGCAGAATGAACGCGGCTCGTTCTACGTCGGGCAGGGGGCGCATCAGTTTGGCCGGCCCGTGCAGAACCTCGACTTTGATCGGCTGACCGGCTCACCCGAAATGCTGGCGTTGTTTCACGGCGCGCTGACGCGCTATTTTGCGGGCTGAGGCCACATGTCGCGCGGTCGTCCTCCTTCAAGCGTCCAACCGATCGTCGTGCGTGTCGCTTTGTATCTGCGGCCCGGCGAGGATGATGATCTGATCGAATTCTTCGCCCCCATCCCGATCAGACTGCGGGCCAGCGCGGTGAAGCAAGCGCTACGCGCGGGGTCATTGCCGACCGTTCTGAACGAGGTGCCGTCGGATGCTGAAGTGGAAGATGCTCTCGATAATCTAATCGCGGCGTAATATCACTGGCAGTAAAAATCAGTGGATTTTTACTGCCAGTAAAATTGTTGAAGAGCGTTAAATTGTGCTTGAATTTCAGGCGAAAATGCGTAAAACCATTGACAACGCGCATGGTTTTTGATAGGATAGAGTTGCTCATGTGATGCAGGCTTCAAGGCCTCATCCCTGCTCCAGCGCCAACTCGATCACCTCCGCTGATGAGTTACTGGTGCGCTGACGTGCCTCACCCTTTCTCTACCTGACTGTCTCCGTGCAGTCCTACGTGCTCCACCCTGTCTCGACCTTCCTTGTGCCATCTGTGCGTGACGACGTTTCCCGGCGTCGTGCGGATCACGTGCTGCGGGACCCGTTCGAGCGATCGTGCTCGTGGCTAACCTCAACAGCCTGAACTCTGATCGAGGAAACGGCAGGAAACTGGTCGATTCCGCCGACAGACGTATTGCGCCTGGTCGGTGAGACTACTCTACGGAGACAAACCATGTCATCAAACGTGCAGCAAGTCAATCATCTGTTCAGTCAGCATCGGGGCACCGGCCAGTCGCGCAAAGCGTGGCGAGACGAACATCGCGGCTTTGGCCGCATGGCCCCCCTGACGTTCGCGTGGAGCAGCGAGCGTCGTTACAAACGGGTCTGCTGTCATTTTCTGAAAGAGGCCCAGGAGCGTTACGGGGTGCATGAGGTAAGTGCAATTGAGCCGTACATGATTAGCGCGTATATCGAGCGCCGACGCGCAGCGGGCATCTCGCCGCGCACGCTCGCCACCGAAGTAACCGCGCTGCGTCGACTCGACCTGTACGCCCGGCTGGAAGGCTGGACGAAGCGCAGTTTCATGCCGGTGGATTTGCCGGTTCCGCATGGCAGCCGGCCGCGCTATTCGTACACACCGGAACATGCTGAGCAGATCATCGCGCACGTGACGCAGCGCGATCCCGCGGCAGCGGAAGTGCTGCGCTGGCAATTGGCCTGTGGGCTGCGCATCGACGAAGCCATCCGGCTGCGAACCGACCAGATCGATTTCGAGCAGGCCACGGTCGAGGTGAAGGGCAAGGGCGGCAAAGTGCGGGTGGTCGACATTCCTGATCGGGCTTTGCTCGATCGGCTTGATCGCACGGTGCGCTTTCCGCTGCTGAAAGGCAATGCGACCAGTTGGACACGGCAGATCGAGAAGCGGGTGGCTAACGCCTGTATGGAGTTGGACATCAAATGTTTGGGCACGCATGGCCTGCGTGCCAGCACGGCACAACGCACGTTGGATGATCTGTCTGCGGACGGGGCCGGTGAACGCGCGGCCCGCCGGCAGATCTCGCGCCTGCTGGGCCATAATCGGCCGAGTGTCACGAACAGTTACGCGCCGTAGTGTTTCCACGTAAACACGGCGAGCCACATCTGCCGTTGATCGGCGATCGTACTTGGAGATGCGATCGCCGATTGGTTTTGTCCAATGGTGATTCTCATGCAGCCGGGTTTGCCGATCCTGCCGGTCGATCATACAATTGACCTATCATGAACGAACGCTATACGTTTACCCCACTCATCGTGCGCGACTTGCTGGACATCGAGTCGGCGCGACAGATCGTCAATCTCACGGTGTTACCACCGCAGGTGGTTGAACGACTGCGCGAGCAGGCCCGCGTCCGATCGACCCATTACTCCACACGGATCGAAGGCAACCGTTTGACGCTAGCCGAGGCTGAGCAGGTTGTGTTTGAGGGCAAGCGCTTCGCTGGCCGCGAGCGCGACGTGCGCGAAGTGCAGAATTACTATCGGGCCTTACAGCAGGTGGAAGAATGGGCCGTGCAGCAGACGCCCATCACCGAAGATCTCATCCGGCGACTGCACGCGATGATCTTCTCCAGCCTGCGCTCAAAGTCCACGCCGTATCGCGACGGACAGAATGTGATCCGTGATCTGGTCTCGGGCGCGGTGATCTACTTACCGCCGGAAGCGGCCGATGTGCCAGACTTGATGCATTCGCTGGTGGAGTGGATCGCCAGGGCCGAGCGCGAAGGCGTGCCAGCGCCTGTCATTGCCGGCCTGGCGCATTATCAGTTTGTGACTATCCATCCCTTTTATGATGGCAATGGTCGCACGGCGCGGGCGTTGGCCACTCTGGTGTTGTATCGGCAGGGCTATGATCTGGGGCGCTTCTACAGTCTGGAAGAAGTGTATGTTCAGGATTTGAATGCCTACTACACCGCCCTGCAAACACATCCGCATCACAACTACTATGAGGGGCGGGCCGACGTCGATCTGACCGGCTGGCTGGCTTACTTTGTTCACAGCATGGCGCAAGTTTTTCGGCGGGTGGCGGATGAAGTGCGGGCGCAAGCTGCGCAACCGGTTGTACCGGAGCCGCCGGAACTGCGCCGGCTCGATCGGCGGGCGCGGTTGGCGCTGGGTCTGTTCACACGCTATGAATTGGTGACTAATGCCCAGATCGCCAAGGCACTGGGGCTATCGCCGCGCACGGTGCGGGATTTGATTACTGGCTGGCTGGATGATGGTTGGTTGGAAGTGGCGGACGCGGCGCGAAAGACCAGACGTTACCGCTTATCGGCGGAATATCGGCGGTATATCGGCGAAATAACGGCGGAGTAGTTCGCAACTGATTCTGACCCGTGCAGGGGCCGCTATTCCGGCGGCGTGACGTGCATCATGCACGTGACACAGACCTTGATTCCGGCAGCAGAGTTTGCTACAATAAGGGCGTGGCGCACAGATCTCTTGATTGAGGTCTGTGCGCCTTTGCGTTTCCAGCCCAATTTTCGACAGACGCTAATCAAGAGAGCAGCCCGTGACAAGAACTAACAACACACCTGAACTGCACCATTCCCGCCCTGCCAGCCCAGCGCAAATTGTCCGTTTTCGGCAAGTCAATCTCCAGAAGTGTGTTCTTTGCTTCCTGCCACTTATCTCGAAAGCGCTCGTTCCCCTCATGCCCACTACAGGCTTTTCCGCTGTTGGGAGTGATGCTGGCGCAGATCGGCTCATCGAAAAACAGTGGGCAGGCTCGATCGTTCCAGCGGTAGACACGCAATCGAAAACTCGCGCCTGCGCGACGCGAAATCTTCCGGCAAGGCCGCCAGGCTGGCCGTCGAGACGGCGGACTCACCCGCCCGCGTCCTCTGAGCGTGACGGCAGTCAAAGCGCAAGGGGCGCGCGGCGGACAGGCCGCCGCCAATCCGTCGGCAGACGGAGCGGACGGCAGTTCGCAGCAAGGCCGGCAGGCCCACCGGTTTAACACCTTAAGGAGACTATGACCAAAAGACGTGTGTTACCCTATGATGCTCACCTTCCGCCCGGCTTATGGGTGAAGCACCCGCGTGCCGACTTGAGGCTGCGCCTGATTGAAGCCGTGCTGACCATCGCCCAACTGCGCGGAGCAACGTCACTCGATGTACAGGAGGCGCTAGCCCAGCGTTGGAATCTGTCGCCGCGGAGTGGTTCCATCCGAAACTTCTTGCCGGATCTGCAGTGTTATGACCTGGCACATAGGACCGTACAACCCATCGTGGGCCGTCAGAAAATCACCCTGTTCCGATTGACTGAGCGCGGCAAGACGCTGGCTCGATCGTTGGGCGTTGAGCCAATCGAGAATGGTTGGGACATCCTGGTGCGCACCCATCAGGGCGAGAAGCAGGTCAAACACGCGGCGCTGCTGCTCTACACTGAGCGGCTGGCGCGTGAGCGTGGCTGGCTGACGGTGTTGACTCCGCAGGTAGAGTGCGTGGGCTTTCATCCCGACCTGTGGATCGATGCCGGAACGTGGTCGATGTATGTCGAGGTCGAGAGTCGTTATCGGGCACATTCGAACCAGTGGTACAAATGGAAGGCAACGCTGCGGGTGCAGGGCTTCGCCGCGATCATCGGGCGCACCGAGGCCGTGCGGGATTTGTTGATTCAGGGCTGCAAGTCGGCGGGGGTGCCTGGCATCGCCGCCGATCTGGAAACACTGCGCTTGCGCGACGGCGACTGGTGGCAGAAAGTGTGGCGCGCCGCGTACGGTTCACTCGAAACGTTCGAGTTCTTGCAGAGTTTGATCAACCTATAGCGGCAGTTCCTCGTTACCTTTCTACCGCTTAACGTGCTATACTTCGCGGGACAACAAAATCGCCCCGCACTGTAGCAAGCAGCCGGGGCGATGGCTTACGCGATGCAGTCGCGTCAACGCCGAGATTGTCCCATGTCTTGGGCTGTTTGTACAGCCCAGGTGGGACGGTGCGTATCATATCTCTAGGCCGTGCGTGGCTGTTTGCTGCGCGCGGCTTTGTTGTTGTCGTTAAGTAACAAGATGCGTGACGCTTGATATACATCTCTGAACTGAACCTGACAGGAAAATACCATGAGCATCTTCGACCTGAGTCAGCAGCTGATTCAAGACTATGCCACATACGTTCAGAGTTTCTTGAACATCAGCGATGACCGTGTTCGAGCATTTGTAGAGACTGAGTTACTCAACGAGGGCAAGCTCTGGCCTGAGCCCCTGTTGCAGGTGAACCCCAACTATGAACTTGTTGAAACGGTGGCTGACGCCTGCAAGCAGGGCAAACTTGATCCATTGTGCGAGAAAATCTTCTTTGATGATGCGAAACAACAATCGATGCGACTGTTCCACCACCAGCAAGAAGCGATCGAGCGTGGCCTGCAACACAAGCCGTTTGTCGTGACCAGCGGCACCGGTTCCGGCAAGACCATGACGTACTTCATTCCAATCTTCGACTCAGTGCTGCGCAACAAGCCGGAACAACAGCAGGTTCGGGCGATCATCGTCTACCCCATGAATGCGCTGGTCAATTCCCAGTTGATTGCGTTGGAGCGATTGGCGGAGAGTTTCCAGAAGCGCGAGGGGCGCGAACTACCGGTCCGGTTCGCCAAATATACCGGCCAGGAAGGCGATAAGGCCAAGCAGGATATTCAACAACATCCACCGCACATTCTGCTGACAAACTATGTGATGCTCGAGCTGATGCTGGTGCGCCCGGATGAACGCGTGTTCATCGATCAGGCAACCAGTGGTTTGCAGTTTCTGGTATTCGATGAACTCCACACTTATCGCGGACGACAAGGTGCGGATGTAGCGCTTTTGATTCGTCGGCTGAAAGAGCGCTGCGGCAATCCCAATCTGCTGGTGATAGGTACTAGCGCTACCATGGTGGCCGGCCGAAAAATGGTCGCAGCCGAACGACGAGTCGCTGTCGCCGGGTTTGCCAGCAAAATGTTCGGCGTGACGGTAAAGTCAGAGGATGTCATTGAAGAGCGCCTCAGTCGTATGGTTCCAGAACCCGCTTCTCAGGATGAATTGCGCCGCGCACTAAATGCACCCGCGCCTCGAACTTACGAAGAATTACTGCGTCATCCGCTGACACCCTGGATTGAGGAGAATTTCGGCCTTGAGCGTGAGCCGGATGGCAACTTGCGTCGGCGCATTCCCGTGACTCTCGAGGAAGGTGCCAGTCGGCTTGCCGATGAAACCGGTGTCGATGCTCAATCGTCTGAGCAACATTTGCGTGCGATGTTTTTGGCCGGTGCACGTGCTAAGACACCGGAAGGCAGCCCCATGTTTGGCTTCAAACTCCATCACTTCATTGCACAGGGGCGCACGGTCTATGCCACGCTGGAAAGCCCCGGAACGCGCGAATTCTCAATGCAGGGCCAATATTACGCCAAAGGGGCGCAGGAGCGTGTCTTCTTTCCGTTGTCCTTCTGTCGTGTCTGCGGACAGGAATACTATGCCGTTCTGAGGAATGCTGAAACCGGACAATTCTCACCCTGGGAATTTGACACTGACGTTGCGGAGAACGGCCTAGTGAAACCGGGGTACCTCATGTTGCCGTCGGCCACAGCGGAAGTTGAGTGGAGTTCAGACCATCTGCCAAGCGAATGGCTTGATCGTCGTGGCAAGGTGAAGAACGATTATCGACCGCACGAGCCAAAGCCCATATGGGCCGTTCCGACCGGCGCATTTACCAATGAAGAACGTGGCGACTCGCTTAAGGCCTGGTTCCAGCCGAAGCCGTTCATGTTGTGCCTGAACTGTGGCGAGTTTTATACTCGCCGTGACAAGAATGACTTTCGAAAACTCGCCCGGCTATCCAGTGAAGGGCGCAGCACCACGACCACGGTGCTGACCACTTCGGCTCTGATTCATGCACCGACGGGTGGCATTGTCGATACGGCACGGAAAGTGCTGAGCTTTACCGATAATCGTCAGGATGCGTCGTTGCAGGCCGGACATTTCAACGATTTTGTGCAAGTCTCCCTGTTGCGCGCCGCTATTTTCATGGCACTTGAGCGATACAAAGTGTTGCGTTACGATACGGTCGCGCCCCGCGTGACCGAAGCGATCGGGCTTGGTCTAGCAGACTACGCCCGCAATGTTGAGTTGGATCCGGCTAGCTCATCGGCTAAAGAAGTACGCGATACATTCCGAGATATGCTCGAATACCGGGTGTACGAAGATCTGCGGCGTGGCTGGCGTGTGGTGCAGCCCAACCTGGAGCAATGCGGTCTACTCCGCATCGAATACCAGGATCTGGAGGAGCTGTGCAAGGACAACGGTCGCTGGCGTGAGCTTGAGGCGTTAAGCAGCCTCAGTGCAAGTCGGCGCAAGGAGATCGTCGCGGCGCTGCTGGATCACATGCGCCGCAAAATGGCGATCAATACCCAATGCCTGGCCGAGACCACCCAGCAGCAGTTGCTCAAGCGCGTGCAGCAACACCTCAACCCGCAATGGGCCTTTGACGAGACAGAATGGATCCGTCCGGCTGAGCGCTTCCTCTTACCGGGTGGACGCAGTCCGAATGTTACCGGCTTAAGTTTATCAACGCTAAGCCTAGTCGGACGGTATCTACGCCGTGAGTTGCAGCTATCGGCTGACGATTACGAAGCGACCCTCAATCGGCTAATCGATCTACTCTGTTCGCAAGGGCTGCTGTTGCGCGACAGTGACAAAGGGGTCGACTTCGTGCAGTTGGAGGCGTCAGCCATCTTGTGGACAGCGGGCGATGGTACACCGATCGCGGCGGATCCGATCTATTCACGGCGGGTTCAAAGTACGATCTACGATGAAGCGCAGCGTAAGGCCAATGCCTACTTCACGGACTTCTACAGGAATACGGCCCGTCAATTGAGAGGGATCGAAGGCCGCGAGCATACCGCTCAAGTGTCGTATGCTGAGCGCGAGGACCGTGAAAAGCGGTTCCGTAACGGCGACCTGGAGTGCTTGTTTTGCTCGCCGACGATGGAACTGGGTATTGATATCGCCGATTTACAGCTGGTCCACATGCGCAATGTGCCGCCGACGCCGGCCAATTATGCCCAGCGCAGCGGCCGTGCTGGCCGGCGCGGTGATCCGGCGCTGGTGATCACCTACTGCTCGGCTCAAAGCGGGCACGATCAATACTTCTTCCGCAACCGCACCCAGATGGTAGCCGGAGCCGTCCGCACGCCGCGCCTCGATCTGAGCAACCGTGATCTGGTTCAGGCGCATGTTCACGCCATCTGGCTGGCGCAGGTCGGCCTACGCCTAGGCAGTTCGATCGCCGATCTCATCGAATTGAGTCAGGAGAATCACCCGCTCAAGGCTGACATCCAGGGACAGATCGTTCTTTCAGATGAACGCTTTCGGGAATGCCTGCAAGCAGCCCGGAGAGTCTTGGACAGTTGCGAACCTGATATTTCCGGTGGCGGTTGGTATTCCGAAGACTGGCTTAGTGAAACGCTGCGGCGAGCGTCAGACGAATTCAACGCAGCCTACGAGCGCTGGCGTGAGTTATACCGCGCGGCACAACGGGAATGGGAACAAGCCAACGAGACACTGAAGTATCCCGTGAAGGACAAAGCAGTCCGGCAGGCAGCGGAAGATCGGCGTCGAGAGGCCGAGCGTCAAAAAAACCTTCTGTGCAATTTCAGCACTTCTCGGGAAGAGTCTGATTTCTATCCATATCGCTACCTGGCCAGCGAGGGGTTCCTGCCGGGCTACAACTTCCCGCGCCTGCCGATTCGAGCCTTCGTGCCGCGCAAAGACGGCGAGTATATCGCCCGGCCGCGCTTTCTGGCGATTACCGAATTCGGCCCGCAAAACATCATCTATCATGAAGGCGCCAAGTACCAGGCGGTGGCGCTGTTTGCGCCACCGGGCGGGCTGGAACAGCAGCGCGTGACCCCCAAGATTTGCAACGTGTGTGGCTATTTTCTGAGTGACGCCAACGCCGACGTGTGCGAACACTGCCAGTCCCGGCTGAATGCGTCTAACAGTTTGAAGACGTCACTATTGCAGATGAGCAACGTGCGGACGATGCGCCGCGAGCGCATTACCTGTGACGAAGAAGAACGTCGCCGCCTGGGCTACGAGATCACGACTCACTTTAGTTTCGCGCCCGTGGCTGGCGGACAGGATCGACAAAGCAAAGCCGACGTGCTGGATGTCGGCGGAACGGCCTTGCTGCAACTGGTGTATGCCCCAACCGCGACGCTGTACCGCGTCAATCACGGCTGGCGCAATCGACGCGACAAAGGCTTTGCAATCAATCTACGCAACGGTGAATGGCTGAACCAGCCGGAAGGTGAGCGGGAAGAAACGCCGCAACCCAGCGACGCGACCGTGCAGCGTGAAGTCGTGCGCCTGTACGTACGCGACACACTGAATATCCTGTTGGTTTATGTGAGCCAACCGGAACTGCGCAATGATGAAAGTCTATTGGCGACGCTGCAATATGCTTTGCAGCGCGGCATCGAACAGACTTTCCAAATCGAAGAAAGCGAAATTGCGGTCGAGCGGATCGGCATCGGCGAACACCGCGCGCTGTTGTTCTGGGAAGCGGCCGAAGGCGGCGTGGGTGTGCTGCACCGGCTGGTGGAAGAGCCGGATCTGCTGGCTCAGATCGCGCGCACAGGGCTGGAACGTTGTCACTTCGATCCAGGCACGCTGGCAGACATGAATGCGGATTGTGTCCGTGCCTGCTACGACTGCGTAATGTCGTATACCAATCAACGCGATCACGTGCGGCTGAATCGTCATCTGGTCAAAGACTTCCTGGCAACGCTGGCCGGCAGTGTGATGCAATCGCGCACCGAAGGCCGCACCTACGACGAACACTATCGCTGGCTGCGATCGCTAACGGATTCGCGTTCTGATTTAGAGCGGCGGTTCCTCGATCGGGTGCATCAAACGAAGCGGCGGCTGCCCGATGAAGCGCAGAAGCGGTTGGCCGATTACTACGCTGCCCCCGACTTCTTCTACACGCCGAACGTGTGTGTGTTCTGCGACGGCTCGGTCCACGATCAACCTGCGCAGCGCGCTGAAGACGATCGAGTTCGGCGCGAACTGAAGGACAAGGGTTATCGCGTGGTCGTCATTCGTTACGATCAAGATCTTGACCAGCAAATCGCACAGTATGCGGACGTGGTGGGCGAAGGGAAGGGCTTCTGATGCAAGTCGGTTCACTGGTGCGTTACCGCGAGCGGGATTGGGTGGTAGTGCCGTCGGACGAGACGGAAATCGTGAAACTGCGGCCGATCGGTGGCAGCGGGCGCGAAGAATGCGGGGTGTTGAAGTCACTGTCCGATCTGATTGCGCCAACACTGCCGTATGAGCGCATCACCACATCGCAGTTTCCGTTGCCAACTGCCGAGTCATCACAAGATCACGCGGCGGTGCGACTGCTCGTCGAAGGGTCCCGGTTATTACTGCGTGAAGGAGCCGCGCCGTTCCGATCGTTAGGGCATGTGTCCGTGCGGCCGCGCCCGTATCAATTTGTGCCGCTGTTGATGGCGCTGCGGCTGGAGACGGTGCGCCTGCTGATCGCCGACGACGTGGGCGTGGGCAAGACCATCGAGGCCGGGTTGATTGCGCGGGAAATGCTGGATCGCGGTGAGGTGCGCCGGATGGCCGTGCTCTGCCCACCCTATCTGTGCGATCAATGGCAGAAGGAACTGGCCGAAAAGTTTCAGATCGAGGCGGTCGTGGTGCGATCGGGCACGGTGTCTCGACTGGAACGGCAAACGCCGCCCGATCGCAGCCTCTTCCAACACTTTCCACACTTGATTGTGAGCATTGACCTCGCCAAGAGCGACCGATATCGCCATGCGTTCCTGCAGCATTGCCCCGATCTGGTCATCGTCGATGAAGTACATGGGGCGGCTCAGCCGCGTGGTCAGGCGAAGTCGAGCAATCAGCAGCAACGGCATGAGCTGCTCAAGAAGCTGGCGGCGGATGAAACCCGGCATCTGATCATGCTGACGGCAACGCCTCACAGCGGTGTGGAGGAATCGTTCCGGTCGATATTGGGTCTGATTAAGCCGAAGTTTCAAATGCTCGATCTGACCCGGCTGGCTGAGGCTGATCGGCGCGAGTTGGCCCGGCACTTTGTGCAGCGTCGGCGCGGCGACGTGCGCAATTGGATGGGCGCGGATACACGCTTCCCGGAGCGCCAGAAAGAAGAGAAGCCCTACACGTTTACGCCCGAATTCCAGAGTTTTTACGATGACGTGTATGAGTTTGCCAGCGGATTAGTGCAATCGGCGGCGAGCTTGCAGGGTTGGAAGCGCCGCATGCGGTTCTATTCGGCGTTGGCGCTGCTGCGCTGCGTGGCTTCGTCGCCGGCAGCGGCGGCCGTGGCACTGTTAAAACGGCTGGACGATAAGGACGCGCAGGCGCTGCTGGGGGATGGGGCAGCGTTTACCGACGAGGCACTGGATGAGGCGTTTGGGCCGGTGGTGTATGACTCATCCGAGAACGAAGTGGTAGATGATACGGCGCCGTCCAATGTCTTTGATACGCAGGAATTGGACGACGATTTCGGCGTGCCTGATCGCAAACGGTTGCGCGATTTCGCGCGACGGGCGGCTGCGCTGCGCGGCAAGGCTGATCCCAAACTCGATCAGCTGGCAGCGGTGATCGGCAAACTGCTGCGCGAGGGTTATCATCCGATCGTGTGGTGCCGCTACATCGCAACGGCGCACTATGTGGCGCAAGCATTGGAGAATAAACTAAAGAAGGATTACCCGGGCCTGCACGTCACCTCGGTGAGCGCGATGGCGGAAGACGGACAGCCGATGTCCGAAGAAGAACGCCGCGTCAAGATCGATGAGCTGGTCAAACACGCGCGCCGGGTGCTGGTGGCCACCGACTGCCTGAGCGAAGGCGTCAATCTGCAGGATGAATTCAACGCCGTGGTGCACTACGATCTGCCGTGGAATCCCAACCGGCTGGAGCAGCGCGAGGGCCGCGTCGATCGCTTTGGACAGCAGGCCGAGGTGGTGAAGGTCGTGCTGATCTACGGGCAGGACAATCCGGTGGACGGCGCGGTGTTGAGCGTGCTATTGCGCAAGGCCAATGAGATCTACCGGCGGTTGGGCGTGCATGTGCCGGTGCCCGTCGATAGCGAAGGCGTGATGGAGGCGGTACTGAAGTCGTTGTTTATGCACGCGCGACCACAGCCGGCACCGAGCGCGCAAATGCCGTTGTTTTCGCTGGACGACGACAGCACCCAGTTAGTCAAGCAACTGCACGACGAAATGGACCGGGCCGAGGCGCGCGAGAAAGAAAGCCGCACGCGCTTTGCTCAGCACGCCATCAAGCCGGAAGAGATCGAACGCGAATTGGCCGAGACCGATCGGGTGTTGGGCACGCCAGAGGATGTGCGCCGCTTTCTGCAGGAAGCCGGTCAGCGCAGCGGATTTGCCATGACGGCGCTCAAAGCAGGCGCGGCACCAACGGGCGTGTGGGAAGTGCAGACGGCGGGGCTGCCGCCCGCGGTGCGACTGCGCGTGGGTCAACTGCCCGCCGCGTGGCGCATCATGTTCACGTCACCGATGCCGGAAGGCGTGACGTTCGTCGGGCGCAACCATCCGATCGTGGAAGCGCTGGCCGAGTATCTATTTGATCTGGCGTTCTATCCAGCCAACGGTCAATCTCCTGCCGCGCGCTGCGGCGTGATCCGCACGCGGCAGGTGAACCGGCGCACGACACTGTTACTCCTGCGCGTCCGTTATTTAGTGTATGAACGCAAGGACGATCAGCCGTCGCTGGCTGAGGAGACGGTGACGTGGGGCTATGCGGGTTTACCGCCGGCGATCGCGCCGCTGACGTTCGATCAGGCACAGGCGTTGATGGATGGGGCGGCAGCTGATCGAAACGTGCCAGAAGCCGAGAAGCGCGAGGTGCTGACTGAGACGCTGGCGAGCTGGCCTGAATTACAACCGGCGTTGAACGATGTGCTGCATGCCCGCGCCGAGATGGTGAGCGCGGCGCATCAGCGCGTGCGCCAAATGCTGGGCCAGCGCAAAGTGCGGATTGAACCGCAGATGCCGCCCGATTGGCTGGGCGTGGTGGTGCTGCTGCCGGTGGTCGGTTAACTATGGACAATACTTGCATTCGCATTGAAGGCGGTTTGCTGTCACCGGATTTTCTGGAGCGGCTGCACGATCGGGACGGGCAGAAGCCCAAGGATTTTGGGCTGGATGCACGGCGTTCGATCGTCGACGAGATTTCCATCGTCTGGGCCGACGCGCAAACGTACTGGAAGGCGTTCGAGCGTCGACGCGCGCACGCCAGTGCGGAATCGGCGACAAGTGCGTCGGCCACAACCATTACGCGCGATCAGTGGGTGATTCCGCTGTTGGAGACGCTGGGCTATACGCTGACGTACCAGCGGCGCAACGCAGAGGCCGATGGCAAGACATATGCGATTTCGCATCGGGCACGGCCCCCCCTTGCGTCCCCCCCGCCAAGCAGGGGGGAAAACGCACCTTCACCCCAGCCCATAGAAGAAGAGGGAGACGAGGGTGTGCCGGTGCACATCGTGGGGTACGGACAGGAGTTGGGCAGCCGGCCAACAGCGGGGCGCGGGTCGTTGTCGCCGCACGGGTTGGTGCAGGATTATCTGAATCGCAGCGAGCACGTGTGGGGCATCGTGACCAACGGCTATGTGCTGCGCCTGCTGCGCGACTCGTCGTACTTCACGCGCCCGGCGTACATTGAATTTGATCTGAAGCAAATGCTGGAAGGCGGACGGCTCGATGAGTTCATCCTGTTCTATCGGCTGGTGCACCGCACCCGCTTGCCGCAGTCGCTGGCAGAAGCCGATCGGTGCTGGTTGGAGCGCTATCATCAGACCGCCATCGAACAGGGCGGCCGCATCCGCGACGGGCTGCGCGATGCGGTGGAGCAGACCATCGTCACGCTGGCCAATGGCTTTTTGAAGCACCCTAAGAATGAAGGCCTGCGCGCCCGCATTCGCGCGAATGACCTCTCGGCGCGCGAGTTCTACCGCCAATTGCTGTATGTAATTTATCGGCTGCTGTTCTTGCTGGTGGCCGAAGAGCGCAATCTGCTGATCGATCCCAAAGCCGATCGGGCGGTAGAAGCCGCGCAATTTTATCGCGAGAATTTGAGTTTGAGCCGTTTGCGGACGCTGGCCGCCGAACCGCTGACCGCGCCCGAACGCTTTGACGATCTGTATCTGGGCCTGCGCACGCTGTTCTATCTGCTGGCCGATGAAACGGCCGCAGCGCAGTTGGGCTTGCCCGCGCTGAACGGTGAACTATTCGGCGAATTGCGCGATCTCGATGGAGCGCAGCTGTCCAATCGGGATTTGCTGGACGCGATCGGCCGCATCTCGACCTTTACGCCCGACGACGAGCGGGTGCGCCGCCGCGTCAACTATGCCGCGCTCGACGTGGAAGAACTGGGCAGCGTGTATGAAAGCCTACTCGAATATCAGCCGGTGCTGCGCACGACCGGTCCGACGATCGAGTTTGCGTTTGCGGCCGGCACCGAGCGCAAATCTACTGCCTCGTATTACACACCGCCGCAGCTAGTGAACGAATTGATCCAGAGCGCGCTGCTGCCGGTGCTGAACGAACGCTTGCAAGCGGCCAAAACCGCCGACGAAAAACAGCGGGCCATCCTATCGATCAAAGTGCTGGATCCGGCGTGCGGCAGCGGACATTTTTTACTGGCAGCGGCGCGGGCGCTGGGGCGCGAACTGGCGCGGGTGAGCAGCGGGGCCGATGAGCCTTCGCCCGAAGCGACGCGGCTGGCAGTGCGTCAGGTGATTACGCACTGCGTCTATGGCGTGGACAAAAATCCGCTAGCGGTGGACCTGTGCAAGGTGGCGCTATGGCTGGAAGGCCACGCCGAGGGTAAGCCACTGACGTTTCTGGATCATCGTGTACGGTGCGGCGATTCGCTGGTGGGCGTGCACGATCTGGCCGTGTTACATGAAGGGATTCCTGCGGCAGCCTTTGAACCAGTAACCGGTGACGACAAGAAGATAGTGACCATCTTGAAGAAACGCAATCGTGCGGAAAAGTTGCAGTATGGCCTGCCATTTGATGCGGTGAGCGAGGTGGCGCAGCTGTCCAGCGCACGCCGCGTTTTGACGGACATCCCCGACGATTCTCCCAAGTCGATCCGACGCAAGAAGCAGGCTTATGCCGAGGTGCAGCAGCAAGCTGAACATGACCGTGTGGCCTGTCATCTATGGACCTATGCGTTTTTTGCCCCACTCACATCTGAGGAGGTGAAAGCCAATGGCGTGCCGACAACGGATGTGGTGCGGCAGTATCTCGCGACAGGCGCAATCGATGGACGCACGGTGGGGAGAGCTGAGGCCGCGGCAGAGAACAACCGTTTCTTTCATTGGCCACTAGAATTCCCGGAGGTGCTTGCAGAGGGTGGCTTCGATGTAATAATAAGCAATCCGCCGTGGGAGAAAATCAAATTACAAGAAAGAGAATGGTTTGCAACGCGCCGCGCCGATATTGCTACTGCTCAAAATTCGGCAGTGCGTAAACGCATGATTAATGACTTGATTATTCAAAATCCCGATATGTATCACGAATTTGTCGAGGCCAAGCGTGAATCAGAAGGCGAAAGTAATTTTCTAAGGAATTCTGGGATATTCCGCTTTGGTGCTAGTGGGGACACGAACACATATCCGTTGTTCATAGAACTTGCGGAACCTTTAATAAAGCAGTCCGGCCGTATCGGATTAATCGTGAAGACTGGTATTCTAGCCGACTATTCAATGAAAGACTTTTTTGTTCACTTGGTTGAATCACGACGGCTCGTCTCCGCATATGATTTCTCCAACAAGAAGCTTATCTTTCCAGCTGTCGTTGCAAATGAAAGGTTCACATTGCTCACCCTCGGTGGCTATGAGACTACAGATGAATTCCGCGTATCTATCTTGAACGAGGAAGTCGCAGACTTGAAGATTCCCGAACGCATGTGGAGTCTATCGGTACCTGATCTACCGTTGATAAATCCTAATACGAGAACCTGTCCGCTTTTTAGATCAACGAAGGACTACGGCATTGTCAGGAAGATCTACGAGAGATTCCCCATATTAATAAATGAATCACCTGATAAACAGTCAAACCCGTGGCAGTGTATCTATTACACGATGTTCCATATGACAAACGACTCACATTTATTCAGTGATTTAGAGACTCTTCAACGCTCAGCTAATACATCATCGTCGCCTGACTGGCTAGTAAGCGACGTCCGGTACTTAGCGCTATTTGAAGGAAAACTATTTGACATCTTTGATTATCAACATGGTACTTTCGCTGGCATACCTCGTGAAAACCGTTTCGGAATCAAGGCTGAACCTAATCATCCTGACGAAATCTCGCGGGCCGATCCCGCTTTTGAGTGCTTACCACGATACTGGGTACCTGCTGAAGAAGTCCATCGGCACTATCAAGAGAAATTAGGCTACGTTCCAAGTGCGGTGCTTGCCTTCCGCGATGTCTGTCGGACTCACACGGATCTGAGAACTGTACGTGCAAGCATTGTTCCCGCTTGGGGATTTGGTAATAAGGCACCGCTTATACTTTTTATCGGTTCTTCAAAGGAAGAACATTCTAGGAAAAGTTTAGGCTTGTGCAGCAACTTAACGAGTTTTGTCTTTGACTACGTATCACGTCAAAAGTTTGCCGGTGGTTCGCTCAATAGGTATATTTTGATACAACTACCCATCATTGCACCAACAAGTGAAGCATGTCAATGGTCTCCAAGTGAGTCCGTTTTTGATTGGCTCAATAGGCGGGCGCTGGAACTTGCCTATACAACGTGGGCTTTACAACCCTTTGCGAGTGATTGCGGCTATGATGGTCCTCCCTTTGCTTGGAATGAAGAGCGCCGGTTCATGATTCGTTGTGAGTTGGATGCTGCCTATTTTCATCTATATGGCATTGCACGTGACGATGTAGACTATATTATGGAAACATTCCCTATCTTTAGGCGCAATGACGAAGCAGTGTACAGTGAATATCGCACCAAGCACGTGATACTCGATCTTTATGATGAAATGAGCAAGGCAATGCAAACTGGGCAGCCATACTCTACACGGCTTGACCCACCGCCAGCGGCGCTGCGGGCAGATTCTTGACTAAACCCGTGAGTATCATTCAAATGATTATTGCGCGCACGTGCGAATAATAATGTGACCAACTTGGTAAGCAAGGCGTTTGGAGTCTTGTATGACACATGCAGAGCAGATTCTACATGCTGTAGCCGAAATTATTCAGAATGAGAATACAAGTTTCACGCGTTTGGCGATTCGTGATGTTATCGGCGTCGATGCCAACGAGTGGGAAAAGAACTATTCGCCCATTTTTCAGGCAATGCGCACCGGCCAATCAAGCGCTGCATCGCGTGTAGCATCCAAGTGGAGAAACGTATTCCGGCAAGTTAGTCGGGGACAATACCAACTCACATCGTACGGCATCAAAATAGTGCGTTCCTTTGTAGAATCTAAATGAGTGAAGTTGGCGAGGATTTCCCCGGGGAGACCTTCCGCGTGGTGAAGGAGAAGGAGATGAAGGCGTACGGGGAGTTCAGGACGAGAAGACTCGTGTTGGAGAAGTGGGATGAGATGTAGACTAGTGGCTACGAGACGACAATCAATACGATATGCCGATCGGCGAATCAAGGTGCGTTTATGTCGGAAGATCAAGAGACACTGCTGAGACTTCAGATTGTACTTCAGTCACCCTTGCTGACCGAAGCATTTCATCGCGTTAACAGTCTCATTCCTGACGAGCAACAACTCGTGACAATTACTCCCGAGACGTTGGTTAGCGATGCATTTATGATCATGAATGAGCGCAATTTCTCGCAACTGCCAGTTGTTCAGGGTCATCGGGTACTGGGCGTTTTTTCGTACCGTTCCTTTGCCAAGGAATCTATTAAGCTGAACAAGGGTAAAGAGCAATTGTTGGTGCTCTCTGTGGATGAATTGATGGATCTGAGGCCGATATACGGTCACGTCCATGAAGATATGGGCCGGATCCTAGAGAAATTAGAGGGAAATGATGCGGTTTTAATCGGTAACCCCGATCATTTGCAGGGCATCATTACTCCCTCAGATGTCCTCAAGCATTTGTATGCGTTTGCGACTCCTTTTGTTCTGATCTCTGAGATAGAGATGTCGCTTAGAAAGTTGATCAGTTATTGTGTGAAAGCAGACGAATTGGCCGACTTGGCGCGCAGTAGTCTTACCAATTACGATCCAGCCAAAGTACCAACCAAGCTTGAAGATATGACCTTCGACGACTATGTTGGAATAATTAGACGCACCGACAATTGGCCTAAGTTCCAGACGGTTTTTGGCACAGGACCTATCAAGCGTGAGTTTACAAGGACGAAGCTTGAGACTGTGCGTAATCTTCGCAACGATGTGTTTCATTTTAAGCGGACATTAACAGTAGAAGATCTGCAAACGCTGACTCAGCACCGCGATTGGATGTTAACGATTGCAACACGCGTTGAAGAAGCAAACAAGCAGAAAGATGGTGATGCAGAATGACTACACAATCAGACTCTCGTCCATCAAGCGTAATCAAGCTTCTTCCTCATCAGATGAAGTTCATTGAAGAATTCTTGGCTTCTGAACTGAGAGCAAAACATCACCTAATTTCTCCAACAGGAATGGGTAGGTCTACTATGGTTGCTGGGCTCATTCAGCGACTGATAACCGAACAGCATGCAAAACGAATCTTGATCTTAGCCCGTTCGCCACTATTAACGATGTACGAACATATGCTCCTGGAAGCGGGGCTCGAAGATGTGCCAGTCACAATAGTTGACAAAATAACTTTTCGCGACCTTGAAGTGCGATCTGAGAAATTTGGTTCTCCATGGCGTGCTCCAATACTTGCCATCATGTCTATCGATATTGCCAAGCAAGAAGATATATCTTCATCTTTGTTCACGGTGGAATGGGATCTGATCGTGGTAGATGAGTTTCAAACGACAACAGGGCAACGTCGTCAGTTCCTAGATCGCTTTATTCAGACTGATGCGATTGATCGCCTACTTCTTCTTAGTACAAAAACTGGCGAAGATTTACCACCTTTGAAGATTAATGGTCTCCGAGTTACTGAATGGCCTAGAGAAATTAGGGACTGGGACGGGACGCTGCTGTACAAATTGCCAGATCGAACGGTAAGAGTGATCGATTATGAAAGAAGTGTTGCAGAGAACGCATTTATTCAAAAACTGAAACATTATTTGGATGCTCTACCATCATTCAGAGTGAACAGCATTGAGCGACAACAGTTGCTTCGTGCCGCTTCATCAAGTCTATATGCGATTGAGAGCGCATTGCGTAATCGACGCAATAAGTTGGTGCATGGTGATTTCAAAGTCGGTATTTCGAAAGAAGAAATGGAGGAGGATATTGACTTTAGAGAAGAGTCTCAAAATGATTCAAGATTAGCTGCATTGGAAGATCTGAATCATGAATTATCCGAGCTTATTGCGCTTTTCGAAGAACTTGATCATGTTCAAATGGATTCGAAAATAGAAGCTCTCCGGCGGGTGGTTGGTGACGCACTGTCGAACAATGAAAGCCGGATAGTAATTTTCACGAAATTCTCTTCAACTGCCTCCTATCTGCACACTTATCTCAGTAATTCTTTCCAGTCAGTTTATTTAGTTACAGTCAATACGCCCATCCTGGAAAGAGCAGATGCTGTCTTCCAATTTCGACAAACAAGAAGTATCGTAATTACCTCGATTTCACCTGAAGGTTGGAACTTGGGAGAGGCAAGTATCGGTGTTAGCTTTGATTTACCACAAAGTCATCTGGAAATGGAGCGAAGATGGTCTGCCCTTGGCAGATTTTACAACCAGAATGAATCTATCATGTATGCTCTTAGAGATAAATCTGGGATTCTGACGTTTGAAGATGCTGGTCTCAGGAAGTATGGATTTATTTCCAATGATCAAGGTGCGCTTTAGCGCACCTGTGGTAATGCCGCATGAAAATATGAAAGCATAATTCTTTTTCGGTAACTTCCTTTACAAGCAGATACGTCTCTTCTAGCAAACCGCTCAAGTAAGACGAGGAGCCGCAGTTGGAACTCGACGCGTACTATGCGCGGCTGTACGGCCTCACGCGCGATGAACTGCGGTATATCCTCGATCCGAAGGAAGTGTATGGTGAGGATTTCCCCGGGGAGACCTTCCGCGTGCTGAAGGAGAAGGAGATCAAGGCGTACGGGGAGTTCAGGACGAGGCGGTTGATACTGGAAAAATGGAATGAACTCGCGTAGATGACGTTAAGACTGATGTGCTTCAGAAAGGTTATGCAAAGATTCTAGTTGTAGATTTGGCGATTGGCGACGCTAAAGAAAGACATCTGCGATGGATAAGAAAAATGCGTTTCACGCGCCACTTCACCCGCAGGATACAGACGCGCAGACGTACGGGTGTCGGCATACCGACCCGGCGATTTGTTCAAGAAACTGTATGCCAGATATCTGTGCGTTCGTACGCGATGACAATATTTGCCTTGCTCCGCCACGTTCGTGGCCAAAGCAGTTTATGAAACTGAAAGCAAAACAGAGTTAGGTAACTACACGGCTGAGACATATATGGGCGCACAATGTCGGATTCGACCAATATAAACTGCAGTATACACCAATGGCGTCGATCCGAAGGACGTGTATGGTGAGGATTTCCCCGGGGAGATGATCCGCGTGGTGAGGGACAAGGAGATGAAGGCGTACGGGGACGCTACGCAGTCGGACGAGGCGGCTGGTGTTGGAGAAGTGGGATGCGATGGAAGGATGAAGCGGATTTGGAAGTGTACATGCCGCGCGGAGTGAAAACTACCCAGGGCCGAACTGCTAATAGATAATGTCATACCTAGAATGAGCGAGGTTACCGAATGGATTTGACAGCGCTATTCAAGGCCGTCGTCGAAATTGTCGAGCGCGTATTGAGCAGCATTCCTCGCTGGCTCATTAGCTTGATCTTGGCCTGGCGGTTCAAACGCCAGTATCTGCGCGACATTGAGCGCGAATTCAAAGAATGGGGCAATCTCTATGCGCCGCTGGAGGTGTGGGGCACCTTAGCGCCATCGGGGAAGCTATACCTCAAGGAATTCGGGCGCCCCCTTGGTTCTCTTCTTGATCATGTGGATGACGGGCAAAGAATTATCCTGACGGGCGAGGCGGGTACGGGAAAGACCACCACTTTGCGCCATCTGGCCTATCACTATGCTGTGCAGGTCCGACAGGGGCAATCTCGCTACCTGCCGATCCTGGCATCACTGAGCGATCTGAAAGAACCTACATTGCAGGGCGTGATGGACATGCTGAAAAGGGCGACCAGCAGCTATGAGCGCAAATCGTGGCTCGAGCGACAGGGCGTTACCTGGGGAAAAAAGATCAGCGACCGCATTGAGGACTTGCTTGAAGACGGCCAGGTGGTCGTGTTAATGGACGGCCTCAACGAAATTGCAGCCGAAACACGTCTGGCCGGATTTGCTGCGCTGAAAGAATTTCTTCAATTGCCTAAGTATTCCAGCGCCAAAGTCATTGTGACGAGCCGGGCTGGCCCGAATCTGGAACAACTAGCGGTCGATTGCCAGCGATTTGATCTCATGCCACTCAGCGATGCCGCTATGCAGACTTTCCTGGCCATGCGTCAGATTAACGTGGAAACAGCCCTGCGTCGTCTTAGCGGTGTCAACCTGAAAGACATTTGCCGGAATCCCGGTTTGCTCAACATGTTCGCTGACCTATATAAACGCCCCGACCTAAACCTGCCTCCCACGCGCGGGCAGGTGCTAAAGGCCTATGTCGAGGTTTTGCTGCGTGACGGGCAAGAGAAATGGAATCCCAGCTATCGCTGGCGATGGGTGGACCGCGGGCTCATGATCGATGCGCTGGGTCGGCTCGCGCATGACATGATCGGGCAGGGGGATACACGTTTGGCCGCCAATCATGCTGCCTTGATTATTGCGGAAGTTATCGCCAGCCAGCAGGGTGTCGAGCCCAACGATGTCCTAGAGGCGGCGAGTTTCTGCCTGTTGTTGGAATTTCTGGCCGATCGTACTGAAATTCGCTTCAAACATGACCTGTTCCGCAGTTATCTTGCGGCCGAGTTTCTGGAGAGGCAGATCCGGAACGGCAAGCTGAGCGAGTTGACAGGCTTTATGGCGGGAAAAAGGTGGTGGGAACCGCTTTTATTACAAGCGGGTATTACGGCACGCCCCTTGCTGTTTACAAAACAACTAGTCGCTGTCCAGCCGGCTGAGACCGCCGTTCCCGTGGCGCTGGGGTGCCTGCTCAGCGCCTCGCCGGAACGACTGGCTGAAGAGGATGCGCAAAAATACATCGACCTGCGGCAGTCGCTCAGCGCCCTGCTGTTTGATCTATTCCGTGATGACCCGGGAATGACTTTATTGCGGGAAGCCAGTGCTTGGGCGGCGAATCTAGTCGGCAGCCACTTTGTTGAAATTCTTGGTCAGCTGCTGGCGCCTGTTCTGGGGCAGCCGATCCGTACGCGCTTGGCCGCCGTCGAACTGCTGCGTGAAGTTCGCAGCGAGTATTCAATTGAAGCCCTCCTGATGGGGCTGACTGATCCCGAGGCTGAAGTGCGTCAAGCGTCAAGCCAGGGGTTGACAGAGTTGGAAAAGCAATTTGGGCTTACTGAAGAGCAAATAACACACCTCGTTTACCTGATGACGGATGACGCTCACTATCGACCGGCATTGCGTGTGCTGCTGACCAGCACAAATCCGGCTAGGCTGCCTCGTCTGATCGACGCTCTTGCGCAAGAACAACACCCGCCAGTGCGTGCCACCCTGCGCTACGCGCTCCATTCTGCCGGAAACCGCGAGGCTGCGGTGAAATCTATGCCGGAGCCGGTCAGCGAGGTGACCGAAGGGCTAGTAGTGGCCTGGAGCCAGTATGCCCAGCATCCAGACAGTGCAGCCGAACTTGTCAGGTTATTACAGGCCATAACCGGGCCTGACCAACAGCGTTGTTTCGAACCTCTGGTTGATCTTGTCCGAAACTCTGTCGTCGAGGTTGCCGTCAACGCGTTGCGCGGCCTTCAGATGATTCACGCGTCTGATGCGCTGCCTCTGATCGCAGACATCGCGGCCCAGTTGGATGCCCCCGCGGAGAGCCGCGTCGCGGCGCTTAGAGCGTTGTTTGCCATTGATCGCGCCTATGCCGTTCCTCGTTTGGCAGCGCTGTTACCTGATACTAACTGGCAAATTCAAGAGGCGGCGACCGATCTGCTCAGCATGGCTGGGCGCGAAGCTGTTGACCAGTTAGTGCCTTATCTACAGAACGAGCGCAAAGATTTGCAGCGGAATGTCATTCGGCTGCTAGGCACCATCGGCGATCAGCGGGCGGTGCCCGCTCTCGTACTGCTCGTCGATGATGACGATTGGTCAATCCGGGCGCAAGTCGCCTGGGCGCTTGGTCGACTGGGCGATCCCACGACGAGCGCTGTGCTGCAAGCATTATCCGCAGACGGAAATCGCTTTGTCAGGCAGGAAGCCTTACGTTCGCTTGAGGCGGTAAATTTACATCGCTTAACGATACCGGTGCCTGTTACTTCAGTTTTGACAATGGATAGCTTATTTTCGGCTTTATCCGTTTTGACCGATGAATTTCTGTGTGCTAGGCCTCCCTCGTGGTTCGGCAGAATATTCTTGCGCATCCAAGGAAGAAGCGTGGACTATTTTGAAAGCATTGCAGGAAATGAATCGTCCCTCATCGCGTGTGCCAGGAGCCTGATGGCGCGGGGCGAGTACACGGTCGCACTCGTTGAATTGTCGCGAATCATCGACTCCAACAAGAATCATGTTGTCGCACGTCTGTGGCGGACCATGGCGTTTTTAGCGACTAACCGTTATGAAGATGCCTGCGCTGATTGCGATTGCATCATTGGCTTGCAGCCTAATTGGTCGATCGGTTATTTATTGCGGGCGCGCGCTCACCGCCTGCTTAATCCTGAGCAGGCCTTGCGCGATGCGCAGCGAGCAGTTTCACTCAGCTTAAGTAACCCTGTAGCGCTGTGCGAATTAGGCTACGCTTACTTGATCAATTTTAGGTATCGGGAAGCAGAAGATCAATTCCGCCGAGTGATTGAAGTGAGTCCTACTTCAGTCGTAGCTCATTTGGGCCTTGCCTCAATAAGTTATATGGAACTACGATTTGAGGATGCTTTGGCGCTCGTCAATACCGCTATTGATCTTCAGGCAAATTATATAGACTCTTACCTTTTGCGGGGTACTCTTTTATGCGCGATTGGTTATGAAGACCTTGCCCAGTTTGACTTGGATTCTATTGCCCAGCTGGCGCCTGATTCGGAAATTGAACATCTAGTAAAAGCGGTAATTGACGTAATGAGGGGGCAATTTGAACAAGCCCTCAAGCAATGCGACCAGGCCATTCAAATCAATCCATATTCTACTGCACTGTGGACAAGAGTCATGGTGCTCATCTTTCTTGATCGTGCAGAGGAGGCGGTGGCTGAAGGCGATCGTCTGATACGGTTGCATCCCAACGTTGGACTGATTTATCTCCTTCGCGGGTTAGCGCTGATGGTCACCGGAAAGCCCGGTTTAGGACTGGATGATCTAAATCGCTTTACGAGTGTGTCGCCTGATTTTGCTCTTGGGTACATGATCCGCGCAACTTTCTATGGGATGCTCGAGGAACGAGCCTTGGCGAAACTGGACATCGACAAGGCCATCGGCCTGGCACCGTTCACCCCGCTACTCTATCTTTTGCGAAGTGCGATTGATGTGGAAGATAATCAACTGGAGGTGGCTGTGCAGGACCTCGGCCGGGCGATTGAACTTTCTCCTCGCGCCTGGGTGTATCGGATATCAAGGGCACGATTGAGTCTGCGCTTACAAGATTTTACCTGCGCTGAAGGCGATCTTAAAGTAGCCGCCGAGATTTGGGGTGAGACAATTCCAATACTTGATGGTTGGGCTTCCTTCTATCTCATCCGTGGACAATACTCTGAGGCTCAAGCCCAGCTAAAGGCGATTGACGAGCTGGATCCCAACCAGGCTGTTACGCGGTTGAAGCGCGGCCTGATACGGTTACTCACTGCAGACACGGAATCTGCCTTACAGGAGTATACGGAAATAGCCCCCCGGGCGACTGTCAGTGAGATAGAGGTCGCACTGAGCGATATGGACTCCATACCGTCAATCCCCGATCAACAGAAGCAACTTGTTCATGCTATTTTAGATCCATATGTCGATCCCATGTCTGGGTGGCTCGATCTTCGCTCAGAACTAGCGACTGTCACTTCATTTTTGGCCTGATTTGCTCGGAGGCAAACAAGATGAGAATCAAGCATCCTAAACTATGGCCTTTTTCTGGCGGGCGAAACGAAGTGGCTCGCTTGAAAGCCGTTAATACCAAGATCAATAAACGCGAGTCGGATATTTTAGCGCTGACGGATCTGGCGCTTAGGAATAAGACAGACGAATACCGCAAACGACTTGCGGCAGGCGAAGGGTTGGATGATCTTCTGGTCGAAGCTTATGCAGTTGTACGAGAAGCTGCGCGACGTTCGGCCATTCACCAGCGTCCCCGTGACGTTCAAGTTTTGGCGGGAATTGCGCTCCATAACGGACGTATGGTCGAAATGCAAAATGGCGAGGGTAAAACGTTGGCGGCTACGATGCCCCTGTATTTACATGCGCTGGCAGGGTGGGGAGCACATTTAATCACGGCGAATGACTACCTCGCTCAACGCGACGCGCAGTGGATGGGGCCGATTTATCATGCACTAGGAATAAGCGTGGGTGTTGTGATCCACGAAGCGGCTTTTCGGTATGATCCCACCGTTGAATCCACTGATTTGAGATTCAAAAGGCTCAGGCCGGTAACTCGCCGCGAGGCGTATGTCTGCGATATAGTCTATGGCGCTATCGATGAGATGGTGTTTGACTACCTGCGGGATAACATGGTCTGGGATCTGACTCAAAGCGTGCACCGTCAGTTTGCTTACGCCCTAGTCGATGAGGCTGATTTGGTGATGCTCGATCTGGCCGGATCACCATATCAGTTATCAGGCCCGTCCCAGCAGGTTAATGTTGAACTGTGCAGAAAACTGGCTGATCTTGTCAGGATAATTTCAACTGATGAAATCACTATCGAAAATGGCAGTGTTGAACCGAGTGAATTTGCGGTTGCTTTACTACAAGAACGGCTGGGCGTCAGCAATTTGTACGATGCTTCGAATTCTGAGATCTACTCTTATCTTGATGCTGCGCTCCGCGCCCAATTCCTCTATCGCCGTGACGACGATTACATCGTGTCAGACGGAAGGATCGTCGTTATTGATCAAGTCCGCCGTCGCCCCCTTCCGGGCAGACAATTTGGTGGGGGCTTGCAAGCTGCCATTGAGATCAAAGAAGGTATTCTTCCTCACCAGAATGATTCACAGATTTATGCCCAGATTACCGTTGGGAGCTATTTGCGGCTCTACTCGCACTTAAGTGGAATGACCGGCAGTGCCTGCGCCGCAGAAGACGAGTTTATAGATGTGTATGGACTTACGGTCATTCCAATCCCCACGCACTTACCGAGTGTGCGCTATGACTATCCCGATGCCATCCTGAAGTCACGACAGTCAAAAATGCGCGCCGTCATGCGTGAGATCAAGGAGATGAATGAGCACAGGCGGCCCGTCCTAGTGGGCACCCGCACTGAAGATGATTCTAATCTAATCAGTGATATGTTGGTGCGAGAAGGAATTGAGCACGTAGTATTGAATGGTAAATATCATGCGCGTGAGTCTGAAATTATTGCGCAAGCAGGCCAGATCGGGCGCATCACGATAAGCACACGAATGGCCGGGCGGGGTACAGACATCGTTTTAGGGCCGGGCGTGAAGGAACTGGGAGGATTGCATGTAATTGCGACCGAGCATCAGGAGTCTCGTCGGTTGGACGCGCAGCTACGTGGTAGAGCAGGCCGTCAAGGCGATCCTGGTAGCAGCCATTTTTTTGTGTCGCTTGATGACCCGTTGATGCAGCGATTCGGAGGGGAGAGGATTAAGGGGATCATGGAGTGGGCCAAAATCGAAGATGATGCTCCATTGCAACATGCTTTGCTAACCAAATCAATATCTCAGTCACAACTTCGAGCAGAAGGATATGACCTTGACACACGCATGCGGGTGCTTGAGTTCGATGAAATCTTGGAAAAGCAGCGAGCAGTGATTTACGCTCAGCGGCGTCAAGTGCTTAGCGAGAACAAACTCGAGCCTCTTATTATGAAAATGATACACGAAACCCTTGAGGATATTTTGTCAGGCTCCATTCGTAAACAAACAGATGATATTTTTTCCACACAAGAATTGCAGGTATTGATTGATCAGCTCAAAAATGTTATTCCACTCCCGGCGAAATTAGGGCCTGATGATTGGGGTAATTATACTGTCGAGAAAATTCGGGAAGTCGTATGTGGCTATATCGTGTTGGCTTATCAGCACAAAACACAAGAGATGAAAGATCTGATGCCGCAGGCAGAAAGAATTACCTTGCTGCGTGCCGTTGACAATCACTGGATTAGTTACCTTGATGCAATGGATGATTTGAAACGAAGCCTCGCACTGCGTTCTTTAGCCCGGCATGATTCGTTGGCGGTGTTTGCCAAGGAGGCTGCTGCTATTTATGACGCCCTGATTGTGTCGATTCGGCAGCAGGTGGCACGTGATATCTTTCGTGTGCAGCTAGCAAATCCCGTCAAGCCAATAGCATTGCCAATTTTCAAAAAGGAATATTCAGACCCCGTATCTTTCGGTAGCGGTATGCAAGAACCGGCAGATATGGCGGTCGAAAAAGTCATCGGGAATTTTGGCGAAGGTATTGTCAAGGATCAAGGTGTTCATTTTTCGCCTGAATTTATCCTGAAGTGGGCGATGCAATGGCCGGTTGAAGGCAAGATCATTCAAGGCTTTGCTGAGCATCAGGCACTAGAAATTGAGCTTGATTCCCCATCTATCGTCCAAGCGCCAACGGCGGGCTGCGTCACTGCAATTCATCGCGGTAAAGACCGCAACTTTACGCTAAGAATTGAGCATGGGGAAGGGTTGGTAACTATTTTTGCGAGGCTAGCCGCAGCCAGCGTGCCGTTGCAGCAAATGATCAGCGCCGGAGAGTCGGTAGGCGCGTGTGATGAAATATTGCATTTTTCTGTCCAATACAAAGATACGCCGGTGGATCCTCTGATATTCTTGCAAGCAATGTCAGACGAAAAGTGAAGGCAAGGATTTGTTGACTGCACTACTTCGGCCTGTTTAGAATCCTCGTGCTACAGTTTTGCGCTCTGGCATTTTGAAAGATGGCCTGTGTCACATGTTCGATCCGTAGGATGTCTGATGGACGGTTTTCCCCGAGGAGACATTCCGCGTATTGACGAAGCCCTCGTCCTTGAGGGGAAAGAGAAGGATCTATAGCCGCATGGGGCCGCGTAGTCGGGCGAGGCGGCGCGTCGTGTGTTGGAGAAATGAGATAGGTGTCAACGAATTGGTAGCGAATCAGCGAATTAACGGGTGGCGGGGGTGGCGCACGTAGCACGGATGCGAGATAGGTGAGGCCACATGAAAATCAGTCGATATCGTGAACTTGCTGGACCACAGGCTGCCACTCAACTTGGCTCGCATGGGCGGGTTCTGTTGAATCGGCCGGGGCTGACCTCAAAACGGGCGTTGGTTGGCGGACATCATGGCTGCTCAGACTGGCTATCCCGCACCGTCGTATGGCTTCTCGGGCCGTGGCAGTAAAAAACGGCGGGCAGATTATCTGCTCACCGTTCAACAGGGATACGTCGAGAACTATTTACCGCTGGCGCGTTTCTTTGCCGAGGCTATTTTACGGCGCCGTGAAGTAGAAGGCTGAGGCTTCGGCAAGCCGATTGCACCTTCAAAGACGGAAGAATCGTACACGTTCTCGGCGATCATACGCCGGCGTGTTTTGGGATCACGCAGATAGCGGTTGGTCTGGATAAGCGGTGACATACTTTAATTTTAACACATCTTGATTTGAAAGATCACCAGAAGAACTTAGGGCCGAACGACATACTGCTAAGTTGTCAGGCTGGCAACTGTCCGATCCCGCGTAAGTTCGATGGCAGATTACAATGCGACCTCTTGAAATCTTGTTCCTTATTCCAATTCTGGTGTACTTTGGCTGGCGGCTGGTGTTGCCTGCCCAACAACCACGCTGGCTGAACTGGCTACCAGGCTTGGCCTTGCTATTGATGTTTGTGCAGCTGCTGTTCGAGGGGTATCGCTGGCAGTTGATACCGGCCTACGGCTTGACCCTGCTGGTGTTTGGGCTGGCGCTGATTGGCTGGGCGCGATCGGGTCACGCGGTGCGTCGCCGGGCTATCTCGATGGCCCTTGGCCTCCTGGGCTGCCTGTTGATTGTCCTCGTCGCGCTGCCGCCGCTGTTGCTGCCGATCCCGCACGACTTGCCACTGACCGGTCCGTATCGCGTGGGCACGGTAACACTGCACTGGGTGGATACAACACGTTCGGAAATCTATTCCGGTCGGGCCAACGAGCCACGCGAGTTGATGGCGCAAATCTGGTATCCAGCCGAAGCGGCGGCCACGGCCACGACGACGCCCTGGCTGGATCATGTGGAGGTGTTGGGGCCGGCGCTGGCGGCACGGCTTAACCTGCCGTCATACTTTCTCGATCACCTGAAGTACGTTAACACGCAGTCGTACCGCGATGCGCCAGTCTCGTCCGCTGAAGCGCAGTATCCGGCGCTGTTGTTCTCGCATGGCTGGGGCGGTTTTCGAGCGCAGAATACGCATCAGGCGGAAGATCTGGCGAGTCACGGCTACATCATCGCGGCCATTGATCACCCGTATGACGCCGCCGCGACGGTGTTCCCCGACGGGCGCGTCGCGCTGCACAACGACGCCATCCTATCGGCCAGCACCTCGCCGACTGAACTCCAACTGGCCGCGGCGCAGTTGGTCCAGCAGCGTGCGGGTGATCTAGCCTTCGTGCTCGATCAACTGACGGCCCTCAACGCGGCTGATCCTGCCGGGCGTCTTACGGGCCGCTTGGATCTCTCCCGTGTGGGTGTGTTCGGGCACTCGATGGGCGGCGGCACCACGATCGAGTTTTGCGCACACGACGCCCGCTGTCAGGCCGCGTTGACGATGGACGCCTACCTGCCGCCCGTCTCCACGGACGTGTACACGAACGGGCTGCGCCAACCATTCCTGTCCATGTTCAGTGAGCGCTGGCCGACAGCTGAGAATAACCGCCTGTTCGATCGGTTGTTTCACGCGCCGGGCGGAGCCGCTTACGACGCGATCATCGCCGGCACTGCGCACTATGACTTCAGCGATATTCCGTCGCTGACGCCCATCGCGCCCCTGCTTGGTTTGAAAGGCCCGCTGAGCGCGGAGCGGGTGACGCGCATCATCGACGCCTACAGCCTGGCGTTCTTTGATCGCTACCTGAAGCAGCTGCCCACGCCCTTGTTGGACGGGCCGGCGACGACGTATCCCGAAGTGCAATTTATCTCGCGGCCATCATCTGAGCACTGAATGAATCCTGAGCAACGCGCAGGCGATATGCAACTGATCCGTGATAGTTGGCAAACGCTATGGAGTGGTGGCCGTAAGCAATATCGCGCCGATGGTCGCGGGCTACTTATCATCCTTGCTGACAAACCGCCCGTGCCCGGCCAAGGCTATCCCATCTTATGGCTGTCCGAAGCGCAGCTGAAAGCCGCTGGTGATGCAGATGCCTTGCGTATGGTGGGCAGGTACGATCCGCGCAAAGAGATCGTCGTGTTGGTCGATCATGGCAAGGGCGGATCGTCTGTTTATCAAGTCGGCAAAGAACAGTTTCGCGGCGTTGGGTAGTCGCTCCACACGCTGAAATCTGCCGCATTTTTTCGGTTGACGCGTTCAAAATTTCCACTATAATATTGCGTAGAATTACCCGTATACGATACATTTACGCAAGGCTATATCATGCCCTATTCACCCCGATCGATCATCGATGTTTCTACAGCAACACACTCCGCTGGCACTGAACCAGTAGACATCAAAGCACTGTTGCTGCCTGCCAACGCCGACAAAGATACGCGCTCGCGGATGGGCGCCTTCGTGGCGTGGTTGATTGAAAACAGGCGCGTTTGGCATGAACCCGATCTCGTGGCCTATCGCGATCACTTGATGGCCAAAGGCTATCACGCAGCCACGGTATCGGCGCATCTATCCAGCCTGCGCGCGGCCTATCAACGCCTGCTGCGCAACAACGATCTGCGAGCCGCGTGGTTTAATTCCGCCGGCGCGGAACTGCGCGCCCTTCACGCCGACGACACTCCGGCAAATCGCAAAGCCTTCGTCGATGAGCGCCATACGCGTTTGCAGAACGCGATCGATCCGAAGAACTCACCGGTGAATATGGTAAAGTCGCAGGACAAAGCCGACAGCGCTCAAGTCCGGTTGACACGCGCGCAAGCTGAGGCGCTGCTCCGTGCGCCCGGCGTGACGCCGCTCAGTGCGCTGCGTGATACGGCCCTCATCGCTTTGCTGTTGTGCACCGGCATCCGCGAAGCCGAAGCGTGCGCGTTAGAAGTGATGGATCTGCGGCAGCGCCTTGGCGGTGAATTGGCGCTTCACGTTCGGAAGGGAAAGGGCAGCAAAGAGCGCCTGGTTCCCTATGGTGATCTGGCCTGGGTGCTGGTGGTGCTCGACAAGTGGCTGGAAGCGGCCGGCATTAGTCAAGGTCGCGTATTCCGATCATTCTGGCGTGGAGGCCAATCATTGCGCGGACCGCTATCCGTGCGGGCTGTGGAGAACATCGTTAGTCAGTATCCGGTGGTGACGGAGCACGGCAAGCCGCTGACGGTGCATCCGCATGATTTGCGGCGAACTTATGCGCGCCGTTTGTATGAAGAGGGGCTTGACCTCGTATCAATCTCACAGAACTTAGGCCATGCGTCCACCCGCACGACGTTGGTGTACATCGGCGAATTGGGTGCGGACAAGCGTCGCGCACCGGGCGTTTATTCGTTCGATCTGACGGCGTTGGACGATATTGAGTGATCGGCAGAAGTGCCAATTCGCCGAGCATGACATGAGAGGCAGACATGAGCGACATACAACACTATGCCGAGAAGCGCGCCAGGCGCGATCAGGCTTTTGCCAAAAACTTGGAGACAGGGTATACCGAATTCAAAATTGGCATTATCCTGCGGCAGGCGCGTGAAGAAGCGGGCCTGACACAAGAGGAAGTAGCGCAGCGGTTGCATACCAATAGATCCACCATCTCGCGCATCGAGAACCACGCTGGGGACGTGCGGCTTTCCGCTTTGCGATGCTATGCTGAAGCAGTAGGCGCCGACTTGCAGATCAACTTAGTGCGCGGCTGATCCACATTGAGCGTTTCCTTGCGCCAGAGCACAATAGTAGCAACAGAATTTGGTAGGCAGAGAGATCGATTTGGAACAACTGGGACAATTCATTATAATGTCTGTATAACCAATCGCCTTCAATATCGAGGCTGTGCCATGCTTGATTACACCAATCTATCTTCCGAGGAGCGCATCCGCCGGGCGGTTCGAGCCGCCAAACTGGAACGCTCACCTGCCTACACCGAAATTCTTCGCCAGATTCCGCCAGCCGTCAAACTTGCGAATGCCAACAGTCTGTTCATCATGGCGCGCGACGCCCTGTATTTTCAGGAGATCCGGCGGGGGCATTCACCCGAAGAAGCTATGAAGATTGCGGCGCAACGACTGCTGAGCTTGCATGATCGGTAATCCCATTTCCCCTGACGATCAGCGCGCCTTCAATCTCCGTCTGGTTGCCACACTGGACGCATTGGGCGTGACTTATGCCATTGGTGGCTCCGTGGCGGCCATGATGTACAGCGAGCCGCGCTTCACGATTGACGTGGATTTGATGGTTTCCGCTCCGTTGAAGCAGCTCAATCAGCTGGTGCGGGAAGTCCAAAGTTGGCAGGTGTATATCACG
>JBGSPW010000253.1:0-45381 GCA_041738395.1 Thermoflexales bacterium
GGTGAGTCGATCCTGACCGACTTTTCGCTCACCATCCACGCGGGTGAAACACTGGCTTTAGTTGGCCACACCGGATCGGGCAAGAGTTCGCTGGCGCGGTTGATTGCGCGCTTCTACGAATTTCAGGGCGGTCAACTGCTCATCGATGGGATCGATATCCGCACGCTCGATCTGGCCGACTATCGCACCCGCCTCGGTCTCGTCACGCAATCTCCGTTTCTGTTTGAAGGCACGGTGCGCGAGAACATCCGCTACGGACGACCGGACGCCACCGATGAAGAAGTGGAAAGCGCGGCGCGACACGTGGGCGGCGGCGACTGGCTGGCAGGGTTGGTGCAGGGTCTGTCTACGGAAGTCGGCGAACGGGGCAGCAGTCTTTCGATGGGGCAGCGGCAGCTGGTCGCGTTGGGCCGCATCCTGTTGCAAGATCCCGCGATCTTCATTCTGGATGAAGCCACGGCTAGCATCGATCCGTTGACGGAGACCTTGATTCAAGAAGGATTGGATACGGTGATGCGGGGGCGAACCAACATCATCATTGCCCATCGCCTGTCCACGATTCGCCACGCCGATCGCATCATCGTACTGCGGCGTGGGCAGATCATCGAAGAGGGCAACCACCTCGCTTTGTTGGCCGCGGGCGGGCATTACGCGGAACTCTACAATACTTACTTCCGCCACCAATCGCTGGAGTTTATCGACGCGCAGGGGTCTGGGAAGCAGCAATTCTCAATTTGACTTTTCAAAAGGCGTGGTTCATGTTAAGGTGGTTAGCAACCTGCCCGAACAGAGCGCCCCATGCCTGAACCCTTCACCGTTGACACCCTGCTGCACGCGTTTGAGCTCGTTTTCGCTCAACTGCCCGTGTTGGTGGCACCTCATCAACCACATGCCGTGGCGTTGGCTCCGGAATTCATCATGCCCCAAGATGGTCATGACAAACAAGACTGCGAACAGGCCGCGTATAAGTGGGTGAACACCTTGGCCGCGCTGGGAGGCGTCAACGGCCTGACGCACCGGCATTGGAATGGCCGCTTTGGCCGCGCGCCACACGTTCTTCGATGACCTTCGCGCGCTCACTCGCTACTGGCTGTTCGACACCTGGGAGCAGTTATTTGATTTCATGATCCGCCAATTGAAACTCGAACCATCCACAGGTTGAAGTCAATGTCAAGGTCTAGGTCAAATTGAGAATTGCTGAGTTGGCACAGGGTTGGGCGGATAACATCCATGATTTTTGCAATCTTCCTCATCAGTAAACAAAAAGACCTCAGCGGCATGCTGAGATCTTTTTGTTTCATGCTAAACCGATCAACATCCCGCCCAATTTCTCCAGCAACTGCTTCGGTTCTGTCACGATCAGGCGCGGGAACAACGCCTTCATCTTGCGTAGTTCCTCTTCGCCCTCGCCCAGAAATCGGCCAATCACACGGATGTCTTTCTGCTCGGCCAGTCTCACGCGCGCGACCGACAGATCCCAGTCGCGGCCTTCGCGTTCTGACCAAATAGGCTGGCCATCATGCGCGTCGATGATAATCTTGTCGCGCTTTGGTCGACTTTGCAGATCAGCGATGGCGAGATCAAGTCCGGCGAACAGATACTTATTGCCCGCCGATGGCTCGTAACCCGCGATCAACGCCTTGGGCCGTTCGCTCTGAGAACAACACGATCGTTTCGAGGCGCTCGTGTGGCGCAGCATCAGGGCCTGCGCCAAAGAACGTGATCGCATGCGGAATCCGCAACTGCTCGCGCGGCACGACGTTGCCGAGGAAGTCCACGTCAAGCATTCCTTCTTTACTCTCAATATGCACGAGACGCGTATCCGGCACGTGTTGCGCCACACCTGCGGAAAACGAATGCTCGATGCCGGGGCGCAGCTGACCGAGGTGGCCGCCATTCTGGGGCACACGGATTTGAATATGACACGCCGCTACACGCAACCTGGTGCGGAAGATTTACACCGCGCTGTTGGGCGGACTGCGAGTAAGGAGTAGCCGAATAACTCATCAACAAATTGACCGCGTAGAGTCAATTGCGCTGGGGCCGTTTTGGCAACTCTTTGTTTACCCTGGCGAACAGATGCACGAGTCGTCATGGGCAGGCGATCCGAACCGAGAGGCAAATGATGGATGGCCGCCGTGGAAGAAGGCCCACTGATACCCCTGATATCCTCACCTTGACAAGTTTCCAACCAATTTCGTGTCAAATGTCAGGAAAAATACGTAGAAATACGTATAGACATGTGATGAAAATGGGCGCATAATAGGAACGTTAGCAAACCGATTACTTGCCTTAATCCCTCTTAAGGGTTGTCGAATGTGCGCCATCCTGCAACCGCCTTCGGTGGATAGCCGTAGTTTTTGCATGGTTGTTAGCTTGGTATGCTTACGCGCCACAGATCTGAGATTGAATCCCTCAGATCTGTGGCGCGTAGCTTTAAGATAGGTTACGCCCATTTGAAAAGTTGGGTGTTCGCTCACGCTGAGGCACGACATCTAGGAGGCACTGAATGGCGAAATCTTTGGAAAATTGGTATCGCAAAATAGTCGAGCCGCTTCTCACCTATACGCCACAATCTGGATCCACAACTGAGCTAAAGCAACTCCTGTCCCTTGACCCTGCTGAGGTTGATTTGGCCTTGCTGGCGGCTGATATTAACCGAACGCAAGAGTATGTATTTGAAAGCGTCAAACTGCCTGGAATTCGCGGCGGCAGCATGATACTTACCCGGCTGGATAAAGCCTTGGAACAGTTTCTTCTGGGTGAAGGGTTACCCCCAAAATGCGTACTCTCTGCCGCTGGAGGCAGCTTACTGTCATTTGTGCCGGCTTCAATAGCGAATGACCTTGCGACAAAAATCGAACTAATTTATTCGACTGAGACTAGCACTGTAACCATGACGTGCGTCTGGCGACCTGTGACCCCAAATGAGGTGCTGGGAGGCTTGCTAGGTAGGTCAGTGCTACCAGACCATCTAGCAAGGCTGATGGTCGAGGATCGTCAACGTATCCAGCAATCATTCGATCAATCTCACAGCTTCGGTGAATTGGTGCGTGCCATTGGCATCGAACTGCGGAAGCGCAAGGAGAGCCCGAACGCGGCGCCGATCGTCGAATCACTTTCGTTCGCGGTGCGCTGTCGAATCTGCCGAATTCGCCCTGCGGATCGAATGTACCGATACTTCGATGAAGACTGGCCGATGTGTGATGTCTGCCGACGCAAAGTCCGCGTGCAGATGACCGATGTGCAAGACGATGCGGGACAAGGCCATGGTCGGGCCAAAGACGCACGCAGCGATCAGGTCGATCAATACCTCGAGCAACTGCCCCGGCTCAATCCCGCGCTAGCGGATCGATATTGGGGCAATTTTCGTCAGCGCCATGTTTGGGTTGCGCAGGATCTTGAGGAACTGGGGCAGGCATGCCTGTCGCGTCCAGGGTATGTCGGCTTCATCTACGCCGATGGCAATAGCATGGGCAAGCAGCTCGAATCTCTACCAACGCCAGCAGCCTACCATGAGTTTAGCGAGACCCTGAAGCGGGCAATTTCAGAATCAGTTTATGAAGCCTTGGCCGAGAACTTGCACCCCACGGTGGTAGATAGAAAGGCACCTACGGGCAAGCCGCTTGGGCGTGGGCCGATTCACCCCTTTGAGATTGTTTTTGTCGGCGGCGATGATGTGATGCTGATTGTGCCCGCTGATGCCGCCTTACCGGTTGCTGTACGGATGTGCCAGCTGTTTGAGGAAAAAATGCAGATAGGGGGTGCATCTCAATTACAGTTGCAGACGTCTAAACGCCCGACACTCTCGGCGGGCATAGTCATCGCTGAATGCCATAACCCCGTGCGCGTCCTGCGAGATACTGCCAAAGAACTGTGTAAGAACGCCAAACACCGTTGCCATAAAGAGGAACGGGCTAAGCGCGGCACAACATCGGTTGTAGATTTTCTGGTCATCAAGTCCCAGAGCATGTTGCGACAAAAAGTAAAACAGTTACGAAATGCTCCGCCTTACTATTTCAGCGAAGGTGGAGCCAGGATTGGGCGTTATCTGACAGCCGCGCCTTATACACTGCAAGAGGCGCAGCGCCTGCTTCAAATCCTGAAACTTCTCCGACAGATTGATGTTCCCATCAACCAATTGCAGAGCCTCGTCGCCGCTCTTCAACGAGGGCGTCAATACGGCTCAGTGCACTATCTCTATCAACGCGCTCGACTTGCAGCGCGATTGGGTGAGACGCGAAAGGAACAGAATATGCTGGCCCGTTTACCGGAGGTCTGGCCATACGATAAAGATGATCCGATTCCCTGGCATCGTGTTCCAGGACATGAAGACGAAAGTATCTATGCCAGCATCGTGCCTGACTTGCTCGAGCTGTATCCCTATGTGCCCAAGATTGTGACAAATGGTCTTTGGAACGAGATCGTAGCGGAGGTGGCACATGCCAACTAGGATCGAGGTTCGCCTAACGTTCGACGGTCCCTTTAATGTTGGCTCTGGAGCATTAGGCGGCTCCTTGGCCGACAAGCCGTTGACGCGGGATGCGCGAGGGCTGCCTATGGTGCCGGCGTCAACGTTCAAGGGACGATTACGACATGAGGTGGAGCGGCTGGTGCCGGTGCTTCGCCCTGATGAACCTTTGCCTTGCACATCACCTGCTGCCGAAACCATGTGTCAGGGTGATGCGGAACCCTGCTTGGTGTGTCGCTTGTTCGGTTCGCCGTGGCATCCGGGCAAACTGATCTTCAGCGACCTAACATTATCCGAGCCTCAATTTCTAACGACCGAGGATTCGCCGCTGCTGGGTGATTTGCGCTTTGGGGTTGGTCTCTCGCGTCAACGCCGAGTTGCCGAAGATCAGCTGCTATATACTACCGAAGTCTTTCTTCCCGGCACCCCCGTCACACTGTCGGGCACGATACGGGGACATTTCGATGACGACGAGATAGCCCTGCTGCGTGCCGGGCTTGGCAGCCTGTTTGCGGTTGGAGGCGGCAAGACCAAAGGCCTGGGTTGGTTTGAACTCGATGTTCAGGTATCGACCGACGTTCATGTGATGGTCGAAGAACAGTTGAGTCAGGTTGATCGACTGGAGGTCGCTGTCTTTCTTGAGTCACCAATGCTGTTGGGGGTTGATGCCAACGAGGCCTTTTACAACTCGACCCATACCTACATCCCCGGCAGTGTCTTGCGCGGGTCACTGGCCCGGCAGATGCGGTCAACCTGTTCGCATGCGTCCGAGGCGCCGCACGTCGGCTGCGATTTCGCACAAGTCTTCCTCACCGACCAATCAGTGCCGATCTTCGAACATCTCTATCCGACAACCGCCGGAGCACTGGAATTTGCGTTCCCTGCACCATTGACCGCCCGCACCTGCAAATATGATCCCGGTTTTGCACAGGGTCACCCAGATGCCGACCGAGGCCACGGCGTTGGCGACATCCTCATTCGTCAGGTTGTCTTTGAGCACATGCTGGGTGCCGGCGCGCACCTGCCTGGGCTTTACAAGCCGCATTGCCCTGAGTGTCAGGGTGAAGTTGATCCATACAGCGAGTTCGTGGTGATGATCGGCTCTGGCTCATTCGACAGCGTTGACGTCCCTGTACGACGCGCCTCGCATACGGCTATCGACCGCCGGCGGGCGGTAGCCGCAGACGGACTTCTATACACATTGGAGACAGTCGAACCTTACGATCGCGCCCAACGTCAGATGGCGTTCATCGGTCAGGTTCAGGCCTCGCCAGCGCAACTGACAATCTTGAAACAGCACCTTTCTCAACTCACGGCTATCGGCCAGAAACAGTCGAGCGGCCTCGGACACGTTAGGATCAAGCTGCGACCGCCGGGCGAGACGTCTCAGCCGCTAGGCAAACTGCGTGATCGGTTCGAAGAGTTCAATCGTGCGATCCAGATGGAATGGGCGTTTTATCGGCGGCTGGATGGCACGATTGAACCCTTGTCCCCTGACGCCTTTTTCTTTAGTTTGAACCTATTGTCGCCAGCAAGCCTGGTATGGCGCGGCGTGCCAGTAACGGCACCGTCTCCCGAAATGCTTGGCCTTGACAAGAACAGGGTGCGCTTGCAACGTGCATTTGCACGTCACCATGTGATTGGCGGCTGGCATTTGGCTGCCGGCCTGCCGCGCCGCACGCAGCTGGCGGCAGACATGGGCAGCGTCTTTGTGTATCGCAGTGATGGAATCGATCAAGCGGAGCTACTCGACCTACTTGAAGCCGTTGAAAACAGTGGAATCGGCAACGACCGGGCACGTGGCCTGGGGCGCGTTGCCATTTGCCTGCCGTTTCACTACAAATCGGAGGTGAATTTATGAGTCAGTCTACGTTGTCCTTAGCCGTCACGGATCAAGAGCGCCAGGATTTGAGGCGCCGTATGGCTGTCCAGCACGAGATTGAACTAGAAATGAACAATCTCATTCGAGATATGATTGTACTGGTGGACAGCAACAAAGTAGCCGAAAGCCGCATGGAGAAACATCAGATCAAGAACCTGCTGGGAGTGGCTCTGGAAACGCCCAGTGTCGAAGTGGTCAAGCAATACATCCTGTATCAAGTGGGGCGCGATGCGCCGGGCAGCAGCTGGCGCCGGGATGACTTTGGCGGAAAGCTCGTCAAGGCACTGGACACATTGCGTAGGACGGCCGAGCGAATCGCCCAAGATGTTCAGCGCCAACTACGATTGGGCGATAAGCTTGACAATCGACAAATCGACGATGCCTGGATTCTACTGGTGCGAGCCTACCTCGGCCAGCTCAATCGCTATTTCTACTACCGCAGGGAGGAACGCCATGGCCGCGGGTAACGACTCGATTGACTTCACTCGCTTTCATAATCGTCTGCGAGTGAAGGGTTTGTTGCGCGCCGAAACGGCCATACGGATCGGCAGCGGCGGTGGCGGCGGCCCAACTGAGCATGATTTGCCCGTGCTGAAAGACGTGCAAGGCCGGCCCTACATACCAGGCAGTTCTTTCAAAGGCGCGTTTCGCGCCCACTTGGAAAGGCTCTTGCGCGGTGTTGATGAATCATTGGCCTGCGCTAGCACATCGCGGCCACGCGAGGCAGGCCGGCTGCCTGGCTGCCTAACGCAGGGTGATGTTGAGGAGATCAAAGAGCGCCATACCGACGATCCAGCTGCTCTCGCACAGGAAGTTCTGCGCCGATCGTGCTGGACGTGCTCGTTATTGGGCGCGCCGTGGCTGGCCTCCAAAGTTCTAGTGCGCGACTTGACGATCGATCCGGCGACCTGGTTTGATCGGTTTCAAGTTCGTGACGGTGTCGCCATCGATCGGGACACCGAGACCGCTGCAGAAGGTCTGAAATATGACTTTGAGGCCGTTCCTGCCGGCGCTGAGTTCAGATTTGAAATGATCATTGAAAACGCCAGCAAGCCCGAATTGGGCCTGGCGCTATTGGGTTTACGGGAATTTGAGAGAGGCAATGTTCCGCTCGGCGGAGCCACGTCACGAGGCCTGGGAAGCGTAAACCTTCAGATCAACTGGGCAGGCTCTGAATGGTTGGAAGCCGATCAACTCCGCGATTACTTCGCGGGTAAGCCGGCTGGCACGCTTGAGGATGAGCACAAGCGGGAGGAGTACTGGCAGGCGTTTACGTCGGCACTGAATGCGGCGAAGGAGGCACAGGGCCATGCATAAGAAACTGCTCAACGAGTTACGTCTGTCATTTCGGATCCGGCCGGAAGGGCCATTGTTGATCAAATCCGGGCAGGAAGCGGGCAGCGATCCGACCTTGCTTGATATGAACTTCGTGCGCATCAAGCATGCGACTCTAGGTGAGACCGTGTATCTGCCGGGGTCGAGCTTGAAGGGTGCCGTGCGCAGCTATTGTGAGAAGATTGGGCGAACCGTCGGATTGGAGGTCTGCGACCCGCTGGATACCGAAAAATCATGCGGACGCAAGCTGGAACGAAAAGCGAAAGTGAACTCTGGGCCTGCCATCTACAAGGGATTGTGTCCGATCTGTCGCATCTTCGGGCACACGGTCATGTCTAGTCACATTCATTTCAGCGATGCTTATCCGACGCCTGACCCGGAGAACGTACGGAAGGCTAATGCCACTGACGAGCGTGACGGGGTGGCGATCGATCGCATTTCAGGCGCAGTTGCTGTCGGGCCGTTTCAGTTGGAGGTCGTCACGCAGGGCGAGTTTGCCGCCACGATTACGCTGCGCAATTTTCAATTGTGGCAGGTGGGGCTGCTGGCCGTTGCACTGCGCGATATGTCGGAACAACGTGTGCCGCTCGGTTTTGCTCGAAGCCGGGGCCTGGGTCGTGTAAGTCTCCATTACGCACAGCTAGAGGTGTCCTATCCGGGCCAATTCCTAAACGATCAGGCCGATCAGTTTGCCGGCAGAGTGTTTGGTGTAACGCATTTCACGGCGGCTGAGGAATATGGCTTCTTCGTTGAGGAACCGTTGAATCTGTCGGTGTCGGCCCCAGCGGTCTCGGAGTGGGGGCGCGTGAGTGTGACCTATCAACACGATGATGAGATCCGATCGGTGCTCAAGGAAACCGTCGAACCTTGGAGCCGCTACGTGCGCGCGGCAAGAGGAAATACGCCATGAACAGACGCCCGCACCTGTATTACCACCAGGTTTCAGCAGCGCAGCTGCCTCAAATGCTGGATGATCTGAAATCTCACCTATCCTACCTGTATTGGGAGTCGGAGTCAGCAATCGAGCTGGTTGAGTATCAAACGGTCGATGCGGCGTGGTCACATGGACGAGCGTTTGGTCCGGAACTTGAGGTACGTTGGCAGGCAGCCGGTAATGGCTTTGATCTGCTGCTTCTGACAGAATCAGATCTGACGCTGCCGGAAGGTTGGCGGTCGGTCGAAGCGGATGATGCGCTGCCGATTCCCGATACGGCAGATCCGCAGGGCTACGCCATGCTCTGGGGCACACATCTGAGTCAGCTGCAGCGACCGCACCGACTGGCGGGAGAGGATGGTGATGCGTGGATCGAAACTCGCATTCCACGTATGTTGCGATATCCCGTCAACGGCAAACCGAAATGGGTCAGGGCGCAGGTGATTGTCTATCGCAGTGCAGGCAGGCCGGTACTGACGCGCCTGGCTGGCCTGGAAGGAGTGTACGAGAATGAGCAACCAGCCCTCTGGTGAGATCGCGCCTAAGCCTTTCGAGTTCGTGCCCTTTCCACGGCAAGTGGCCCGTCGAGAAATCGCTGGCCACGAACGCCTGGATCTGGCAAATCGTTACAGCGGCCGGCTGACCCTCATCTTCGAAACGCTGACACCACTCTTCATCGGGACCGGCAGCTATGCGCTCGGCAAAGACTGCGGCTTTCCGAAAGAGAAGGTCGTCCGGCCTTTCTATCGCGTGAATGGCGCGCCCACGATTCCGGGGTCATCGCTCAAGGGTGTAGCGCGCAGCATTGCCGAGGCCGTGAGTCCGTCGTGCATCACGACAACGCGAATCTTGCCCGATCAATTGCCCCAGGGCATGGAGCTGGTGCAGAGCCGCAACAATAAATGTCTGGTCAACTACGCCTGTCCGGCGTGCAGTCTCTTCGGGCACAGCGGTCAGTCGCACGATGTCCGTGCGAACTATCTGGGCAAGGTTAGCTTCGGCGATGCACAGCTGATCGGCAGTGGCAGAACGCAGCTCTTTCGACTGGCGCCGCTGTTCGCGCCCCGCCCTGGCAAACCGCGCGGGCGCAAGTTCTATTATCACAGCGTGCCGGCCGAAGATACGCGTCAGCCGCCCGTAGAAGTTGTGCCGGACAAGCAGCGCTTTCAGTGCCGCATCGACCTTGAGAATCTTTCCCAGGCCGAGTTGGGCCTGCTATGCTTCGCATTGGGCATCGGCGGCACGCTTACGCTTAAACTGGGCGGAGGCAAGCCACTGGGGCTTGGATCGTTGGCTGTCGTTAAAGCAGAACTGGCATTGCTGGCTGAAGATCACTTTGTGCAAGCCGACTCGCACGAGATGCTGTACGCTGGGAAAGAGTTAGCCGACCTGCTTAGTCAGTTAATCGATGCGGCGATTCGAGACAAGATTCTACTGCGCGAACAAGCGTTGGCGGTGAGTGATCGTATTCTTCACTACAGTACAGCGCGCCGGGCGCCGGATGGCGCATACTAATTTACGCGGCGCAGCGAGGTGATTCCTATGGAACTGTCCAAGTCCGATTGGACCAAGGCCGATACGATTGCGCGCGAATTGGCGCTGGATGTCGATCGCAATGAACTGGGCAAGATCGTGGCGTATGCGCATCGCACTCGCGACACGCAAAAAATCCTGGAACTGGTAGAAAGCCTACCCCGTAGCGGCTATGTGCGGAGCGGGCGCACGCGCGGCTACCTGGAACGAATAGCGACGGTACTTCACCGCGAACTGTCAGGGCTAGACAGCCAACGGGCAAATATTGTGCTGGGTTGGGCATTTCGGTTGATGACGCGATACCAGACAGAGCATGGCACAGGCACAGCTGCAGGGCGAAATCGAAGAGGGTAATCAAGGCGTCGTGGTGAAAGATGCGGGGAGCATCTGCATTGTTCTAACTAGCGGCGTGAACTGTTAGTGACTGTGAGGTACCCTATGGACTATAGGGTTCAACACGATGAAACCCTGGATCGAATCAAGGTTGACTCCTCGGCTCTAAAGGAGCATCAACAGATAAAGATAGATTTGGAGGAACGGCGCGCTGAGATGGAGCGACAAGCGTCAGAATTGGCTGCGAAAATAGATCAAGTCAGCGAAGACCTACTACAACAGGATCGGGCCATTCAAGACCTCCAGACACGTCTCGGCTGGCTAAGTTATGCACAGAAGGTTTACAAGCAGCTAGCTCGGCTACAGGAACGATATCCCAAGAGTTTGGATGAGCTCACTAAGGATGAAGCATCACGGGTCGTTCAAGAATTGGAGAGGATTGAGTCGGACATACCCCCCAATGTCGATCTCGACTTCATGCAGCAGATCCATTCTAATATCAAGATCGAACTTGTCGAATCTTGTCTTGCTCTAGCCGAACATCAACAGGCTGCCAATGACATAGACGGAGCGATAGGCAGTCTTGAGACAGCTAAATCCAATTGTGATCTATCCCAAGGAGGCAAGAGAAGATTCATTCGCCAACGATTGGCTGCCTTGGAGGAACGAAAAGATGATGTTAGAGCCCTGCAATACGCAGCGGATGAATGGAAAGCGGTCGGGAATCATCAAAGGCACGAGGGCGTCCAAGGTAAGATTGCTCGTTTACACGAGGAGAGAGGCGAACTGGTTGAGGCCCTCACGGCTCATATCGACCGCCTTACCCCATTGGAAGTGATAAACAACGAAGGCGATATAAGAACTTGCCTTGAGCACATTTGTCGTCTCGGCGTGCGCTTAGGAAATGACATTCACCTACCCGGTGAAAAGAGAGCGTATGAATGGGCAGTTGAGTATTACTCCAGGCGCGAGAGCCTTGATGGTCTGTCTTTCGTCACAGGCCTGATTGAGAAGCGTGACTTGGCAGATGTTCAGGACTTGGCAGTGACAGCGACAGAATCAGTAAAGAAGAGTATTGAATTGGATAGACAAGCCCAGCGAGAAATACTACTTGATGGATTGAAAATGTATTTCGACGAAGGTGAGTTGCGCAATTTGTGTTTCGAGTTGGAAATTGACTATGAGGGGTTGTCGGGCCATAGTAAGCACGACAAAGCCAGGGAGTTGGTTTTGTACAGTGAACGGCATGAAATGTTTGCTAAACTGTACTCGACGTGCCGGGAACTTCGCCCCAATGCTTCGTGGTGAAAGTGATTTGGAGAATGCAATGGGCTCAAGCAGTGATGCAGTTGAACCGGGAAAAAACCTACAAGAACTGCTTAATCAATATCGTCGCAACCTCCATCGCCTTGAAATGCAGATCGCTTCTCACGGCGGAGAGATGAGCGCGCCGCTCCACCTGCTCAATCAGCGCGACGAGACGCAGAAGAAGATTGCGGAACTGGAAGCCAAAGCGCAGCGCTTTGCAGTCCAGCGGTCGACAACTGCCCAACCACTCGCAGAAGCAGAAGGTCAACTAGCTCGCGCTCCCATTCGCGTTTTCATCAGTTCCACCATGAAAGACCTGCAGGCCGAGCGTGATGCGGTCGAGAATGCGTTGACAAGCCTCGACTTGCAGGCCGTGCGTGCCGAAACGATCGGCTCGCAATCGGCCAGCCCGTATGAAGTCAGCCTGATGATGGCACAGAACTGCGACATCTACTTGGGCATTTACGGCGGGCGTTATGGCACCATCGTTCCCAACGATGGGCGTTCCATTACTGAGATCGAGTATCACACGGCGCGACAGACACTAGGTAGGCCTATCTTGATTTACCGCAAGACCGACGTGAGCATCGAGCCAGAGCAGGCCGAATTTCTTAAGTTTGCAGGCGACCTAGTGCAGGGCCACACCTGGCGCGAGTTCACGTCTGCCGATGTGCCTGAAACGCTCGCGGCCTATGTTCAACAAGACGTGCGCGCCGAGATCGAGCGTCATCTTGAATGGGAGAATAGGTTACCGGCGCGCGAGCGTGTGTTGTTAGCTTCGCTGGGGCTGTCGCCGGGCGCGGTCACTGGGCTGTATCGTGCCCTAGCCCGCGCCCGCAGGCCGGTGACACGCGTAGCCACTTTCTCGCCGACCAACCGCGACGTACGCGATGCGGCAGGCATATGTACGGACGAATTTCGCCGATTAAGCGTGCCCTATCGCAACCACTACCTCGACGCACAGGATATTGACAGCGATGCAAGCGCCCAAGAGTTTAAGGGCACATTCAACGCTTTGCTGCAGGAGGCGTTGGCTGATGACGCCGAAGTAGTCGTAGGCATCACGGGTGGACGCACGATCATGGGGGTACTGATGGGGATTGTGGCTCAAACAACCATCACCGAAGAATCTGCGCAACGAGTGACGCTTTATCACCTTGATGTAGATGATGACATCGAAGAAGATGGACGCTTGCCAAAGCTGATGCGATTCAAGAGCGATGCCCGCCGCTGGCAGCAGCTGCTCAATCCGCCGGGCGATAAGTGCCGTTTGATCAAAGTGCCTTACGTGCACATCCCGCCGCCGAACTAGTCCACAGGCGAGGGCGCGCGTGTTTGCCTGCTAAAACTCAGACCAGGAGATGAGTCATGTCACTTGATCCCATAGCTGTGCCTATTGTGATGAAGGCTGTCGATTTTCTGTTCGGCGAAGCGAAGAAGATTTTGGAAGAGCGGCGGCAGGCGCGGCAGAAACCCGATCGGCCGGTTGCCCCCCCGCCAGATATCCCACTATTGGAACAGGACAAGGAGACGGTCCTCAAGCGCCAAGTGTCGAAGGAGTTGGTCAAGCGTGAAGAACAGGCGATTCAAGGCATCCTGGACGAAGCGGCGGTCTATCAACAGAACCTTCAGCGCTTACAGAAGCGCGTAGCGCTTGAGGGCGGTATCGACTATGCCCCGATCGGGGTAGTCAACCAGCTCCATGCTCAAGAAGATGCCCTCTTGGAAGCCAGTCAGAGACTGGCGGTCGTTATCGAGCGTGTCGAGTCTTAGCTACAGAATCATCGTCCTGCGATCATGAATGAATCCACTGATTCGATCGAATCTATTCAGAACCTGCTGCAAATCTATCGGCGCAACTTGCAGCAACTAGAGAAGCAGATCGCGCTGCACGGCGGCGAGATGAGCACGCCACTCCATTTGCTCAATCAGCGCGATGAGGTACGCACTGAAATCGGGCGATTAGAAGCTCGACTGCGTGAACTAGAAATGCGCGTGCCGCCAGTTGGATCATCGATCGTTTCCCCGGCACAGGCCCAGTCCGCGAAACCGATCGACTTACCCAGGCTGCGCAACTTGATCGCAACTCACTTCAACGATAGTGAGCTGCGCGACCTGTGCTTTGATTTGCATGTCGAATTCGAGAATCTGGGCGGCGCTGGAAAGGGTGACAAGGCGCGCGAACTCACCGCTTATATGGATCGTCACGAGCGTATTGCAGAGCTAGTGACGACCTGTTCACGGTTGAGACCATACGTTGCGTGGTGAGACCGGCAGATGCCTACACTCATTACTGTTCAGTTGGATACGCCAATGTTAGTCCCTGTCGACGGCTTGTGGATGTCCGAAGCGACGGTTCTCGACATTCTTCAGCGTGGCCTGGCCTCGTCGCCAACCCTTGAACGCCGCACCGATCATCCGCGACCCTATGCACAGTCACCTATGCGACACAGTCGTGCGCGACGGCTTACAGTCCAAGAGGTCTTGAAAGTGTCGCCTTATCAATGGCAGGTCTCGCTGCTGGACGATTCGCTAACTGATGCCTTTGTGAAAGGTCTGCAGGCAACCCAGACCATGAATGTGGGTGGTAAATCGCTGACCGTGACAGGTTTCCAGGCAACAACAAAGGCATACCAGGAAATCGTCGAAACGTCCCGGCACGCTACAAACGCTGATGCGCTAAAGCAATTCAGCCTTGAATTTGTCAGTCCGGCAGTCCTGCAGCGCGATGGCCTGCTCTTGCTCTTGCCCGATCCGCCCCTGGTGTTTCACTCTTACTTGCGCGCCTGGAACGCTTATGCACCTGCTACCCTGCATCTAAATGTTAGTTTGATCGATGCGATCCAGTTCCACATTAATCTGGCTGATTTCAAGCTGGCAGCTCGGCGCGCTAACCTTTCCAGCGGTGATGTTTACACGGGATGTTCTGGCTGGATCCGGTTCGTTGTTTCAAACTGGCGGAAACTTGGCAGCGAATTTTTATATGAAGTTCATACGCTGGCGCGATTTGCCTGCTTCTGTGGCACAGGTGAGCTAACGTATCAGGGCATGGGTCAAACGCGCTACCAAAGCATGAATCGGAGCGGAGAATCAGAAGACTTCACCACGACCTTGACACACATGCGACATGGCCGGCCCGCTGTACCGTCTGCCGGATTAGAGTGAAACGAATTCAAAATGCCTTACTCCATCACCGTTCCCTTCAAGGCGCAGCGTGTTTTGTCCGAAGCAGGAGGAAACCCTGAGCGCGCTTTGAATGCGCTGCTCTATCATTGGCTGGATGCGGCCGATCCGAAGCTGGCCGCCTTTGTGCACGATCAAGCTGAGCCCAAGCCGTTTACCGTTTCGCCCTTGATCGCCGATGATGACGGTCGCTATCGCTTTCGCATGACGCTGTTGGAAGACGAGTATGGGCCGTATGTCTCCAGAGGGATGCAGAAGGAACGATCGGTGCGAGTCGGCAATAACGTGCTGGCCATCGATGGCGAGGCGCAAGTGGAGCATCGCACTTATGCCGAATTGGCTGAGCAGGCGGAAACGCGATCGACGGCGATTCTGCAGTTTGAGTCGCCGACGACATTCAAGACGCGTGAGATGCAATACCCGCTGCCTGATCCGATACTGGTGTTTGCCAGTTATCATTCGCGCTGGAGCGCATTTGCGCCGCCAGAGTACCACATCGATGAAGCCTGGCGTGAGTGGCTGGCGTATCATGTGGCAGTGTCACGAGTGGACGTGCAGACCGAGGTGCTGAGTTTTGGCAAGTATCGGCACATCGGGTTCATGGGTAAGGTAGAATATTCTGTGCTAGAACGACCGGGTGCCTCTGCAGCGCTGCGCAGGCCATTCAATGTGTTGGCCGATTACGCCTTTTTCTGCGGCACGGGCCACAAGACGACACAGGGGATGGGGCAAACGAGGAGATTGCGGAATGCGGATTTTTGAATGTTAAATGTTGATTGTGGAATGAAGGGCTGTACGGTGTGAGATTGTGGCATGGCAGGAGGCACCTGCAATTAGCATTCAGCCATCGCATATCGGCAATGACGGTGATTCCTGTTTGGGTTTTGGAATGGCTTACAGTTGAAGGGCTGAAGGCGGACGCGGAACGCTTCAGCCCTTCAATCTCATCTTGGCATGTGTGGCCTAGTCCAAAATCGGCCAAACGGCGTATTCCTTTGTCAGGCTGACGGTGTTATGCTGAGGGCATCCATTGTTACAAGGTATTTCCTATGGCACATCTCGCCAAACTTTCGCTGGACTTTCGTGACTTCGTCGACGACGCGGGTCTGGGCAGCATGATCTGGGGCCGCGCCTCTTATTGGATTGCGACCTACTACCACTACATCGTCGCTGCTTTTACCGTCGTCATTTTGGGCCTAACTTTGTTGGGCCGGACACCTCTTGAGCTGCTAGTCACCTGGATCGTGTTGTACCTGGGCTATGTCGTGCTGCGCAAAATCATTTTCCGGCAGCCTCGCTGGGAACAGCAGTTTTACCGACCAACTCCGCAATTCCTTCGTGCACAAATTGGCCTGGTCGCGCTCACCATCATCATGATCGGCGCGCCTGGCACGCAGTCCACCTCCCTATGGGTGCTCTACACCTTGGTGATTCTGCTCGCCAGCAAGCATTGCAGCACCCCGCTCATGGTCTGTGTCGTTGCTGAATCGTGCGCCGGCTTGAGCCTCGTCTACCTGGTGCATGGAACGCCGCTGTCTACCTTGCTGCTCCATCTCGACCTCTGGGCCGATTTTTTTACGCTGGGTCTGCTTGCTTTTGTGCTTCATTACCTGGTGCGTAACTTGCAGGCCCGTGATGCGACCATTGCAGGCTATCGCGCCGTCAACGCCTTGGCGCGCGACGTGGATCCCGGCTCCACCCTACCGCAGTGGCAGCCCGTGCTCAGCCTGTTGCTGGAGCAGGTAACAGGCGAGTGCGCCTCCACCTGGTTGATTGACCCACGTTCTCAAAGCCTGCATCGTGTCGCCAGTGTGCGGCGGCAGGGCGATCGGCTTGTGTGGATTGATCCGCAGGGCGCGCCAGCGCTTTCACTCGATAGTGACACCTTAATCGCCTCTACCGTGCGCGGCGGCGGTTTCGGCCAGGCCGATCGGCCTGAAGCGTTCACGGCGCGCGCGGACTGCCCGTCCATCCATAAGGAACTCGCCGTCCCGATCGATATCGGCACGCCCGATCATCCCCTCATCATCGGCGCGCTGGATGTCGGACTTAGTGCGACAGCCTTCCGCAAAGAGCTGCTGCCTGACTATCACCAATTCATGACCAGCCTGCTCAATCAGGCGCGCCCTATGCTGCTATACACGCGGCGTCTGGAAGAATTGACGGCCCTGCAGGCGGCCAGCCGTGCGGTATGGCACAGCCTCGACTTTACGCAAGTCCTGGATCGCATCTTGCACGGGGTGGTGGACACCCTGGGCTTTGAATTTGCCACCATCTCCCTGGTCGACGAAGAGCGCCAGATCATTCGCGCGGCGCGCGGCCTGAATGTGTCACAAGCATGGCTGGACATGGCCGTACACGCGCTGGACTCTGACGATATTCAGGCTTGCATTGTGCGCGACCGCCGCGTTGAAATTCTGGTCGGACCCGATTCACGTTTTGATCAGCGGATCTGGCGACGCTTCCAGCATCGGAATATGACGCGCCTCTTTCTACCGATCGAAATCGTCGACCCGGCGGGCTGTGAAAAAGTCATCGGGACGCTGGAGGCCGGCTATCGCCGCGCGGCACCGGATGCGATCACGCCCGATCAGCAGCGATTGCTCGAAACGTTCATCGCGCAGGTGGCCATGGCCCTGGCGCACGCCGATCTGCTGCAGCACATTCAAAAGAAGGCCGATACGCTGACCGCGCTGCACCGCGTGGGACACATCATCAGCAGCACCCAACAGGCCCCGCAGGTCTTGCACGAAGTGGCGCAGCAGGCGTGTAAGCTGCTGGGTGCAGATATGGTGATGGTCTATCGCTATGATCGGGAGAAGAACCTGGTCGATGTGCCTGCCATTGCCGGTGAGACCGGTCGCGCCGCGCGGCTGAGTTTAAATCTGAACGAGGATAGCCCATTGTCGTTCTTGTTGAACCGCGCAAGCCCGTACTATAGCGCCGACGCGCGCCATGATCCGCTGCTGCATCCGCGATCGGATGCCGACCTCGATCGACCGGGGGCGCGTAAACCCACGTTCATTCAGTGGCATAACATCAAATCGCTGGCGGGCCTGCCGCTCGTGGCGCAGGGCGAGATCGTGGGCCTCATGTTTGTCAATTACCGCAAGCGGCATCAGTTCGATCCCGACGAGCAGCAGGTCCACGAGCTGTTCGCCCAGCAGGCCGCCGTCGCGATTCGGAATGCCGCCGTGCACGAACGACAGCGCGATCTAATCGTCCACGACGAGCGCTACCGTCTGTCGCGCGAGCTGCACCACTGGATTTCGCAGGCGCTGTATGGCATCGTCCTGAAGGCGCGCAATGCGGTGGACGTGCCGGAAGCGGAAGTAACTGAACTGCGCGCGACGCTGGAAGACATCCGCGACATCGCGCAACACGCCAGCAACGAGACGGGTTTTATCATCGACGAACTGCGCGCGCCGGTCGACGAAACGCGCGATTTTCAAAAGGGCCTGGATGAATACGCGGCCCGCATTCGCCGCTGGTATAAGCGCGAGGTCGTGATCGAACGCGAACTGCACCGGGCCTTGCCTCCGGACTGTGAACCGCTGCTGCTCAGTTTTGCCTGTGAGTGCATCATGAATGCGGCCAAACACGCGCAGTGCCGGCTGATCCGGGTACAGTGCCTCTCGCAGGACAACCGCGTCGAAGTCCGGGTGTGCGATAGCGGCATCGGTTTTGATCCGGCGCGTGTCGCCCAGCACAAAGTGGGGTTAAAGAGCTTGCAAGAACTGGCGACGGAAGCGGGAGGTCGGCTCTGCATCGACACCGCTCCGGGTGCCGGGACGACGGTGAGTCTTGTGATGATTTTAGAGAACGATCCGGAGGCGCCATGAACCCTGCATCGACTTTGTCGCGCATTCGCCTGTTGATTGTCGAAGATCACCCGCTGGTACGAGACGGCTTGCGCACTATGCTGGAGCGTCAGCCTGACATGGTGCTGGTGGGTGAAACGGAATTCGGCGATGAGGCACTCCAACTGGTGGAAGAGCAGGCCCCAGATGTGGTGTTGTTGGATTTACTACTGGACAACAGTCCGCTGAGCGGGCTGGAAACTCTCAAACGCCTGACTGCTGCCAGCCCGTCGACGCATGTGCTGGTTTTGTCGGCGTTTTCTGACGATGACCTGGTTTTTCCCGCACTGCTCAATGGCGCGATTGGCTACGTGCTGAAACGGGGTGAAGCTGATGAAGTGTTGGATGCGGTGCGCGGCGCGGCCAAAGGTTACTACCACCTGCACCCGCTGGTGATTCGGAAACTTCTCGAACGCTTGCAAGTTCCCAATGGCGCTGCGTCTGATCCCTGTGAGGCCGAAGCGCTGTCGACGTCCGACAAACTGACCGATCGTGAGCGTGAAATTCTGCCTCTGCTGGCGCAAGGTTTGACCAACAAAGACATCGCCGCACGATTAACGATTGCGGCGCCGACGGTGAAGACACATGTCAGCAACATCTTGCGCAAGCTGGGCATTTCCAGCCGGCGCAAAGCTCTGGAGAGTCTGGCGCAGCACCAACCACACCATTAGATCATCCGGCTGAAGCCGTGGTGTAATACCGATCGTTCCCCCTCATCCCAGAGGCCGAATCCCACCGGTCTCTGTTGCTTTCCCCACTTCATCCTAAAAATCCGCCGTCTGCCTCACGACAGCCCGCCGCAGAAGTCGTATCCTGTGGGCAAATCACGCGCTCGCTTGCGCACAGGAGGTCAATCATGACGGGCATTGCTTTGATCGTGCTACTAATCGTGATCCTGGCGGGGCTGACCAACAGCCCGCCGCCCACACCGCCGGTGGTGGTCATGCCGCAAGTGCAGACTGGAACCGGCAATCGCGCCGCGGTGCTCTTCCTGGTCTTCCTGTTCTTGATGGTGTTGTTGGCGGAAATGGCGCGGCAGGGCGGCTAGCTCGCCGCGCCTCATCTTGACGGAGGTGGCTCATGTTCTCGCAAAATCGTCATCCGCTTCGTCGGCTGGGCTGCAGTGCGTGTGGCTGTCTCACGCTCGTGATCGTCCTGGTTGTGTTGGCCTGCATGGGCCTATTCGCGTTGATTCAGTCGGCCCGGGCTGCCACGCCGCGCCACTATGTGCTGCTGATTGATCAGAGCAACTCCATGCTGAATCGATCGGCCACACGCGCCCTTGTGCGTGATACGGCGCTCGCTGCACTCGATCGGTTGGCTCAGCCCGATCGGTCGGTGCAGGTGTATTTCTTCGGCGCGAGCGTGACGGCTGTCATTACCGCCGGTCAGTCGTCGTCGGCTGCGCTGCTCAGCACGGCGCTTGAGCAATCCACATCGTTGGGCGGCACGTCGTTCCTCACGACGCTCACGCAGCTGTTTGATCAGCCCGCGTCCAGCACGGATGTGGTGTTGATCACCGACGGCAGGCCTGATCCCGTTGAGGACGCCCGGGCTTATCGCGCGCAGATGCACGTGTTGGCGCAGCAGTTCGCGCAGCGTGAGATTGTCGTGTCGGCTTTGCTCATCGGTTCCGTGGCTGGCACGGACTGGCTGACGATGTGGCAGGACTTCGCCGCTGCCACAGGCGGCGTCGCGCGCGAGATTCGATCGACGGCAGACGTACACAAAGCGGTCGCGGCCTTGCCAATCATGTCGCTGGCGTCTACCTCCACACCGATCGCTTCACTCACTCCGACGCTGATGGTTACGCCGACTGTTACGCCGACTCAGACACCAACACTCAAAGTCACATCGGTTCCAACTCCAATACCCGCGGCCGTTGCCACATTGACTCCCACACAACCCAAGACCACTCCTGTACTCCCGTGGGCGATCTTGATCGTCGGCACGATCGGTGTCGTAGGAGGATTGGGTGTGCTGGTCGTCATGGCGCACAAGCGGACACCGCCGGCCACTCCCGTGAATTTCACCGACGAGGGCACCCTGGAGATTTTCGATCCCGAGCGCGAGACGTCACAACGCGCCGAGTTGCACACGATGGCACTGGGCGAGATTTGGGGCATCGGCGGTGATCTGCAATGCCGCATTCACGTGGAAGGCGCTGAGCCGATCGAGCAAGCCGCCGTGATCATGACGCCCGACGGGCCTCTCATCGAAGCGCGTGGTACGCCGTTAAGCTGGGAAGGACGTGTGATCCAGACGCACTTGCTGTTCGATGGTGATGAGTTGTATCTGGGACGTTTGATCCTGACGTATCAGAACTTCTTCCGGCCGCGCAGAACGAGTGAAGGGGACGACGAGGGGCTGGAGCGATAGAGAGATGGCGGGAGGGAGAGACAGAGAGATACGGGGACACGAGGGCAGGAGGACACAAGGACAAGAGGACAAGAGGACAGGAAGACACGATGCTTAGCCAGGCATTCACCAACTACCCATATCCAACTTCTAACATCCAGATGCGGAGGTCAATCATGAAAACGCAATTGAAGGTCACACGGGTTAGCCCGAATGGCAACGGCCTGAAGGATTTGGAGCACCCCTCGGCCGGTGAAGGCCGCGTAACGCCCACCACGCGGGTGTTATTCAATGGACTGGGTGGCGTGGGCGGGCGCATCGTTACCCACTTGAAGGCGCTCGATTTGCTCGATCAGCAAGCCGCGTGCTACCTGTGGAAAGACTCGGATCGCGGCGATCGTTTCGAGACGACGCTGCCCGGCCTGCAACGCGTGACGCTGGCCGACACCGAGCTGTGCCGCTTCGGCGTGGAAGACGCCCGCTCGAATCTGCAAAACTATCCGCAGTTGGCGCGGCGCTATCGCCGGTTACTGCGCGGCATTCCCGTGGCTTGGACTTACGGGCGCGGCGCGGGGCAGTGGCGGCCTATCGGGATGTTGGATTACGAGATGGACATCGCCTCGATTCAAACGGCGCTGGCGCGTGTGCTCGACGCCTTCTATCCCACGCCGTTGGGCAAGAAGATGACGATGGAGCGCGTGTTGGCGGAGCGCCAGGCCGAAACGCAGCGTGAACAGCCGCTGCTGGTCGCGCAGATTAGCAGCGCCGTTGGTGGGCTGGGATCGTCGACGTTCATTCACGACGCGTATCTGCTGCGCCATCTGCTGGAAAAGCGCGGCGCGACCAACGTCACGTTCTGGGGCATCGTGATCGGGCCGCGAGCGTTTCAGGGACGCGGGCCCAACATCCTGCACAACTACGCGGCGCTCATGCGCGAACTCGATTGGGTCTATCGGCAGGGTTTTCACCACACGTTCATCAGCGGTGAAAGCGTAGCGGCGGCGCGGCCGCCATTCGATCTACTCTTTCAGGCCGATCTGACCGAATGGCCGGAAGGAGAAGATGCGGCGGGCAAATTGAGCGACACCGCGACCGATGCTTTTCTGCGGCAGATCGCGCTGGGCGTGCACCTGTTGACCTCGCCCGCGATGCGCGATCGGCTGCAATCGCTGTTGGTCAACATCCATGATGAAGCCGCTTCCGACTCAGGCGAGATGCCGTTGAATTTTCTCGGCTCGTTCAATGCGGCGCTGGCCGCGGTGAATTTGAGCGCACTGCAAGAAGCCATCGCGTTGGCGAAGGCTGAGGAGATGGCGCGCAAAGTGATCGAGCGGTGCGGGATGTGAGGAGGAAAAGGAGTGATGGAGCGACAGAGGAGATGAACGAAGGGAGCGACAGAGGGACGGAGAGATGGAGTGATGGCGTAACACGTTGAGGCAGTGATGGCAGACGCGGAGATTCCGCGTTCCGAATTCCTCAATCCGCATTGCAAGGAGGGCGACATGGAGAACCAGGCAATTCAAGTGACTGAACCGAACTACACCGACGACGTGATCAGCCTGTTGATGCGGCTGGGCTGGACGGCTGACAGGTTGTTCAACTTTATCCGCACCGACGAGAACAACCGCGTCTTCAACCCCGCGATCAGTCTGAGTAATCTGGCGGACGGCGTGACGGCGCAGAACGAGAAAGAGCGTGCCCCGCAGGTGTTGAGCCACTTACAGCGCGCCTTGGCTCCGCAGCCCAGCGGACGCTGGTCCCCGCTGTGTGCGCGCCGCACGGCCCAACTGAAGCGCGACATCGCGCCGCGTTTAAGCGAGGCCTGCACAACGCTGTACCGCGATACCGAGCGCCGCCCAGCGATGTGGTTGAAGGCGCTCGGCGATCAAATCGATCTGGAACTCAAGGCGCTGGAACGGCAGCGCGGCGAAGCCCAGATCCAACTGCGCCGCACCGAAGAAGAGCTGCAACCGCTGCAGCAGCGCATCAACCAGTTCTTGCAAGTCAATGCCTCACGTCAAACCATCACGCGCTTTGTCGAAGTTCTGACCGCGTTGTTTCAGACGGTCGATCGGGGCGTGGGCTTGACGTCGGTGGTGTTGATGGCCGAGCGGCTGGTCAACGACCGGGAAATGTATGCGTTCACGATCGATACTACGACGGCAGCGGTGTGTGTGCTGCAGGAGATGCGCGGGCAGGTGCAGGCCGAGCGCGAACGACTCGACCAGTTTAGCGGGCGCTGCCGGGCGGTGGCGCTGCAATTGGCCGCCGCGCGCAGCAGTGCGCAGTCGCGCCTGGCGGCGCATCCCTACGCCGACATCAGTCTGGCGCAGGATGGCTTGATCGATCGCTTGAGTGAGCGTGTGCCTGCGGAGTTAGCCACAGCGCCTCTGGCAGCATTGTTGCCGTTGGATGAAGCGCAGCTGTTTCAGAAGTGGCGTGATGAGTTGTTGAAGCAGACGCGGGTCTACACCAGCCAACTATCGCTGCTGGAATTGATGGAGATGGAAGCGCTGTCGATCAAGGCGCGCCAGGATGAAGCGGTGGACGAAGATGATCTGGTGGTGGCGACGCTGGAAGCGGCCTATCACCGCGCCGCCGGCCGCACGCTAGAGGTGGAGAAGCAGGCCGCGGCGCGGAACGCGGGGCGCGATTGGTGGCTGGTGGGCGTTCCCGATGAAACGAACTCCGGCTTTGCGTTCGAGAATGCCACGCTGGTGGGCACGGGTCGCCGCGATCAAGTGCAGTTCTTGCACGTGGAAGTGGGTCTGGCCCCGCAGGAAGTGACCACGTTTACCGCCACGCGCGAACCTTTCGAGCAGGCTGCGCTGACTCGCAACTTCTATGTGTTGGAAGCGCTGGCGCAGGACGATCACGCGCGGCAGGTGTTTGCGTTGAGCCTGGCGACCGGCGTGATCAGCGTGAAGGGCGGCGCGTTTGCGCTCAACGGCGGCTGCGATGAACCGCTGGGCGCGAATGTGGAAGAAGCGCTCGATCGCTTTGCTCAACGATCGGATTGGGTGAAGGCCGCTGAAGCCCAGGTGGATGATCTGCCGTTTGCCACGGTGGCCGATCGACTGGAGGCCTACCTGGCGCGCGGGCGTGGCATTCAAGATGAATTGTGGTGGGAGTTCGCCAGCTACGTGCGCGATCGGTTGGAGTTGATGAAGCATCAGGCGATCTTTGTGAACGATTCGTCATTGCGAGCAGCCTGAGCGGAATGAAGCGTAGCGAAATGCAGTCGAAGGGTGCGAAGCAATCTTCGTAAGTCGGAGGAGATTGCTTCGCTGACGCCTTACCCGCCGTTTTGCGGCGGAGGCGCGCAAGGCGGAAACGCTCGCAATGACGGCTTCATGGAGGTAAGACGATGCAATGGGTGCAAGGTTGGCTGGATCGCTTACGCGAGCAGATACCGAACGGCAGTGACGCGGATGTGAGCGGCCCGGCGAGCAGCGGGGCGGGCGGCTTGGGCTCGATTCTGAATGCGCTCGATTGGGACCATGTGCGTGAGGAGGTCGATCGAGAGAGCCGATCGCGGGTGGTGTTTATCGGCGCGAGCGGGGCGGGCAAATCGACTCTGCTGAATACGTTGAAGGGATCAGCGGTGTCACTGGACAGCGCTGATCCGGAGACGCTGGCGGAATTGCGCGTCGAAGACTTTGGCTTGTTTGCCATCGTCGATGTCCCGGCGCACAGTCCCAACGGTCAACTGCACGAGGGTGAAACCGCGTGGTTCGTGCTGACCAGCGCTGATCTGATCGTGTGGGTGCTGGATGGTGCGGCCGGCCTACGCGCGTGGGAACACGAATGGATTTGCCGGCTGCGAGCGTTGGGCCGTCCGCTGTTGATCGTGTTGAACAAGATCGATCAAGTGGCCGACAAGGCGGTGGTGGCGGAACTGAATCGCACGCTGGCCTGCACGTTGTTTCCGATTGAGGCGCGTGATTTTCAAAGCATCAACGAAGGACTCTTGCCGCACCTGGTCGAAGCCAGTCCGAATTTGGCCACACCCCTGGGCCGCGAAGTGTTGGGTTGGCGGCGCACTGCCGCACAGCGGGTGATCAAGCGCTCGGTGGTGGTGAGCGGCCTGGTGGGCACGGAACCGGCCCCGCTGTTGGATCTGCCGCTGCAGGTGTTGATTCAACTGCGCTTGATTCTGCGGCTGGGTGCGATCTATGGTGAGCCGGTCAATGATCGCTACAGCGGCGAATTGCTGGTGACAATGGCGAGCAGTGTGGCGCTGCGCTATGTGAGCCAGCAGTTGGTGAAGTTGATTCCGTTTGTGGGCTGGGTCGTGTCGGGCGCGCTGGCTGCGGGCGGGACGTGGGCCATCGGCGAGCTGGCGCTGAAGTATTTCGAGAATGGCCGGCAGATTCCGCATCCGCAGGTGAAGGTGCCGCGTCCGCGACGACCGGCGCTACGGATTCATTGGCCGCGGGTGAAGTGGTGGAGTCGGGCTAGACGACGGTAGTGAAGGCGAGACGGAGGGAAAGAGGGATAGAGGGACACGATGACAAGATGACAAGATGATGTGTCCCTGCGGGACAAGATGACAGGATGATGAAGTGTACTCTCTGGCAGAGGTGACGAGAGATCTGTGATGACGGATGGGAGGGATAGCATGGGCAAGACAGTCGCGTGGTTGATGGAATTGATGCAACGCCAGCGCGCGAAGACACCACCGCAGGCCAAGAAAGTGCATGAAGTTCCACCGCAAGCCATTGCGCCGGTGGACCAGCGCGATCGGCTGGGCACGCGGCCCACCGAGGTGCAGGGCCGCTGGTCGTCTCTGGCGTCGCAGATCTATGCCACGGCGAATTTGCTGCAAGCCTGGCGTAAGGTGAAGGCGAACGGCGGCGGGCCGGGGGTGGATGGCGAAAATCTGCGGGAGTTTGAAGCGCAGCTCGACCAGAATTTGAAAAGCCTGCAATCACAATTACAGCGCGGCACGTATGAGCCGCAAAAAGTGAAGCGCGTGTTGGTGCCCAAAGCGAGCGGCGGCATGCGTCCGTTGGCGATCTTGACGATTCGGGATCGCCTAGTGCAGCGCGCGGTGTATGACGTGCTGGCGCCGCTGTATGAGCAGCGGTTTCTGGATTGCAGTTACGGCTTTCGCGAAGGGCGTTCTTTGCAGCAGGCGGCGCAGCGCGTGGCGCAGTGGCGCGATCAGGGACGCCGCTGGGTGGTGGATGGCGATATCAAGGATTGCTTTGAGCGAATCGAGCATCGGCGGTTGATGCAGATGATCCAGCGTGACACCGACGATTGGCTGGTGCTGCGTTTGATCGAGCGCTGGCTAAACGCGCAGGTGTTTAACGATTTGGAGGGGCGCGATGCTTCGGTCGGCACGTTTCAGGGTGGTGTGATCTCGCCGTTGTTGGCGAACGTCTATCTCCACGCGTTTGATCAGCAGTTAACGCAGAACAAGTTGGCGCTGGTGCGCTATGCCGACGATTGGCTGATTTTGTGCGTGAAGAAACCCGAAGCCGACGCGGCGCTGGAGCGAGCTACACAAGCCCTGTCGCAATTGCGCCTGGCGATCAATCCGTACAAGACGCGGGTGGTAAGCTTTGAGGAAGGGTTCCGGTTTCTGGGCGTGTTCTTTGTGCGGAATGAGCAGTATGTGTTGTCGCCGGCGGTGAAGCGATGACAAGATGCAGGATGCAAGATGCAAGATGCAGGATGCAGGAGGCAGGAGGCAGGAGGCAAGATGCAGGAGGCAAGATGCCGCCTTGTCTACTTGCCTACTTGTTTCCTTGTTTCGCGGCGTTCTTGAAAGGAGCGAACGATGTCAACTTACTATGTGCGTGAGCAAGGTGCGGTGGTGCGCAAGCAGGAGCAGCGGCTGCTGGTGACGAAGGAACGCAATGCGGTCATGGCCGAGATTCCGCTGCACCAACTCGATCAACTGGTAGTGATGGGCAATGTGCAGTTGACGACGCAGGCCCTGGCGCTGCTGTTGCAGGCGGAAGTGGATGTGGTGTTCATGACGCTGCACGGCAAGGTGCGCGGGCGATTGGTGGCGAATGAATCGAAGTTTGCCGAACTCCGACTGAAGCAACTACAGGTGATGAGCAATGAACTGGAAAATCTGGCACTGGCGAAGGCGATCGTCGTGGGCAAGCTGGCAAATCAACTGGCGTATCTGCGGACTGCGCTGCACGCTGACGTTGACGGTTTCGTCCCCAAAGACCGGGGCGCGCTCGACAAGGCCACGCGCGGCATTGCCGAGATGATGGTGAGCGCGCAGGCGACGGGCAACGCGGACTCGCTGCGCGGTTTTGAGGGCAAGGCAGGCGCGTGGTACTGGTCGGGATTTCGCGCCATGTTGAAGCACGATCTGGATTTCAAGCAGCGCATTTATCATCCTTCGCCTGATCCGGTGAACGCGCTGTTGAGTTTCGGGTATGCGCTGCTGCAGAAGGATGTGAATGCGGCGACCCATCTGGTGGGATTGGATCCGTATCTGGGTTTCTTTCACACGGTGCAGTACGGGCGGCCCTCGCTGGTGCTCGATCTGATGGAGGAGTTCCGGCCCGTGCTGGTCGATCCGGTAGTGGTGGCACTGCTCAATCGCGCAGCGATCGGTAAGCAGGATTTTGTGAAGGGACCGGACAAGGATCGTCCACTCCTTATGACGGATACGGCCGTGAAGCGTGTCATCGAAGCCTATGAGCAGCACGTGACGAAGACGACGACGTATCCGTTCACGAACGAGCAGACGATGTGGCGGCGCTGCCTGGAGCTGCAGACGCGGCAGATGGCGCGAGTGGTAAAGGGGGAAGCAAGGGGGTATAGAGCAATGACAAATTAACAATGATCAATGATCAATGATCAATGATCAATGATCAATGATCAATGATCAATGATCAATGATCAATTCCACGCCGCGTGCCCATGTTCGGGTCTTGACTGTAGAGCCGGTGGGCCGCGGGGCGCGCTACGGGCACTTCGTGATCAATGAGAAAGTAAGACAGAGCGATAAGGGGATGGATCAACAGCGGGATAGAGAGACAGAGAGACGGCGAGATGGAGGGATGCTATGGGACATGCGATCTTGGTGGTGTATACCGACGCCTCGGTGCAGCCGAATACGACGGGGCTGGGGGTGGCGATTAAGGATGAGCACGGGAAGTTGATCGCGTGGCGGAATAAGAGCGCGCCGGCGATGACGTGCAACCAGGCGGAATATGCGGCGCTGATTTTTGCGCTGGAGCAGGTGTTGACGTATCAACCGCTGCCGCGCGAGGTGCGGATGTTTTCCGACAGCCGGGTGGTGGTGGAGCAAATGAGCGGGTGGATCCGGGTGAACAGTCTGGCGCTGAAAGAATTGCATCGCCGGGCGCGGGGGCTGGCCGAGCGGTTTGAGCAGGTGACGTTCACGCACATTCCACGCGAGCGCAATCAATTGGCGGATGCCATCGCGGATGAGGCGATCAACGGATAGGGTCTTCAACGGATGCTGCGCGAAACGGATAAACGGATAGGACCATATGTTCGTGGTGGTGAGTTACGACATTTCTGAAGATAAGCGGCGCACGAAGGTGATGAAGTTGCTGCGCAATTTTGGTTCGAGTGCGAGTTGAAGGATGCGGCGTATCAGCAATTGCGCGAGCGGCTGGCGAATCAGGGCATGAGTTCGCCCAGCCAATGGACCCAGGGAAGTGACAGCTGCGCGGCATTCTTCAGGCGTTCGTCGGCGGTCCAGAATTCGCAGCCAAGGATTTGAGCTAAAGCCAGATAGTGAGTATCGTACGCGGTGGGGCGATTGAGCTGAGCGGCCAGTTGCCAGGCGCGTTCGTGCAGGTCAGGGAAAGTCATGATGACCACATCGAAGGCCAGGGCATTCTGCAAGGCCCGCCAACCCAGTTCGGAGGTGAGTAGGCCGCGATGAACGTGCTTGCGCAGAACCGCTGTCACTTCAATGGGCAACAGCGGCGGCGCCACCAACTGAGAGCCGGCAGTCAGCCACGAGCGCCACAAGCTGTCGGCCAAATGACTGTCCGGCTCGTTCAAGACCAATTTGAGAAGGAGGCCGGAATCAATGCAGATCGAAGTCATTCAGACGCTCCATGCGGGCTTCGTCCAAGACGGCCACCGAGTCGGTGTGCACTCCGCCGGCCTGCAATTGTTCGCGCCAGGCGCGCAGTTCGTCCAGCAGGCTTTGCTGCCCGTGTGCCAGGTCGCTCTGTGAACGATCGGCGGGGACACCTTCCGATAAAACCGTCACCAGCACAGTGGCTTTTTCAGGAAGTCGAATGGCGGGGGGCAAGGCGACATGTCCGTTCACCACTTGGCCTTGATACGTTAACCAAGTCATGTTTACACCTCATGGCAAGCAATTAACTTGAGAACATTGTCCCACAGCGCAAGACAGGCGTCAATGAGGAAAGGGGGGCCGGAGCCATGTTCGTGGTGGTGAGTTACGACATTCCCGAAGACAAGCGGCGCACGAAGGTGATGAAGCTGCTGCGCAATTTCGGCGCGCACGTGCAGTACAGCGTGTTCGAGTGCGAGTTGAAGGATGCGGCCTATCAGCAATTGCGCGAGCGGCTGGCGCTGTTGATCGCGCCGCAGGTGGATAGCGTGCGCTTCTATTTCTTGGACGAAGATCAGGTGAAGCGCATTGAGGTCGTCGGCAAGAAGCCGGTGGAGCGCCCCAGGGAATTTTACGTGGTGGGATGAAGGGCGTGGAGAGATGGAGGGACGGAGGGATAAGATGATCGATACTTGATCGAGTAATCGGTGGTATGATCAAGATTAAGATCAAGTTGAGGTCGGGAGAGTTTATGATGGATGTTCCTGTGCAGCAACTCACCCATCAGTTGGCGCGCATTGAGCGGGAGATGAATGCCATCCGGCAGGAATTGGCGCGATTAGAGCAGCCGGCGGCACGCCAGAGTTTGCCGCTGGTTACGGCCGGCCCGCAGATGCGCTGGGCAGATAAGCAGATCTGGCGCGAGCGGTTTGCGCAATTGCTGGCGGCGCAGGCGGTGACGGGGCAACCGCGCGGGGCGCTGGCGCTGCAAGAGCAGCTGGCGCGCGAGGGGTTGGAGCCAAATGAGCTGAGCCGGGAGCTCATCGCGGCGCGGGATGAGTGAGATGGCGCGTTGGGTCTATGGTGATGCCAGTGCCTTGATTAAGCGGTACGCGCCGGAAAGCGGCACGGCGCTGGTCAATGCCGTTTTCGATCGCGCTTATCCCGAGCGGATGACGTGCGCGACGCTGGGCTTGCTGGAGGTGGTCTCGATTTTAACCCGCAAGCGCAACGACGGGCGGTTGACGCCAGCCGCGTACGATCAGGCCCTCATCGAGGTCCGCGCCGAGCTGATCGAGCGGCAGGACTTTCGTCTGTCGCCCATCAATGATGCGTTGTTAGTCGAGGCTCTGACGTTGATTACGCAGCACAATATCAATGCGGCCGACGCTTTGATTTTGCGTTCAGCGCTGGAGGTGCAACAGGCGGCGCGGACCAGCGGCGACGAGGTGGTGTTGTGGAGCGCCGATAAGCGCCTGGTTCGTGCGGCGCAGCGCGAGGGGTTGGCGACGTTCGATCCCGAAACAGATACGCTGGACGATTTCCAAACGCTGTTCGGAGAAACCTAGCGCTGCCGCGTTTCGTTATACCTGAAGGGGCCGATGATTTAATCGGCCTTTTTTGATCGCGGGTGCGGGTTACTCACCGGGGTGATGGCCGCGATACGATCGACGCGAAAAACACGTTCTGCTTGCCGGAGGTGACAGTAGGCGATGAGGTAGGGTGTTTCGCCGCGCCATTCCAGCCGTAGAGGATCCACAATCCGATCGGTCTGGGTGTCCCGCCCGGCGGTGTAGTAAGTGATTGCGAGTGGGGTGTTGGCGGCGATCGATTGTTCGATCAAGGGCAAGATCGATTCTAATTGAGCGGCTGTTCTCGTGTTGTCATTCCCGCGTGTTTCCAGCGGGAATCCAGAGTTTCCGTCAACGTGATTTGCCGTTGGGCTACCTGGATGCCCGATAGAAGCACTCGGGCATGACGGTTGCGCGGTCAGCATTTCCACGGCTTCTTGGGCCAGTTCGGCGGCGAGGAGCTGATCGCGCGGGGTGAGTTGACGGGCCAGGTCGAGGACGATGGAGTAGTCGACGCGATAGGGCGCGGGCAGCCGATCGGCAAGCTGCTGATTGAGCAGGGCGGCGAAGTAGAGTTGGGCGAGAGGGGGGAGATTGCTTCGTCGGGTAGGAGATTGCTTCGTGCCTCCGGCACTCGCAATGACGCTGGTGGGGAGGTTGGTGCGGGGGGTGAGGCCATGCTTCGCAAGTTGACGCAAGAGGGCAGGCAGGCGGCTTTCGCGGACGACGACAGCGCGCGGCGAGAGGGTGCGTTGAATAGATTCGCGCACCCGATGTGAGCGGGTGAGGTCGGTAAGGGTGGCCGGGTCTTTGACTTCGAGCAGGGTGACGCGGCGCACGGCGACCCGATCGAGCGGGGCGGTCCAGTCGTGAAGTTGCTGCACCAGCTGAATGGGCAGCGCGTCGCCGAGCGTGTTTTCAAGGAAGCGCAGGATGGCATCGAGCGAGCGGCCGCGCTGCAAGGCGCGCTGGAGGCGCTCACGATTCAAGCAGTAGCGGCGCTGCGGTGTGACGGCGATCAGGTCGGCATAGTCGGACAATTCATATAGGCGAGAGAAGTTGGCGTTGAGCAGTTCAAGCCTAAGGCGAGAGGCGGGGAGCAAAACCACCGGTACGCTGCGCGCGCTACGCGCGCTACGCGCGAGACAATCTAACGGGATTGGTACCGGGTTTACTTGCAGGGCGGCCGGCCCATGCCAGACAACAACGCCCAGCCATTCCAGATAATGGAGTACGCCGCGCAATATTTCATCTGGCTGTTCGTCTCCGTCTTCCGGTGGGGCGAGTTTCAGCAGGGTGGTGAGTTTGATCCGTTCGCCAGGGGGAGCGGCCCGCAGGATGGCGAACAGTTGCGTGAGCCAGACAGTGGGTGACGCCAACGACCAGCCAGGCAGACGATAGACACGCCACAGATCGTCGTGAAGGCGTGAAGGCTGATCGGGACAGGCGGTGCTGAGCAAGGTTTGAAGTTGATCGTCTGGTGAAGCGGTCAGCCAGCGTGTAACGCGCAGCGTGGGTTTAAGATGCGCGCCAGTCTTGGCGACGAGGTGCGCGGCTTCGCACAGGAAATGAATGAAACGCAGGCGTTGTGTTTCGCGTTCGGTCACGCCACGTTTGCCATGCCGCCGGTGTGTGGGTGGTGGGACGTCGTCGCGTTCCAGGAGCTGGGCATTCAGGTCACGCAGGGCGGTGGGGGGCAGCCAGCGGGCACCAAAGGCACGCACATCGTGACTGTGCAAAAAGGCGAGAAAGGTGAGGGTGTCTTCCAGCAAAGTGGTGGCGGGCAGCATAGTCGGCTCCTTTCGCAAATCGCCGCGTGCTCAAAAAGGCGGTCTATGCGCGAAAATGTTGAAATTGCCAGTTGACTTGGCAGGGCCTAGTATTATAGAATAAACAGCGAGGCGGCGCGGTTGAGGCGCGCTGCGATTGTTTGGGATAATACCACTTTTTATGGGTCTGTTGGGACGTTTGCGATGGTGGGGAGTGAGATGGACCAACCGGGTGATGCAGTGACGGTAGTGGGACAGCCGGGCCGATTTGAGTGGCGATCGACTGGGGCAAGTGGGAGGTGAGTGGCAAAGATTAAGACTGCGGATGAAGTGGCAGTGATCCTCGAAAGGGGTTTGAAACGAAGTGTGTCGGTGCATTGCGATCAACAGCAAGCGTGATGAAGTGGCAGTGATCCTCGAAAGGGGTTTGAAACGCCGAGGTCCATGGGGGGCACATAGGGTTTGTACTCAGATGAAGTGGCAGTGATCCTCGAAAGGGGTTTGAAACCATTCCACGAACGTCGAGGCCACGAGCGAGTCAGGGATGAAGTGGCAGTGATCCTCGAAAGGGGTTTGAAACACTCCGGCTATCGTGCAACGACCGTAGCCGTTGCTAAGATGAAGTGGCAGTGATCCTCGAAAGGGGTTTGAAACTCACGGTCACGGTGGCGCGGCAGGCCGCAGCGCGGATGATGAAGTGGCAGTGATCCTCGAAAGGGGTTTGAAACCCTCTGCCGCTTGATAGACATGTTACTTTTCTCCTGTGATGAAGTGGCAGTGATCCTCGAAAGGGGTTTGAAACTTGAAGTAGTCGGGGATGAATCCGTCCATGCTGTAGGATGAAGTGGCAGTGATCCTCGAAAGGGGTTTGAAACTCGGTTCCCAGGCGGGACTGGAATCGACGAAGTCGTAATGGATGAAGTGGCAGTGATCCTCGAAAGGGGTTTGAAACTTCCTTGGGCCGAGACGGTCGGGACAATCATCGAGAGATGAAGTGGCAGTGATCCTCGAAAGGGGTTTGAAACTGTCTCATAGGCCCAGCCGCTCACGTAATACGTCCCAGGATGAAGTGGCAGTGATCCTCGAAAGGGGTTTGAAACGAAAAGCATCCACCAGATTGACTGATTGTCGACGATGGATGAAGTGGCAGTGATCCTCGAAAGGGGTTTGAAACCATTGTTGCAGGTCGGGCACGGGATCGAGGTGAACGATGAAGTGGCAGTGATCCTCGAAAGGGGTTTGAAACCCCCCACACCTGCCCCCAGTGGGGCTTGTGGGGTCGTCGATGAAGTGGCAGTGATCCTCGAAAGGGGTTTGAAACTCGCTTTGGCCACGGCAAGCACACACCACACACAAAGATGAAGTGGCAGTGATCCTCGAAAGGGGTTTGAAACTAACTTAGTGGGTTGCGATCGAACGCCTCGACCCCAGAAGAAGTGGCAGTGATCCTCGAAAGGGGTTTGAAACTCAATGCCACCGGGCTGTGTGTCGTTCCCTTGCGGAGGATGAAGTGGCAGTGATCCTCGAAAGGGGTTTGAAACCCAACCCAGCCGGGCTGGTTGTTGGCGATCGCCACACGATGAAGTGGCAGTGATCCTCGAAAGGGGTTTGAAACGCGCTGTGTAATCACGGACGCCAACGATCGTACAACGGATGAAGTGGCAGTGATCCTCGAAAGGGGTTTGAAACGATAGTCATTCTGATCCACCACACCAAACGGCGCGAAGGATGAAGTGGCAGTGATCCTCGAAAGGGGTTTGAAACTGAATACAGATCATGAACGGCGTGAAGACGTCATGTGATGAAGTGGCAGTGATCCTCGAAAGGGGTTTGAAACTGTGGCCGTTGGTAGCGGCTCATCGATCGACACCGAGATGAAGTGGCAGTGATCCTCGAAAGGGGTTTGAAACAATGTCTCCTAGTTGCTGGAGACCATCGGCTCCCACAGATGAAGTGGCAGTGATCCTCGAAAGGGGTTTGAAACGAACCCTGGTACGTGCTGCCGCCACCGGGCTGAGAGTGATGAAGTGGCAGTGATCCTCGAAAGGGGTTTGAAACCGTGTAACCACTCTGCTGCGCAACCGGCGCAGCGGACGGATGAAGTGGCAGTGATCCTCGAAAGGGGTTTGAAACAGATCCATCGGCGGCATGACAATCGGCTGCTCGGCAGGGATGAAGTGGCAGTGATCCTCGAAAGGGGTTTGAAACCGACACCACTCTTTCAGCCCATCAGGGCTGATGGTGGGATGAAGTGGCAGTGATCCTCGAAAGGGGTTTGATGAAGGTGGAAGTGAGAAGTCGGAATGCGGAATGAAAAACTGCCGAGTTGAAAGTGCGGCACGCTGTTCCGCCATCCGCATTCGGCATTCCACATTGGGCTGATCCTCGAAAGGGGTGGAACCTGGTTGTAGGTAGCTGGTCGTTGGTGGTTGGTAGAACCAATGAGGCGCGCGTTACCAACGACCAACGACTAACAACCAGCGACCAATAACCAACTCCTCATGACTACTCCTCACCTTGATGATCTTAGCCGCCGGCTGGCTCACCGCACACCGGAAGAACTCGTCGAACTGATCTGCCGGCTAATCGAACGCCAGCCCGACCTGGAAGCGCTGCTCGATCTGCCCACCGCGCGAGAACGCGCCTCCGCCCGCCCGATCGATCCGCGTGTCATCCAACAGCAGGTACGGCACGCCTTCGCCGCCGATGACGATGATGGATCGGTCGGCGACAGCGCATACGAACTGCAGCCTATCATCGAACTCGGCGATCAGTACGCGGCCCAGTCCGATTGGCCGAACGCGGCTATCGTGTATGAGACGGTGCTGCGCGGCGTACTGCAAAGTTATGGCGCGCAGCACGATGACAGTGGCAGCCTGATCGCTTGTGTGTCTGATTGCGTCCGCGGCCTGGAACGCTGCCTAACCTCCATCACCGATCCGGATCGCCGGCAATCCTTGTTGCGTGTTCTATTTGACACCTTTGTGCAGGATACGCGTTTGGGCGGCGTCGGCTTGAGCGACGCCGCTTACGGCCTGCTGCTGGAACATACCTCGCTGCCGGAACGGGCCGTGGTCGCCGGTTGGGCACAGTCGGCTATGGCGCAGGCCGTTCAGTCGCTGGCAGGCTTTGATCGCCGCGCTTTGGGCGGCCTCATTCTCAACTTGCTGGGTGACGTGCTCGACGACGAAGAATATCTGCGCCTATGCCGCGAGGCGGGACTGACCGGCGCGTTGGTCGATCGTTTATTGCGGCTCGATCGAAACGAGGAAGCCCTGTCGGTCGCGCCGCACGTGTCTGACTACGACCTGTTGTCACTGGCTGAGCTCTTTCTCAAGCACGATCGGCGCGACACGGCGACACGGCTGGTGCGCGAACGGGTGGCCGCCAGTCGCGATATGCGGTTAAGTGAATGGCTGAAAAAGCAGGCGGCGCAGCGTGGCGATCTCGGAGAGGCACTGGACTGGGCCCAGCAGATCTTGCAGACCCGTCCGACGTTGGAACATTATCAAGACTTGCGTTCGGCTGCGCAAGCGTGTGACCGATGGGACGAAGTGCGGGCGCACACCATCGCGTGGCTGACGGCTGCCCAGGACGCTGGTCTGCTCACCGAGATCTACCTGCTGGAGGACGACATCGACGCGGCGCTGGCCGCGGTCGAAAAAGTGAAAGCGTCCTGGTACAGCGCCGACGATTCACTGCGGCTGAAAGTGGCGCGGGCCGCTGAAGCACAGCGACCGCTGGCCGCGCTCAACATCTATCGCATTCACGTGGCCCTCCTGATCGAGCACCGCAACCGCACGAGCTACGCCGCCGCGGCACAGCACCTGATCCACATTCGCCAACTGTACGAACGGCTCCATCAACTTGCAGTGTGGCAGCAATATTTCGAAGACCTGCGCGAGCGGCGCCGGACGTTGCGAGCCTTCCAAGACGAACTGAACCGGGCTGGCTTGTGAAGCAGGTGGGTGTTTTACCCAGCGCGGTGAGCCTTGCCCGTTCGGCCGCGCGCCACTCCGCTACGGCCCGATCGTACGGCAAGCTGGGCATCGCTACGGCGGCGACTTCATTAGGGAATGGCGCGCGCGTGCGCTAAGGTGGATGCAGCCGACCGCCACAGCCGCGACAATCAGGCATCAGCTTTACCCACTGGCGTTTGGGTGGGGTGGCAGCTGAAACGCGGGCCGTTGAGCGGCTACACACCTTGAGGAGACAGTCATTGTGAAAAACTTGAGGAAAATACTATTTCTGCTACTTAGCATAGTCGGTTCGATTATATCGTCTTGCGGAACTAGTATCACAGGAAAGCCTACCCAAGCGATAGGCACCACTCCTACCGCCAACCTTGCAGTGGAGCTAACTGTCTCTCCTCGTCCTACAATTTCAACTGCTACTCGAACTGCTCCACAAACATATTCCAAGGTGTTTGAGATGGAAATCGCAGAATATCAAGTATCAAACGAGAAGGGCTATGAGATACTCACCGTACCAAAGGGACAGCTGAAAATTGACGAAGGGTGTCCCGTACTCCCTTTTGTGGAAGTAGGTGCTCTTGACTTACCCTACAACGCATCGATAATCGGTTTTGAAATAATTGATAGCAAGTCATCAACGATAGGAACTTACAACATTCCTATAGCGGACATTGCCCCTTTCAGTGAGGGTGGAATCTCTTATCGAGAAAATACCGAAATAGACTACTTTTATCCATCTGAAATCGTTTTTAGCGAGAACACTTCAACCGGATGGGTACTTTATGCAAGCCCCATTCAGCACAACCCGGCTACGGATGAAACCCTATTTGATAGTTACCTAAAAATCCGAGTGACCTACGAAGCCCCAATTCCAGTAGCCCTAGCTGTATTCTCAACGGACAAATCAACCTATACATTGGGTGATGTGGTCAACACGAGCACAAGGGTGGAAAATGTTAGCACCAGTGAAGTATCCCTAATGGGTGTCTTAATACTCAAGGACGAATTTGGCCAAGTTGTGGGTTCCAAGCGGAGCGAAATTTTTTTAGTCCCACCCGGGCAATCTTACACTCTATCTATCTCCTGGGAACAACCCCTTGAAGGAGGTGTCTATGACGTAATAATCACGATTATGGATGCTCAAGAAAATGCTATCAGCGCAGCGTCTCAGAACATTCAATTTCACTAAAAACAGGAGGAAATCAAATGAGAAGGCAAACAAGTAGATTAATTGGCTTGGTGCTATTTTTCGCCCTGCTTTTACCGGCCGACCTGCCTGTAAATGCTGATCCACCCATTACTCCCGATCCGGATTCCAGTATTGCTCAATCCAGTGAGCGCACACTTATGAGAAGCCCAACTAGAACTTCGGCAGCAGCTTTTGGTTCAGCCGATATCTTGCTCATTCAGACTAACGATCCTTGGGAAAAGAGCGAGCATTACGTCGGAAACAATTGGTATGACGGCATAACCTCCGACACTGAGGTTCTTGATGCTTTGGAGTATACGTATGATATTGTCACCTGGGATGACATATCAGGCGGGCGCGTCAATATATTCAGCTACCCCGTCGTGTTGATTGTCAATGACCAGGTGCAGGAGTTCTACGACGATTACGCTGCCCATATTACTGAGTTCGAAAACTATGTAGCCAGTGGCAGGACTTTGGTCTTCTTTGCAGCTGGATATGGTTGGGCTGGAGGAGTACTCAATGCTGATCTCCCCGGTGGCGTCGAGTGGAATTTGGGCGGTAACGTAGATATTGCCTCGAACAATGTTATTGTGTATTCTAGCCATCCGATAGTTACAGCTGAACTCTCTGATGGCGTTTCTCTTACCAATGCCAATCTCTACAGTAATTACTGTAGCCACGGTTGGTTCTCGTCTCTGCCTGCTGGAACCAATGTGATTCTTCGAGAATCGGCGATAGAAGGCGGACAGCCTACCTTGATAGAATATGCCATTGGAAACGGTAAGGTTGTTGCTTCCACCCTAACTTGGGAGCATAACTGGTCCTATCATACTGGTAGTGACCAATACGGCACTTTCGCCCGCAAAGCGTTAGATGACGTGTTCCTCTACGCTTTCAGTGGAGGAATAACGCCTTCCGATGACATCCGGATGTCATTACATGTTGAAGATGCCCCTGTGGGTGTTGTGGTGAATAAGGTGGCTGGCGACAACGATGGGACTGCGGCTACGACCTATGTGGATATCGTGACCAAGATTGTTAGTTATGACTCAAGTATTACAAATAACATTGCGGTAACGCTTACAATCCCCTCTGCGGTCTTGGGCAACCCTAGTACATCAGTTCGCACAGAGTCTAATGATACAGACCGGCAGAGTGTAGGATATGATAACGTGGGAACCGGCCAATACAGAGTCACTACCAATCTATCTCGCGTATCCCCTTGGTGGTGGCCCTTTGGCAGTACCTACGCCAAACAAATCATCTGGCGGTTCGAAATTCCAGACACCCCGCAAGAGGTGCATCTTGCTGCCAAGGTCGGAGTGCCCAATATATTTCTCGCCGAATCTCAGGCAACAGCACAGTTTAACCTCATTGATCATGCCAACACGATCATCATTGCTAACCGAACATTGTTATACAGTGAGTATGAGTACAGCGAGGTGAACGAGTTACTTGGACAGTTGTACACCATCGCCCAGGGGCCGCCGCGCAATCGGTCTCCATTGCCGGTGGTGTATTATGTGGATCGTTACAGCAACGATGCCCGGACATGGGATCAAAGTAACGTAAACTATGCCGGAAACGAAGCCCAGGCAAACGCCGGTGCTACAGTTATTGATGGCTTGATTGAGGACTGGTACGATGATTCCAGTGAATACCTCCCTATCACGTTGCCCGTCATAGGCGCCATATACTTCCCGGTTGTTACTCCTGACTCTCTCCTAATTGTAGGGGATGACAATACGATACCTTTCTATCGGTACGATGATCCAACGGATGATGAAGGTGGATGGAGCATAAATAGCGCAACCAATCCAGCCATCCACAATACCGATGAAGACTACTTCTTCACCGACAACGTCTACGCGGATCAAGGTAGTGGCACAGACTGGCAAACCGGTTCTTTAGAGTTAGCTGTAGGCCGGATTGTTGGCGACTCAGCGGCCGATATGCGTACTCTCTTGACAAATGGAATCAATTCCGCCAATCGGCGTACAGGCAATGTTGTGATGGCCGGCGTTGCTGGTTGGGAGTTGGGGTTGGAACCGCATACGGGCAACAAAACTGCTGACCTGCACAATGTTCCGGCACTATTTACTAATCACGGGTTTGCAGTGCGGAATGATGACAATCCGACCGGCGAAGTGCGCACCATTGACGTTTTACCTCCCTACGAGGGCGGGGACAATAGTTGGAATACCAGCTTTAGAAACGCGGCCAATGATGCCTCCGGAATGGACCTATTCTTTATCGGGGGACACGACAGCTACGACCTTGCTGATATTCCCGGCGATGACTTTTCCCCTGACGATACGCCGGGCCGCTATACCCGCTTTGGCACTGATCATCCGATTGCGATGATTGTCGGGTGCCATGGTGGACTCACCGTACCCGATGTGGATGTCCCTGGAGGAGTAGACCATGATATGGTTTACGACATGGCTCATGAGGGGGCCAGTGCTTACATTGGAGCAACTGGTTTCAGCTATGGTTCGCCCAGCAATCTGCACGACGCTACCTGGGGTGAGCATCTAATCCAGAGATTCTTTGGCGAGCTATTGGAACCCGCCAGCACGCGCTCGCAGACTATCGGCGAAGCAATGCGTATCGCCAAGGGTGACTATGTCGGAACTGGGGACACCGATCGCAAAACATTGACCGAATTCACCGTCTATGGCATCCCGTGGCAGATTATCAGTTATCCTGGTGGTACTGGTGGGGCACTTGCGACTAGGTCGGCGGCGCCCGCAGCATTCACACTTCGCCGAAGTCAAGTTGTCCAGGTTGCCGCTGCCTCTTATTCCCAAACCTTCACAGTAGACATTGCCGGTTACACTGTCACTCAAGATCAAGGCTACGACATCATCTCTGTCAGTGGTGGCAGCCTGAATTTTAGTGATGGCTATCCGGCATTGCCTTTCTTGGAGGGATATACCCTCACTCTCCCATTTAGCAGCACAGTGACCAGCGTCCAGATAGTTAGCAGCACTTCGTCATCTATCGGCACTTACAATGTTCCCATTGTTGAGATCAGGCCGTGGAGTGATGGGGGCATGGTTTATACCACTACTACCGACATCAACTACTTCTATCCCGCCGAGTTGGTCTCGATTCAACAGAACTCAGAAGGGAGCTCTTTCTATGTGTCTCCTGTTCAATATAATCCAACCACTAACGAGACCACTTTCTACAACCATCTGGAAGTCCAAGTTACCTACGATGCGCCCCTTAAGGTTGCAGTTACCGACTTTGCAACCGACAAAACAAGCTACACACCTGGCGAAACAATCAACACCAAAGTCGTTATTGCAAATGTAGGGGCAAGCGGCACTTCGTTGACAACAACATTGACCATCAAAAACGCACTTGGTCAGACAGTCGCCACCCAAATCAGTGATCCATTCACGGTATCTGGCAGTGGATCGCATACTCAGCACTTGGCATGGACGGGTATCCTGGCTGAGGGGAGTTACGAAGCTGTTCTCGTTATTTCTGATGGTACAAGCCTACTGGGAGGTGCCTCGGCAATCTTTAGCATCCTTGGCGGCGAGATCACAGACTTTACTGTGCCAGACACAGTGTCGGGGTACGCAGACTTCCAAGTCGGTTTTGCCAACTACAAAGCGCAGACAGTGAATGTAACCGAGGATATTTACATTTATGATATTGAGGGCATCGAAGTAGCTAAGCTACCACAAAAAACTATTACCGTTGGCCCCAGTTTCGGGACAACGGCTTATTTCGCCTGGGATACAACCAGTGTTCCTGAGAGCACGTATACGGCGATCGTAATCGCTACTGTAGACGGAACCCAATATGGGCCAGTGGCTACAAATTTTCGGGTTGCGCGAAATACAGTCTATCTTCCCCTCGTGTTACGTGCGGCTAGTGGAAGTGGGTACAACTGGTTTGATGCCACATCCGGGGGTGTTGTTGTGGCACAAGGCGATGACACTTACCAATATGTAAGCCTTCCCTTTGCCTTCAATTTCTATGGCAATACTTACACCGGACTGTACGTGTCATCCAATGGGTATGTAAGCTTCGGTTCAGGATACTCCAGTTACAGCAACGGCTGTATCCCCAGTACCAGCCCACCCAACAACGCCATCTATGCCTTGTGGGATGATTTAGTACCTACAGGTGGAAGCAATGGCAATATCTATGCCAAACAGATTGACAGTGGCACTTTTGTTATCGAGTGGTATCAAGTCAAGCAATATGGCGGCTCGTACTACCAGACGTTTGAAATTGTGTTGAGGAATGACCAATCGATAACATTGCAGTATCAATCCATAAGTAATACAGGATCAACGACTGCCGGCGTAGAAAATGTTACAGGCACACTTGCCCAGCAACACTTTTGTAATGGTACAGGGACACCGCTCACAAATCAACTTGCAATCCGATATACAACGCCTTGAGATTGGGGTAACGAGGCTCGCCAGAGCAGTCTTTCTGAGTTGCTCTGGTGAGCCTCAAAATATAAACTTGCGCCCTACAAACGGTTGCAGCCAGTCGCCATAAGCTCGCCGGTTATTCAATTTGGTTTATGCACTTTGAGCTAGTCTTTCAGCAAAGGCTCAGTAGCGTGCGTGTTACGGGCCGAGATAAATGGTGGTGAACGGCTGGAATAAATGGCGCAGGCGGGACACAAAAAACGGACTCTGTCGTTGAGGCAGAGTCCGTGGTGATCGCGGCGCTCAACGGCTCACTCGAGATCAATATCGGCGATCGCCTTGTGCGCATTCCGGTGCTTTCATCGATCCCGGATTTTTGATCGATCAATCCGGCCATCAACGCGGTGGTGCAGAGTTGATTGATGCGGCGCGGCACGCCCTTGGTGTATTCGAAGATGCGCTGGATCGCTTCATCGGTGAAGAGCGGCCCGGTGGTGTAACCCGCGACGCGGATCTGATGTTTGATGTAGCCGAGCGTCTCTTGCAAATCGAGCGGCCGAGGTGATAGCGCACCGCGAGGCGTTGGTTGAAGGCCTCGTGCACGGTCAGAGAGGCACGCGACTCCGCTCGATCTTTTTTTCAAGCAATGTGTAAGACACACTGGGTGCCGCTCGTTGTCACTTTTCGATGTTGATGTTGTTGCCCGGCTTGACAAGTCATCGTCTTTTTGATAAAGTCTATCCACATTCCCTGTTCCAGCGTCGAGCAACGGGCTGGCGCGCAGTACCGAGCAGGAACACCTCGCAGTAAAAACAGGCGCGATCGCGTTCGGCGATCAGCGCCTTTTCGTTTGGCTCACGCGGCAGTCGTCCGGCGGCGCGCGGCAGACCACCACCATGTCAGCTCACTTGCACGGAGGAATCACTATGTTTGCTGAAGCAACCCTGAAGGGTGTTGTCGATGAGCGCATCTGGCGCTACGACAACACCACGTACTTCCGGCTCAAGGTGTCGGCGCGCAGTCGTCACCAGACGGACAGCCTGTTCACCGTGGCGCTGCCGAAAAACGTATCACGGTCCATGCCACGTTCCTTGCGGCCGGGTATTTCCGTCTCGGTGTCTACCATGCCACGGTTGCGCGAGATGGACGAGACCCTGGCGACGTTCATCAAGAACGCCGCGGGCGAGCCGCCGCAGTTGAATGGCTTCGACGCCACGCAACTTCACGCGCGCCGGCTGCAAACCGACTTTGTGGCCAAGGCCATCTTTATCCTAGACGAACCGGATGCGGCCCAAGCCACAGCCACCCTCTCCGGGATAGTCGATCAACGTATCTGGATTTATGAAGATATGCTGCATTTCCGGTTGCGTGTGCTCCACCGTCCCGAAGACACTGACACGGGCCGGCCGGAGATGAGCTTCTTCACGGTGGTGGTGCCGCGTGGCACCACCAAAGCCATGCCCCAACGCCTCGAGGCCGGGGATCGGGCGGTGGTCGAGGCCACCTTGCAGCAGCGTGAGCACACGGAGACCCTGGCGACGTTTCTGAGCAACGCGGTCGGCGACAAACCTGATCTGGGCGACTATGACGCCACGCAACTGCGCGTGCCGCGCGCCAAGATCGATTTCGTCGTCACGACCATGATCGTTCGACCAGCCGTCGAAGTGGTCACCGAAGCCGCAGCCGTCGCGGCCGGTCCCGATTCCCAGGAAGAGGTCGTCGTCAGCGCTTAGCGCCACGCGGCCCAACGCCGCTTGAGCGCCCTGACAGCGACGAGAGTGGCGTCGCACGTCAGGCCGCCTCAGTCGGCAGATGCTGCGCCTTAACAAACAGATCGCCTGGTTTGAAACGCTTGTGAGCGAATCGACCAGCTTGCACCTGAAGGACCAGGTGGCCGCCGGTCTCGACACCGAGACGACGCGATGACGAGTGGCCCACACTCCGCGCCGACAAATCGACGGTCCGCAATCTTACAGTTGTTATTTGGAAAACCACCTTCTGCGCGGCGGCACTACGTCGACGGAGGGTGTGCTGGATAAGCGCCGGCATTACGGCGCTTGATCCAGTCGCTCCACTGATCCACAGACAGGCGGACTGATCGGTTGGTCAGTCCGCCTGTCTCTTTTTGATGAGTCGTTAGTCTTCCCTGGTGGTCACCCCTGATCTGGGCGGTCAAGGTGATCACGTTCCTCCCCGAGGTATCGTTGGTTTCTATATATAACCGCTGCGCGGTGGCTAACGCCCGGCGGCTGTTGCTGTAGAACAACCTGCGTGTCACTGTTGGCGGGAGGTTAGCGCGACCCGTTCCCACCAGGCCGCGCTGCCCTATGCAGGCCAGTAGAGTTTAGCGCTGCGGTTCACCCATGATTTTGCGCGGGCAGCGTCGTGTGTCCTGTGCTGTAGTCTCCGTTATCTCGTTCGATGTCCCCATAACCCGTCGAGTAAACGTGAATGATTCTCCTTCGCGGATGTTCCAGGTTGCCTTGATCGTCCTTCCGTCTCGATGAATTGCCGGCGTACTCTTCAACTCGATTCCGTATTTTCGGGTGATGGTGTTAGGGCTGACGTTGAGCCTGGTTGTTTTCTCCTGCACTGTATAGCGTGCCAGCCTGTGACACTGGCCTATCCATAAGTGCAAGTCGTCTCACGTTCTTCCGGTCCTTTTCCCCTCTGTTCTCATTGCTCATCTCTTTGATGAGTATTGGGTTTTGCATCTACCTTGAGCATCCTCAATGCTCGCCACGTGCCTCACCCTGTATCCACCTCTCTCTGTAGTTACGGCTGTGCTTTGTAAGCCAGCCGACACCATGCCCGGCCAGCCCGTACTGACCGGAGAAAACACCATGTGCCCGCTCCGCGCGGGCGAAAGGACAAACACCATGCGTAAACTAACGATTCTGGCAGTAGTGGTGACGTTGATCTGTGGAGTAGTCATTGTGACGGTTCCGGCGTTGTGCCAGCAGGGCAGCGACAACGGCAGTTGTGATGTCGTCTCGGTGTTGCGCGGTAGCGTTCGGCTCGCCAACCACGAGATTTGCCAGGGGCAGAACGCGCCGCTGCAATGTGCGGTTACGGGCGTGGCCGGCCTCGATCGAAAACAGCAACCGCAAAATTCCACCTACAAGGCGGATTTGCGCGACTTGTGATGAATCGCCGCATCCCACTGCTGTTCCAGTTCTTTGAGACACCGGCGTGGATTGTGGCGAAAGCGGTACTGCACGCGGAGTTTGAGCTGTG
>JBGSPW010000261.1:0-20959 GCA_041738395.1 Thermoflexales bacterium
GCGTCTCGGAAGAGGCCAAGCGCCGCATCGCCCGCTGGGCGGCCGAACTCGTCGAAGACGGCGACACCCTGCTCTTCGACGCCAGCACCACCGTGTACTACCTCGCCGAATTTCTCAAAGATCGCCGCCACCTCACCGTCGTGACCAACGGCATCGAGATTGCGCGCAGCCTCGCGCAGAATCCATCCAACAACGTGATCCTGCTGGGCGGCCTCATGCGCGCCGATGGCACTTCGGTCAGCGGTACCCTCAGCCACAAATTACTGGAAGACCTCTACATCAAGACGGCGATCCTCTCCTGCACCGGCATCACGCTGGAAGCGGGCCTGATGGAAGTCGATCTGGACGAGGCGCAGCTGAAGCGCAAGATGATCCAGGTGGCCGGATCGGTGGTGGCGCTGATCGATTCCAGCAAATTCGGGCGGATCGATCTGACGCCCTTTGCCCGGCTCGATCAGATCACGCACCTCTTCACGGACAGCGCATTGGACGCCGCCTGGGTGCAGCAAGTGCGCCAATCGCCGGTGGCGTTGACCGTCTGCTCGGACAGCACCATCACGGCTTATCAACCGCACGGCCAGGAAACGCGGCACTATCGCCTCGGCTTTGCCAACCTCACCGAGGACAGCCCGTTCTGCGTCGATGTCCGGCGCGGCCTTGAGCGTGCTGCGCACGAAGCGGGCAACATCGATCTGATCATTGCCGATAACCAGTTGAATGCCGATCGGGCGATCGAGATTGCCGATCAATTTGTGGAGCAAGGTCTCGATTTGGTCATCGAATATCAGATCGACGCGCACGCGGGCAATCGCATCATGGAACGTTATCGACAGGCGGACTTGCCCGTGATCGCGGTGGATATTCCGCTGATCGGCGCGACGTTCTTCGGAGTGGACAATTATCGATCGGGGTATATGGCCGGAACCGCTTTGGGCGAATGGATCCAGCGCGAGTGGGGCGGCCAGATCGATCGGTTGATCGTGCTCGAAGAGCCCCGCGCGGGCGCGCTGCCCGGTTCGCGCATCCAGGGACAGATCGAAGGTCTGCAAGCCATCATCGGCGAAGTGCCCGGCGAGAAACGCGTGCGCTTGAACAGCGGCAACGCCAGCGAGATGAGCGAAACGCAGATGTTGGACGCGTTGAAGCATCTGCCGAACTTGCAGCACCTGGCTGTGATTTGCTTCAACGACGACTCGACCATGGGCGTGTTGGCGGCCGTGCGCCAGGCGCAGCGCGAAGGCGACGTGGTCATCGTGGGGCAAGGCGCCGATCGGCGGGTGCGCGAAGAATTACAACGGTCCGGCACGCGCCTCATCGGTGCAACGGCTTATTTTCCGGAACAATATGGCGAAAAGTTGATTCTGCTGGCGCAAAAGATTTTGCGCGGCGAGCCGGTGCCGCCTGCGGTTTACATGGAACACACGTTTGTCAGAGCAGAAAAGACCTCGCGGGTTTTGGAAACCCGTGAGGTCTAAGAGCGGTGAGCGTATGAGCGAATCCATTTTACGCATGACCAATATCAGCAAGAGTTTTGCCGGCGTTCACGCGCTGCGCGGCGTGCAGTTGGAATTACGCCCCGGCGAAGTGCATGCCCTGCTGGGCGAGAATGGCGCGGGCAAGTCCACCCTGGTGAAAGTGATCACCGGCGTCCATCAACCGGACACGGGCGAAATCTATTTGAATGACCGGCGCATCCATCTGACTGATCCGCGCGAAGCGACGACGCTGGGCATCTCTGCCATCTATCAAGAGTTGAGCATGTTCCCCGATCTGGATATCGCCGAGAACATCTTCGTGGGCCGCCGTCCAACGCGCCGGGGCGGATTGATCGATTGGCGCAAGATGTATCGCGCATCCGAAGAGCTGCTCAGCTCATTGGGCGTTCACCTCAATCTGAAGACCAAGGCGCGCAACCTGAGCATCGCGCAACAGCAGATGGTAGAGATTGCGCGCGCCCTATCGGTGAATGCCAGCATCTTGATCATGGACGAACCCACCTCGGCCTTGACCCTCAGCGAGGTAGCCGATCTCTTCCAGATTGTGCGCCGCTTGCGCGAGAAGGGCACGGCGATCGTCTTCATCTCGCATCGTCTGGAAGAACTCTTCGAGATTGCCGATCGCGTGACAGTGCTGCGCGACGGGGCTTACGTGGACACCCGATCGATGGACGGTGTCACGCAGGATGACCTCATCCGCATGATGGTGGGCCGCACCGTCACCGATCTATTCCCCAAGCAGGAAGTAGCCGCGGGCGAAGTGGTGCTGCGCGTGAAGAACCTGACGCGCCGGGGTTCCTTTGAAGACGTCTCTTTCGATCTGCACAAAGGCGAGATTCTGGGCATGGCCGGATTGATCGGCGCGGGCCGTACGGAAGTCAGCCAGGCGCTCTTCGGCGTCGCGCCCGCCCACGCCGGAACGATCGAGATTGAAGGGCAGCCGCTGCGCATTACCAGTCCGCGCCAGGCGATGGATCACGGGTTGGCCCTCGTGCCGGAGGATCGACAGCATCATGGTTTAGTGCCGCCGATGGATATTACCGACAACATCACCCTGCCGAATCTGCCGCACTTCACAAAGGCGGGTTGGCTGAACAAGAAAGAAGCGCAGACTGCGGCTTTTCAGGCGGCGACACAGTTGCAGGTGAAGGCCACGACCGTCTGGCAGAAAGTGCGCGAACTCTCGGGTGGCAATCAGCAAAAGATCGTGCTGGCGAAGTGGCTGTCGACCAGGCCGCGCATCTTGATTCTGGACGAGCCGACACGCGGCATCGACGTGGGGACAAAGGCCGAGGTCCATCGCTTGATGAGCGAACTGGCCGCCGAAGGGATTGCGATCCTGATGATTTCGTCGGAATTGCCGGAAGTGCTGGGCATGAGCGATCGGATTCTGGTGATGCACGAAGGGAAGGTCACCGGCCTGTTCGAGCGCAGCGAGGCCACGCAGGAAAAAATCATGCTGGCCGCCACACAAACGGTATAGGTCACACCCGCGACGCCTTTCCCGCCGCTTTGCGGCGGAGGCGCGTTGGGCGAGAGCGGGTGTCCAGCGTCCAATACTCTGGATTCCCGCCTACGCGGGAATGACTACCCTTCGCGAAGACGCGGAGGGAGAGCCTCGAGAACAGCGTCAGTTGGAGAGAAATATGACGACGAGCAAAGCAAGCCTGGCACGACCCAACTTTTTCTCAATCCTCGCCCGTTTCCGTGAGGTGGCACTGATCGGCTTTATCGTGTTGTTGATGGTCCTCATCAGTCTGCGCAATCCCAACTTCCTCACGATCACCAATTTCAAGGACATCCTCCTGGACATCTCGATCCTGGCGATGGTGGCGCTGGCGCAGGCCATGATCATCATCACGCGCGGCATCGATCTCTCCGTCGCGTCGATGCTGGGGTTGACGGCGATGATGGTGTCTTTCCTGCTCAAAGCCTATCCCGAAACCCCGATCGTTCTGATCGTGCTCTTAGGCATGGCCGTGGGCAGCGTGTTGGGCGGTGTGAACGGGCTCATCATCACGGTCGGGCGGGTCCCGCCGATCATTGCCACGCTGGGTACGTTGAGCATTTATCGCGGGTTGATCTTTCTCTACAGCAACGGCACCTGGATCAACGCCTTCGAGATGCCGGGCGGTTTCAAGCAGCTGGCCAAGGGCGTACCGTTGGGCCTGCCCAATCTCGTGATCACGGCCCTCATCGTGGCGACGATTGTCTATGTCTTCCTCAACCATACTCAACCGGGTCGCGATATTTACGCGCTGGGCACCAACCCGGACGCCGCCACGATTTCGGGCATCCGCACGCAGCGCGTGACGTTCATGGTGTACGTCATCGCCGGTATCATCTGCGGCCTGGCCGGGGTGATGTGGGCCTCGCGCTTCGAAGCCGCGCAAACGAACACGGCGCTCGGGTTTGAGCTGCAAACGGTGGCCGCTTCGGTCATCGGCGGCGTCAGCATGATGGGCGGTATCGGCACGGTGCCCGGCGTGTTATTGGGCGCGCTGCTGTTAGGCGTCATCCAGAATGGATTGACCCTGTCCGGCATCTCGCCGTTCTGGCAGCTGGCGGTGCAGGGCTTCTTGATCCTGCTGGCCGTGATTTCGGATTCGGCGATCCAACAGCGGATTAAACAAACCGCCATTCGAGGTTCTGCGAAATGACCACCTCCGATAAAGCCATTTCATCGTCGATCAGCCTGGCTCCGCTCCACAAGTCTTTCCTCGCGCGCTTCCTGCGCTGGGAATGGTTCCTGGTAGTTTTGATCTTGCTGGTCGTGATGGTGAACAGCCAGCTGACGCCGTACTTCCTCAACACCGATAATCTGTTCCGCGCCTCGTCGGACTTCATCGAAATGGGCCTGATGATGCTGCCGATGGTGTTCATCATCATCACCGGCAACGTCGATCTGGCGGTCGCTTCGACGCTGGGCCTGACGGCCTCGTTCATGGGCCTGCTCTTCAACAACGGCCTGAATATCTGGATCGCCGCCGGGGCCGCGCTGCTGCTGGGGACGGGGGCCGGCTTCTTTAACGGCTATTTGATCTCGCGCTTGAAAGTTCCCGCCCTGGTGATCACCCTCGGCACATTCGCGTTCTATCGCGGCCTGGCCTACGTCATGCTGGGCGATCAAGCCGCGCGCGGCTATCCAGAATCATTCACCTATCTCGGCCAGGGCACACTGCCCGGCACGCCGATTCCGTTTTCGCTGGTGATCTTTGCCGTGCTAGCCGTGATCTTCGGCCTGGTGTTGCACAAGACGGCCTTCGGGCGTTATCTGTATGCGATCGGGAACAACCAGGACGCCGCTATTTATTCGGGCATTTCGGTGCCGCGTGTGAAGGTCATCATCTTCACGGTCTCCGGTTTGATGGCCGCCCTGGCCGGATTGGTGTTAGCCTCGCGCTATGGCAGCACACGGCCCGACATCGGCACGGGCCTGGAACTGGCCGTCATCACGGCGGTGGTGTTGGGCGGCGTCGACATCAACGGCGGCAAAGGCACGATGATCGGAACGATCCTGGCGTTATTGCTGGTGGGCCTGATGCGCTTCGGGATGGGCCTGCTGAACATTCAAGGCCAGGTGCAGAGCATTGTGATCGGGATTCTGCTGATCCTCTCGATCTTGCTGCCCAACCTGCCCCAGATCGTGCAGAGTCAGCAATCGGGTTGGAACCGCCGCACGTGGTTGATGGTTGCGCTCGGTGTGGTCGTCGCGCTGGCGTTCGGCTGGTTTTTCTTCTGGTCGCGCGCGCTGGTATTTTCATTGTCGTAGGCTATTCTCAGCGAAGTTGAAGCAGTCGCGTGATTCGTTAAAGGAGGTGGAGCAATCGAGAGACGCGCTAAGCCCGTAGCTGCTGTTCAGTTGCTTGATCGGTTGTCCAACATTCACTCTCACCAAGGAGCAAGAACATGAAGACCCATCGTGGTATGACTCTGCTGATCGTGGTATTGGCACTCAGCCTATTGCTGAGCGCGTGCGGTGCACCGGCCACCCCCGCACCCGCGCCTGTGCAGCCGACGCAAGCTGCCGCACAACCCGCGGCTCCGGCCGGCGGCGCCAAGACCTACGTGCTGGTTCCCAAGAACCTGGGCAATCCGTATTTCGACACCGCCAACAACGGCGCACAGGAAGCGGCCAAAGAACTCGGCGTGACGGTGACTTATCAGGGCCCGGCGACCGCGGACGCGACCCAGCAGATTCAATTGCTGAATTCGTTGATCGCGCAGAAGGTAGCCGGTCTGGCCATCTCGGCGGATGATTCAGACGCGTTGGTTCCCACCGGCAAAGCCGCCATGGCGGCGGGCATTCCGGTCGTGACCTGGGACTCGGCGATTGCGCCGGGCGGCCGCACGATCCATATCAATCAAGCGGAAGCAGCGGGCATTGCCGACGTACAGCTAAAGATGGCGCTCGAGCTGGCTGGCGCCGATGGCGGTGAGATCGCTATTTTGAGCGCCACCTCCACCGCCCCGAACCAGAACGAGTGGATCGGCCTGATGAAGGAAGCGCTCAAGAAGCCCGAATATGCCAAGCTCAAACTGGTGGACACGGTCTATGGTGACGACGACGACACCAAGAGCTACAATGAAGCGCAGGGCCTGTTCAAGAAGTACCCGAACCTGAAGGTCATCATTGCCCCGACGACCGTGGGCATTGCAGCTTCAGCCCGCGCCGTGCAGGATGCGAAACTGGTCGGTAAGGTCAACGTCACGGGGTTGGGCACACCCAATCAAATGCGCGAGTACGTGAAGAGCGGCGCCGCGCCGCAGTTTGCGCTGTGGAATCCCAGTGACCTGGGCTACCTGGCGATCTATGCGACGGACGCCATCGCCAGCGGCAAGATCAAGGGTCAGCCGGGCGACAAGTTCACCGCCGGCAAGCTGGGCGACTACACCATCGCGGCTGACGGCACCGTACTGTTGGGCCTGCCGTTTATCTACAACAAAGACAACATCGATAAGTTCAACTGGTAACCTCACCCCCCAACCCCCTCTCCTGAGTTGAAAGTACCCAACTCAGGAGAGGGAGAGCCGGGTCTTTCTCCCCTCTTCTGACGAGATACTATTCATCGTCAGGAGAGAGGCCGGGGATGAAGCACTAAGGATTAAAACATGAAACGCGTCGGATTCTTACTCAAAGTTAAAGCGGATAAATTGGAAGAGTACAAGCGCCATCATGAAACCGTCTGGCCGGAGATGCTTGAGGCATTGAGCCGCACCGGCTGGCACAACTATTCGATCTTCGCGCGTGAAGACGGTCTGCTCTTCGGCTATTTTGAAACACCCGATAGTTTTCAGGCGGCCCGCGACGGTATGGCCCAGGAAGAGATCAATGCCAAGTGGCAGGATTTCATGGCGCCGTATTTTGAGAACCTCAGCGGCGCGCATGCCGATGAGAGCATGATCGAGTTGGCAGAAGTGTTTCATTTGGACTGAAGCAGGATGCAAGAAGCAAGAGGCAGGTCACGCACCACGCATCACGCAACATGGAGTTCTTTATGCCCCACAATTTTTTAGCCATCGACCTCGGCGCGGAAAGCGGACGCGCGATCCTCGGCACACTCGACGGAGAGCAGCTGACCCTGACGGACGTGCATCGCTTCGGCAACGGGCCGGTGCGCCTGCCCGACGGTCTGCATTGGGACATCCTGCGTTTGTGGTCGGAGATCAAGACCGCGCTGCACATTGTAACGCACAAGCATCACGTGCAGCTCGCCGGCCTCGGCATCGATACGTGGGGCGTGGACTTCGGCCTGCTCGATCGAACCGGCGCCCTCCTCGGCAATCCCTATCATTACCGCGACAGCCGCACCGACGGCCTGGTGGAAGCATCGTTCAAACGCCTGCCGCGTGAGCGCATCTTCGATCTGACCGGCATCCAATTCATGCAGTTGAACACGCTGTATCAACTCTTCGCGATGGCGGAGCAGCCGGCACCCGCCTTGCAAATCGCCGAAACATTTTTGACCACGCCCGATCTGCTCAACTATTGGCTCAGCGGTCGCAAGGCCTGTGAGTTCACGATGGCGACCACCACGCAGTGCTATAATCCGCGTGAGTGCGCCTGGTCCAAGCCGCTGCTCGACGCTTTGGGCATTCCTTTACGCATCTTCCCGGAAGTCGTTCAACCCGGCACCGTGTTGGGCAAGGTGCTGCCGGAAATTGCAGAAGAGCTGGGCTGCGGTCGGGTGCCGGTGATTGCGCCCGCCTGCCATGACACCGGCTCAGCCGTCGCCGCCGTGCCCGCCGAGAACCAGAACTTCGCGTGGATCAGTTCCGGCACGTGGTCGATTATGGGCGCGGAAGCCGGCGACCCGATCGTGAATGCGCAGAGCCTGAAGTATAACTTCACCAACGAAGGCGGCGTCAACGGCACATGGCGTTTCTCCAAGAACATCATGGGCCTATGGCTGGTGCAGGAATGCCGCCGCGCGTGGGCGCGAGCCGGCGAAGAACTCTCATACGACGACCTCACGCAGCTCGCCGCCGCAGCCGAACCCTTCACGGCCATTATCGATGTCGATTGCAACGACTTTTTCCAGCCCGGCGACATGCCCGCCCGCATTCAGAAATATTGCGCTCGCACGCAGCAGCCCGTGCCTCAGACCAAAGGCGCGATCGTGCGCTGCGCGTTGGAGAGCCTCGCGTTGAAATACCGCTGGGTGTTGGAGCGCCTGGAAGAGATGTTGGGCTATCGGTTGAAGCCGATCCACATCATCGGCGGCGGAACTAAGAATCGCTTGCTGAATCAACTCACAGCGGATGCCACGCGCCGATCGGTGATCGCCGGCCCCATCGAAGCAACCGCTATCGGCAATGTGTTGATGCAAGCCATCGCACTCGGTCATCTCAAATCGCTGAATGAAGCTCGCGCCGTCGTGCGACATTCTTTCAAGCCGGAAACGTATGAGCCACAAGCATCCGAGCGATGGAACGCGGCATATCAGAAACTACAAACGCTGATGCAAGAGGCATGAAGCAAGATACCAGTCGCTTGCATCCTGCATCTTGCCTCCTGCATCCTGCATCTTGAAAGGAAACCATGTTAGACGCACCTTATCCTGAACTAGACGAACTATTGACCCTAATCGGAGAAGCGGGCCGCCGCTTATCCGAAATCGAAGCGAGCGAAGGCGCGGCCGGAAACATCTCGATCTACATCGGCTGGCCGATCGATGTGCGCCGCCGTTTCCCGATCGTTGAGACGATCGAATTGCCGGAAGCTGTGCCGGAGCTGGCGGGCGGCGCTTTCATCGTCACCGGCTCGGGCCGCCGCCTGCGCGAGATCATCGACGATCCCGCCGCGAATCTCGGCTGTGTGGCCGTCGACGAAGGCGGTAAGACCGGTCGGCTGTACACCTCGCCGCGCAAGTCGTTCGCCCGCCTGACCAGTGAGTTCAATTCGCACCTCGCCGTGCATCACGATCAGGTCGTGCGCTCGGGCACCAACTTCCACGCCGTCGTGCACGCGCAGCCGCGCCATCTGACGTATCTCAGCCACATTCCGCGCTATCAATACGAGCCGTATCTCAATCGGCACTTGCTGCGCTGGCAGCCCGAGTTGATTGTGCAGCTGCCGGAAGGCATCGGGCATGTGCCGTTCCTGGTTCCCGGCTCGGGCGAGTTGATGGCGGCGACGTTGGAATCGCTGCGGCATCATCGGATTGTGATCTGGGGCAAGCACGGCGTCATGGCCCGCTCGGACGTCTCGGTGAAGCGCGCGGCCGATCGGATCGAGTATGCCGAAACCGCCGGACGCTACGAGTACATGAATCTGGTCAATCACGAGCAAGGCGAAGGACTCAGCGTCGACGAGATTCGCGCCATTGCCCAGATGTGGAATATCGAGCAGAGTATTTTTTAGTCATGTCATTGCGAGCGCTTTCCAGCGAAGCAATCTCAGCGCGAAGTAAGGGGATTGCTTCGTCGCACACAACGCTCCTCGCAATGACGGATTTACACAGGTGATCGCATGACCAAGTATCCAACCGACGCTCAAACCCGATCGGCTTATCGCGCGGCGAAAGAACGCTACGCCCTGCTCGATGTGGATACCGATAAAATCTTGAAGACGCTCAACGCGGTGTCACTCAGCCTGCATTGCTGGCAAGGCGACGATGTGGGCGGCTTCGAGAATTTCGGCACGGGGCTTAGCGGCGGCATTGCAGCCACCGGCAACTATCCCGGCAAGGCGCGCACACCCGACGAATTGCGCCGCGATCTCGACGAAGTCTACAGCCTGATCCCCGGTTCGCATCGACTGAGCCTGCATGCGATGTACGCCGAGACGAATGGCCGCAAGGTCGATCGCAATGAGCTGCGTCCGGAACACTTCACGAATTGGGTCAGCTGGGCGGCGGCGAACAAACACGGTTTGGACTTCAACCCGACGTGCTTCTCACATCCCAAAGCGGATAGCGGCTTCACGCTGGCACATCAAGACCAAGCCATTCGCGATTTCTGGATCGAGCACTGCGTCGCCTCGCGCCAGATCGGCGAGTTCTTCGGTTGCGAACTAGGCACACCGTGCGTGACCAACATCTGGATTCCCGATGGCTACAAGGACACGCCGGTCGATCGCTGCGCGCCGCGCGAACGCTTGAAGGCTTCGCTGGATGAAGTGCTCGCCGAGCCGATCGATCCGCAATACAACCTCGATTCGATCGAGGGCAAGCTGTTCGGATTTGGCGTGGAAAGTTACACGGTCGGCTCGCACGAGTTCTATCTGGGCTATGCGGTCGCCAATCAGATACTGCTCACCCTCGACGCGGGCCACTTCCATCCCACCGAAACCATCGCCGACAAAATCTCGGCGGTGCTGCTGTACGTGCCGGAACTGCTGCTGCACGTCAGCCGGGGCGTGCGCTGGGACAGCGATCACGTGGTGATCTACAACGACGATTTACTGGCGATTGCGCAGGAGATCGTGCGCGGCGGATTCCTGAATCGCGTGCACATCGGCTTGGACTATTTCGACGCGAGTATCAATCGGGTGGCCGCCTACGCGATTGGCGCGCGGAACACCCTGCGTGCGGTGCTGACGGCGCTGCTCGAACCGATCGATCTGATGAAGCAAGTGGAACTCAGCGGCGATTATTCACAACGGTTGGCGCTGCTGGAAGAGATCAAAGGCTTGCCGTTTGGCGCGGTGTGGGACTATCATTGCCTGAAGCAAGATGTACCTGTTGGTTTGCGCTTCATGGATGAAGTGCGCGCGTATGAGAAGAAAGTGTTGGCGAAGAGGGTGTGAAACGTAAAGCGTAAAACGTAAGGCATGAGTGGCAGGGTAATCAGCAATCAGAAATCGTTACTGCTCAGCCGTCATGCCCGAACGCTTCTGTCGGGCATCCAGATTCGCGGCTGGCACGGCCTCTGGATTCCCGCCACAGGCACGCGGGAATGACAACGCCGCCACAGACTGAGCAGTAACCAGAAATCAACGATCAGCAATTCAAGGAGAAGGCGATGAATGGTTGGGCAGGACAAATTCTAGATATTGATTTAACCAGCGGCGCGATTAAGACACATCCGCTGGATGAGAAAATGGCGCACCTGTTTCTGGGCGGACGCGGCCTCGGCGCGCGGATGTTGTGGGATGAAGTCGGCCCCGGTATCGATGCGTTGTCGCCGGAGAACGTATTGATCTTCACGAACGGCCCGTTAACGGCGACCGGCTATCAAACCAGCAATCGCTTCTCGGTTACGACGAAGAGTCCGCTGACGGGCACCGTCCTCGACGCCAACTCCGGCGGCTTCTGGGGCATGCAGTTCAAGAAGACGGGCTACGATGCGCTCATCGTGCGCGGTCGAGCGGAGAAACCGGTGACCATCGAAATCACCCCGGCGGGTATTGAGATCAAAGATGCCACCGCATTGTGGGGCAAGCGCGTGCGCGAAACGACCAAGGCGCTGGGCCAGAACAACAACAAGCGCAACGTCTTGTGCATCGGTCCGGCGGGTGAGAACCTCAGCCGCATCGCAGCGATCATGAACGACGGCGAACGATCGCTGGCGCGCGGCGGCCCAGGCGCGGTGATGGGCAGCAAGAACCTCAAGGCCATCGTCGTCGAAGGCAAACAGCGGCCCGACATCGAGGATCAAGAGCAGTTCAAGTTCATGCTGTATGAAACGCGCAAGTTGCTGCGGGCCAGCCCGTTGACGAGTCAAGCCCTGCCGGAATTCGGCACCGTGGTGATGATGAACATCGTCAACAACATCGGGGCGCTGCCCACGCGCAATTATCAGCAGAGCCAGTTTGAGAATGCGGAAGCGATCTCCGGCGAAGAGCTGACAGACAAGTATCTCGTCAAGAATGCGTCGTGCTTGGCCTGCCCGATCGGTTGTACGCGCATCAGCAAGACCGACAAGGTGGAAGGTGAAGGGCCGGAGTACGAGACAACGTGGGCCTTCGGCGCTTCGTGCGGTATCGACGATCTGGCCGCCATCATCGAAGCGAACGCCATCTGCAACGATCTGGGGCTGGATACGATCTCAGCCGGATCGACCATCGCCTGCGCGATGGAATTGACTGAGCGCGGCCAGCTCGATAGCGATCTGCGCTTCGGCCGCGCCGACTTGCTGGCCTCGACGTTGGAAGATATGGGCTATCGGCGCGGGCTGGGCGCTGAGCTGACCGACGGCAGTCTGCGCTTTGCAACCAAATACGGCGTGCCCGAACTCTCGATGAGCGTGAAGGGGTTGGAGATGCCGGCGTATGATCCGCGCGGCATGCAGGGGCAAGGGTTGCTGTATGCCACCTCGAATCGCGGCGCGTGCCACATGCGCGGCAACATGCTCGGCCTCGAAGTGCTCGGCCTGCCGAAGTTGATCGATCGCTTCCAGGTACAGGGCAAATCGAGCTTCGTGATCCTGCATCAGAATTCATCGGCCGCCATCGATTCGCTGGTGATCTGTAAGTTCACCAACATGGGCGTGGCCGACGAATATTTTGCGCGGGTGCTCTCAGCCGTGACGGGCGTGAAGTATGCTACGGGCGATCTGATCAAAGTGGGCGAACGGGTGTGGAACGTGGAACGGATGTACAATCTGCGCGAAGGCTTTACGCGCGCCGATGACACGTTGCCGCCCCGCCTGTTGAATGAAGCGGTCGCCGCAGGGCCGAGCAAGGGTTGGGTTAGCAAGCTGGAGCCGATGCTGAAGGAATACTATCGCGGGCGCGGCTGGGACGAACAGGGCGTGCCGAAAGACAAGAAGTTGGCGGATCTGCAATTAGCGGATCTGGTTGGTGTTACAGTCTAGTTTAAGAACGACGTCATTGCGAGCATCCCGCCTAGCGCGCCGCCGCTTCGCGGATACGGCGTGAGCGGACTCTGAGCAAAGCGAAGAGGAAGTCGAAGGATGCGAAGCAATCTCCCTTCACCATTAGGGGATTGCTTCGTCGCACACGCCCTATCCGCCGCTGCGCGGCGGGGGCGCGCTTGGCGCAACGCTCCTCGCAATGACGACTATTTATGGAGCCTATTATGATTGACGAACGCATCTATCAACAATTCTGCGAAATCGGCCGCGACCTGTTTGACAGCAACATGATCAGCTCGCACGGCGGCAACATCAGCGTGCGCCTCGGCGACCGAGTCATCATCAAACGGCGCGGCGCGCAGCTGGGGCGGTTGAAGCCGCACGATCTGATCGAGACGCAGATCGAGAAAAACGACAGCGGCGTGGCGCTGGCCTCGTCCGAGCTGCTGATCCACCGCACGATCTATCAGATGACGCCGGCGCTGGCCATCGTGCACTGCCATCCCCGCACGGCCATCGCCTTTTCGCTCTCGCGCGACGAGATCGTCCCGATCGATAATGAGGCCTCGTATCTGCTGAAGAAAGTGCCGGTGATCTGGGAAGAGTTTGCCTCGGGCACGCCCGAGATGGCGAAGAACCTGGCCACCACGTTGCAATCGTACAAGATCGTTTTCTTGCGCGGGCACGGCAGCTTTGCCACCGGGCAGACGTTGGACGAGGCATTCCACTGGTCGTCCACGCTGGAAGAATCGTGCCAGATCGCGCTGGCCGCGAAGATCATCAACGAGCCGTTCATCGAATATCGCGGGATGAGCAATTCGTATAATAAATGGTAGGCCTCACCCCCCAGCCTCCTCTCCTGAACTGAAACAGCACCGTTCAGGAGAGGGGGAGAATAAAGCCACACGACCAAACCAGAAAAGTTCAACGCTTCGTGACGCGCACGATCGAGATGCTGCGGCCCGGTTTCTGCTACGCTGTCTCCACCACGCGCTCTTTCGAAGTACCCACGCGCGTCAGCGCTTGCAAGAACGGCAGCGGCGGCAGCGTGGCAAACATGTGCACATTCTGCGCCAGTGAAGCTTGCTCGTCCAAAAAACTCAACACGTGCTCGATCGAGTTGTGCTTGAACAACGCCGCGAAGATCGACTGAATCCGCTCCGGTTCGCGCTCCATGATATCCAGCAGCATTGAGTCATACAGCCGGTAACGCGCTGAATCTTCCGGCACCTCAAAGGGTTGATTGTGTTTGAGCAGCGACTGGACGATCGCCGCTGAGTCGGACTGCACGCGCATGAACGCAAAACCCGTCGAGGGCTTGATGCGGCCGCCGCGCATTCCGATCGACATCACGCGCCCGCCGAGACGCCGCGGATACGGTTGATCCGTGATCGGGATCACACCGCTTTCCTGTCGCGTAATGTGATACTCGTCAATCTTCAGCACGTCGCGCAGATAAACCTGCCTCGCCTGTTCGTATTCGCGCGACAGCAGCGGCAGCGCTGAAAACAGCGTGTATTCCACCAGCGCATGCCGTTCGTCGAAGGGCAGCACGTAGAAGAAGCGTGTCGCCCCGTTTTGCGGCGTGCGAAAATCGAGGAAGGTAGCCGCACCCGGATCGAAAGCCGATCGGGCTGTTTCGATCTCCCAGCCTTTGAAATGCAGATTGAGCTGATGATAGCGATCGTCGATCGGGGCGTGTCGCGGGAGGCTGTCGAACACCCAGCGGCCCGTCACCGCTTCATGGTTGATGATCACGCGCGCGGCGTCACCGCTGTCTTCGCTGGCCTCAACCTTGCCGCGCAGCCACGTCACGTTTGGATGCTGTGCCAGTTCTCGTCGCGCGTGCGCGTAGAAATCGCTGCCGCGAATGGTGCGATAGCGATAACGGCGCAGGGGCACGCGCAGCTCGCCGTTGAGTCCCGCCAGATGCAGTTGATCCCACGTGCGGCAGGCAATGCCGTCGAAGAGCGTGGGCCGATCGGACCAATAACTCCACGTGCGATCGTTCCGCTCTTTCGGATCGTGATCGACGATCAAGATCGATCGATCGCGCAGCGGGCTGTCGATCAAATGCATGGCCAGACTCAACCCGGCCAGCCCGGCTCCGGCGATGATGAAATCGTAGGGCGTCATGAAATCCTCTGAGAGTTCCACCACAGGTCGAACAAACCCAGCATTTTGCGCGGTGCGCTCACGTGCGCGCGGCGCACGAACACATCGTAGTCATGGCCTTCGATGTCGTCCAGAATGCGGCGATACAGCTCACCGGCCGCCGCAATGGCGAAGCGACCATCTGCATTCAATAGATCAATTCCCGGCCAGGCTTCCGCATACAAACGGCGATTGCGTTCGATCTGAAAGCGCATGAAGGCGCGCCAGCGATCATCCACCTGCCCGCGCGCCACATCCGCTTCGGATAAGCCGAACGCCGCCAGTTCTGCGGCAGGCAGATACACGCGGCCCGCGCGCCAATCTTCGCCGACATCGCGCAGGATGTTGGTGAGCTGCAACGCCACGCCCAATTTGATCGCATACGGAATGGCGGCCGCACTGCGATAGCCGATGATGCGCATGCTCATCAAGCCGACCGTCGAAGCCACGCCATAGGCGTACTCGGTCAGCTCAGCGAAGGTGGCGTAGCGCGTTTGATCAAGATCGCGCGCCACGCCATCGATGAGCTGTTCCGCCAGGCGCTGCGGAATGTGATAGCGCTGCCGCACATCGGCCCACGCGATAGCGATGAGATCATCGATCGGAGGTTCGGCAGCTAAAGCGACGTGACGCCACTCATTCAGATCGTGCCGGGCATCGCACTCAGGACAATCGACGATGTCGTCGGTGACGCGGCAAAAAGCGTACAGGGCGCGCACTGCACGACGCTTTTCGCGCGGAAGAAAACTCGAAGCGCGATAAAACGATCGGCTGTGGTGGGCCGTGATTCGCGCGCAGTGCGCGTAAGCGCGATCGAGCAGCACACGATCAGCCAACGACTGCGGCGCGGCAATCGTGATCGACTGCCACGCCTCAAGCGCGTGCGACAGCAGCAGCGGTTCCCAGGTGTGTGTTTGAATCATGATGGTTCAACCCAGTTCAATTGAGCAGTGGGCGTAAAGACCGGACGCGTCACACCGACCTCTTTCAGAATGCGCTCGGTGGTCAAGCGCGCCGAGAGCAGCGCCATCGGCAGACCCGCGCCGGGATGTGTGCTCGACCCGACGAAGTACAGGTTGCGATAGCGCGCGTGACGATTGTGCGGGCGCAGATAGCCGACTTGCCAGAAATTGTGACTCAAGCCAAAGGCCGCGCCCTTCGCCAGATTGTAGATGTTCATCCATTCACGCGGCGTGTAAGTCACTTCATACTTCAAGTGTTGATCGATATCATCGACGCCAAGTTCAGCCAGTCGCCGGATGACGAATGAGCGCGCCTGCGCTGTTAAAGTGTCCCAGTCCTGCGCGGCCTGATCGTCGATGTGACCGACGGGCACGAGCACGAACAAAGTATCCTGGCCCTCAGGCGCCGCAGCGGCATCGACGCGGGCGGGCGCATGAACGTAGAAACTCGGTTGATCGGGCAGCGTGTGATCGTGGAAGATGCGATCAAAGCTGTCGCGGTAGTCGCCCGACAAGAAGACGTTGTGCGTATCCAGCTGCGGATAGACGCGATCGGTGGCCCAGTAAAACATGATGGCCGAACAGGTGTACTGAAGCTTCTCCAACCGATCGGCTGCGGCCCGATCGGGCAGCAGCTGCCGATAGACGTAGGGCAGATCGGCATTGGCGACGATCACATCGGCGGTCCGGCGCGAGCCATCGCTCAGGATGACGCCCGTGGCGCGCCGCCCATCGACTTCGATCTGTTTGACCGGGGTGTTGTATTCAAAGCGCACGCCCAGTGATGTCGCGATCGAAGCGAGGTTCTCGACGACGCTGTATAAGCCACCCATGGGGAACCACACCCCGCCGGCCAGCTCGGTATATTGCAGCAATGAATAAGTCGCGGGCGCATCATACGGGCTGAGGCCCAGATACATGTTCTGGAAGGTGAACGCAGCCTTCAGATGTGGATCGTCGAAGTAGTGGCCGATGTTGTGGTAGTGCTTGACCAGCGCTTTGAGTTTGAACAGCAACGGCAGATTGGCCGGGCTGAAGTACTGCGCCAGATTGTAAAAATTGCGGCCCACGAAGCGCTGCAGCGAAGTGTGATAGTTGACACGGCCCTCGTCGAGATAGCGCAGCAGGCCGCCAAACGCGCCCGGCTCGACCGCTTCCAGCTGAGCTTGCAGCGAATTCAGATCGGACGTAAGCGACAACGTCAAACCGTCGTCGAAGCGCACGCGATAGGTGGGATCGATCCGGCGCAGGTCGAGCTGCTCTTCCATCCGCACGCCGAGCGCTGCGTAGGTTTCGGCAAAGACTTCGGGCATCAAAAACAACGTCGGTCCCAGATCGAAGCGATGGCCGTCGCGCACGAGTTGATCGCAGCGCCCGCCGGGCCGGGCGTTTTGTTCGAGGACGGTCACGCGGTAACCCTGGCGTGCCAGACGCGCCGCGGTGGCAATGCCGCCGAGTCCGGCGCCGATAATCAAGGCAGTTGAACGTGATGACATGGCAGTGTATCCTTTTGCATTCCGCTAAACTTTGTGACAGGTTTCAGTATAGGATTAAGGGTTCGGATTGGCTTAACGACTGGCTAACAATTTCCTATCAATTACTGCCTTCAGGTTGTTCCCGCTGGTTAGTTGCCGCAACATTTGACATGGACTTTTTACCGTACACAAAAACTGTCACAGTCGCAAAGATTTTTGGATGCAGATTCACGCAGATTTTCGCAGATCGGAAGAGAAAATCAGCGCACATCAGCGTTTACACTTGCCCTGGCGGGCAGTGCCAGGGTCTGCGTCCGACACGAGCCATGCTTAGCATTTTCCACCTTTTCAGCAAGTTATCCCAGCACTTGCGCCGACACTTGACCGACGAACCTCAGACAGCAGTCGTTTGTGTCGATGGCGATCGCGTCAATTGTTCTTGTTTCCAATACTGATGAGTGCATGATACTCGTAACCCAGGGGTGATGTCGTCTAACCAAAGATAGATTGTGGGTTAGAATTAAGACGCTTACATCTTACGCGCTGTCAAACAAAAACTCCCCCATCGCCGGGGGAGTTGTGATCCTGGTCAAGTGGACAGGATCAGTCGTTCACTTCTTTCGCTTCTTACGGATCATCGCTTCCAGTTGAGCGATCATGGCGTTGGCGTTTGTATTGGCTAATGCAATTCGTACGTTGTACCGGAGCCTCCGTCAGTGGTTTTTCTTAGTGGGATGAGCTCGATCCCACGTATGGGCATGATGGAAGCGCGCGGTACACCCCATACCATAAACACTCCTTCGCCGGGCGTGTTCACCCATTCTTCCTGACAACCATCATACCAGTAGGTTAAATTGCTATAAGGGTCTTTTGTATCACCAGGTGCAAACGGTTCAATACCCGTCTGTCCTGTGTTGCAGTTCACCTGCTCCCAGTAAGCGCACATTAGGAACCCTTCCAAATGCAGATAAGGCATGCCTTGTTCGGAGTAAATCACCCGCCACGTCCGCCAGTCGCTGTCATACTTAAATCCCGTCCGCTCGATGTTTATGATTTGCTTATATTGGCCATCGCTTCGGATGATGACTTGAGAATCCCCTGCATCTTCTATACCACCACCCCAGGTGCCAACCAAATCAGACTCTGAGAATCCTTGTGGAGGAAGGAAGCATCCACGCGATTCTTCCGGCTGGCAAGCGGCAAGAAGAATGGTCGCTAGAAACACCATGACAGCGCGTTTGTTGACCTTCATCATCCACCTCTGCGGCGACTAACTCATCAAAGAAGTAATCGGCTTATTTCTTGCGCTTCTTACGGATCATCGCTTCGAGTTGGGCGATCATCTCATTCGCGCGCTGTTCGTAGGATTGCAGCGCGGAGAGCCATTGATCGGCCGCGGTGAATACATCTTCGTGTGGATCGGGGGTGTCGAGCGCTTTCCGCAAGTTGTCGCGCTCACCCGCATCGAGGCGGCGCAGCATGCGGAGGATGGCCATGACGCTGTAGCCCGCGCGCGACAAGGTGCGAATCACCCGTACCCGATCGAGATCGGCGGCCCCATAGTGCCGATAGCCGCTGTGTTTGTCGCGCGGCACTTTGAGCAGGCCGTTGCGTTCCCAGTTGCGCAGCATATCCGAGGTGACGCCCAATAACTTCGCCGCGTCCTTGATGCGCAGCGGCTTAGCCGTAGTATCGATCGCCGCGCCCTGCGCCCAGCGCTCGAGCAAACTCGCTGCGGCTTCAGCCTGTGCGCGTTCGGCCTGCACCAGGGCCAGATGGCGAAAAGATTGTTCGAGCGCGCCGCCCAGATCGCCGGACGCCGATCGGCGCACCAGCGTCAACGCCGATGCGCGGATGTTACGGCCCGGCCAACCGCCGTGCAGCGCCGTGCGCGCCAGCCGCATTTGATCGATGTGGAATTCGGTATAGAGACGATAGCCGTTGGGCGCGCGCGGAATGGGCGGCAGGAAGCCCCACACTTCGTACATGCGAACGGTGTTGGGATGCACGCCCACTTCACGGGCGACTTGAGCGGTGGAGTAATGGCGAGGTTTCATCACATTCCTTTGATCAACCCGCCCGGCTGGCACGTACGGCAAAAGTTGGTGATGCGTTGATTCGCGCCGACTAGCGAGATGGGCATGCCGCAGCGCGGGCACGGCTCGCCGCTCTTCATGTGCACGGCCATAAAGTCGCGCGGCTTGAGGTGAATGGCCTCGCCCATCTCCACGCGGACCTTGTCGATCGCTTCGCGCAGCACGGACTGCATGGCCGCATACAACCGATCGATCTCTTCACGCGTCAGGGTGGTGCGCTTACGATAGGGATGCAGCCGCGCCGCCCACAGAATCTCATCGGCGTAAGCATTGCCGATCCCGGCGATGAATTCACCGCGCGTGAGCACACCTTTGATCTCGCCGCGATAGGGCTTGAGCCGCTCTCGAAATTCTTCCAGCGAAACATCGAACGGCTCCGGGCCTAACGTGGCGTAATCGGGCACTTGCGACAGATCAGCCGCGAGATACAACTGCCCCATCGTGCGTTGATCGACGTAGCGCAGCTGCTCGCCGCTAGAGAGCGAAAAGATCAGATGGGTCTTGGGCATCTTCTTTTCTGTGGGCTGCGCCAGTTGCAAGCGGCCGGTGAGTTTGGGATTGAGTGCGAGGAATAAGCGTGAGTCTTGTACCGCTGGCTTGAGATTGAAGATGAGGAACTTGCCGCGCCGCGCAACATTTTCGATCTCTGCCCCAGTCACCGCTTCTTCCAGGCGCTGCTGGGTGAGCGATCGAACGATGATGGCACTGCCGCCACCAATTGACTGCACACCCTCGATGGTGTGGCCCACCACGCGACGCTGTAAGACCTCTTTTACCACTTCGAGTTCGGGAAGTTCGGGCATGCGGGGGAGTATACCATTTTGCGGGATAGAAGAAACCGGGTTTCTCCATCTTGACCCTTCACGCCATCAAGAACGGGGAAACCCGGTTTCTGCGATTCTGCGTCTTACTGTGTCACCGTCAACACCAGCGGCTGCGCCTCACCCGCGGGATCCGGATTGTAGTAATCATACGCCGTGCTGGCCGGGGCTTGCACACTGAGCGGATACTTCGCCTTCAAGCTTTCTCGATGGTGTCATCAAGTAAAATGGAGAAACCCGGTTTCTCGGTGACTCAGTGGGCCAAATGTGCCATTGTCTGGAACGTCACCTCATGGCACAGTAGAAGCGACAGGTTGCGATCGGTCAGGAGCAATCCTGTTAAGATAAGGCTCCAAGCCCGCGTCCCCGCGAGCGGGTCAACCGCGAGGACGCGGTTGACGAGCGCTAACTAAACAGACCCCATGAACGGCGTTCACCACAAAGCATCAAAACGCTCCGCGCTCGCGCACCGTCTGCGGGGAACGCCCTCGGGACGAGGGCTGCGAGCATTTTCAGATCAGTATTGCGGCGGTTAGGAGCAATCCTGTTAAGATAAGGCTCCAAGCCCGCGTCCCGGCCATACCCGGCGCAACGCGCCGGTGGCCCGCTAGGCGTCGCGGGCGGGTCAACCGCGAGGACGCGGTTGACGAGCGCTAACTAAACAGACCCCATGAACGGCGTTCACCACAAAGCATC
>JBGSPW010000264.1:0-4470 GCA_041738395.1 Thermoflexales bacterium
GCGCACGGGTGGCCAGGTACAATTCGAATTTGCGGGCGGCGGTTAGGCGCCGACGACTTTCAGGTTTCGACATGATCAGGGCTCCTCTCGGGTCCTGTTAGAAGCGCGCAGAAGTGGGCGACCGCGGTGTGGATAAGTGGAAAGCCAACAGCGCTGCCCACTTATCCACACCGCCTACTGAGGCTAGTGCCGCAGCAATTATTACCCAAACACGCTTTCCAAATAGGACTCTGAAAAGCGACACCTTTCAGCTTAACACAACGCCTGCTCATCGGCAATACTAGCAATAAAGAAACAATGGAACAGATTGCGGAAGGCTATCAACGCTTAGAGCGTGTGGCAGAAGCCATCGAAGGACAGACCTATCGCAAACAAACCGAAGCACGGCGCATGGCGGGCGAAACCACCGAGAATGTACGCGCGGGCGTGGCCTTGATGGATCAGACTGACGCAGGCGAGCAATTGATCAAACTGTTGGTGCAGCTCATCGAAGAGAAGCGGTTGAAAGTTCGCATCTACACCAAAGGCCGCCTGCACGCTAAGGCTTATATCTTTAACTATGCGCTGCTGCCAGATATGTTTGGCAAGCCCGCCATCGAGCGTTACGAAAAAGGCATCGCCGTCGTCGGCTCGTCCAACTTCACTCTGTCCGGGGTCAGCCACAACACCGAACTCAACGTGGTGGTGGCCGGTAATGACAATCACGCCGCGCTGTCACAGTGGTTTGATGATCTCTGGAATGAGTCAGAAGATTTCGATCTCGCGTTGATGCAGGAAATCAAACGATCATGGGCGGTCGCGCAGGTGTCGCCCTACGATATTTATTTGAAGACACTCTACATGCTGGTCAAAGATCGACTGGAAGGGGCGGCCGAGCCATTGTTGGATGACGAGATCATCCTGCGTCTGGCCGACTTCCAGAAAGTCGCGGTCAAACAGGCGGTGCAAATCATCCGCGACTATGGCGGTGCCTTCGTGGCTGATGTGGTGGGTCTGGGCAAGAGCTACATCGGTGCGGCCATCGTCAAACATTTTGAACGGGTCGAACGCGTCCGCCCACTCATCATCTGCCCGAAGCCGCTGGTGGAGATGTGGGAACGCTACAATGAAGTCTATCACCTGAACGCGCGCGTCCTGTCGATGGCGCTGTTAAAAGAAGATGAGGCCGGGCGCGTGGACTTCCTGCTCAACGAGGTCAAATACCGCGACCGCGACTTTGTCCTCATCGACGAAAGCCACAACTTCCGGCATCCCAGTTCGCAGCGTTACAAAGTCTTGCAGACCTTCCTGGCTACGGGCCGCAAGTGCTGCCTGCTCACCGCCACGCCCCGCAACAACAGCGCGTGGGACGTGTATCATCAGATTAAGTTATTTCACACGGATGATGTGACCACGCTGCCGATTGACCCGCCCGATCTCAAGGCCTATTTCAAGTTGATCGAAACGCAGGAACGCACCCTGCCGGCGCTGCTGGTCAACATCCTCATCCGCCGCACGCGCAATCACATCATTCGCTGGTATGGCTTCGACGCCGAAACGCATCAACCGCTCGATCAAGCCCGCTTTCAAGAATACCTCGAAGGCACCCGCCGCGCCTACGTCATGGTGGCCGGGCGTGAACAGTTCTTCCCCCGGCGTGAACTGCATACGATCGAGTACAGCATTGAAGCGACCTACCAGGGCTTCTATCAACAGCTGCGCGGCTACTTTGGTCTCTATCATCGTCACCAACCCGATCAGCCCACGCCCAATGTGTTGACCTATGCCCGCTATGGCTTGTGGCACTACGTTAAACCGGAGAAGCAGAATAAGCGTCCCTATAACGAATTGCACCGGGCGGGCATCAATTTGCGCGGCCTCATTCGCGTCATGTTGTTCAAACGCTTTGAATCCAGCGTCTACGCCTTTCGTGAAACCATCCAGCGCATGATCCTCGTGCATCAACGCTTCCTGACGGCGCTGGATGCGGGCCTGGTGCCTGCCGGTGAAGATGCGCAGTCCATTTTGTATGAACCGAATCAGGCCGAAGAAGCCGATATTACCGAGGCCCTGAGCCGACTCCCCACGCGCTATAAGGCCGACGATTTCGACGTGCCCCGGCTGCGCGCTCACGTCGAGCACGACATCAAGTTACTCAAGCGGATTCTGAAATCCGTCGAACCCATCACGCCCGATCAGGACGCCAAGCTACAGGAGCTGTTAAAGTATCTCAAGCGCCAGCCGCTAAAGACCGGCAAGCGCCTCATCTTCACGCAGTATGCCGATACCGCCCGCTATCTGTACGAAAACTTGAACCCCCTCGACGCGCGCGCCGACATCGACGTGATCTACAGTGGCGACAAGAGCAAAGATCGTGTCGTAGGCCGCTTCGCACCCAAGGCCAATCCTGAATATCGCTTTCAGTCGGGCGAAGTGGAACTCAATACCGTCATCGCTACGGATGTCTTGTCGGAAGGCCTGAACATGCAGGACTGCGACAAGGTCATCAATTACGATCTGCACTGGAATCCGGTGCGGCTCATTCAGCGCTTTGGCCGCATCGACCGTATCGGCGCAGAACATGACGTGGTGCACGGTTTCAACTTTCTGCCGGAAACCGAACTGGAACGCAACCTGGGTCTGCACGAAAAACTCGCCCGCCGCATTCAAGAGATTCAAGACACCATCGGCGAGGACGCGCAGATTCTCGATCCTACTGAACGCTTGAACCGCGAGGCGATGTATGCCATCTACGAGAAAGACGGCAAGCAGCTCGGCCAATTTGAAGAGGAAGAAGACTATCTCGATCTGAACGAAGCCGAGGAATTCATGCGGCAGTTGCGGGCCGAGCAGCCGGCCGAATTTGAACGCATTGCTAATCTAAGCGACGGGCTGCGTACCGGCAAAGCCGCTAAACAGCCGGGGCTCTATGTCTTCTGCCAGGCCGGAGCCTACCAGCAATTGTATTTACTCGACGAGCACGGCGCGATCGTTTCGCGTGACATCCCGCGCGTGCTGGGCACGATCAAATGCGCGCCCGATACGCCTGCGCAGCCGTTGCCCCCCGACTACAACGCCGCCGTGATGAAGGTCAAGCATCAGTTTGCAGAAGAAGCGCGCAGCCGTCAGGCCGAGATGAAGCACACCCTGGCGCTGCGGCAGGGTCAACGCTACGTGCTCCGCGAGCTGCGCGTGTTCTTTGGTGCGACCGAAGATGAAGATGTAAAGGCACAGATCAATATACTGGAAAAAGCCTTTCGTGCCTCGACCACCGAAGCCGTCAACCGCGAACTCAATCGCCTGCGCCGCGATGCCATTGCCGGCAAGATTCTGTTCAAGAAACTGACCGACATCTACTATCAACACAACATGAAAGACTGGCTGGAACGCAAGAGCCTCCAGTTGACCGAAGACCCCCTTCCGCTCATTGTGTGTAGCGAGAAGTTAGGATAGAAGTCAAAAATAGTAGCGGATACGCCCATTTTCCATCTTGACAACTACGGTACTCACGAGGAAGCCCTCTGATCGACACCAACGACCACGGCGAGCCTCATGACTCGCCGTTGTCCATTTCTACCCATACCAACGCTTGAAGTTGATCAACGCGCCCACGAGTGAGGTGTTATTCAACGCGCGGCAGTGTGAACCAGAAGCGGCTGCCTATGCCCAACTCGCTCTCCACGCCGATCTGCCCGCCCATCGCTTCAATCAATGACTTCGCGATGGCGAGGCCCAGCCCGCTGCCGCCGGTGTAACGCGTGCGTGATTTGTCCGCGCGATAGAAGCGATCGAAGACGTGCGGCATATTTTCCGGCGCGATGCCTTCGCCAGTATCGCTCACGCTGACGCAGATCTGATCTCCACTCGCTCCTTCGACCTCAGCGCGCGCACGCTGAGCGGAATGCAATGAAGTCGAAGCACACACGCGATTCCGCTCAGGATGCTGGACCGTCACAAGTTCAACGGTGATGTGTCCCTGCGGCGGCGTGTGCCACAACGCATTGGCGATGAGATTACGCAGCACCTGCGCCACGCGATCGGAATCCGCGCGCACCTCAACGGCCCGATCGATCTTCGCGTCCAACGTGAGGCTGCGCTCTTCGGCCACCGGCCTAAAATTCGTCACGGTCGATTGAATGAGTAACGCCAGATCGATCGGCTGTAGATTCAACTTCAACTGCCCTGCTTCCGCCAGCGCCAACTCGCGCAAATCATCCACCAGCCGATTGAGCAAGCGCGTCTCATCGTACAACGTCGCAATCTCGCCGCGCTCCAACGGATAGACGCCGTCCAGCATCGCGCGCAGATTGCCTTGTAGCACCGTCAAGGGCGTGCGCAGCTCGTGGGCCACGTCGGCCATCAAGTTACGGCGCAGGGTTTCAGCCTGCTGCAGCGCATCGGCCATGTCGTTAAACGCACAGGCGACCTCGGCCACTTCTTCGGTGCCGCCCACCGGCACGCGCTGATCCCAGTTGTGTGCGGCGAAGGCGC
>JBGSPW010000031.1:0-32498 GCA_041738395.1 Thermoflexales bacterium
CCGCACGCTGGCCGGAGCCAGGCGAGCGGGCGCGCTCCACGCCACACCGTCCCACAACGCATATTCCAGCACTTGATGGGCCAGCATCTGGTCCAGGGTAAGACCGCTGGCCGGGGCTACCAGATCGCTGCCGTTCCAGACGGCCACTGCGTGGTTGACATCGTAGAAGACCACCGCGGGGCGTTCTGCGATGCGGCCGGAGGCAATGGCTTGGGGCGCACCCCAGTCGTTGCCGTCGAAGACGCTGTAGACCAGGTCGTTGCTGGGCGCGTTCCAGATCGCCAGCATGTGTACCCCATCGCTGGCAATCGCCGGATTGGCGTTGGGCGGCAGGGGGGCAAGCGTAGCCGTTTCCCAGGCTGCCCCCGCAGCGGCCAGGGGCAGACCATTACAGAACTGGCTGGAGGGCTCGCGCCCGTCCAGCAGGTTGCGCTCGTCCAGGGTCTCGTCAGCCGCGCAGATATCCGTAAAGGGGACGCAGAGGCCCTGGGCATAGATGCGCATGTGGATGAACCAGCGGAAACAGGCCTCCAGATCGCTCTTGCCCGCCGTGCTGAAGGTCACGGGCACATCAGCGTGTACGTTGCCGCTGGTGTTGACACCCAGCCGTCCGATCAACCCGGCCAGAATCTCACCCGCAACGTCGATGGCGACGCTGACTCTGGCATAGGGCCAGACCGTGACCTGGACCTCTGGGGTGTCGTCTTTCAGACGCACCATGCCGGTGACATCCACGCCCGCCTCGTAGGCCAGCGAACCGGCGATTTTTACATCGGCGATCGGTGGGATGCCCCACAGGATGGGTGGGAAGAGCGCCATCTCCTTCCTGGGTATGACGGTATGGGTCGGGCCGATACACTGGACAAAGGGGCCTGGCGTGCAGGTGTTGATGGGCGGGGTGAGCGCGCTACGTTCATCCCGGACCGTGGGCCACAAGCTGGCGCTGGCATCGTCCGCAGATCTCTGGACGTTGGTGCTCCCCAGGTTGTTGTTCCAAGCTTTTGCCCGGCTTTGGGTGGGCTGAGCAACCGCACCGGGGCCAGAGGGGGTGAGGGTCTGCAACACTCGGCTGTCCAACCCGCTGGCGTTGTCCACATGCAGGTTCTCCGGTGGTGGAGCCTCCGGGGGAGGGGCGATCTGCAGATCGCCGGGTACGGTCGTGTCGTCGCTTGCCCCATAGCGGGTGGCATACAGAGAGGTCTTGCTGGCACTCCAGACCACGCGCCGGTTCTTGTATTGACTGTTCAAAAACCAATCGGGCGGAGCGTCAACTTGAAGGAATATTTGGCGCTGCAACTGGATCAGGTTGTCATTCAACTGGATCTCGATCTTGTGGTGGCCGGGCGGCAACGTCTGGTAGGCCGCGTTCAGCTTAGCCACAAAGCGCTCTTTGGGAACGCCTTTGCAGGGGTCCGTGCCGAAGTTCTGCACGACAAGCGGCAACGGGATCGGGTTCCCGCCGCCCTTTAGGTACAGATTCATGCTCACGGCGGAGGCCGGCGGCTGATTGTAGTCCGCGCCCTCGTTGACGAGCATGTGAATTTCCAGAGCATCCCCGTCGATACTGAGCGAGGGGATATTGGCAAAGGAGTAGAGCCGCCCAAAGGTACGCACCGGAACTGTTTGGTTCAGGGTAGCATCCTGGGCATACTCCACACCCATCATATTCAATCCCGGCACGGTCACATCAAATTCCAGGCGTGATTTTGCGCCCGCCGGATAGGGGCTAAGCCCGATCTGGACTGGACCATCCGGGAGCAGTTCAAAGGAGACCGGCGTCAGCAGGTGGCTGGCGTCGTAGCCTTTGACAAGGAATACTTTGCCCGTGGACGGCACGACGGCATACAGCGCCTTGTAGGCGACTTTGCGCCCGTCGCTCAGTGACTCCGGCGGGCCATAGCCATTGGGGGCCGTTGCCCCATCCTTGACCTCGGTGGCATCGACCGTAATGAGAATGAAGCGCACCTGAACCGGCGCGGTCATGCTGGCTGCGGCCAGGCCGGGGACGCGCCCCACGTTGAGCCGTTGCGCGATCTGGCCGATGTTGAGCAGAGCGAAGTTCTGTTGATCGGCGAGCAGTTGAAACTCGTCCGAGGGACGCCAGGCCATTTCCCAGGGCTGCACCTCCCGCTGGGGGATGATGGGATGGCAGTCGTTGTATTTTTCGACGACGCTGCTGATGGCCGCGCCGATCTGATCGCTGTACACGCTCTTGAAGGCGGCGGTGAGCGCTTCGGCGAAGGTAGCCGAATCCAGCGCGTCGGAGTCCGCCAGTACGCTGCCCTCGGCCTGAATAAGCAGCCGCAGCGCGCCCGTTGGCGCATCGGGGATGACCGTGCCGTCCAAGGGGCCATCCACTCTGCGCACCAACTTGAACCCGAAGGGAGTCTGGTCTAGGGGAATGACGTTCGACGAGCCGAGGAGTTTCACCACATCGTCGAGGCGGGCGGAAACCTCGACATATCCGGGCGTTGATCCCGGCAACGGGTCGCCGCGAAAGAGACTGGGCAGACTGACCAATGCGTTGAACTGGGCGTTCGCGTTCAGGCCCAAGGGCTGGGCGAGCAGAGGGAAGCTGCGGCCCTGCTGATCCCGAAACATCACGTCGATCTTGACCCGGTTGCGCAGGTCTGCGGGCACGTCGGGGAGCGCGCCGCTCACCGCCACCTTCTGGTCACCGGTCCAGGCAGGGGCCGACTGGGGGATGGCCTGCACAGTGGCGTTCGGCTGGTTGCTAAAATCGAACGAGCCAGGGGTGCGCGGGGTGAAGAGCGCGCTGGCCGTGCCTAATTCGAGACCGGCGACGACGTTCTGCACCTGCACAGCGACCGGCACCCCCGGTGCTTGCCCACCATCCAGGGGCACCACAAAAGGCACGGCCACAACGCCGTCCCCCACTGTCAACGGCCCGGCCACGACAACAGAACCATAGCGCACTTGTAGCCTGCCCGCAGCCACATTCGTCACCGTGGCCGTAATCGTCGTACCAGGCAGGGCGTTGTTTGTGCTCAGGTTCAAGCCCAGGGGCTGCAGCGCGGCCAGAGCTCGTGTCGCCACGGCCTCTATCGGCTCGAAAGCGCTCCACACAGCCAACGAAGCCTCCGTACCGGCGGGAGAGAAGCCATCGGGAACGGGAAGGGTCAGGTCAAAATGGCCTGCTGTATCGGTCACCTTGTCGCCCAGGGCAGCGCCGACCCCGGCCAAGAAGAAGCGATAGGGCTTGCCCCGCTCAAAATGAAAGCCGATCACCCGCAGCTGGGAGCCGGCGCGCACGGCGTTCGGCATCACGACGATAAACGGCGTCGCCGTGGCCTGCCACCCATCAAACTCAACCGCGCCTATGTCACAACCGGAACCAAGGGGACGAGGATAGCCGCGTTGATCTAGGGCCGGACAACCAGCCGGGATCGCGTTGATGGCCTGGCTGTTGGGGCGAGGCAGGCGCGTCAGGGTAGGTCCCCCATTGTCGGTCAGGGGTTCCAGCAGGGGGTCGCTGTTGACTAGGTCCGTGGCTTGGTTGAAGCCGCAACTGTAGCCGCCGTCCAGGTTGTAGCCAGAGGAAACCAGCCCGTTCTGCACACAGTCACCGTCGGCCAGGATCGTCCCCATGACGGTTGTTGTCGCGGCTGGCTGGCCCTGATCCATGTAAATGTTGCTGCCCTCCTGCTGGGCGCTGTTGCCCGCCACTGTGCTGAAGGCGATGCTGAGCGGCCCCGATGCCTTGTAGAGTGCGCCGCCGTGGTTATCGGCATGGTTGTCCGCGAGCGTGCTGTTTTCAAGCGTGACGCTGCCGTTGCCGCCGGTATCCATGAAGATGGCTCCACCCCGGCCCGCGGTAGTGTTGGAAATCAGGGCGCTGCGCGTGACGGTCACCGGGCCGTAGGTGAAGATGCCGCCGCCGGCATAGGGCGCGTTGCCAGCAGTCACGGTCGAATCGCTCAACGTCAGGGAACCATAGCGATAGTCATTGCCGCCGATGAAGATATACCAGTTGGCGATGTTGCCGCCCATGCCATCCGTATCGGTCAGCAGGTTGCCAGCGATGGTGCTGGACTCAATCTCGACGGCGCCACCCTGATTGACGATGCCGCCGCCTTGATATTGGCCGGTGTTGTCGGCGATGGTGGAGTTCTGGATCAGCAAATGCTGGTCGTTGACGATGGCGCCGCCCCATTTGCTGGCCGTGTTCTCGCGCAGCACGGACCCTCGCAGGGTGATGTCGGAGTTGCCTGTGTTGTAGATGGCGCCGCCCTCGCTAGCCGTGTTGCCGATCAACTGGCTCTCCTCGATCACGACGACAGCCCCATCCCAGATCAACAACGCGCCGCCCCGGCCTGTTGCGTTGGCCGCGTGGTTCTGGCGCAGGACGCTGTTGACGATGTGGGTATGCGAGCCGGACCAGCGCGGATAGACCGCGCCGCCGTTGCCACCCGTGTTGTTCTGCAACGTGCTGTTGGCGATGGTCAGATCGCCATAGTTGACAATGGCGCCGCCGCTGAAGTTATTGGCGGTGGCGTTATTTTGCAGGGTGACACTGTCGATCAGCAGCGTGCCCTGGTTGAAGATCGAGCCGCCGTCGCCGTTAGCGAAGCCGTTGTTGAGGGTGAGGTTGCGCAGCGTCAGCGCTGCGCCCGCAGGGACAAAGAAATGGCGCGAGCCATTGCCGCTCAGGGTGATCAGCCCACCGCCGTCGATCTGCGTGTCGACCGCAATGTTCTTCTGCGCGCTCAGAACAATCTCCACGGGCAGCACGCCGCAGTTGAAGGTCACACTGCCGCCGTCGTTCAAGGCAGCGTTGAGCGCATCTTCCGTGCAGCTTGCGGGCGTACCATCGCCAACGATGCCGCCGGCCGGCTTCGCCTGGGCAATCTGGCTGCCCCACACATCCACACCGCCATTAACATAGCCATTCCGCTTGAGCTGCCCTTGATGCGTGAACTTCGTCGTAACGGCTGCCTCGGGCGCATTCGGCCCGTTCGATTGTGCGGCCGCACCCCCCGCGACGCCGGCACACAACATCATTGCGATGAGAACTACGATCAATTTGCGTTTCATGGCTGCTCCCTTTGATTGTCCTGGCTGATTGGATCATGTGGTTGGTCGATGATGTCCTGTGCTGAGTCAGGCTCCGGTGGTCGATCGGCCATCTCAAGTGCTGGACCAAACGTGATGGTCCAGGTTTCGGTGGTGGTAATCGTAAGCGTGCGCCTGATGATTAAGTGTGGCGTGGCCTGATCGTTGGACATGGCTACAGTTATAGCAGAGTCTTCAGGCGCAAAGGTGCCATTTTGTTCCAAATGCAGGATATAATTTGCGTGATGAAGCGCACGATCAGTCTCACTCCAGAAGCCTTTCACAGCTTTGGTGATCTGCTCACCTATTTGCGCAAGCAGGCGCGCCTGACGCAAGAAGAGCTGGGGCGTGCTGCCGGCTACAGCCGCACGCAGATCACCCGCCTCGAAAAGAACCAGCGGCCGCCGGATCTGGCGGCCGTGGCGGCGCTCTTCATCCCGGCGCTCCAGCTGTCGGCTTCATCGTCCTGGGCGGCACACTTGCTGCAGCTGGCCGCCTCAGCCCGAGGTGCTGCCGGCAGCGTCACCATCACGCACACCGTGCAGCGTTCGATCGTCGCCACCGAAACGATCAAGACTGTTGCCCCTCCGCCATCGCTCTCGATCGCGCACTTGCCCGCCGCGATGACGCCGCTGCTGGGGCGCGCACCACAACTCGATCAATGGCTGCCCCTGTTGATCAATCCCGTCGTTCGATTAGTCACCTTGATCGGGCCGCCGGGTGTCGGCAAGACCCGATTAGCTTTGCAACTTTCATGGGATGTCGCCGCGCACTTCGCCGACAGTGCCTACTGGGTCGATCTGTCGCCGATCACGGATCCGGCCTTGGTGCTCGCGGCGATACGCGAAGCTCTGCATTTGCCCGAAACAGCGGGCGGCGCACCGGCCGAATGGGCGCAGCTGCGTGACTTCTTGTGCGATCGGCACGTGCTGCTGATTCTCGACAACTTCGAACAAGTCCTGCCGGCCGGGGCACAGGTAGCGCAGTTGTTGGCAGCCGCGCCGCGCCTGACCGTGCTCGTTACCAGCCGCAGTCCATTGCACATTTACGGCGAGCACGAGTGGCCAGTGCCGCCGCTGCCGCTGCCCGATCTGGCGCAGCTGCCGCCCGTGCCTGACTTGCGGCAAATTCCGTCCATCAAGTTGTTCATCGCGCGGGCGCAAGCGATTCAAGCCGATTTTCAGTTGACACCCGACAATGCACTCGCCGTCGCCGCGAGCGTGGTGCAGCTCGATGGATTGCCCCTGGCGATCGAGTTGGCAGTGCCGCAACTCAAGACGTTGTCGCCGCAGGAACTCGCGGCCCGGCTGGTGAATCGACTGGCGACGTTGACGCACGGCCCGCGCGATCGATCACCCCGGCAGCAAACGTTGCGCGGTGCGATCGAATGGAGCTATCAACGCTTGCCGGTCGATCAACAACGGTTGTTCGCGCAACTCGGGGTCTTCGTCGGCGGCTTCACCGGCGAGGCCGTGGCCGCTGTTTGCGCGAGCGATCGACTGATCGATCTAATCGAGTCGAATCTCGTTCACGTGGCTGCCAACGGCGATCAAACGCGCCGGTTCAACTTGCTGGAAACGCTGCGCGAATATGCGATTCAGCAGTTAACGTCGGGCGGCGAAGAACAATCGGTGCGCACGCGGCACGCGCGGTATTTTCTCGAACTGGCCGAAGCCGCCGAGCCACAACTCGTGGGCGCAGATCAAGCCGTGTGGCTTCAGCGACTCGCGGCCGAACAGGCCAATTTCAATGCGGTCTTGAAGTGGGCACAAGCGGCAGACGAAAACTCGATCGGGCTGCGGCTGAGTGCAGCGTTGTGGCGTTTCTGGTGGATGCACAGTCACTTGATCGAAGGCCGCCGCTGGTTGACACACTTCATCGAAGCCCCTGCCGGCGATGGCGCGGAACTCTATCGGGCCAAAGCGCTGCACGGTGCGGGCGTGCTGGCTTATCACCAGGCCGATTATGCGGAGGCTCGTTCGCTGCTTGAGCGCAGCCTGGCGATCTATCGCACCAGCGCTGATTTGCGCGGCGCGGCGTACGCGCTCAACAGCCTGGGCGTGGTCGCGTCGTACCAGCACCAGTACACGCAAGCCGTTGAGTTTCATGTCGCCGCGATGGAAGTCCGCCGGCAGCTGGGCGATCAACGCGGAGTGGCGATCTCGCTAAACAATCTGGGGCTGGTCGCCCACTTTCAAGAAGATTATCCCCGGGCGATCGATCTCTTTCAGCAGAGCATCGCGCTATTCGAGGCGTTGGGTGACGTGCGCGTGAAGTCGGCGGTGTTGTCTAATCTGGGGCGCGCCCTGACGGGTCAAGGCGAGTATAGTCAAGCGAAGATGTGTTTACGTCAGGGTTTGAGAATGGTATGGGAATTAGGCAACCGCGAGGACAGCATCGAAGCGATCGAGGCGTTGGCAGGCGTGGCAGGCGCGATAGGCGAAGCACTGCGCGGGGCAATGTTGCTGGGCGCGGCTGAGGCGTTGCGCGAAAAGATCCAATCGCCCGTCGCGCCCGTGTCGCGTTGTGAATACGAGCGTGATCTCGCGCGCATCAGGGATCAGCTGAATTCCAGATCGTTTGCGGCTGCCTGGGCGAAAGGCCGCGCCATGACGTTGGAGCAGGCCGTTGAGCTGGCGTCGCAAGTAACGAACTGAAGTCTGGCTCGATTCACGCGAGAGCCGGATTTTTTGATTGGTTGTGACCAACTGTCCCGCCGCTGTGACCGACCCTCAGAGATTCACTCCTCACCTAACCTCTCCCCACGAGGCGAGGAACGACGCACAAAAATGGGGCTTCCCCGATTGGTGTTCAAATCGAAGCAGCCCCGCCGATGCCGCCCCCGCTGCCCGCCGAGATGAAATCATCCTGCGGGCGCGTGTAGAACGCATACTGCCCCTCAATAAATTCAGGATGCAGCACCACATTGCGCTGCTGCGGTGATTTCGTTCTCAGATCGGGCAGGCGTTCCCATGTTTTCAGATCTTTCGTGCGCGCGATGCCCGCCTGCGCCACGGCGCTGCTTAAATCGCCGGGCGGCGCATTCGGGTCTTTGCGCTCCGTGCAGAACAGGCCGTAGATCCAGCCGTCTGCATGTTGCACCACGCACATGTCGTACACATTGATGTCCGGATCGGCGGTTTCCGGCAGCACGATCGGCTCGTCCCAGAACTGAAAGTGATCCACGCCGTTGGGACTCTCGGCCACCGCAAAGAACGATTTACGATCGGCGCCTTCCACGCGGCACACCAGCAAAATCTTACCGCCGATGTCGATTGCACCCGCGTTGAAGACCGCGTTCACACCCAATCGTTCCAGCAAAAACGGGTTCGTCTCAGGGTTGAGATCGTAGCGCCATTCGATCGGGACGTGGGCGGCCGTGACCACCGAATACCGGTAACGCTCGAACAGGCCGTTGTGCCACTCTGGATCAATCACGTTGGGGCGGGCAATCACGGCTTCCTGCGCGGCGCGCACATGCGCCAGGCGTGCTTGAAAGTGGGTCATACTGGCATCCTTGTTTTTTGCGGAGACGGTGCTCAGTCTCGCAAGATGAGATTGAGGGCTTTAATCACCGGATCGAGCTGTCGCCCAATGAGGCTGTCCAGATCAGCTTCGGGCTGAGCCAGCACGTCTGCTCGGATTTTGCTCAACGTGGCGATCAATCTCTCTTCAATAATGCCCCAGCGCTCCAGCGAGCGGTAAGCGCGCCCGGTCTGCAGCGCGGTCGATACGCCCTGGAACGGTTCGCCCACAAAGAACGGATCGGCGAGCGCGTCAAGGCGCGCCGGCGGGATGCCCGCCCGCTGGCCGTACAACAACTCGGCGCGCCGGCCGGTCAGGAAACGCATCAGTTTCAGCGCGGCCGTCATCCTGGCTGGCGGCACGTGTTTCCACAGCACAAGATTTGAACCGCCCACATAGGGCACGCTCGACAAAGCAGTTGTTCCTAGCTGCGCCGCCACTTCCGGCGCCAGCTGCGCTACATCAGACCGGAAGTACCGGTACAGGTGCGTGACCGGCAGCATCAGGCTGGCTGCCCGGCCCTGCCTGAACAGATCATAGGTCTCCACCATGCCCAGATTTCGCGCTGCGGGCGGCAAATGGCGGTACAGGCTGAAGTAGGCCTGCATCCCGCGGCGCGCCTCCACGCTGTCCAGCAAAATGCGCTTGCCGTCGTCGCTGGCGAAATGACCGCCGTGCCCCCAGACCCAATTGGCCATCAGGTGCAGATTGTCGCGGATATACTCGCTGCTGGTGACCAGCGCCAGCGGAACTTCGCAGCCGTTCTGTTGCAAGCGCGCCAGCGTCTCAGCCAGGTGGGCCGCCGTATCAAACGCTTGCGCCGCATCGATCCCGGCCTGCGCCAGCAGATCGCGTCGATAACACAGCACATGGGTATAAACGTTCCAGGGAATGCTCCAGCGCAGCTGCGCGTCGGCCGAAACCTCGCTGTGCCACACCGCGGGTACCACGCTGGCCGATCCGCCAAATGCAGCCACCTCCGCGGCGCTGAAGGGCCGCAGCGCATCCATCATCTGCAGGTTGACCGCCCAGGTCAGGCCCACTTCAGACACGTCCGGGCCGTGGCGATACAGCGCCATCTTGACCAGTTCGCCCCAGGCCGTGTCCCAACTCATCAGCTGGACATCCACCCGCACATGCTGTTCGGCTTCAAACTCGGCCAGCACCGGCCCAATCTCGGCCAGCGGATCAGACGACGAAGCCATGAGCGACAGCGACAATTCCTGCATCTTGCCTCTTTCCATTCTTACACGGGTAAGCGCTGCAGCATTTCCAGACACGCCCGGCTGTGATGATACGGGCATTCCCACGGGCCGACCTTCAGGTGCTGGCGATCGGGCGTACCATCGCTATGCACGATCTTGAACCATTCGCCATACTGCCGATCGACAAACTGCGTATCGCAGATCTGCCACAACCGATCGACCTCTTGCGCGAATTCGGCCCGGCCCGACAGATGATGGGCGTTGGTGAAGCCGACCAGCCCTTCGGCCTGCACCCACCAGTGCCGATCGGTGCTCTCGACCCCGTGCGCTGTCACTTCGTTGAAGATCGCGCCGTCGCCGTCCAGGCCGTCCTGATAAACCGCTGCCGCCATCTGCACGGACACCGCCTGCGCGCGCGCCAGTAGTACTTCGTCGCCCTGCACTTCCGCCGCTTCCACCATCAGCCAGCTGCCCTCGATATCGTGGCCCGGCGAGAGATGGTCGCTTAACGCATGCCAGGCATCATCGAAAAACAACTTAAAATGGTGCGTCTGCGGATCGATGATGTGCCGCAAGAAATTCTCAATCAGGCCGCGCTGCTTCGACCGCAGTTCTTCGTCCGGCCACACCCGCAGCAGATTGGTGTAGGCCTCCATCAAGTGCAGCAGCGTGTTCATCGACTTGCGGGCCTGCGGCAGTTCTTTCTCGCTCAGGCGCATGTCGGCCAGCGGCCCCCATGTGCGTGAGCAGCATTCGAGGTTGCCGCCGTAAACGGGATCATATGAATGTTGCTCGATCAGATCGAACAGATTCTGCGCCATCCGCAAGCTCTGCGGCTCGCCCGTCGCCCGATAGAACTCGGCCAGCCCGTAGATCGCAAAAGCCTGCGCGTACATGTGCTTGCGATCGTTAATGGGACAGCCAAAACGATCGAGCGTCCAGTATACGCCGCCATACTGCTGATCCCAAAATTTCTGCGTCAGGTAGTCGTACGCACGGCGCGCCATGTCCAAGTGCCACGCCTCGCCATACGCCCGATAGGCACTGCTATACGTCCACAAAATCCGCGCGCACAACACCGCCGAGCGCGGCTGATCATTGTCGACGATCAGATCGTTACTCAATCCGCCGTAGAAACCGCCGTGCTCTTCGTCGCGAGTATGCTCGATCCAGAACGGCAGCAGGTTGCCTCGTAGTTCATGCTCGATACGTTCACGCAGATCGTTCATCGTCATTCCACACTGGATTTTAGTGCGCGCAGGCCGTGCGGGCCAATCGGGCGCAGCTGATACGATCGGGCGGAGGCCGCCACCAGCACCGTCTCAAATTGGTTCAATGTCACGCGCTCATCACCACACTCGATCGCGCCCTGCCCCGCGATCAACGTGATCGCATGGAAACTCTGCCCGCGCGTATCCAGCTGTAGCGGCTCGGCCTGCGCCGCCAGAATTTCCAGCGTGAAGTAAGGGCACTGCACCAATTGTTTCTGATCAGTCGGTTGAAGGTCAAGCGACGGCTGCACCTGTCCCGTCGCCTGCGGCCTGGTCACCGCGATCGATTGCTCGATGTGCAGCATCCGTCCCGCGCGCTGCGGCCGCCCCCAATCGTAGATGCGATACGTCAGGTCGGACGTTTCCTGCACTTCGTACACCAGCGCGCCGGGACCGAGAGCGTGCAAGGTGCCAGCCGGCATGAAGACGGTATCGCCCGTGTGAATGGTGTGATACTCCACGTGATCGGCAATGGTGCCGCTGCGAATGGACTGCGCCAGCACGTCGGCGGATGTACCCGCGCGCACACCGGCCACCAGCTTTGCATCGGCCTGCGCTTCCAGGATGTACCACGCCTCGGTCTTGCCAAATTGATCCGGCCCTTCCATCTGCGCGGCCTGTTCGTCGTTGGGATGCACCTGCACCGACAGCCATTCGTTACAGTCCAACAGCTTGATCAACACCGGAAAGCGCGTGCCCGTGCAGCGTAAAGGATTTTCACCCAGCAAAGCCGCGCCCATTTCCTGCGCCGCTTCACCCAACGTCTTGCCCGCCAGCGGCCCGTTGGCAATCCGATCGTTTTCATACACCACCCACGCCTCGGCCGTGAGCGTGCCGGGGCGCAACCGCTGACCGCCCCACACATAGTCGCGATATTCGGGAATGAGTTGCAGTAGTTTTGTGTCCATGCTCTTTATACCACCAGAGTTTGTGATCCGCGCCACGTGGCCTGCGGTTCGAGAGTCACTGACGTATCGGCCAGCGCCGCTTCAACGCACACATAGCGCCGATAACCGTCGGCTTCCAAGTCGAGCAACGTCGCGCCCAATATTGCGCCGGGGTTCCAGACGACCGTATCGACGAAGCCCGCTTGCCGGACAGTGAGTGATCGATCGGGTTCGCGCACGATCACATCTGCTGCTGGGCCGTGGTAAACCCGATCGGTTTCTCCGGCGAAACGGAGCACGGCTTCTTCTTCCCAAAAAATCTGATTGTCACGCACCGCATCGCGATACGGCCGCCCGGCCAGACCTTCGATCTGCGTTTGCGCGATGTCCTGGACGCGCAGATACGAATGCAGCGCGCACGTAAACGTGAAGGGCCGATCGTCTGTATTCGTCACCGCCAACTCCATCGAGAGGCGCGCATCGTCCAGCGTCACGCTCAGCTGTGCTTCAAAGGCATGCGGCCACAGGCGGCGTATGTCCTCCGTATCACGGATATAGAATCCAGCAACGCTCGGTTCAACCCGGCTGACGGTCCATGACTGGGTGCGCACCAGTCCATGCTTGGGCAGCGGGCCGAGTCCAGAGAATTGCGGAAAGACCACTGGCACACCGCCGCGAATCGCCGCGCCGGTTTGAAAGGCGCTTTTCTCGCTGAGAAACAAGCGCTCAGTGTCGTTGGCCGGAATCCACGACGCAACGTGCGCGCCGTGCAGATAGATTTCCGCACACGCCCCACCGGGGGCGGTCAAGGTGATTTTGGGAAAGTTGGCTGCATTCATCATTGCTTCCATTGACTCCACTGCAAAAAGGCTCTAGCCGCCGTCCCCGGCGGCGTGTTGCGCGTTCAAATCCGCCCAGCGCGTCGCCGGCGCATCGCGCCGGGTACGACGTGAGCAGTTTTTTTCAGTGGAGTCATTCCATTAGTCACTCACTGTCTGCGCCGCGAGTTCTGGCTCAGTAAGAGATCGCCCAGGCGACCAACACCTGGGCGGATCGTCGTCGCGGTAAACCGGGGTTACTACCTTCAGCGATGCGCCTGTGCGAGCAAGTCATCCACCAGCTCTTCGACGGGCCTGGGGAAGGCGCTTTCTTGAAATTGGAGGACGCTCAGCAGCGGCATGTCCATTAGAAACGTCATCGTATCCATACCGATCGTATCGTTGCCGTCTATACCGCCGCCGAAGGCCGCGGCCATAGGCGACAGCAGCTGCTTGATCTGCGACTCGACGGCAGGTTTGCCATGCGAGTACGCCAGCCACTCTTTAATCGTCGATTCACGCTTCAGGATGCAGGGCAACTGTAGAGTCGATTGCAGCGTGACGGTCACCGTGCCGCGAATATCAGCCGAAGAAGCGCCGATCAAGATATCGAATTCGCCGTCTTCGGTAATCCACTGGTGGTAGGCCGGATCGTAGAAGGCGAAGGCGCGGAAATCGAGCGGAATGCTGACCGTCTGGGTCTCGCCCGGCTGCAGCTCGACCTTGGCAAAGCCCTTGAGTTCCTTAGGCGGACGCACCAGTCTCGCCTGGCGATCATGCACGTAAACCTGGACCACTTCTTTGCCGGCCAACGAGCCGGTGTTGGTCACATCCACCGAGATGGTCAAGCCCTCGACATCTTTGAAGGTGCTCGTCGAAACACGCGGCGCACCGTAGGCAAAAGTGGTGTAGCTTTGGCCGTAGCCAAAGGGGAACGGCACGGGCAGCTCTTTAGCGTCGTAATAGCGGTAGCCGATGAACAGACCTTCCCCGTAGCGCACCTCGCCAGATTCACCAGGGAAGTTGAGGTAGGCCGGGGTATCGATCAACCGCGCGGGGAAAGTCTCGGCCAGTTTGCCGGAGGGATTGACTTTCCCAAAGAGCACATCGGCAATGGCCCCGCCGCCGGCCTGCCCCATCATCCAGGCTTCGAGCACCGCCGCCGTATCGTCAATCCATTCACTCATGGCCACGGGCGCGCCATTGTTGAGAATGACGATCGTGTTGGGCTGAATGGCCGCGACCGCTTTGATCAACGCCACCTGCTGCGGCGTCAGATCGAGGTCGGCCCGATCGTAGCCTTCGGATTCTTTGAAGCCCGGCAGCGCGACAAAGAGCAGCGCCACATCGGCCGTCTGCGCGAGTGTCACCGCTTGGTCGATGAGCGGCTGTTGAAAACTGTCGTCCGTGGGATAGCCTTCGGCATAGGTCAGTTCGGCCTGCTCGACCAGCGGCTGCAGTTCTTTGAACGGCACAGCGACTTTAGTCGGATTGATATGCGAGCTGCCGCCGCCCTGGAAGTGAGCATTCTCCGCCGCGCGACCAATCACCGCGATGTGCTGTGGATTCTTCAAGGGCAGCAGGCCATTGTTCTTGAGCAGGACCATCCCTTCGGCAGCGATCCGGCGCGCCAGCGTGTGATGCGCATCGACATCGAACGCGCTGCCTTTCGGAGTTTCGGCGGCCTTGAAAACGATGCACAGAATCCGGCGCACGGCTTCATTCAACACGGCCTCGTCCAACTCACCCGCACGCACGGCGGCTACGACGGCCTTCACCCGCCGGTCCTTGGGGCCGGGCATTTCCAGATCAAGCCCGCCTTGCAGGGACTTCACGCGATCGTGCACGGCGCCCCAATCGGACACGACAAAACCCTCAAAGGCCCACTCGTCTTTAAGGATGTCCACCAGCAATTCATGATGCTCGGAACAGTAAGTACCGTTGAGTTTGTTGTAGGCGCACATGACCGTCCACGGCTGCGCCTTTTTGACGGCAGTCTCAAAGGCCGGGAGATAGATTTCCCGCAGGGTGCGCTCATCGACTTCGGCGTTGATGCTGAAGCGTTCAAATTCTTGATTGTTGGCCGCATAGTGCTTGAGCGAAGTGCCCACGCCTTGGCTCTGCACACCATTGATCAGGCTGGCCGCCATTTCTCCAGCCAGATACGGATCTTCGGAAAAATACTCGAAGTTGCGCCCGCCGACCGGCGTGCGCTTCATGTTCGTGCCCGGACCGAGCAGCACATCCACCTTCAAGGCAATGCACTCTTCTCCCAATGCCTGTCCCATCTTGCGAATCAAGTCCACGTCCCATGACGAAGCCAGACAAGAAGCAGTGGGAAAGCACGTAGCCGGAAGGCTCTGGCTGATGAATGCGTCTGCCTCGGCGGCGCGGCGCACCCCATGCGGGCCATCGGTGACGTACAGCTCCGGCACACCCAGCCGGCCGATCGGCGTCGTCGACCACGCGGTCGCCCCGGTGCACAACGCCGCTTTTTCTTCGAGAGTCATTTGCGCGATGATCGATTGAATGTCAGTCATGATTTATTCCTGAGCGTGATCCGCATATGAATCGTAAACCGATCGGATCTTCAACGCGGTCTCGGCCTGGGTTAATGTCCAGCCAGTTGGCAATGGGCACGAGATGGTAACGGTTCGATCGGCCGGTAAATCAAAGTAGTTGTCGCTGAAGATCACGTCGACGCCATCCAGCGCCACTTCGACGAAGCGCGCCAGCGCTTGCGCTTGCAGTTGAATCCGCAGCTGCCCGTTGTCAGCCTCAAGCTGCGCCGTGATCTCCGGTTCAATTAGCCGCGCGTGTTTGTCCGGAACGAACAGCGTGGTGGTAAGCGCCACGCGCGCATTGTTCTGCCACAACTCGCACACCAGCACGACGTCACGCCGATTATCATCGTTGACGCGCAACGTGAAGTCCATGGATTCTAGCCGCGTGGCCGCCAGAGGCGCAGCCGGCGCGGCCAGAACGCCCTGCGCGAGCACCTCGCCGCGCAGTGATTGCAGCGACCACTTCACTTCGCCAGACCAGTCCTGCGCGGTGTCGTTGGTGACGAAGAGTCCCATCCGATCGCCGTCATCTTCGACCGACAACAGGATCGGTGCATAGAAGCGGCGCGAGGCATAGTGCAGCGCTTTCCAGCGGCCATAGTAATCGATGCTGGACCATGATGCGACAGGCCAGCAATCGTTAAGCTGCCAGTACAGCGCGCCGCTGCACCGCGCGCGCTGACGTCGCCAGTGCTCCACGGCCATGCGCATGGCCTCGGCCTGCAGCACTTGCGTGGCGTACACTAGCGAGGCAAAGTCATTGGGCAGACAAAAACTCTGCGTGAGATAGGCGATGATCTTGCCATTGCCGTACATATGCCGCTGATGATGTTCCATGACGTACGACATCATGTTCCAGTCGGCCGGTTCGGCATAGGTGGCGACAGTGGCCAGCGCAGGCAGCGACTGCATGCCAAACTCGCTGGCAAAGCGCGGATATTGTTCGCGATAGAAGACCAGCGGCTTGAGGCCGTGCCACACCTCCCACAGGTGATTGTCGCCCACGCTGTTGCTGTTGGGATCTTCGTGCGGCATCCCCGATGAAGGCGAGCTCGGCCAGTAAGGACGATCGGGATCGTGCGCGGCGATGAGGGCAGGCAGTGTACCATAGAAGAACTCTTGATCGGCGGCTTTCAGATCGGCGTTAGCAGGTGTATCCCACTCCCACCCCACCCAGCCGCTTTCCATCTCATTGTTGCCGCACCACAGGGCCAGGCAGGCGTGATGGCGCAGACGCTGCACGTTTTGTTCCACTTCAACTTTCAGGTTTGCCAGGAATGCCTCGTCGTGGAGCGGATAGCCCGCACAGGCAAACATGAAGTCCTGCCACACCAAAATGCCGTAGCGATCGCACAGATCGTAAAACGCCTCGTCTTCGTAATAGCCGCCGCCCCACACGCGCAGCATGTTGTGATGCGCTTGCGCCGCCGAGGCGATGAGGAATTCCAGCTGCGCGCGGGTGATGCGTGTGGGGAAGGAGTCCGACGGGATCCAGTTCGAGCCTTTGGCGAAGATGGGCACGCCGTTGACGACGAACGTGAAGGAGCGGCCCCACCGATCGAGCTGCTGACGCAGTTCGATCGTGCGCAACCCGATCGCGCAGGCGCGTCGATCGAGAGCGTGATCGGCTTGCCGCAGTTCGACTTCGACCTGATAGAGCGGCTGATTGCCGTAACCATTGGGCCACCATAACTGCGGATTCTCAATCGGCAGCGCCAGGGGCTGATCAGGAGCGGCTTCGATCGAGTGCGTAGAACCATCGGGCGCCGTGAGCCGCAGAGCAACAGACAACGGCGCGTCGTCCCACTGCTCGATCGTCACAGCAGCCGACAAAGATACGCGCCCCTGATCGTGATGTTGACGCACATGCACATCGGTGAGACGCGCCTGCGAAAATGCTTCGAGACGGATGTCACGCCAGAGGCCGATGGCGGGGAGCATGGTACCCCAGTCCCAGCCGAACTGACAGTTGGCCTTGCGGATGTGCGAGCCGCCGCGAATAGCGAAATCGCCGACGCCAGGCAGCGTACGAATTTTTTCTTGCACGGTGACGTAGGCCACCGGCGACTGGAAGGCAATGCGCAGTTCATTCTCACCGGGGCGCAACTGTGACTTCACCTCCCAGCGATACTGCCGGAACATGTTGTCGGTGTGCGCGATGAGTTGCTCGTTGAGGTAGACATCGGCCAGCGTGTCAAGACCATCGCACACGAGATGAACTTGATCGTGTGCGAGCACGATCGGATCAACGCTGAACGCGCGGCGATATTCCCAGTCGCTTTCAGCCACCCATTGGACACGCTTCTCGTTATCGGCTACAAAGGGATCCGGGATGCGGCTTAGGCTCAGCAAATCGGTATGGACGCCGCCGGGGACGCTGGCAGACAGCCACTCTTCCGTGCCCACTTGGCGAAACTGCCAGGCGCCTGTCAAAGCTTGAGATTTCATAAGGTACTCTCCTATGTCGTCAGGTTTTCTTCCAAACAGCCTGTAAGGCTCGATAATCTAGAAGGATGATGCCTTCTTCCTTGACAAGATCTTTCGCCCGTTGAGATACCAGAAAATCATAATCCGTCTGGCGAATATGGTTACCACCCGATTCGATGGCCAACAGCTCAGGATGGTCGAGACCAGGATGAACGGCCCATTCACTCAGACCAACCGGTAGCTGGTGTAAAAGTTCAGCGTAATCAGCGGCTTTGGTGACCGGATCAAGGAGGTAGCTGTCTAAAAAGTCGTGATCATTGGCGGGCAAGCCCTGGCTTTGTATTTTCTCAATCCAGGATCGTCCGGCCACCCGGAGCGCCAGTCCGTATTCTCTGGCCAGCCTGAACATCAACTCCAAAATATCCGGTCGAGTGTCGCTGATTCGAAGAGAATGCCAGTCCAGATGCGTAGGCTTCAACCCGGCCGCCAGCACAACTTCGATCTGCGCCCTGAATTCCAGTTTCAATTCATCCAGCCCGACCTGAGCCAGAAATTCAGGCATGTGATCAAAGTCGTAAAAATATCCTGCTTTGTTAATCAGGGATGGCACCTTGGCTCTGGGGGTTACTGGCCCCCAACGGTAATCGGCCCAATCGGAAATGACAGTGAGATGAACACCGAAGGGAATTTCGGGGTGATCTGCCAGGAAATGCAGGGCGTGCCAAGCCCAGGGGCATGGGACCATCAGGGTTGTGGAGCGGACGACACCTGTCTTTAACGCGCCAACAATGGCCTCATTCACCGCATGGCACATCCCAAAATCATCGGCGTTGATGATCAGGAGACGGGCACCAGCCGGATACCCCAGCAGCCGGTTTGTCTGGCTTGTAGCCAATGTGTTCATTATTTAGCGTGATTTCAAACTCAAGAGGAATGCCCTACACAGTGGAGAGATCCCATTCTTCATGGATTTTCGGTACATCATTGATCAGGCGTTTGGTGTAAGCCGCTCTCGGACGCAGAATCACTTCATCCGCCGAGCCGCTTTCAACGAATTTTCCATGCTCCATGATATAGACCGTGTCGGAAACATAGTACGCCAGGCCAATATCGTGGGTGATGAAAATAATCGTCATCCCAATTTCGTTGCGCAAGTGCATCAGCTCGTCCAGGATGGTCGCGCGTGAGCAAGCATCGATCATCGAGGTCGGTTCATCCGCCAGCAGGAGTTTGGGCTTTAGCAGGAAGATCCGGGCGATCATCAAGCGCTGCATCTGTCCGCCAGACAGCTCAAACGGATACTTGTTCGTCAATTCCTCGAACTTCAAGTTGACAAAGCTGCACGCCTCTTTCATCAACTCGACTTTTTTCGCCTGCGGTAATTTTCGACCGCCGCGCAGGTTGATACAATCCAATAACACGGCATCGATCTTGCGGAAGATGTTATAGGAGGAGAACGGATCCTGAAAGATCGCCTGGATATTTTTCCAGTATTCCTTTTTCTTCTTTTGAGACCGGATATCGCGCTTTTGTCCCTGGAAGTAAATATCCCCCTCCGAAACACTGGTCAACCCCAGCAGCATCTTCGCCAAAGTGGTCTTTCCGCTGCCCGACTCGCCCACGATCGAGACAACTTCGCCCTCGTAGAAACTGAAATCCACATGATCAACCGCGACTGTTTTCTGGCCGCTATAAGCAAACACCTTGGTCAGTCCTGATCCGCTCAGGCACACCGTTTTTTCAAATGGCATTTGGGGGGACCTCCTTCCGATAAAACTCTCTTAACTCTTCCTGTGAAAAGATACAGCGGTACGCGCGGCCAGCGCCTGCCTCGCGCAGGGCGACAGAATTTGTCTTGCATTCCGGCCGAACGTATTTGCAGCGTTCGGCAAACCGGCAGCCGGCCGGCGGGTTTTTAAGATTGGGTGGCACCCCGGGAATGGCAGCCAATTTGGCATCTCGCAGACCTTGTTCAGGCACAATGATCGAGCCCATGAGGCCCTTGGCATACGGGTGGAATGGATCAAGCACCACTTCTTTGGCGGGACCCTGCTCCACAATCTGCCCGGCGTACATGACCATAATATCATCAACGACGTTGTACAGCAGCGGCAGTTCGTGCGTGATGAAGATCAGTGAACTGATGATGTCATTTTCGATCAGGGACTTCAGCATCTTGACAACCATCTTCTGAGAAGTGACATCGAGGGCCGAGGAAGGCTCATCCGCAATCAACACTTTGGGTAACAGCATCACCGACACGGCGATCACCGTGCGCTGTTTCATGCCGCCTGACAGCTCGACGGGGTATTTTTGCAGCACCTCCGCCGGAAGTCCCAGCCTCTCAAAAAATTGCCGGGCACGTTCATAAACGTCTTTCTTGGCAACGGAAAGATCGTGGGCCTGCATCACGTCTTCAATAAAATTGATGATTTTCCGGGTGGGGTTGAGAGCGTTCATCGCAGCCTGGGGGATATAGGCAATTTCTGTCCCCAGAATCGATTTGCGAACATCGTCGGGGTTCATCCCGGTGATATTCCGTCCATCGATGATGATCTCCCCGCTCGTATAATGCAGCGGGGCGAAATAATACCCCATCAGGCTCAGCGCCAGCGTCGACTTGCCGCAGCCCGATTCTCCCGCAATGCCCAGCGATTTCCCTTCCGCCACCTTCAGGGAAACGTGATCCACCGCGTAAACATCTTCCTTGTACCGGGTGATATATTTCGTGGTCAGTTCCCTGACCTCTAACATGGTTGCTGCCTTGGCCGGATCATCCGCCTTGACGATTAGTTCTGGCATATCCATCACCTAGTCCCTCAATGCCGGGTTAAATACCTGGTCGAGGCCGGTATTCATCAAATTCAGCGAGAATGAAATCATACCGATGATTAAGACCACTGGAAAGAACGCCCACCATTTGCCCAGGGTCGGCGCCTGGTAGATCAACGCCCAGTTCATCATCAACCCCAGGGTGGGCATCTCAGTCGTGCGGGGTCCCAACCCCAGGATCGAGAGCGTGGCCTCGATGAGAATCGCCGCGGAAATCTGCAGAATCAATGCCATCACCACATAGGAAGCAATGTAGGGCAGAATATCCGTGAGGATGATGTAAACAATCGAGTGCCCGGATAACTTCGACAAATTGACATGGTCGCGATTCCGCAGCGAAAACACTTGCGACCGCACCGCCCTGGCCGTCCAGACCCAGGAGGTGAACCCGATCACCACGGCGACGACAAAAGGACCGCGTGACTCCTGCCCGATACTGAATGAAATCAAGATCAACAAGATAAAAGAGGGGATCACCGTAAAGAGGTTGGTGACGAACATGATGACGTCATCCACTCGGCCGCCCACATACCCCGCCAGCAATCCCAGGGCCAGACCGATCGCCGTGGCGATGGTTCCGGCAACAATACCGATCAGCAGCGATACGCGGGTGGCCGCCACCAGTTCCGTCAGCACGTCCCGACCGAAGTTATCGGTTCCCAGCGGCAAAACGCGCACATTCGCTACCTCCCCGACATTCACGTAATCTGCTGGACTGACGAGGCCCGTCGGCTCGAGCGCGCCCGTTTCCGGGTTCCTGGCAGCCAGGGTCGCCCCCTCGGTGGATAACAGTCCCTGGAGCGAAGTATTGAGCCGGAGGTAATAGTTTCGTTTGGCATTCGTCATACCCGGAACGTTCTTAGCGGGGTCAAAATTCTGCTCCCACAGCGTCAGGAGTTGTTGGGTATTGTTGCTATCGATCTCGTTGCCAGCAATCCCGGCGGCCACGAGCCACTCCTTCATGGCCGTGCGATCATCATCATTTAACTTGCTGGCAATGCGGCTGGCAAGGGCGCTATCCAGATTAAGGATGTATTTGGTGGAACCCACGCTGTCATAGACACTCACATAGACACCCGGCGGAAAAAACGTGCCCTGGCCGATGATCGCCAATGGAGGATCGGTGATGATCAGCGGATAGACGAGCACGAACACCAGAATGGTCATGATAATGGCAAAACCGACCAGAAACTTGCCAGAGTGAAAAACCTGTTGAAGTGTATGTTTCATGACGGCATCTGTCCTTAATCAGCCTGCGCCGCTTTGATGCGCGGGTCAATGAAGCCGTACAGGATTTCGAGGGCAAAGTTCGCAATCAGGACCATGAGCGTGATGATCAAGGTGGTGGCTGAAATCATCGGATAATCCTGTCCCGTGATGGCAAGCAAGAGCGTCGTGCCCAGCCCCGGATAACTGAAGATGACCTCCGCGATTAACGCCCCACCGACCATCGTCCCAATCGCTAACGCCAGACCGGTGATTTGCGGCAGCATGGCATTCCGAAAGACGTACTGGACGATTTTTCGATCCTTGATTCCCAGAAATCGGCTGTATTTCACGTAATCCGAATTCAGCTCATAAATGGCCATGGAACGCATGCCAATGGCCTGTCCGCCGATGGCGACCAGGACGATCGACCAGAAGGGCAGCTGATAATGCATGATCACAGACCCGATAAAGGTCGGGCTAAAGTTGGGAAGCATGTCAAACCCATAGCCGCCCGAGGTCGGGAGCACCTTTAAGGTGATGCCAAAAACGAGCAGCAAAATGACAGCCATGCCAAAGACCGGGAAACTGCTGATCAAAATACTGACGGGCAAGAACACTTTGTCAAAGGCCCCCTTGCGATAAGCGGCCAACGCCCCCAGCGTATTCCCGATGATCCAACCAACGAGGATCGCCGGAAGCTGGAGCGCGATCGTCCACCAGAGGGAAGCAGAGAGAACCTCAGCCACCGTGCGGGGATACTGGCTGAAGGAAAAACCAAAATTGCCCTGCACCGCATTGCCCACATAGATAATGAATTGTTCCGCAATGGGTTTGTTGGTGGCAAACAGCTCCGTGTATTTTTCATAGATCGCCTGGACCCCGGTCGTATTGGTCATGCCCTGGGCCATTCTTGCGACGATGGCCGCCACCGGATCGCCCGGCATCAAGCGAGGCAGCGTGAAGTTCAAGATGAAGGCGGCAACCAGTGTGATCAAGAACCAAATCAATTTGCCGCGGAAATATTTACGGTATCCCTTCAAGGCACACCTCCGCGCCCATCAGATGGGCAGCATAGCAAACAGACCCTATGAACTGCATTCACCACGAACGATGAAAACGCTCTGTTCCCCGTCCCCGGGGAACGCCCTCGCGACGAGGGCTGTGAGCATTTGCAGATCAGGTGACAGTCACCTAGTCAGGCCAGCTAGGACTGGTCTGCCTCAGAGCCTAGCCATGCCACACGCCAAGTGGCTGTCATCTGCTCGTGACGAATGATGGTGACTCACCTTGCACAGTTTACCGCGTTTGTCATTCCCGCGCAATCGGGAATCCAGAATAGTTTGAACTGGACACCCGCCTGCGCGGGTGTGACAGTGCGTAAGCTGAATTGGCTGAGAGACAGCCATGTTCTGGGGTTGGCAGAACATGGCTGTCCTTACTGAACTACGGTTTACTTATTTTACCAGCGACACGTTATACAGACACGCGACACCCCAACCGTCGGTGCAGTCGAGCGGCGGGACGGGCGGGGTGGTGCCGTCACCCTCGTGCGGGAAGTTGGTCCACACGGTCTCGTTCACAGCATGGAACGCCTGCGGGCGATACATGAGTGTGAAGGACGGAATATCGCTCAGATAGATCTTGACCAATTCCGTGTAAGCGGCCTTCAGCTCGGCCGGGTCGGTCATCGTGGGGATTGCCTTGACCAGTTCATCGACCTTGGGGTTGCTGTATTGGCCCCAGTTGCCGTTCCAGTTGCTCGCCATCCCGACGAACTCAGAGCTGAGCAGATGGCGGATGCGCGACCAAGGCTGGGTCGGGCCAGCGCCGTCGCTCCACATCATGAAGATGTCATAGCCTTCGGGGAGCGGCGTATCCGATTTGGTGACGACGGTCTGATACACGGACCATTCGGGGTAGTTGGTCGTGATGTCGATGCCGATCTTCTTCCCGGCAGCAGCCACCACTTCGATCGCCGCCTGCCAGTCGGACCAGCCATTCGGGCAGGTGGCCACATAGGAAAGTTTCTTGCCGTTGTATTCGCGCCAGCCATCGCCATCAGTATCCTTGATCCCGGCAGCATCGAGCAGTTTCTTGGCGCCTTCGATGTCGTTGCCCGCCCACTGCAGATCGGCCACAGCAGCCTTGTCGAACAGGGCCTGCTCACCGTCAGTCGGGTTCATGAGCGAGCGCGGCACCTGATCGAAGGTTGCCGATTGGTTGGTCATAGCGTTGGCAATGATGGTGGGATAGTCAACTGCCATGGCAATCGCCTTGCGAACCGCCAGCTGATCCAGACCGGGGGACTTCAGGTTGTAGAAGGCGGTCGGGAGGCTGGCGCCAATGCCATATGGAGCTTCGGGCAGGTAGGTGGAAACGGGCAGCCCGTAGTTAAGCCACAACGTTTGAATGTTGGAGTTGAACTGCTGGCTGACGTCCACTTCGCCTTTGGCTAGAGCAACAGAACCACCAGCATTGTCCTTAAAGATCTGGTGCGCCAGGTACTTGGGCACCGGCAGCTTGCCCCACATGCTCTTGTCCTGGCCCCAGTAGTTGTCATCACGTACGAAGACAACCTTGGACTCGTCGGTGAAGAACTTGTGATAGGGACCCGAGTAGACGACGTCTTCCGCGGTGTCAGCCGTCAACTTGGTGGCATCGCCGCCGGCGCGCTTTTCCAGGGTTTGGGTCCAGGCTTTCTGGATAACGTAGTTGGTGCTCACATAGGCGTTGACGATCAACGGATTGATCGCTTTGCCGTCCGCACCCAGTTTGGCTTTGATCACCACCGTCTGGGGATCCTTGGCCTCAATGGTATCGATGAAATCCTTATTCCCAGCGCCTACGTTGGTACTATACTTGACATGCGTAGCCCAGGTATAGGCGACGTCCTCGGCGGTCACCGGCGTGCCATCGCTCCATTTGGCCGTGGGCTTGAGCTTGAAGGTGACTTCGGTCTGCGCATCGTTCCACTGGTAATCACCGTCCGCCAGCAGAGGATACTGCTTGCCATCGAGCATGTTGTACAGGTACGGGGTTTCGAACATGACGACGCGGGCGCTGTCCTGATTGGCGATGCCCAGGGCGTTATTCATGCTGGTGGAATAGGGATTCCAACCCACCAGCGGGCCCCACTGCTGACCATTGAAGTACATGGTTTCGTTGCGGGGCAGAGTACCGGCCGCTACCGGCGCGGGGGTGGGGGTTACTTGAACTTCCTTAACCACTTCCTTGGTCACAACCGTCTGAACTTCTTTGGTCACAACTTTCTCAATGACCTGGGGAGTGGGCACGGCCGCAGGCGCGCAGGCCGACAACACCATAGCAAACACCATCATCAATACAACTGCGGTTACAACTGGGCGTTTCATGTCTTTCTCCTTCATTAGGATTGGAATTTCACGGGTTGCGAAACTACAGTACGACGATGAGCGGGCGAAAAGTTTGTGATGGGCAGGCATTCCTCCTTATTATCTTAGAGCGGAACCGCACGACACGCGCACGACCAGCTCAGTAGGCAGCACAATGCGCCGCGGGGACGAATCCGGATACTCAATCAAATCCAACAAAGAATCGACAGCCGTTGTGCCCAGCCGGTATGTGGGCTGCCGCACGGTCGTCAGTGGCGGCTCGGCCCGCGCCGCTTGGGATAGGTCATCAAAGCCGACCACGGCCACATCTTCCGGCACACGCAGACCCGATTCACGCAACGCCCTGAGCGCGCCAATCGCCATGATGTCGCTCGCCGCGAACACCGCATCGGGTCGGCGTACCAACAATTGCTGCATGGCACGATAACCGCCCGCTTCGGTGAAATCGCCTTCCACGATGAGCGTAGGATCAGAAATGACGGTGCGATCCCGTAAAGCCGCCAGATAACCCGCCAACCGATCGGCCCCGGCAATCATATTCTGCGGACCAGTGATCGTGGCAACCCGCGTGCGCCCCATCCGCAACAGATGGGTCACGGCTTCGCGTGCGCCGCCCAGGTTGTCGGAATCGACATAACTAGCGCGCGAATTGGTCGGGTGTCGCCCCACCAGCATGAAAGGCAGGTCGCCATCACCCAGAGCCTGCACCAGTGAATCGTTCATCAACATCGACGAGACAATCACGGCGTCAACCAAGCCGCTATACATGATCTGCCGAATCATCCTGCGTTCGTATTCAGGTTCAGCCAACCACAACATCACCGAATATTCGCGCGCATTGCAGGCTGACGACACGCCTTGAATCAGCACCGGGAAATAGGGATCCGTGAACAATGCCGACACGCCCATGGGAATGACCAAACCCAACACCCGCGTGCGGCCTGCCGCCAAACCTCGCGCTGCTGCATTGGGAGTGTAATTGGCCCGCTTGACAACCTGCAGCACCCGCTCGCGCGTGACCGAGCTGACATTGGGATCGTTATTCACCACACGCGACACGGTTGACCGTGACACACCGCTGAGTTTAGCAATCTGTTCCAGATTCATCGTCACCACAATGTGGGACCGCTTCGGGATATAGTTTCAGTTATTACGACACATCATCTATTCGGGTACAGCGCCAGCCTGATCGGAAATGAAGAAAAGCGGGCAAAATGATCGAACAGCCAGTTATACACTGCTACTTCCTGGGGGATAATTGGGAGCGCTCCCAATTATTTTACATGATAGTCACCTTTGGCGAAACCGAAGGTGTCATTTGTAACCAAGTGGGCATGATCTTTATCGGTCGATCCTCTTTTGTATGCGTGTGTTGCAACGCGAGCACTCCCATCACATCATTCAAAACTTGCCCGTTCAGAACAAGTCATCCGCTCAGGCAATGGCGTGCTAACTGCGTCCCAGCGCATTGCGCTTCACAAACTCCACGACCTCGTCGATGTAGGCAAATGCCAGACCCGTCACCGTATCGGCGCAACCATAATAGAGCGCCACCCTACCCGTCGGCGCGTCCACCAACGCAGCACAGGGAAACGCCACGTTGGGCACGTCGCCGACGCATTCATACAGCGTTTGAGGCGACAGCAAATAGGGTGCGGTGCGATGTAGCACCTTCCACGGTTGATCGAGATCGAGCAGCGCCGCGCCGAAGCTATAGACAAAGCCGTTGCACGAGGTGAGCACACCGTGATAGAACATCAGCCAGCCTTCGCTAGTCTCGATCGGCGTCGGCCCGGCCCCAACCTTGGTCGCCTGCCAACCGCCGATGGGCCCCATCACCCAGCGATGCCTGCCCCAGTAGATCATGTCCGGGCTTTCGCTGTAGAAGATATCGCCGAAAGGGGTGTGGCTGGTATCGCTGGGGCGGCTGAACATGGCGTATTTGCCATTGATCTTGCGCGGGAACAACACGCCGTTGCGGTTGTAAGGCAGGAACGCGTTTTCAAGCTGGTGGAACGTTTCGAAATCGGTCGTGTAGCCCAGTCCAATCGTGGGGCCGTGATAGCCATTGCACCATGACACGACATAGCGATCCTCGATCCAGCATACGCGCGGATCGTAACGATACTGGAATTTGATCACATCAGGATCGCCCACAAACTCGATCGGCCGGGGATCAATCTCCCAATGGATGGCGTCACGACTGAAGCCGCGATGGATGTTCATCGTGCGCGTCTTGTCGTCGCAGCGAAAGACGCCCGCGAACCCATCCTTGAAAGTCACCACTGCGCTGTTGAAAATGCTATTCGAAGTCGGAATCGCATCGCGCGGGATAATCGGGTTGGCGCTGTATCGCCACACGACGTCACTGCACTCAGGCGATCGTTCCTCCCACGGCAAATTGGCTAAGGGCTGTCCCACCACAGACGAACTTGGCATGATTTCTCCAGTGATTTAACGAATGTCGCGCACCGATTGACGTTCAATCAAACAGGTATGCAAGGCCACGCTGACGCGCGGTGCATCAGCCGACTGCGCCCGATTCAATAAGGTCTGCACGGCAGTACGCCCCATGTTGACTTTGTCGACTTGCATCGTCGTGAGCGTCGGCATGGTCAGGTGTGCCAGATCGATGTCGTCAAACCCCATAATCGAGAGGTCGTCCGGCACACGCCGACCTGAGGCCTGCGCGGCGCGCATGGCCGCAATCGCCACATCGTCGTTCACGCCAAACAGGGCCGTGACCTGCGGGCTGTCATGCAGCAAGGTATTGACAGCGGTGACTGCTTCTTCGCGGATCAAATGACAATCGGCGAAGTAGATCGTATCGATGCCGTGATCTTGCAGGGCATCCAGATAGCCACGACGTCGCTCACGAATACTGGGATAGGCTCGACGCAGGCTGCCCACAATGCCGATGTGCTGGTGCCCCTTCTCGATCAGGTATGAGACAGCCCGATAGGCGCTTTGATAGTTGTCGGTAACCACGGCATCGTAAGCGTTTGACTCCGAATAGGCGTCCACCAATACGATCGGAACTGACTTCTCCCCCAGTACATGATCGAGCGTTTGATCGACGAAAGTGCCCACCAACAGCAAGCCATCGACATGCTCCTCTTCCAGCAGGCGCGGCACTTCAATCGGATAGTTGTCGGCATTGACGGGCAAGGTGGCGCTGAGAAAATTTAGGCGATTCTGGCGGCAGGCGGCTTCAATCCCAGCGAGGATGTGCGAATAAAATGGATTAGCGAGCGGCAGGTCATCTTCACGCGCGCGGAGCACCACGCCAATTTGCGCCAGAGTTTGCCGTGGCTCACCGTTGACCTTGAGGCGATAACCCAGCTCGCGCGCGATGTCCAATACCCGCTGGCGGGTTTCAGGCGGGATGCCCCCGCCCGTTTTATTGCGCAGCACCAACGAGACCGTAGTGAGCGACACTTCACTTTTCTTGGCGATGTTGGCCAGAGTCACGCGTTTGGAAGTAGCTTGAGACTTGCGAGTGGAGCGGGTAGCCATCAGGGTCTCCGCGCAAAATTTTTACTAAAATTTCCGTAAACTTTCACTAACATTATAAAGGCGCTTTAACATTTGTCAATAGGGTAATTGCGATCAGTTTTCACATGACATTTGTCGTCCCCGATCGGGATCACCTCTCGTATAATCCTGAGGTTTATAATCCAGCATCTTGATATTCCAACTCAGCTCATGCTAAAATGAGAGCCAATTGCAAGAAAGGACACGACCAAGAGCGACGTATTTGTAATCTGTCCCACATAGTTCACGCGGCAGCTCGTCGATCAATGGCTTTTCGTAGAATGTCGAAGCCGGGCTAAGGCATAACCCTGCTCGGCCATATCACTTTCATGAAAGGGAGGCCCCACATGTGTTGCTTCATTACCGTTCTGTTGCTGTTCGGCCCTCGTTTTGCGACGCTGGTGTGGTACATCGCCCAGCCGGCACGCTTCAACCTGGCGTTTAACACCATTTGGATTCCGTGTCTGGGGTTTATCTTCCTGCCGTGGACGCTGCTAACATATCTGGTGGCGTGGCAGCCCGTAGCGGGTGTGGAGGGCTTTGGCTGGGTCGTCGTGGGGCTGGGCTTACTGGCCGACATCGGTACTTACTCGGGTAGTGGCTACGGGAATCGCCGCCGCCTGTCGCGTTATTCGTAACCGCAATAGGATCGAAGTTACCCAGTTGCGAGGCAATGGCGCTACCGACGTCGCATTGAATTCCTCGCGGAGTTAGCCCGCTGCGCCTCTTCATCTTCGACGCCTTCGCAGCGAAGCAGAATAAAACAATGCTGGCTCTTTCCGTTCAAGCCAAAAAAGCCAGCATTTTCAAATGCACACTGTCTACAACTCGATCGAATTACGCGGTACCCAACGACTGACGAGGCTTGACGCCGTTGAGGAGATAATCGATTACGTCCTTCGCCGAGTAAGTGGTCTTGCCCGCCGGCACATATTGACCCGCCGCGACGAGATCATCACCCGTTGTGATGATGGGCTTCTCCACATAGCCATCTTTGCGCCGTTGCGCGAAGCCCGCGGTCGCACCGAGGTTATTGCACAAGCACGATCGGCCTACGGTGTCTTCGAGCTGGCCGCCCTTCTTCACGTAGTCGTCCACCGGCTCGGCCGCGCAGCGATAGCCCAACGATCCATCTTCCTTCTTGAACAAGATGCGCAGGAAGCCCATATCGCAAATGCGCGGGCGCGCTTCGTACAGGGCCTGCTCGGATAGCGTACCTTCCAGTTGAGCGACCTTGAAAGGAAAGCCTGTCGGCGAAACGGTGGGACTAGTGAAGACTTCTGCTTCTTCGTCCAACACCTGACGCAGCAAGCGCTGCTTCAGTGACGGTTCCATGCCGGATTCTTCGCACAGCGCAAAGGCCGTGCCCACTTGCACCCCGGCCGCACCGGCATCCAACGCGCGCTGCACTTGCGCCGGATTGCCATAGCCACCCGCCAGCCAGAAGGGCAAGCCGAACTGCTTCATCTTCTCCAGATCGACCACGTCTTTGTCGGTGTAGATCGGCTCGCCTTTTTCGTTCAACTTCACCGCGCCGCGCGGCGGGGCATTGTGGCCGCCCGCGGTAGGACCTTCGATGACGAAGCCGTTGATGGGGCCTTCGCTGCGCTTGAGCAGCGCTTGTGCCAACACCACCGAGGAAATGATCGGCAGGAACTTGGGGCGCTTCAACTGCCCGACTAACTTGGCGATGCCCGGGAAAATCGCTTCGGGATCGAAATGCATGCGCACATCGTCGTCAGCCGTCGCGCCGTGCAGGTCGAGGCGATAAGTCACAGGTTCGTGGTTCGCCAGCTTATCGAGGATGCCGGCAACCTGCATGGGAATGCCCGCACCCATCAGCACGTAATCGACCCCGGCCAACATCGCGCCATACAGCGAAGCCAGCGTGGGCATCTGCACCTTTTCCAGCAGATTGAGACCGACGATGCCGTCATGTCCTTCCCGCGCCAGGAATACTTCCACGAAGTTGGCGATCGACGTGATTTGATCTAAAAACTTGGGCGGACGTGCGCTATAGGCAACCAGAGGTTTATATGGCTCAGCGGGGCTGCGCCCGTTGGGCACGTAATAGCGATCGATAATGGCTTGCACCGGTTCCGGCAGCGCAAAGTGCGACAACGCACGGCGCACATGTCCAGCTAAGTCACCATCATTCAACCGGCAGGACACGATACGGCTGATACCGACGCCCGACACCACGCCGAGTTGCCCCAACTGTGACACGGCCTTCGCTAATTTCCAATCCGAAATCGCAACCCCCATGCCGCCTTGAATAATAATAGGCAAGTTCATACCCGTCTCCTTTTCTGTATGGCTGCTCGATAAGAGTGACGGAGCGCGTCAGGATTTGACCAGCGCTCCGTCACGACCTAAGTATAGGCCACACCCCGCCTGGCGTCAAACGGGATTTTCAAGCGCGGGGGCGATTCTTAACTTCCCCGCACCAGATAGATGATCCCGACGATCACACCGATGGTCACGACGACACGGCGCAGCGAACTCGGTTTGATCCGCCCGGCCAGGCGTCCGCCCAACGATCCGCCGATCAGCGCACCGACCGCCATGACGATCGCGGCGAGCCACACCACCTGCCCGGAGAACAGGAAGAAGATCGCCGCCGTGACGTTGACGCTGAACGCAATCGCCTGCTTCAAGCCGTTGAGGCGCGTCAACGTATCTTCCAGCACCAGACCCAACACGGCCAACACGATCACACTCAAGCCTGCGCCGAAGTAACCCCCATAGATCGAGGCGAGGAACACCGGCGGAATAGCCCACGCTTCGTGCAGGCCCGTGCGGCCCGACTGAGCCAATCGGCGTAATAACCACGCGCGCAAGCGATCCTGCAAAGCCAGTAAGATCGCGGCCATCAAGATCAAATAGGGGACGAGTTCGCGGAACAGTTTATCGGTGGTATTGAGCAACAGCACTCCACCGACGATGCCGCCGATCGCACCCGCCGGCAGCAGCAATTTCAGGCGAGTGCCTTGTCCACGGATGTCTTTCAATTGCGCCAGCGTCGCGCCGAAATAGCCGGGACTCAACGCCACGGTGTTGGTGATACTCGCCGCGACAGGTGGAATGCCAACGGCTGTCAATACCGGAAACGTGATCAGCGTGCCGCCACCCGCCAGGGCGTTGACCGCGCCGCCGGCCATTCCAGCAAGGGCAATGAGGAGGAGTTGAATGGGAGTAAACATGGTAGTTGGTGGTTGGTCGTTAGTGGTTAGTAGGACTGTGCGTGATTATACATCGAAGGAGAGACGGAGGGATGGAGGGAAAGAGGGACGGAGAGATGGAGGGATGGAGGGAAAAGGCGATCTCGCATTCTCTCATTCCCTCTTTCGCTCTGTCTGCGTTTCGGCTTTTGCCCGGCGCGATAGTATAATGGCTTACAATCCTGCTGGCAGGTGATGCCCCATGTCCGACGAACGCGCAGCCTCAATCAGCAACGTCAGCGGCGAAGTAAACATCAACAGCGATACGACCAACATCGGCGGCGATGTGGTAGGCCGCGATAAGATCAGCTACACTTACATTACGCAAATCACGCCCACGCTCACCCTGCGCGCCACACCGCCCCGCCCGCCCGATCACTTCACGGGCCGCGAAGCCGATCTCAACAAATTCACGCAATTGCTCACGTCCGGCCAGAACGTCGCCATTACCGCGCTGCACGGATTGGGCGGCATCGGCAAAACGTCACTGGCGCAGAAGTTGGCTGAACGGATCGCCGATCAATTCCCCGGTGGCGTGTTGTGGTGGACACTTGGCCCCAA
>JBGSPW010000111.1:0-4063 GCA_041738395.1 Thermoflexales bacterium
CTTCACGGTCTACGGCGATCAAACGCTGGCGAAAAAACTGGTGGTTGCCGGCAAGAAAGCCGATCTGATCATTGGCGGGCACAGTCATACCAACTTGACCAGTGCGACGGTTGTCAGCGGCACCACGGTCGTGCAAGCCTATTACGCCGGGCGCAAGGTCGGCCGCGCTGATCTGACCATCGACACGACCGCCCATACCACGCTGGTCGCGTGGCAGCCGATCACGATCAGCACCTCGGGCCCCGTCGATGCGCCCACCGCTGCTCGAATCGCTACGTGGACCAGCGACCCAGCCTACCAGGCACAGATCGGCCAGGTCATCGGCTTCAGCAATATCGATCTGGTTCGCAACTACAACGGCGATAACTTCGTCGGCGATCTTGTGAACGACTCGATCTACGGCGACCTGAACACCGATGCGGATCCAGCCAATGACGTGGACATGGTGTTCAACAATGCGGGCGGCCTGCGCTCCGACATCACCGACACCGTCCATCCCTTCACGCTGACGTATGGTCTGCTCTTCAGCGAATTGCCGTTCGGCAACGCCACGATCGTGGGTGACATGACCGGCGCGCAGATTGTCGAACTGCTCAACCAGAGCGCCACCTTGTTCAAGGGCGCGCTGCAGGTGGGCGGTGTTCGCTACAAATTCTATCGCTACAGCGATGCGCTCCCCGGCCCGCAACCGTATGCGTGGGGCGCCTACGACATCCAGGTGAAGAACCGGAACACAAGTGTCTACGAGCCGCTTGTGATGACCAAGACCTACCGCATCGCGACGAATGAATTCCTCGCGCCGGCCGGTCAAGACGGCTTCGCCCCCTTCAAGTACGTCACGAACTACTCGTACTATGGTGACATGCTTGACGGCGTCAATCGCTGGGTGAGCAAGATGTACAGCACCACCCTGTCGGCTTATAATGGCCCGAACGGTGACGGCCTGCTGGACGGCCGCATCACCCGCAACGGCACCGACACCTACGGCGGCACGGCTACGGAAGTCGCGCCGGTCACGGTCCTGCACCACAACGATTCGCACGGCCGCTTGTTGCAATCCGGCAGCACGGTTGGCTTCACGAATCTGGCTAGCGCGATCAAGCAAGAGCGGCTCCACAATCCCAGCCGCACGCTGTTGCTCAACGCCGGCGATCAGATTCAGGGCGATGCCATGATGGCCTACTACAAGGCGGCCTTCACCGGCTTCGGTTCGGATGGCGCGACCCTGCCCGTGACATTGACCGTCAACCCGATCATCGCCGCGATGAACGCGATGAGCTACACCGCCATGACGCTGGGCAATCACGAGTTCAACTATGGCAGCACCATCTTTGTTGGCACCCTGGGTCAGGCCAACTTCCCGCTGCTGCAGGCGAATGTGTATGACACGCCGCAGCCGTACAAGATTTACCTGCCAATCATCAGTAGGGGCACTGGCGCCACGGTTGTTAGCCGCATCAGCGCTTCGCCGGCTGCGCACCCCGGTGTCTACGGTCTGAATCAGGTCAACGTTCGGCCGTACATCACGGCGTCGCTGCCCGGCCCATCAGGCACCATCGATGTGGCGATCCTGGGCATCGGTAACCATCGTATCCCGAACTATGAGCTGCCCAGCAACATCCCGGGGTTGACGTTCACCAACCCGATTACGGAAGCTAAACTGCGCGCACCCGCGTTGAAGGCTGAGAATGACGCCGTTATCGCGCTGACGCACATCGGCTTCACCGAGAATCTCAACAGCGTGGAAGTCGATGAAAACGTCGATACCAATCTGGCCGCACAGACCACCGGCATCGACGCCATCATCGGCGCTCACAGCCACACGCCGCCGTACATCGATGCGAAGTTCGGCACGGGCGTGCAGGCCCTGGGCGCATACAAGTATCTGCCCGCGTTCGTGGGCAGCGCCGACAACGTGCCGGTGATCATCAACCAGGCCAACCGCTACAACACGTTCCTGGGCGAAGTCGTCCTGGGCTTGCTGCCCAAGGCGGGCGGCGGCTATGAGGTGGTTGCTCGCGCCGGCCGTGACATCGAACTGACGACCGCCGCCAACCCGGGAGACGCGACGATCGAAGCGCTCATCACCCCGTACGACACGTTCTTCCAGACGTTCAAGAATCGTGTCCTGGGCCAAACCACTGTGCCGATCGATACACGCACGGCCTACGTGGAAGAGACCAACGGCGCCAACCTGCAGGTCGATGCCTCGCTATGGAAGCTGACCAGCACGCTGGGTATCCCCATCGACTTCCATCTGTCGGGCGCCATGACCAACCAGCGCATTGGCGCCACGGCCACCACGACGAGCCCGTACACCATGACCGTGAACGACATGTTCACCCTCATGCCGTATGAGAACTCGCTGCTCGTCATGGACATCAATGGCGCGCAGCTCAAGGCCATCCTGGAGCGTGGCTTCCGCAACTACTGGTACTACAAGAACGTCCCGGGGGCGGGCGGGTACTCATACTACACGACCTGCATGCTCGACGTGAGTGCGGGCGGGGTGATCACGTATCAGAACACCATCTCGTACACGCCGGGCCTCAACTATGTGGTGGGGATGTCAGTTAAGGGCGTCCCGATCGACTTCACCGCGGCGACGACGTACACGGTTTCGACCGTCAACTACCTGGCGGCTGGCTCGTGCAACTACAACGACGGCGGCGTCTCGCTGTGGCCAATCCCCCAGATCGTGGCCGACACGCAGAACTACGTCCGCGATGTAATGATTGACTACCTCCCGCTGCTGCCGCAGCCGATCAATCCGCAAATCGAAGGCCGCCTGATCTTCCTGCCGTAAGTATCCGTCCTCACTCCGGTTGAGTGACTAACCCAAGACCCGCTGGGCCAGCTAAGCCCAGCGGGTCTTTTCATGTCTGCGGTACAATAGCCTCATGACTAAACCACTCGAAATGAACTACTGCCCCTGCTGCGGACACGCACTGATAGACAAATTCATCTTTGGCCGCGTGCGGCGCAAGTGCCTCAATTGCGGCTTCGTCTTCTTCCGCGATCCTAAAGTAGCGGCCGGGGTGTTAGCCGAGCAAGACAATAAGGTCTTGCTGGTGAAACGGCTTTACGATCCGCACATAGGCGATTGGGCTTTGCCCGCCGGCTTTGTAGAAATCGACGAGGGGCCGATCGCCGCCGCGCTGCGCGAATTGACCGAAGAAACGGGCTTGATCGGGCGCGTGACCGGGATCGTCGGGACGTACCACATCCGATCGGATCCGCGCGGCTCGATCGTGACGATCTTGTACCACGCGCAGATCGTGGGCGGAGAACTGAAGGCGGGTGACGACGCTGCTGAAGTGCGCCTGTTTGCACCCGCTGACGTGCCGCAGAACCTGGCATTTGCCTCCACCCGGCGCGCCCTCTGGCGCTGGGCAAGAACGAAAATTCTGCCCGACCGGTGCGCTGCGGCTTCAGAGCGATGAGGCGTACTTCGCGCTCGATTTTATTCCGGCGGCGTGTGTGGACTGCGGCATCTGCGAGAAGGCTTGCCCCACCCAAGCTGTATCGCTCACCCACGATCTGCCGCTGCGGGAATTCATCGACATCAAAGCGCAGACTTTGGTCGCGGGCAACCTCGCTCCATGCGCCGTGTGCGGGAAACTCACTACCTCTCACGGAAACGGCTCGCGCTGCGAAGTGTGCCGTGTCGTGCCCGGCAAAGATTACCTCGCCAAAGATCTATTTGCCTCATTGTCGCGATCTTCAGCCGCGCCTCGGAAGTGAACGGGCAAGCCGCATCGACCACAATTCCGCTCACTTCCAACGAGATGCTGCACTGCGACGCGGGCCGGGTCTTCGGCGGCTATGACGAGCACCTCGCTGAGGTTGTAGTACCGTGTCACCGTGCGGAATCAGCACCGGCGAGCCCGATGCAGATTACATCGGACGCTGTACTGCCGGACAGCAATTCTCAATGTGGCAAGACCCTTGACAGCGGACTTAAAACAGGCGTGGGATTTGCGCCCAACAGCGGTGCATAACGAACAACAAGCGTGGGCTCACACCGCTTGGAGCACTTGCGGCTGGGCGTGAACAGGCAAGA
>JBGSPW010000113.1:0-10549 GCA_041738395.1 Thermoflexales bacterium
CGATCGCTTGTTTAAGTGCGAATTGCATCCTGTTCCCACAGCCATCGCTACGATGAACTGCTCTTCAACTTAGCTCATTACTATTTTCAGCCGGCCCCGTCCTCGATTTTCGGCCTTGACAAACTATAGGACGTCTTTTGATGCAAAGAATTATAATTATAGTCGCCATATGCATTGAAAAAGGTTCAAAATGCTCAGGATTTCATTCTGGCATTGTGACGTCTCAAAGATAATGAGACTCATTTATCTGTAGTTCGCTCGACATCAATAACTTTGGAACTGGTTGATTCTTTTTGAGATCCAGATTGCACTTGTTGGCCAAAGAGACTGCTGGTTGCATCAAAACCCACCTGAACGAAAGAGCGCAATTTCGTGCCATGTACCGGGGGCGTTTCACTGCGGCAGATATCATATGTGTTCACTCATATTGATGATCAACAGAACCGCGACTTGAAAGAAACTCTTGCGTCAATTGCTGGATGGCTTCACGATTTGAAATGCCTCGTTGCAACGCGCGGAAGTTGATGACATCATGCGTGCCAAATGCTGGGCAGCCTGGAGCGTTGCATCCCCACAAACCGCTTTTAGGATTGACCCACAAGCTCGGTGAATGATCCAGGTGAAACAGGCACAACCCCACGAGGGTCGTTTCCCCGCACTGGTGCAGCCTGATGCCTGCCGCTTTCATTTCATCGAGAATCGGCCGCACCTGTTTGATCTGCGCAACAGCGCCATGGCCCATCTGGGATGTGCTCGCCCGGACTGATCTTGTTCCGCCAATGAGTTTTCCGACAGGTCGGCTCTTGCTTAGAAAAGGAAAAAGCACGCATGCCAGCCCATTGTCGATGGTCGCGATTGGCGCATTGTTCACGACCTGATAGATCATACCAGAAGGATGCACCGAAGGTGAAACCATACAGACACCCCGCGTCTTGAACTCGCAGCCGAGGCCCGTAGACGAAACCAGATCGACTCCCCGATAGAAGATATGGTAACCACGCGCGGTTCGCTCCGTTTGTGTTTCTAGCTCGGTGTCCATGGTCGCTTGCCATGATTCGTAATCTGCCAAGTTGTCCCAGTCCGCCACCGCTAAGGACACTGCGCCACCCAACGCGACCCCTAGATTGGCGTCCGTATTCATAAACCATTTTCGCGCCCCGTCGACTTGCGTGATCTGCGCCGACTGTGATCCATAGCCGGGTTGGAGTTGCTTAGAGCCTGGTTTTAGTGGCACAACGTGGACCCCTTGGCCCAACCACCAGCAGGCTCGTTCGTAGCGTGCGTACCGCAAAGATTGTTCGGTCTTCATCGTTGTGCCTCCTCAGAAGTCGGGCCACCTTAGATCAGAAAGGGCGTTTTGAAGTGCCGGCGTTAGAGAACTCAAGGGTGTGATGGTATCCCTGGGCAGCTGATCTCTAGGGAATCAATGATCTTGTGCAAGTTGACGGCCACGCGGTCATTCATCTCCACTTGGCGAGTCCAGTTGTTTGCCTGTGCCGTGTGGATGAGCGTCTCCGTGGCGGCCAACTCTGCCCTGAGTACACCCAGAAAACTCGCGTTGGTTCTGAAATTAGCGCAAGTCAAACAGGCATTCGGAACCGGGCAGGGTTCGGCAATAGCGGGCAACGCGCAAAAGCCGTGAGGCAGAGCTTGGGCCATGATGTTCTTCTTGAACCACTGCAAATCAGCGGAGTCAACTTTCAACTGATCAGTGATCACCATTTTACCCGTGATATCCACGGCCAGAGCCCGATACTCTTGAAAGGCCTTCTTCAGATCTTGATCGGTAATTTGGGCATACACCAGGGTCATTTCGGGTGACTCATGTCCCAAATACTTCTGGACATGGTGTTGCTTCACGCCGCTGCGCAACATGCGTGTGGCCACCGTGTGGCGGAAGGCGTGAGCCTTGAATCGGAAAAGATGGCCGGTGGCATCGCGGATATCCTTCTCGACCGCGAATCGATTCAACGTTTGCGTCACGCGATATTTAGCCAAAGGTCGGCCGCGCTCGTTGGGAAAGAGAATCGCACACGGGGCGCCCCACTTCGCTTGGACCGCTTGCTGTTGAATTTGAATGATGGCCGCCAGGTCGTGCGTGATCGGAATCACATGTTCTTTTTTCATCTTCCACTGAAAATAGCGCAGAAACCAGTCCCCATCCTGGTCCTGGGTTAAACAGTCCAACTGGAGTGCGCACAATTCGCTGAGTCGCATCCCGCACTCTTGCAGGACGACGAGCATAGTGTGGTACGGCTCGGACAAACTTGGTAAGTGGCGGTTAAGTTGATCGAGAACATCTTCCGGAATCGGACGCGGCAAGGCCTTGATTTTGCGCGGCAAATCCTCGTCAAAAATGAGCCGTTTTTCGGGGAAATCAGCCCAGCCTTCTCGGGCACAGGTTTCCAGAAAAAGCCGGAGTTGGGTTAGGGCTTGTAACCGAGCGTTAGGTGTAGGCCGCTTCGAGGCCAAATAAGCAATGTATTCAACGATCAGCGTCCGATTCACATCGGCCGGCCGTGTGTCTTGGGGCCGCTGCGCAAGAAACGCCGAAAACTCGTTCATAATGAGCAGAGTCCACTTGGCGTTCGACAAGGATTGGATAGCTAGTCGATAGCGCAGATAACGTTTGACGGTCTGGCGTAACCAAACTTGTGAAATCTGCGTGAAGTCCAAACGGTAGCTTTGATCAGCCGGGCTAAGCGTCGCCCCCATTTTGCGCACATCCCATACGTCTCGCTCGTATTCTGGGCGCAGATCATGGGCTTCGAGTACCGTCCGATAAATCGCTGACAGAGTCGAGAGACGTGAATCGGCATTGAGGTAGTGGCGAATGTTTTGCGTTTGGTCGATGTAGGCGATCGTGTCATCTCGCAATACCCCTTCTCGCTCTAAATAGGCTCGAAACTGGCTCAGCCATTCAGCTAAATCCCGTTCGAGTAATGATTGCGTGTCGGGACATTCTTGTTTGATAAATCGAATTACGGCGCGCACACGGCTCATCGCAGATCGCGCCGCGAGCGGGGACCAACGGCCTTCGCTGAACTTTCGCCAGCAAGCATACTTTAACTCGGTTGCGAGAGTCTTTGAGGATAGATCGAAGGCGATGAAAATGTGTCCAAGCACTTTACCCGGCGGCAGCAACGGACTTTCGCCCAGGTCCCATTGATCAGCGGACCAGTAGCCGGTCAGGTAGGTCTCAAGTTGCAGTGAACTCAATTCGAGTGGCGCTAAAACGATCGCGGGGGCAGTGACGACGGGGGTCATGGGCGCTCCTTTCGGTTGGCTTGAAATTCCTGATAGGCCTGCTTCAAATCATCACTGTTCAAATGCGTATAGATATTCAGCGTGGTTTGAATTTGCGCGTGCCCCAACCGTTTCTGGACGTAGGCCGCATCCCAACCACTTCGGATCAGCTCGGTCGCGTGCGTATGCCTCAACATGTGCGGGTGGACTTGCAGGCCGGTCTTCATGCTCAGTCGTCGAAACAAAGCGGCGATCGTAGGATACTGCATCGGTTGACCAATCGCCCCTTCCCAAAGATTGATAAAGACATACGCGCTGCTGGCCTCTCCTAATTCACTCACAAGATAGTCCCGATACAGCGCCATCAATTCAGTGGAAACATGAATCTCGTAAGGCTCGACATGCTTGGCCCGCGCACCATTGGGATTATCGAGACGCGGCACCACGCGAATCGTGTTAGCCCAGATCTTCACATCCTCGTGTCGGAGCCCCAGCACTTGTCCAATGCGCATCCCCGTCTCATACAACAAGCTAATCAAAAACTTGTCGCGGAGGCGCGAGCAAGCGTCCACCAATTGCTTGACCTGATCGGGCTGAAGCGTTTTGGGGAGCCGTTTCGGTTCCTTGAGTTTGACCAATCTCGTTAACACGGGCTTTGATTTAGTGATGTGATGCAGGAAACTCTTGTAGCGCTGGCGTGGCATGGTTTGCAGCCGATACAGCGAATTGGATGAGACAGCACCCACTCGCTCGTGATATTCGTAAAATGACGCGACGGCGGACAGAATGGCGTTAACCGTTGATTCCTGCCGCTTGGCTTCTTGAGGTTGCGTCAAAATCACTTCAAACGGTGCCGCGCTCGGACAGCGCAGCCAGGCCACAAACTCAGCGATCTTGTCGAGGACGTTCGCGCTCGTCCAATCCAGTTTGGCATCTCGCAAAAACTCCCAATAGAGCTTCAAGTGATGTGCATACGAACGAAGCGTGTTGGGAGACCGTTCGATGTTTTGACAGTAGGCCAGAAACTCTTTGATGGGCTCGACCGGAACATCGTCATCGTCGAGCACCAACCACGCATCATGAGCTACACCGGAAACGCGAACGTATTGGACTTTCATACATGCCTCCTGTGGTGAAGTGCGGGGTGGAACTGCGATGAAGATAACAATACCACGAACGAACACCGGCGCTTTGCGTCTGCTCTCTTCGTGATTTGAGACAGGTTAAGGGGCTATAGATAAACGCGACAGGCATAGTTATGGACATCTATGCGTGAACGATGGCCCAAGTGTTGGAGAAATGTTGCCTAAACGCAAATACGCTGAAGACCATGGTTGGTCTTCAGCGCATCCAGACTTTTCCTGCTGCTTTCTCGCTTGGGTTAATCTTTTGCTAAAATGATACTGCAAGTAAGTTTGCGGAACATTCGGCGCACGGCTGCGCCAGGTTACAGCTGAGTGGATATTTTATGGCCGTTTCAGTAAGAGGTGTCGAAGATCAAGCTTCAGGAGGCTCAGGCGGCCTGGTCGTGGTAGCGTGTGCCGAACGCTCACGCGATTGGGCTTTCTGGCGCGCCCGCCGGCTGGCGGTGGCGAGGATGATGATCACCACGACGAGCGGTGTGCCGAACAGCAGCAACTCGTCAAGGATGCCGGCCGCGCCGTGAAACAAGGGAGAGAACGTCGGTGAATAGAGCATGAGCTGGTTCCTGCGACGAATTGTAACAGGCCCTGATCCCTCGGTCAAACTGGCGGGCGGCATGGTAGAATAGCCCGCACGGAGATAGTTGCACAGTACGCATTACGTTTTACGCATCACGCATCACGGAGGGCTTCTTTGCATCAGCATGAACACGCCTCACAGCGCCCCCCCTTGGCATTAATGATCTTGGCCGTAGTTCTCCTGATCACCCTGGGTATGATCGGGCGCCTGGTGGTGCCGCAGGTTCAGGCGCAGATCGATCCGACGCAAGAAACGGTGGACGCGCGCGTGATCGAAGTGATCGAGGAAGGTATGCTCGATCAAGATAGCGTCAAGCAGCCGTATCAAAAACTGCGGCTGGAAATTCTGACCGGGCAGCGTGCCGGCCGCGCGGTCACGGTCGATTACGGCACGCAGAGTTTCGGTTCGAGCGTGGTGCTCTATCGCCCTGACGATCAAGTGCAGGTCATCCATCTGGCGCGCCCGGATGGCAGTGATACCTTTTTTATCACCGATTCCAATCGTTTGGGGCCGCTGCTGATCTTGTTCCTGCTCTTCGTCGCGTTCACCGCCGTCGTCAGCCGCTGGAAAGGCGTGCGCTCACTCATCGGCATGGTCATCAGTCTCTACGTCATCACCCAGTTTATCCTGCCATTGATTCTGGCCGGTTACAGTCCGTTCCTGGTAACCATTTTCGGCGCCTTTGCCTTGTTGTCGATTACGCAGTATCTTATCTATGGCTGGTCGCTGAAGACGCATGCTGCCGTCTTGGGCATCCTGATCAGCTTGATCATTACCGGCGTGCTGGCGACGATCTTTGTCGAGGCCACGCGCTTGACGGGTTACGGCTCGGAAGAGGTAGGCTTCCTGCAGACCATCGGCGTCCCAATCGATCCGCGCGGGCTGTTGTTGGCGGGCATTCTCATCGGCGCGTTGGGCGTGTTGGACGACGTCACCATCAGCCAGGCCTCGGCGGTGTTTGAACTGTCGTCGGTCAATCACCGCTTGAGCGTGCGCGACTTGTATCGACGCGCGATGAACATCGGGCAAGATCACATCGCCTCCACGGTGAATACGCTGGTGCTGGCTTACGTCGGGGCCTCGCTGCCCTTGCTCTTGTTATTTGCGATCTATCCACAACCGTTCGGCCAGCTGCTCAATCGTGAATTTGTCACCGAAGAAATTGTGCGCACGCTGGTGGGCAGCCTGGGATTGGTGACCGCCGTGCCCATCACCACGCTGCTGGCCGGCGTGTTGACGGGCCGTCACTGGAGAACCGTGCCGGATGAGAGTTGAATGAACCTGTGGAATGTTGCCAGCCCGATGGTGTATAATTTGAATCAAGTTGGAGCAAAACCACATGTCTCTGATGTTTTTTGCTGATGAAACTGAGGCGCCTCTCCCACCGCGTGAAGTGCGGATTGTGGAGGCGGAGGCCCGTCCAGCACCCGATGGCTATCGCGTGGCGTTAAGCTTCACCTTAACTCCGTTTTTGGAATACCCTAACCTGGAAGTGGCCCTATACCGCCCGGATGGCGAAGAAGAACGCAGCCTGTCCATCGTGGGGACGATGGAACGCCAGATGCTGGTGACGCTGCACGTCAAGCAGCCCATCCCGGGCGGCACGTATCGCGTGCAGATTGAATTGGTGTACGAAGCGGAAGTGCTGCAAACGCACGACGTCCTATTTTCGATGCCGGAAGCGATCGGGTAAATGGCCCTCGACGATCAAATTCGCAAACTCTTGAAATCGGCCCACACGATCGGGGTGGTGGGGCTTTCCGAAAAATCCTGGCGGCCCAGTCACGATGTCGCGTCGTATTTGCGATCGGTGGGCTACACGATCGTGCCAATCAATCCGATGATCAAAACCGTGCTGGACCTGCCGGCTTACCCCGATCTGTTGACGGCGGCCCGTGCCCACCCGATCGATATCGTCAACATTTTTCGGCGGCCGGAGTTTGTGCCAGACCTGGTGGAGCAAGCCATCGCCATTCAGGCAAAAGCCGTGTGGATGCAATTAGGGGTGATTCATCGCGCAGCGGCCCGTCGGGCGCATGACGCCGGTTTAGTGGTCGTGATGGATCGCTGCTTGAAAGTGGAATACCAACGCTGGCGGGACAGTGAGGAGAAGGAAGTATGGACCCGATGATCGGGCGGACGATTGGCAGATACCGCATCGTCGAACATCTGGGACGCGGCGGCATGGCCGAAGTGTATAAGGCGTATCAACCCAATCTCGATCGCTATGTGGCGATCAAGATGATGCACGCTTTTCTGGCCGACGAAAAGGAATTCCTCACCCGTTTTGAGCGTGAAGCGAAAGTCGTGGCGACGCTGCGCCATCCTAACATCGTGCAGGTCTACGACTTCGACGTCGAAAGCGGCGTGTCCTATATGGTGATGGAGTTCATCAGCGGCGAGACGTTGAAGAGCCGCATGCAGGATTTGGAAGCGCAGGGCCAATGGGTGGCGCTGGACGATGCGGTCCGCGTTATTTTGTCGCTGGGTTCGGCGTTAAAATATGCGCACGAGCGCGGCATGGTGCACCGTGATGTGAAACCCGCCAACGTGATGATCACGTTGGAAGGCCAGGTCATCCTCACGGACTTCGGCATTGCCAAAATCGTCAGCACGTCCAACCTGACCGCCAGCGGCGCGATGGTGGGGACGCCCAGCTATATGGCGCCCGAACAAGGCATGGGCCAGCCCGGCGACGAACGCAGCGATATTTACTCGTTGGGTGTGATGCTCTATCAATTGGTGCTGGGGCGCTTGCCCTATGATGCGGATACGCCGTTAGCCGTGGTCTTAAAGCACATCAACGAGCCGCTGCCGCTGCCTAAAGCCCTGAAGCCCGATATCTCCGACGATCTCAATCGCGTGATCTTGAAGTCTCTGGCGAAAAATCCCAATGATCGTTATCAAAAGGTCGTCGATCTGTCAGCTGATCTGCGCAAGGCAATGGGCCTGTCACCCGAAGATTCGCAAGCGAATGCGGCCAAAGACGCGGCCATCAAATTGACAGGTGTTACCATGGTCGGTCGGGTAGGCGGGGGTATCACACCGTTGCCCACAGCCGCGCTGGCGCCGGAAGAACAATCGGGGACGCAGGTGGCCGCGCCGAAAACGATGGTGGCCGGTGCGGCGGTTGGCTCCCCCTCAACGGTCGTGTTTACTCCAGCAGCTGCCGCTCCAGTGGCGGTTCCGGCGGGGGAGAAGAAGCGGCCTAGTTGGTTGATTCCAGTGCTCGCTGTGATCGGGATCGTGCTGGTCGCCAGCATCGCTGTTGGCGTCATCGCCGCGCTGAGTGGTCGAGGGGGAACGCCAGCGTCTACTCCGACGGCCGCGGTCGCCAACATTCAACTCACCGAAGCGGCCGCCGCTGATTTGACGAGAACTGCAGCGGCTGTAGTTGATTTGACCAAAGAAGCAGTAAACACTCCGACCGCTGCGCCGATCACGACCAAGCTATTGCGCCTGGAAAAAGAAGCCGAGCTGCGCAACAAAGCCGGCAGCGATCCCACCGCACAAATTGAGGGCCTGTTGCCAGCCGGTTCGCGGTTCTTTGTCAAAGCACGCACTGACGATTCAAAGTGGGTGCGTATTGAAACGTTTGATGGGGTGACCGGTTGGATTGATGCGACTGTGACGGGCTTGACGTCGGAGGAGCTGCAAGAGCTGCCGACGGCGACGACTTTAACGCGTTTGACCGATACGCCCACACCCACCGAGGTGCCAACGGATACACCGACTCCCACGTTGACTCCGACGAAAACCAAACCGCCTGCGCCCACGCGTACGGCCGGCCCCACCAAGCCACCGGTGACACCGAAGCCCGCCACGCCAACCGGGGCCCCGCCTTCGCCAACGACTTCAGCGGCTATCGAGCCTTTGGGATACGGTTTTGAATTTCAATCTTGCAACTATGCAGGCGATAATTATGAATGTCGGGTTCTTATCTGGGGTAATGGTGGCGATGGCCATTACCATTTTGCATTGGAGAACCCTGACACTCACAATTGGGACGAAAAAGTGGGCGGCTCTGCGACTTACTTTATGCGGTCACGACGTTGCCGCACACAGACACAACGATTGCAGGTGTGGGATGAATCTAATCATAGCATTACGCCTGACCTAACCATGAATCCCGATGTAATGCCAGACAAATTCCCTGGTGGCACGGGCTGCACGAATTAGTCTGCTTGACCACAACAGGGCTAATAAGTGCGTCTGATGAAGAGTTGTTTAAATAACCCCCAACATTTTTGTTGGGGGTAACTCTTTTTTAACGACGGCGCTGCCAGCTTGGGTCGAGCAGTACACGCTTAAAATGTGATATACTCACAGCGACCCAATTTTCTCCAACGAGGGATTTCTGCGTTGAATAAGCATCTGCGGATCATCATCGTCGATGACCATGAAGTGGTGCGGCTTGGCTTGCGCGCGCTGTTGGAACGGCAGCCTGGTATCACAGTGGTGGACGAAGCGGGTAATGCCAAGGAAGCCGTGCAGAAGGCTTTGCAGCATCGGCCCGAAGTGGTGGTGATGGATATCCGTTTGCCCGGTGGCAGCGGCATCGATGCTTGTCGTGAGATTGTGACGGTCGCGCCGGAAGTCAAAGTGATCATGCTTACCTCATTTGCCGAAGATGATATGCTCTTTGAGGCGATTGCGGCCGGTGCGTCGGGCTATGTCTTGAAACAAATCGGCGGCGACGATCTGGTGCGCGCGATCGAAGCCGTGGGTCGGGGGGATTCGCTGTTGGATCCGACTTTGACCCAGCGCGTGTTTGCGCGCGTGCGCGAAGCCCAACGCAAGGATGAGCAATCGGCTTTCAGCCAGCTGACCGAACAGGAAATGCGTGTGTTAGGTCTGGTGGCCGAAGGCAAAACCAATCGCGAAATCGCGCAGCTATTGTTTTTGGGCGAAGGCACGGTGCGCAACTACGTCAGCAGTATCCTCAGCAAACTGGCCCTCACTAATCGCGCTGAAGCAGCCGCCTATGCGGTGCAGCACAACATTCGCGCGTACTTGTCCGAGTCTTCGTAACACACCCTTTGTCCTTCGGTAAACAAGGATTCAATCAACGTTCCGCTGCGCGATTTGACCAAGCTGCTAGACACAATACTGTTAAGATAAGGCTCCAAGCCCGCGTCCTCGCGGGCGGACTAACCGCGAGGACGCGGTTGACGAGCACTAACTAAACAGTATTGCTGCTAGACAAGCTGCCTGTGGACAAGAACGCCCCCATCATCACCTATTGCACGGTCGGCCAGCGCGGCGGTATCGCCATGACGGTGCTGCGTCAGTTGGGCTACACCAACGTTAAAAACCTGGGCGGTGGCTTCAATGGTTGGGTTAAAGCCAACCTGCCCATTGAAAAGTAAAAATCCCGGATGAACACAACCAAAGCCCCAGCAGGAACTACCTCTGGGACTTTGTGTATTTTACGGACAACCAGCAATTCTCAATGTGGCAAGACCCTTGACAGCGGACTTAAAACAGGCGTGGGATTTGCGCCCAACAGCGGTGCATAACGAACAACAAGCGTGGGCTCACACCGCTTGGAGCACTTGCGGCTGGGCGTGAACAGGCAAGA
>JBGSPW010000128.1:0-12292 GCA_041738395.1 Thermoflexales bacterium
CGGCGGGCCGCCAGAACAAGCCGGCCGCCTTTGGTCGCCATGCGGGCGCGGAACCCGTGCGTGCGCTGGCGGCGCCGCTTGCGAGGTTGAAATGTTCGCTTCGTCATGATCCATTCACTCCTGAAAAGGTTAATTCACAAAAGGATGTCCGGCCTAAATTGCGCCGGACATGCGTTCTGCTGCCAATTGCAAGCGGGCTGATTATAACTGATGTGGTTCATCCGGTCAACTGAAACCCCGATCGAATTCCGTCAACTTCACGGTTCACTCAAGTTAGCTCTTCCAAGTTGAACGGGATCAACGCCAACCAAGAAACCGGGTTTCTCCATTTCAGAAGGAATGGAACGATTATCGCGTACCCACTCCGCTACGCTTCGGGGTGCTACGCAGAAACCCGGTTTCTAACTTGCACTTTCCCGATGAAGTTGGACGAGTCCTCAGTTTTTGTCGTCCCGTTCGCGCACAATGTCCGCACCCAATGCTTGCAGCTTTTGCTCGATGCTTTCGTAGCCGCGATCGATCTGGCCGATGTTGCGAATGATGCTTTGGCCTTGCGCGCACATGGCGGCGGAGAGCAGCGCCATGCCGGCGCGAATATCCGGGCTTTCCAGACGTTCACCGTGCAGCCAACTCGGTCCTTGCACGATGCAGCGGTGCGGATCGCACAACACGATGCGCGCGCCCATGCCGATGAGCTTATCCACGAAGTACAGGCGGCTCTCAAACATCTTCTCGTGGATCAGCACCGACCCGACGGTTTGCGTGGCGACGACGATGGCCGTGCTCATCATATCGGCCGGGAAAGCCGGCCAGGGTGCGTCGTCGATCTTCGGGATTGCTCCGCCCAGGTCGGGCACCACGGTCAACGATTGGCCGCGTGCCACAAACACATCCTCACCGCGCGTCTCAAACTTCACGCCCAGCCGTTCGAACATCAGGCGAATCATCCCCAAGTGCTGTGGGGTGGCATGGTGGATGGTGATCTCCCCGTCGGTGATGGCCGCTAACCCGATGAATGACCCGATTTCAAGATAATCCGGACCGATCGTAAACTCCGCGCCGTGCAACGCTTCGACGCCATGGATGAAGAGGGTGTTCGAGCTGATGCCTTCGATGCGCGCGCCCATCAGGTTGAGCAGTTCACACAGCTCTTGCACGTGCGGCTCCGAGGCCGCATTGCGATAAATGGTGGTGCCCTTGGCGAGGACGGCAGCCATGATGGCATTCTCTGTGCCGGTCACGCTTGCTTCATCTAACAGAATATCCTGCCCGATGAGGTCCGTCACGCGCAGGGTGAACTCGCCGTTGATCTGCACACTCACGCCTAATTTGCTAAAGGCCAGAAAGTGCGTATCCACTCTACGGCGGCCGATGACATCGCCACCCGGCGGGGGCAGCTCCACTTCCTTCAGTCGGGCCAGCATCGGACCGGCCAGCAAGATCGAAGCGCGAATGTCCCGGCACAAATCGGGATCGAGTTTCGTTTTGTGAATATTGGCGGCTTGAAACCGAAAGCTATGCCGATCGAGTTCGGTGATCTCGACTCCCAGATCGGCCAGCAATTTCATCATGGTGTGCACGTCACGGATGCGCGGAACGTTGTGGAGGGTGACGGGCTGATCGGTGAGGAGCGTCGCCGCCAGCAAGGGCAGGGCGGCGTTCTTGTTTCCGCTCGGCGTGACGGTCCCGATCAATGGCCGGCCTCCGCGGATGACAAATTGGTCCATAGGGTTTGGTTCGTTTCTCCGGGTATGAGATGCGGGCATTGTACCAAAGCCCGTGGGGCGCTGCAAACCGATCGGGCGCGGGTTGAGGGCGCTTCAATCTCTGGCCCGAAATCGCTGTGGAAATCGCCGCAAAAATCGCGCGAAATCCTCGCTTCCAGCTGCCGGGTATGGTAAAATGATATCTTGTGGAACGGAAACCTGTCTCGTCTTCAACCACTCAACAACAGCCTGTTTTAGGCGTGATCGACGCCGTGTCGGTTGGCCTGGATGCGGTGTTGCGGCATCCGTGGCTCTTGCTGATCCCGTTGGCGCTTGATCTTTTCTTGTGGGTCGGGCCGCGCGTGCAGGCCCCCGCTCTGTATCGCGTCTTTGAGCCGGCCCTGCGCCAAATGCTGACCGAAATGCCCTCGGCGGATGGCCGGCTGGCTGTGCAAGAATTGAGCAAACTGCTGGACGCCTTCTTCACTCAATACAACTTGTTTTCGTGGTTGAGTGTCGGGCTGGTCGGCGTGCCGGTGGTGAATGCCGGGATTGACTCGACGTTGCAGCTGGTCACGGGCGGCTTGCCGCTCGTGTGGCAGATCACCGATCTGGAAGGCTATGTCGTGTTGATGTTTCTTTTTACCGGAATGGGTTTGTTCATCTCGGCCTTGTTCTGGGCGTTGTTGAGCGGCTATGCGCGCGGCGATCAATTCCAGATGACGCGCTGGTTGAAAGACAGTTTGACGATCTGGAAACGACTGGTGTTATTGTTTTTCCTGATGATTGCGGCGGTGCTGTTGGCTATTTTCCCGGCGTCGATGATCGTGTTAACGGTTGGCGCCTTTAGCCCGGCGCTAGCTTCGCTGGTTCCGGCTCTAGTGATGGCTGTTGTCCTTTGGGTGGTTTTCATGTGCGTGTTTACGCCGCACGGTATCGCTCTGCATCGCATGACCCTGGGCCGCGCGGTGAATACGAGCATCCTCATTGTGCGGGCGAACTTTATGCCTACGGCCGGGTTGGTCGCGGTGATGGTCGCCATCTCGATTGGCATGAACTTGATCTGGGGCGGGTTAGCCGCCGATTCATGGCTGCGGCTGGTGGCCATGGTCGGGAATGCCATCATCGGCGCAGGTTTAATTGTCGCTTCGTTGTTGTTCTATCGAAATCGCGTCAGCGTCTTGTTTGAAAGCCACCATTGGCCGCTGCCGTCGGAAAACTAGAAGGAGTCAGGTCTGTGGCAGAAGATACTAAAGCAACCAACTATGATGCCAGTCAAATTCAGGTGCTGGAAGGGCTGGAGGCCGTGCGCCGCCGCCCCGGCATGTATATCGGCAGCACGGACATTCGCGGCTTGCATCATCTGGTCTATGAAATCGTCGACAACGCCATCGATGAGGCGCTGCAAGGCGAGGCGTCGCACATTGACATTATCATTCACGACGATCTAAGCGTCTCTGTTCGCGACGATGGGCGCGGTATCCCGGTCGGTTTACACCCCACGCAGAAGGACGCCAACGGCCGGCCGATGGATGCGGTCGAAGTGGCGATGACGATCTTGCATGCCGGTGGCAAATTTGGTGGTTCCGGTTACAAGGTAGCCTCCGGCTTGCACGGCGTTGGGATGAGTGCTGTCAACGCTTTGAGCGAGTGGATGGTTACGACGGTGCGGCAGAACGGCAAGGAATTTCGACAAGAATATAAGACGGGCAAGCCGACCGGCCCGGTCAAGCTGATCGGCAAAGTGGCGAAGGACGATCCGTGGCAGCGCGGCACACTGCAGCGCTTCATGGCCGATATCACTATCTTCAAAGACGGCATCGACTACAAGTATGAGGCCTTAGTGCAGCGCTTCCGTGAAATGGCGTTCCTCACGCGCGCCCTGACGATCACGTTCCTGGATGAGCGCAACGATCACGAAATGTCGTTTCACTTTGAAGGCGGCGTCAAGTCGTTCGTCCGGTATCTCAACAAGAGCCGCACGGTGCTGCATCCGCCGGTTTACACCGAGAAGCAGCTGAACGGCACCAACGTGGAAGCGGCGATTCAGTATACGGACATGTACACGGAATCGGTGTACGCTTTTGCGAACAACATCAACACGATCGATGGCGGCACGCACGTCACGGGCTTCCGCTCGGCGTTGACGCGCACGCTGAACGATTACGCGCGCAAGGCGGGCCTGCTGAAAGATTCCGATCCGAATTTCAGCGGCGATGATGTGCGTGAAGGCCTGACGGCCATCATCTCGATCAAGTTGCAAGACCCGCAGTTCGAGTCGCAGACCAAATCGAAATTGGGCAACGCCGAAGTGAAGGGGCAGGTCGAAAGTGTGGTCGGCGAAGCGCTGTCGGCCTTCATGGAAGAGAATCCGCGCGAGGCGAAGGCTATCATTACCAAGTGCCTTACCGCCTCACGCGCCCGTGAAGCCGCGCGGCAAGCGCGCGATCTGGTGATCCGCAAATCGGCGCTGGAGTCGCTAACGCTGCCCGGCAAGCTGGCCGATTGCTCCGAACGCGATCCCGCCAAATGCGAAATCTATATCGTCGAAGGCGACTCGGCCGGTGGCTCCGCGAAGCAGGGGCGCGATCGGCATTTCCAGGCGATTCTGCCGCTGCGCGGCAAGATTCTTAACACCGAGCGCGCGCGCATGGATAAGATTCTGGCGAACAACGAGGTGAAGTCGTTGATCAGCGCGCTGGGCTGCGGCATCGGCGATCAGTTCGACGTGAGCAAGCTGCGCTATCACCGCACCATCATCATGACCGACGCCGACGTGGACGGCAGCCACATCCGCACGCTGCTGCTGACGTTCTTCTTCCGCTACATGGCCCAGCTGGTGGAGAATGGCCATCTCTATATCGCGCAGCCGCCGCTGTATCGCATCGAGTCAAAGAAGAGCGGCGTACAGTACGTCTATAACGACGCGGATAAAGACAGCGCCGTGAAGAAGTTGGGGACCGAGAAGGTGACGCTGCAGCGCTACAAGGGTCTGGGTGAAATGAACCCGGAACAGCTGTGGGAAACGACGTTGAACCCGACGAACCGCACCTTGCTGCAGGTGACCATCGAGGATGCGACCGCGGCTGACAAGACGTTCGACATGCTGATGGGTGATGAAGTGCCGCCGCGCAAGCGCTTCATTCAAACGCATGCCAAGGAAGTGCGGAACCTGGATATTTAGGGATCAGGGATCGGTTAACACATGCACCTCGCTGCGCTTGGCGCAGTGCAGGTGTCAGAGATCAGGAATGCCATGCCCCGATCGCATCGAGCGATCGGAGCATTTTTCTTGATTGATGGTGCGTGTGATATGATCGGGCCGTTGGTGAACAATATGATCTGATCGGAAGTTCAACAGACTTATCCGAATCGTTGGCGTAGCATCGAAGGCGTAGAAGCGCGTACGATATACGAGCGGCGCATCCTCGACAAAATTGCCATAATGGAAATGTGCCGCGAATAATCCAACATCATACTGAGGAAAAAAACATGCCCACGAATCCAAATTCCAACGAACTTGCTTATCAAAGAGCGCGCGCAGCCTTGCAAACCGTCTATGCTATTTCCGATGAATTCCATCGCGCAAATGCTCTGGGCGATCTCTTTCTACACCTACCCGCCTTGCCAGACGAGATCGCCTGCGAAATCTTGGTTGCTATCCGCACCTTTACGTATGTCGGCAACCGCGCTAAGACTCTGAGGTATCTCCTTTCCAATTTGTCCGCTAGCCTGAAAAGCGAGGTAACTACCGAAGCCCTGGCTGCCGCTCGTGACATCACTGACGAAGAAGACCGCGCAAAAATCTTGAAAGCACTCATTCCCAGCTTACCCGCCAGCCTGAAAGATGAGGTAACCCGTGAAGCTCAGTCCGCTGAACGCGTCACTATCGACAGTTCCAGCCTTGTACGGGACTTACGCAATCGTCTTAAGCGTCTCGATAGCCTGACAGACGAAGTGGCTGGTGAAACCTTGGAGGCCGCCCGTGTCATCCCTTACATATACTTTCGCATACAAGCTCTGCGCGAACTTCTGCCACATCTGCCCGATAGCCTGAAAGATGAGGTAACCCGTGAAGCCTTGGCTACTGCCTGCACCATCCCTGATGAATCTAAACGTAGAAACTCCTTGAATGATCTCTTTTCACATCTGCCTGCCATCCTGGCGGATGAAACGGTCCACGCGGCCTTGGCCGCCATCCACGTCATCACCTCAAAACACTTCCGTGCACAACTTCTGCGCAACCTTTTGCCTCATCTGTCCGCCAGCCTGAAAGATGAGGTAACCCGTGTAGCCTTGGACACCGCCCGCGTCATCCCCGACTCAGATGACCGTGCAACATCCCTGAGCGATCTTCTGCCATATTTGCCCGATAGCCTGAAAGACGAAGCAGCCCGCGAAACCTTGGCTGCCGCCGGCGCTATTCCCGACACATCTTTCCGGACAAAATTCCTGCTCAATCTTCTGCCAAGTCTGCCCGATAGATTAACGACGGAAGTGGCCCGCGAATCCTTAGACGCCGCCCGCGCTATTCCTGACTTAGGTGCTCATGCAGGATTCCTGCGAAATCTTCTGCCCCATCTGCCCGATAATCTGAAACACGAGGGGAACCGAGAAGCATTGGATGCCGCTCGCGCTATCCCTGCCTTAGATAAACGTGTACAAGCCCTGCGCGATCTTCTGCCATATCTGCCCGATAGCCTGAAAGACGAGGGGGGCCGCGAATCTTTAACCGCCACCTTCGCCATCTGCGAGGGCTATAGACGCGATCCGATCTTGACCGATCTCATTCTACATCTGCCTGCTACTCTGACGGATGAAATGGCCCTTGTTGCTCTGAACGGCATCCGCACTCTTCCTTACTCATTTGAACGTGCACGATTCCTGCGCGAACTTCTGCCACATCTGCCTGCCAGCCAGAAAGACGAGGTAACCCGCGAAGCCTTGGAAGCCGCCCGCGTTATCCCTGACTCAGACGCATGCCGTGCAGAATACCTGCGCGATCTTCTGCCATATCTGCCCGCCAGCCTGAAAGACGCGGTACTCCGCGAAACCTTGGAAGCTGCCCGCGCTATCCGTGATGAACATGGACGCTCATCTAGCCTTGCGCAATTCCTGCGCGAACTTCTGCCACAGGTGCCCGATAGCCTGAAACACGAAGCCTTGGATGTCGCCGGCACTATCCCCGACTCATATGAACGTGCACAATTCTTGCGCGAACTTTTGTCATATCTGCCCGATAATCTGAAAGACGAGGGGATCCGCGAAGCCTTGGCCGCCGCTCGGACTGTTCCCCGCTCCTCCCGAATACAAGCCCTGCTTGATCTTCTCCCATATTTGCCTGCTAATCTGAAGGGCGAGGCAATTCATGCAGCTCTAATCGCCGCCTACGCTTTTCGTGACGAATATAGCCGTGCACAGGCCCTGTGCGCTCTTCTTCCACAACTGCCAGCTGGCCTCAAGGACGACGTAGCCCGCGAAGTCTTGGTTAATGCCCGCGCCATCACCAATGTGGGCAACCGTGCGGAGGTCCTAGACGCGCTCCTCCCATATCTGCCCGCCGACTTAAAGAACGACGTAGCTCGCGAAGCCCAAGACGCCCAAGATGCCGCCGACCGGGCCGCTAAATCACAACACGGTGGTATCCGTAGCTCAGCTCAAGCTGCCCCCTGGGACTTTTGGACTGAAGAAACTCGACGCGCTGAGGCTGAAGCTGAGCAACGACAGTACGCTGCGGCCGAGGCCTGGGCCCTCAGGATTATTAAGGCTGAACAAGAGCGATGCGCTGCGGCTGTGGCAGAACAACAGCGGAACCTCGAAGCAACCTTTCCCGCCAAACCGGTCGTGGGGCAAATTCAGTCGCTATTGATACAGGTCAAACTCCCCGAATCCCTCGTGAATCCATCCGCCCAGCAGAGTCTGTTGCCGCTTCCCTTTCAAACCAACGCCGGGACTGGCCAGCCACAGGCTACCACTTTTCAAGTCAACGTCATTGCGCCGGGTTTCATCATCCACGGCGAAGCAAAGAAACTATTACGCGTACGGCCGGATCAAGATTCGCCTACCCTTGAATTTCAACTCGAATGCCAGACCGATCAACCCACTCACATTCAGGTTGAAATCTACGTTGAATCAGGTTTTGTGGGGCAGCTCGACCTGCCTGTCGAGCCTGTCGTACTGGCACAAGCCCCTTCAGTTACCGATCAAACCTTGCTGCATGCTGTCATGCTGCTACTTGCCGTTGCCTCTACTTTGCCGCAAATTCAACAGATATACATCTCGGGCGGAACATTCATCACTGCCGGGAATAACGTGAACATCGGCGGGGATGTAGTGGGCAGAGACAAAGTCACGGGCTGAAATTGCGGCGCTTGACTTCTGTCCGGTAATGCGGCTGATTGAGTGAGAGGATTCGAGCATGACTGACGAACCTGAACCTACAAGTATCACCAACCGCACCGGCGGCGCGGGCCTCAACGCGCAGGGCGACATCGGCAAAACCGAACTCGCTCTCAAACTCGCCGCACTACTGACCTACCGCTATCCTGACACGCAAATCATCTTCGACTTGAAGAGCGTCAGTGACTCTCCATTAAATCTGGCACAGCCCGGCATTCAATGTCGGGCTGTGCTTTTTGATAAGGAACCCATCCCATGAACGAAGTGATTCAGACACTGTTGAACCGCAAATCGATCCGGGCGTATGAAGAGCGGCCCATCGACGATAAGGTGAGGCGTGAACTTCTGTCGGCCACCTTGCGCGCACCCACGGCCGGCAACATGATGCTGTATTCCATCATCGACGTGACCGAGCAAAGCCTGAAGGATGCGCTAGCCCAGTCGTGCGACGATCAACCCTTCATCGCGCAAGCGCCGCTGGTGTGGCTCTTTCTGGCCGACTATCAGCGTTGGACGGATTACTTCAACATCTCGGATGTGGATAAAGTTTGTCGCCAGCGTGGCGTGCCGCGACGGAGGCCGGAAGAAGGCGACGTGTTCCTGGCGTGCTGCGACGCGCTGATCGCCGCGCAGACCGCCGTGATTGCCGCCGAGTCATTGGGGCTGGGTTCGTGCTACATCGGCGATATTTTGGAAAAGTACGAGGTACACCGCGAAATGTTTAATCTGCCCGACTACGTCTTTCCGATTGCCTTGCTGTGCTTAGGCTATCCGACGGAGCAGCAGAAGGAGCGAACGCTGACCACGCGCTTTGATCAGCGCTTCGTCATGTTTGAGAATCGCTACCAGCGTCTCAGCGCGGCTGACTTTGCCGAGATGTATCACGATCAGCAAACGCGCTGGTTGAGCCGGGGCACCAAACCCGATGACATCGAGAACTTCGGGCAGTTGCTCTACTTTCGAAAGTTTGCCGCGGACTATTCGTTGGAAATGAGCCGCTCGGTGCGAGCCATGTTGAAGGCGTGGCAAAGGGCGGAGTCAGCAGCCGATCTTTCGGCGCAGTGATGAACGATAGTATCTTCTCCAGCAATTGCTCCAACGTGCCGCGGAATTTGTTCAGGTTCGCGAACAGGGCCACGTCATGCTGGTAGCCCCCCAGATCGAAAGAGCGCGGCATGATGTCCGGGTTGTCGGCGGCGACGCTACCGGCTTTTTCCACAAAGGCGCGGCTTTTGTCGCCCAACTTCAACATGGTCTTGCGTTCGGACGATCACGAACACGCAGGTCACGGCCTATCAATACGACGCCGCGAATCGAATGACCAACGCGGGCGGCGTGGCTTACACTTGGGACAGCAACGGCAACTTGATCAACGATGGCAGCGCGACCTACCTCTACGATCGCGCCAACCGGCTGATCAGCGCCACGGTGGGCGGATCGACTTCGCTGTACGCCTACAACGGCGATGGCGCGCGATTGAAGCAAATCGTGGCGGGCGTTGTTACCGCGTACACGCAGGACATAGCATCACCACTGCCAGTTGTTGTGCAAGCGAAAACTGGAACGACCATCACGCAGTACCTCTACGCCCTCGGCACACGGCCGCTGGCGCAAAACGGCGGAGCGTGGGAATATCTCCTGCCGGATGCTCTCGGCTCAGTCCGCCAGATCGTCGATGCGAACGGCAACGTGACCTTAGCGAAGTTCTACGAACCCTACGGCACCGTGTTGACGAGCACCGGCACGGCCAGTTCAATTTTCGCTTACGCCGGCGAGCAAGCCGATACGACAGGCTTGATTTATCTGCGGGCGCGCTACATGAATCCGAGGTTGGGCATCTTCCTCGCGCGCGATCCGTGGAGTGGGGATGTGCTGCGACCGGGATCGATGAATGGGTGGAACTATGCTGGTGGGAATCCTATCATTCGAGTTGATCCATCAGGGCGGTGTTATCCGCCGCTCGCGTTTCTTCGAGATATCGAACCTGCACAATGTGCTAATATGGATCAGGCCTTGCTGATACTTGGCGATCCTCGTTCCACTCGCGAGCAGAGAGCGGGGCCTGGTTTTTACGTTGGAATGTGGACAACTTCTCATGCGATGTTCGTCCTAGGTGCAGGGATTCTGGCAGGAGGGGGAGTCATCGCTTGGGGGACACGTGCCTTGGCTACGGCCGGGGGTGCAAAAGCCGCACAAATTGTGTCTGAGCATCCCAACTTTATAGCCGAGATTGGTAATTGCGCCGAAAATACTTGGAATAGTGCCCAACAGGCCGTGCAGCAGATGATTCAAGATGAAACGGGCTCAATAGGAGGCTCGCCTGTCGTGATAGAATTAGGTTCAGGCGACTTCAGCAATCTGCCACAAATTGTAGCCGATAATCCAGGGGCAAGAGTAATAGGCATTGAATCTACTGAGGTTGGAAACTTGGTTGCAGCTGGACATGAATTCCCGGGCGGTTCATCAACCTTTGACGCTTTTGCACGAGGCTATGATGCAGCAATAGACAAAGGTGCAGAAATCATGTTCCAAGATTTTGGGTGGGGATTACCGCTACGGGCAGATAAGATCATTTCAATTGCGCCTAATCCTTCCAGTGTATCAGATGTAGTTGAAGCCATAAGGTCAGCAATAAAACCAGGCGGGGAAATATATATTGCCACGGTGCCAGGAGAATCTACAGGCGGAGCCTTGAAAGAATCTCTTTCCCGGATTTTTGGGGCAGGTGTAAGTCTTAGTGAAGGGACTTCTCGTTACTCATCGAACTACCTACCTCAAGGAATCGCCGAAATCATTCACTTCTTTGTGCCAAGGTGAAGAGTGGAGAGGTTGCAATGACAGACAAACGAATCCCACATGATTTTCTGAGAAACTGTACTACCAGCCAAGCATTGTTCAATGTTTATCATGAGATGGATAGGCCACTTGCCAGTATTGAAGGCTATGCGACTCTGTTAGCCACGGTTGATATGCCTGAAGAAAAAAGACATGAGATGATCGGGGAAATTCTGAACAACGCTGAATTTCTTAAGAGCCTTTCAAAGGCGATTAATGAATATTTGCAAGAACTGCGAACTCAGTCATAATATATCTGCCCTTGCCGACTTTTGACAGCGGCTGCACCTTTGGTTACTCCCTTACTGTTCTAATCATCATCCGGGTCGCGTTGGCCGCGGTGGTGGCGCACAAGAGAGGGCGCAAGTGGGCGTTCCCTCTGGGCGGTGTTGGCAGGCACGCTGATGATTGCGGGGATAGCGCAGCCGACCGGACAGGCCAGGTCGCTGCCCATGCCCTTCCTGTCGCCGCAGTCACCACCGCCTCAGCAGGGCTACGTGTATCCTTCTGCGCCGGAAGGCACGCACGTCATCAGTTACACCTACGATGCGCTCTATCGTCTGACCGATGCAAATTATTCCACGGGACAGCGCTTCCAGTATGCCTACGACGCCGTGGGCAATCGCACAATTCAGACGCGAACGATCACGAGCACGCAAGTTACCACGTATCAATACGACGCCGCCAATCGCTTGACCAATCGCACTGAAAGCACGGGGCAAGCCTATACCTACGCCTGGTCGGATCGCGGTGAGATGTTGGCCGAATACTTCCAGGGCACACCCATCCGCACCTTCACCTACAACGCTGCTGGACAATTGTCCGAAGCAACGGTGCTAACACTGACCACGCGCTTCCGCTACAACGGCGATGGTCAGCGCTTGAGCCTGGAAGTTGTCGGTAAGGATACCACCACTTATTCGCTAGATTACTTGAAGTCGGATCGCATCTTGATGGAGACGACGGCACAGACAACGACGCTGTATCTGTATGGGCAGAGTTGTCTCGGCGAGTGGACGGCCGCAAGCGGCTGGAAGTATTATCTGCAAAGCACGCTGGGGCAAGTGCGGCAGGCCGTGGATGATGTCGGCAATGTGATCTACAGTTGGGCCTACAATCCCGATGGCACCGTGCTGCAAGGCGCGCAAGGGCCAATCACGCACCTGGAATGCGATGCGGTGTATGATTGGAGCACGGGCTTGATCTATCGCCTAGGTGTCAGGTATCAGGACATCGTGAACTGTTTTCTTTCGAAAAAGTATCAAGACATCGTGAACTGTTTTCAAGCTCTGGCCGGTAAGTCAAAGTTGATCCAAGCTTTCTCCCAACAGGAGGAAGCATGGACGACAAAC
>JBGSPW010000146.1:0-10202 GCA_041738395.1 Thermoflexales bacterium
CGCGCCCCCGCCGCCCGATCGAGCCACCTGCCCCGACTGCGGCTATCAACACTCCACCACCGATCACTTCTGCGCGCAGTGCGGACGCCCCTCCCGACCCGACCAGCTTTGCACACGTTGTCAGCGCCCCGTGCGTCCCGGCGCTAAATTCTGCAGCCAGTGTGGTCAGGCCACCGGCAAATAGTGAGGCAGCGCTGACCCCCACACGCAATTCGACCGTAACTCAACCGAAACTCACACGCTAAAGGGGTATGCTAGAATCTAGCTATCCCGCTGCGGGGCTGACAGATGACACTCGACCACCGGTTGGAAGTTCTCCATAACGCCTTTCCTTCGCTCAGCGAAGACACCTTGACCTTCGTGGCCTACCAAGCCCGTGAGATTCGCGTCGCGCCCGGCGATCGCATTTGCGAAGAAGGCGAATCCGGCGATGCGTTCTATCTGATTTTGTCGGGCCGCGTGCAGGTCAGCAAATTCCTCGAACTCGGCACGCAGCACCTCTTGCACGAGTTATATCCGGGACAGTTTTTTGGCGAATTAGCGTTGATCGAAGATGCCCCGCGGGTGGCCAGTATCGACGCACTGGAAGAAACCACGTTGTTGGCGATTACAAAAGATGACTTCCAAGAGCTGCTCAATGCCCATCCGGAGATCGCCGTGCCGATTACGCGCGCCGTATCGGCGCGCCTGCGCGAATCCGATCAGCGCGCTATCGACGAACTGCGCCAGAAGAACGACGAGTTAGCTCAAGCTTACCTGGCGCTGCAAGACACCATGCAGCGCAAGAGCGATTTTCTCACGGTGGTGGCGCACGAACTCCGCACGCCGCTCACGGCCATCAAAGGCTACGGGCACTTCATGCGCCTGGGCACGCTGCAAGGGGAAAACCTCGATCGCGCCGTGCAGGCCATCGTCAACAACACCGATGCCATCGTCCGCTTGATCAACAACATTCTCTTCCTACAAGAGTTGGAATTGATATCGCCGACGTTTGAACCGGTGGACGTGAGCACGTTGATTAACGCAACCTTGACCACCGTGCGTTCCCGCGCCGCCAGCAGCAACCTGACCTTCCAACTTAATCTGCCGCCCGATCTGCCTGCGGTGTGCGCCGATCTCGACGGGGTGACGCAAGCCATCGGCGCGTTGATCGACAATGCGGTGAAGTTCAGTCCCAACGGCGGTACGATCGTCATCACGGCCACCACGGAAGAAGGCCTGCTCCGCGTCTCGATTCAAGACCCCGGGGTGGGCATCCCGCCCGAGCAGATGTATCACATCTTCGATCGCTATCATCACCTAGAAACGGTGGGCGAGCATCTCTTCGGCGGGGTGGGGTTGGGCTTGCCGGTGGCAAAGCAAGTGATGGAACAACACAACGGCAACATCTCTGTCATCAGCGAGTTGGGCGTGGGCAGCACCTTCACGCTGACGATTCCGATCGAGCGGAAGAACGGTCGGTCTTGAGACGGAGAGTATAGAGGAAATGAGAGACAGAGAGAGGGAGTGATTTAGGTTCACTCCCTCTCTCTTTGGTTGAGGCAAAGAAACCGGGTTTCTCCATTCCTGATGGAACAGAACATCGGTTGTGGAGAAACCCGGTTTCTATTATCCGCGCAAGATGGCGTTCAACTCCTCGCGCAGTCGTTGCACGATCTGCTTGCGCACCTTCGCCACTTCCTCATCCGTCAAAGTGCGATCGGCTTGATAGGTCAAGCGATACGCCAAGCTCTTCTTCCCCACGCCGATTTGCTGGCCCTTGAACACGTCGAACACCTGCGCGTTCTTCAGCACCGTGCCCGCACCGGCCGCCAGGATGGTGGCCTGTACCTTCTCGGCCGATACTTTATCTTCTACGATCAGCGCTAAGTCCTCGGTCATGGCCGGGAAGCGCGGCACATCGATGGTACGTGAGGCGGCAGGCCCAGCGGCCAACAGCGCTTCAAAGTCGAGTTCACTGGCCAGCACCGGCTGTTCGGGAAAATCGAAGGCTTCACGCACCTGCGGATGCACCTCGCCCAACGTACCGATGGCGCGCTCGCCAATCAGCAGCCGCGCCGTGCGGCCCGGGTAGTATGTTGGGTGCTCAATCGGTTCGAACTTCGCGCCGGTGATATGCAGCCCGGCGAGCACGGCTTCGATCACACCCTTGAGATCGTAGAAATCCAGCGCCGCCCGATCGCCCTCGCACCCACCGGCGCGCGTCCACGACTCCAGCTCACGCGCGCCCGTCAAGACGATCGTCAGGTGGCGCGGCTCATCGGGCAGCAGGCCATCCTCCGAAGCGAGATAGACCTTATCGATCGAGAACAGCGCCACCCGATCGTGATGGCGCGAATTGCCGGCGGCGCTTTCCAGCAGGCCGGCCAACAGCGTATGCCGCAAGTGCGACCGCTCGGCGCTGATGGGATTCGCCACCTGCACATACGGTCGATCGTCCGGCTGTTCGCCGGGCAGCAACTTCGCTTCCAGGTGCGGCGTGGTCATGGCGTGGATCACAGCTTCAACCAGACCGACGTTCACCAACAAATCGCGCACGTCTTCCTCAAACTTCAGACTCGAATTCGCGCGCTGCGGCGGCAGTTCGTCGTTCAGCGCCGTGCGCGGGATGCGATCCAGGCCGTAGATGCGCGCGATCTCTTCGATGAGATCGTGCGGGCCGGTAATATCAGTCCGATGATCAGGCGCGGTGACAACAATTTCTGATTGTTGATTGCTGACACCTGCACTTGCGTGCGGTGCAAGTGTTTCTGATTTGAATTCAAGCGATTCAAGGATGTGAGCGATCTGCTCCACTTCGATGTCAAACCCGAGGCTGCGTTTGACTTCGGCAATGGGTAGTGTGACGGTCACCGTCTCAATCGGATTAGCGTAATTGTCGACGAGACCGCTATCGATCGTGCCGCCCGCCAGCTTCTGAATCAGATTGGCCGAGCGAATGTTGCCGCGCGGCGCCATGGCGGGATGGATGCCGCGCCCGAAACGCGCAGCCGCCTCGCTGGGCAGTTTCATCTGCTGAGTGGTCTTGCGGATGTTGATGAAGTTGAAGTTCGCCGCTTCGATCAGGACGTTGGTCGTGTGGTCATCAATCTCGGTTTCCAGACCGCCCATGACGCCGCCCACCCCCACCGGGCCGAGCGCATCGCAGATCATCAGATTCTCGGAGTTCAACTCCCGATCGACATTGTCGAGCGTCGTCATCCGTTCGCCGGCTTTGGCGCGGCGCACGATGATCGTCGGTCGAGTATCGCCATGCGCGACGGCCCGCTTCATCAACTTATCGTAATCGAAGGTGTGAATCGGCTGGCCGAGATCGAACATCACATAGTTGGACACATCGACCAGATTGCTAATGGGTCGCTGCCCGGCCAAACGCAAGCGTCGCTGCACCCAGTACGGCGCTGGCCCAACCTTCACGTTACGCACGATAGTCGCGGTGAAACGGCGGCACAGATCCGCATCGAGAATCTCGACCTTGACGCCCTCTTTCACATCCGGGCCGGTGCCGTGCAATTCATAGGCCGGCTGCTTCAACGGCTGTCCCGTCAATGCGGCTACTTCACGCGCCACACCCAAAATCGATGCGGCGCGCGCGACGTTGGGCAACACCGAAATCTCCAGCACCGCATCGCCCAGAGTGTCGGCCGCGGACACACCCACCGGCGCGTCATCGTCTAACAGAATGATACCTTCGTGCTCATCGCTGAGACCCAGCTCTTTCTCCGAGCACACCATCGAATCGCTCTTCACACCGCGCAGCTTGGCCGGCTTCAGCGTCATCTTCACTTTGCCCGCTTGATGGCCGTCATACAAGACAGAGCCTTCTTTAGCGAAGACAACCTTGGGGCCGTTTGCCAAACGTCCCTGCCCTTTGAGGTGGAAGAGGTTCGGCGCGCCCGTCACTACTTGATGCAGCGCGGAAGCGCCATAGTCCACATCGGCCAACACCAGCCGATCGGCATTGGGATGCGCCTTCACCCCGACGATCTGCGCGACCACGATCTTCTCGCGATCCCAGACGAGATCAGAACCCGGCACGCCGTAATACTCGATATGCTCCACCTCCATCCCGGCCAGCGTCAGCCGTTCGGCCAGTTCTTCGATCGAGACGGTGATGTCCACGTAGTCTTTGAGCCAACTGATAGGAACTTTCATGATTCACTCTCCTGTACTGCCTCAAATCAAATGAATGTTAAATGTGACGGCGCTTTTCGGCCCACCATAGACCGATCGCCGCCAGGATTAACCCGAACCCCGCAGCAAACGTGATGGCCGCGCCCTTCACGAAGCTGTCCGGCATGAACCACATCTCGATGCGGTGCGCGCCGGCCGCCAACGGCACGGCCCGCAGAATGTAGTTCGCGCGATATAGATTTCCCGGCACATCATCGACCGCGACATACCAGCCGGGATAAAACACTTCGCTCAACACCAACCAGCCCGCCCGCTGCATGTCCGCGTTCAACACAAGCCGCGTGTTCGCATATGATTCGATACTCACCGTGCCCGCCGGGCTTGAGCCGGTTTCGCCCGGTGGCTCGATCGGGGTCTGCTCCAACACGACAGTTTGCTGCGGGTCAAAGTCGGGCCTAGCCAGGCGATCCAAAATTGCAGCATCAGAATTGATCACTTCTGCCCGTGATGCAATCCAGGCCCGCGGCAGCGGTTGTATGCGGGCATACACGCGCATACCGTCTTTTGAGATGAGCTCCCAGCCATTGACTTTTAGCTTATCCAACGTGATCGCGTACTTGACGTTTAACAGATCGATCAGCGGCGAATCAAAATGGCTCGGCGCCAGAAAGTTCGAGTCCGGTACTGATGGGCCACTCCGGTCGATGGCTTTGACGTACTCCACATACCGTCGCAGAAATTGCGAATCGTAACCACCGGCATCTTGCAGATCGTACATGGCCGGCAGATCAGGTCGAAATGGCCAACTGAACCAGGTGCGGCGCGTGGTTATCACTCGAAAGAGCAAACGATCCTGGGTCAACCTATCGATCGCCGGCGTCGTCGGATAGTAATACTCGGTCGAGATGGGCTGTTGATAAGCCGCGCCGAGCGGCCACAACTGAATCAACGCCAGAGCACACGCACTGGCCAACATCAGCGAGCCCCAACGTCGCCACCACACGCCGATCGACAACACGGCGGCGCCACCGATCAGCCACACCACGAATTCCAACTCTTGCGCCTGGACGTAGCTCAACCGATCGGGTTGAGCGGGCAGCTCGGGCGTGCGCAAGATCGCGTAAGCCACACCAATGATGATCGTGGCGCTCACGACACTGATCAATCCGCGTTTGCGCGTGACGGCCTCAAGGCTCAACAGCCAATCCAACCCCAACGCGCAGAGCACTGTTAAGCTGACCACCGTCAAGTAACGCAGACGTATCGGGCCGAGACTATCAAAGCCCGGCAGCCAGGCCAGCACGCGATACATCTGAAGGCCGGCGGCGCACAAGACGCCGAACACGCCCAACGCCCCGAAGAAAATCACCAACGACTTCCGTGGCCCACCCAGTGCCGTCAGGGTCAGAATGAGTGGGACAACGCCCACAAAAATAATCGACTCGTTATAGTTGACAGGCCCCCACCACTCGGGTGGCAGATAACCGCCCCCGAAAAAGCGTGGTACCCACAACATCAAAAAGCTGGACCAGTTCTGCGCGCTGGACAGGACTTCCGGTGTCAATGGTTGACGATGCCCTAACGCGATATATTCCAGCGTCGGCAGCAACTGAATCATCGCTAAGGCTGTCCCGCCCAACAGCAGAATGGCAGCCACGCCAACGATTCGCTTGCGACTGACTCCGCCAGGAACAAGGAATCGAAAGCCGCTGTACAAGCCGAGAATCAACACGGCGTACAACGACCATTGCAGATGCCCGCCCAGGTAAGTCAATGCAACCGCGACAGCGCCTAAGGACACGATCCACAATCGACCCGGGCGTACGGCAACTTCAAACACCCACAAAGCCCAGGGCAACCACACCATCGCACCAGCCACGCTGTCCCACATCAACCAGCCCACGAAGCCGGTATTGAACATGAAGACGATCGCGCCTAACAGTGCGGCCACAGGCCGCAGTCGCAGTGAACGCAAAAACCCAAAAGTGCCCACTCCGGCAGCGATCAGATGAAACAAGGCCACCAGATCAGAAGCATCGGCGCCGTTCAGAAAAACATAGGGCAGTATGCCGGGATAGAACAGACCGGCCTGCGCGTCAGCGATGATGGGATAACCACTCAACACGCGCGGTTCCCACAGCGGCAGGCCGGCGCGCCAGCCCTGGGCAGCCATCACTTTGAGCGGATGAATGAAGAGCACTTTATCCGATGGCAAGCCATTGTAGACTTTCGACACAGCGTGCTCTGATACGGACCACGGGCGCAGCTGCATCACGATGTCGAGCGGCGCCAACATCTTATCCGGCCGTAAGCTCTCACCCATGAAGAGCACAGCCAGCGCAGCTATCATCAGCAGGCAAGCGACATCTTGGCGGCGGGCAGAGATTGCTTTCAACATACGACTGGCGTTTCTAAAACTGCTCCAGGAACCTGAGATCATTGCCCCAGAAATAGCGAATGTCGCTGATGCCCCATTTCAACATAGCGATACGTTCTAGCCCCATACCGAAGGCGAAGCCACTGTACACCGCCGGATCATAACCACCGTTCTTTAGAACCGTGGGATGCACCATGCCCGCGCCGGCAATTTCCAACCAACCCGTATGCTTACACACGCCGCAGCCTGTGCCGCCGCAGTTAGTGCAGCTCACGTCCACTTCCACGCTCGGTTCCGTGAACGGAAAGTACGATGCTCTGACACGCGTCTTGCGATCGGAACCAAAGATGCGCCGATTGAACTCGCTCATCGTGCCGAGCAGATCGCTCATGCGGATGTTCTTGCCTACCGCCAACCCTTCCATCTGCAAGAACTGAATCCCCTTCGAGGCGCTGATCTGTTCATAGCGATAGCACATGCCGGGCAGGATCACGCGAATCGGCTGCGGGCAGTACTCGCGCATGGCGTGAATCTGGCCGGGTGAGGTGTGGGTGCGCAGAATCACGCCGGGCGTCGTGGTATAAAACGTGTCCCACATATCGCGCGCCGGATGATGCGGCGGAATGTTGAGCAGCTCGAAGTTGTACTCGTCCATTTCCACATCGCGCGCCCGATAGACCTGAAAGCCCATCTCGGCCCAGATGGCGTACATCTCGCGCAGAATCAGCGTGTGCGGATGCAGGCGACCACGCGACTGCGGCCGGCCGGGCAGTGTCACGTCGAGCGCGCCCGCCGTCAGGCTGTGCTGCAATTCCGCTTTGCGGATGGCCTCCACCCGATCGGCATACGCGGCTTCTAGGACATTCTTCACCTCGTTGCCGCGCTTGCCGATGGCGGGACGTTCCTCGCGCGACAGTTTGCCCAGATCGCCCAGGATCGTCATCAGCGACGACTTCTTGCCGAGATACGTCGCCCGCCAATTCTCCAGCGCATCCTTGTCTTTGACGGCGCTTAAAGCCGCCAGCGCTTCGGCTTCGATCTGTGTCAATTGCTCAAGCATCTTTGCCTCCCGTGTCACGAGATCAATCTGCAATCCAGAATCTAAAATCGACAATCAAAAAGCGCCCTCATCCCCACAAAGGGACGAGAGCGCAATCTCCCGTGGTACCACCCTCATTGATTGGCCATTCGCCAATCCACTTGGTGCCGACACGCATCGGCTGTCCTGATAACGCTGGACTTGCGGAATTGGCTACACGCAATGATCAATTAACCATGCTCAATGATCAATGCTTCACCACCCAGCTCAGGAGCGAACTTCAGCGGTGGCATTCTGAGCGAGGCTTTCAGTCTCAGACCTCGCATCCCTGGCAGATGCACAGTCGCTTACTTTTCTCCGTCATCGCCTGTGCACTAAATTATCGGCAAGTGAAGGGTTTTGTCAAGACGACGCATTCGTTTATCCATTGTGCGAAGCACTCCATTGCCGCTTCGCTTCAAACAAAATCACACTCGCCGCCACCGCCGCATTGAGCGATTCCACGTCGCGTGATAAGGGAATGGAGATGCGCTTCGTCGCCAGTCGTGTGGCGTCTTTGCTCGCACCACTTGCTTCACTGCCGACGATTAGCGCCGAGGGCTGAGTCCAATCGGCCTGGGTGTAAGTCAACTCACCAGCGGCGGCGGCGAGATAGACGTTGATGCCTCTCACCCGATTGGCAATCTCAGTCCACGCGGCTTCGAGGATCGGCACATGGAAATGCGCGCCCATCGCGCCACGCACCACTTTGGGATTGTAGGCGTCAACCGTTTCCGGCGAGAGCAGCACGACATCCACATCGGCCGCGGCAGCCGATCGCAGTAATGTGCCGAGGTTGCCCGGATCACGCAGCGAGTCGGCGATCAATATCATCTTAGGATGGGTTGGCACACTTAAGCGGGGGAAAGGCAGAACCGTGATCAGACCCTGCGGCGTTTCCGTATCGCTGCATGCTTTCAGCACGGCGTCGGACACAGTGATGATCTCGACTCCACGTTTTTTCAACCGCCCCAGGGTTTCCTGCGAGCGCGACGGCAGTCGTTCGGCGCAGAAGATCCAATCGGGTGTGAGGTTGGCCGCCAACGCCTCATCAATCAGGCGCGCGCCTTCGATCACACAGCGTCCTTCTTTCGCGCGATGTTTGCGATCGGCTAACGCCCGGATGAGTTTGACTTTGTCGTTAGTAAGGCTGGTGATCATGATCGGCTCGGTGTCAGAAACCGGGTTTCTACGGGTTGGCCTTCATTGCGCCACGATTGGAGAAACCCGGTTTCTCTGTGGACAAAAGAAAAAGCGCAGAGTGGATTATACCTCTCTGCGCTCGCCCATGTCCATTTATGGTGGGCCGCTTGGCGTAGTCGACTGGAGAAAACTTACGCTTCTTTAGCGACCTTCACCAACTGCGCGAAGCCCGCACTGTCCTTCACGGCGATGTCGGCCAGCACCTTACGGTCGATGGCGACGTTCGCCTTCTTGAGGCCCGCGATGAAGCGGCTGTACGACAGGCCGCTCAGCCGGGCGGCCGCATTGATGCGGGCGATCCACAACCGGCGGAACTGGCGCGCGCGCGCGCGACGGTCGCGGTACGAATAATACAGCGAGTGCAGGCGCGCTTCACTGGCCTTCGTCCATAAACGATGGCGCGACCCTTTTTGACCTTTGGTCAGCTTCAGGATTTTGTTATGCTTGCGCCGCAGATGCGGCCCGTTCTTGGCACGTGGCATGTTACTGTCTTCCCTTCTTGAAATAATTTACCCTCGGCCCGAAAGCCTACGGGGAGGTGACGATGGTCGGTATGAAGCAGTAAACCTCCCGGATGTTCTGAACTTCCGGGAGGCGGTTCGAACTACTTCTGCTTGAGGTACGGCGCCAGACGCTTCACGCGCTTCTTCAAGCCATGCGCGTGGACGGTCTTGAGTTCGCCGAACTCAGCCTTGGCGCGCGCCGACTTGCGCCGGCGCAAGTGGCTCTTGCCCAACCGGGTGCGGCGCAGCAGGCCGGTGCCCGTCAAGCGGAACCGCTTGCTCGTTGCTTTGTGAGTCTTAATTTTTGTTTTGGTCTTGGCCTTGGTCACTGTCTTGTTCCTTCTTTCCAGTCGTCTTCTTGGGTTTGCCCGCTGGAGCGAGCACCATCAGCATCGTACGGCCTTCCATGTTCGGCTGTTGTTCTACAATCGCCACATCGGCCAGTTCATCCGCGACGCTGCGCAAATCTTCTAACGCGAGATCCGGATAGGCGATTTCACGCCCGCGGAATCGGACCCGCACTTTGACCTTCATACCCTCTTCCAGCCACTTACGCGCGTCACGCACCTTGAACCCACGATGATGCGGATCGGTCTTGGGACGCAACTGGATTTCCTTGACCTCGATAACCTTCTGGGCCTTCTTGGCTTCGCGTTCCTTCTTCGTCTTTTCGTAGATGAATTTACCAAAATCCATCACACGACAAACGGGCGGGGTGGCGCCTGGTGAAACTTCCACCAGATCCATATCAGCATCGCGTGCGATCATCAGGGCCTGCTTGATGGACACAACACCTACATTGCCGCCGTCCGGGCCGATCAGACGAACCTCCGCAACACGGATGCCTTCATTTACTCGAAATTCAGTAGCGCTTATAGCTTCTCCTCGTGTTTAGACACACAAATCC
>JBGSPW010000036.1:0-59481 GCA_041738395.1 Thermoflexales bacterium
CAAATCCCACGTAAACGGGCGGCGCACCGGCTGAGAGGAAGTCCAGCAAATCAGCGGGCGGCTGCCAGTCGGCTGGTGGATCGAGAAACCAATAGCCCGTGATATGCGTGTCTTCAGGCCAGTCGGTGGGCCGGGAAAAAACAATCGGGCTAAAGCTGTATAACCGGGGCACCGGCGATCCGCGCAATTGATCGTAAGGCCAGTGGAAGATCGAGAGGGGCGGCAGATCGCAGTGCGTGCGCCACTGATTGAAGAAGCGCGCGGTGAATTGGTGCAGCGCTTGTTCGGCCAGCCGATGGGTCAGCCGGTTGTAGCGGCCGCCCAGGGGGAGGGTGGGAAAGGCCAGGTTGGGAAAGGCGCGGGTGCGGGTAAAAGCCGGAAAAGGAATGGCCCAGCAGGCGGGCACGCCCAAGCGGTCGGCGACGTGATAGCCGCCGATCGCCAGCGTCGAGAAGACGATGGCTTCGGTGCCCTGCGCCGCCGACCAGGTGTGCTCCATCATGCGGTCGAAGAGCGGGCGCAGCAGTTGCAGCAATTGCCGCAGGCCGACGATCAGATTGCCGCCGGGTTCGAGAAAAGTCCGCAGGGCGGGCGTGCTCAGCAGGTCGTGGATGCTGAGACCCAGCGAGCAGAAATCCAGTCCGGCGCTGGTCGCCAACGCCGAGAAGTCGTCGGGAGCGACGAAACAAATCTGATGGCGGCCGGTGTGTTGCAACCTCGCGCCCAGTGCCACCAACGGTTGAATGTCGCCGCGTGTGCCGATCGCCAAAAGAGTGATGCGCATGACCGACCTCGTTGCTGCATGATCAGTATAGGCGCGATGGCCGTCCACTGTCAACGAGTAATTTTCGCGGTGTGCACGCAAAAGATGCGTTTGCGTACACACTCACCGCCGGCCTTTGGTGTAGAATGAAGCGGGTATCAAGTGAAAGCGCGCACGGCTTTTCCAGCGCGTCCGCGATGCGCGCGGTTAGAGAGAGCGATGTGATGTCTGATTCGCCACCGCCATCCGATCGATTAGTAGCGCGGCCCGAACTCCTGCGTCGTTTGAAGCAGGACCGAACCATCCGCCTTGCGCTAATCGTCGCCCCGGCCGGCTATGGCAAGACCACTTTACTGGATCAGTGGCTGCAAGCCGAAGGCTCAGACATTTCTTATCTCCGTCAAACGCTGAGCGAGGCCGATAATGATCCAGCCCATTTCCTGGTCAGGCTCAGCACTGCGCTTCAGCGCCTGCTCCCCGACGCGACGCCGTTGCCCGCTGTGGCTGAAACTGAGTCGTCGCTGTCTTACTCGCTCACGCTCCTCTTGCGCCGCGCCGCCGAGGTCGCCCACTCCGATTGGCGGCTGGTGCTTGACGATTACCAGTTCATTACCAACCCCGCTATTCATCAAGCACTGGACGCGTTATTGAACTTGCCCACCTGGCCGGTGCGGCTGATCATCGCCAGCCGCAGCCTGCCGCCGCTTACGGCCATTGCGCGGCTGCGCGTGGAAGGCCGCCTGATCGAGTTGGATGAAACCCACTTGCGCTTTACCTCATCTGAAACCAAGCGCCTGCTCGAAGCGTGCGGCTTCTGCCTGGACGAGAAACAAATCGAATGGGTGACGGCGCGCGCCGAAGGCTGGCCGGTCGCCCTCCGCCTGATCGCTCAGGCCACCGGGCGCGAAGTCAACGCCGGTCTCGCGCCCGGCGCCGACCTGTTGGCTTTGTTGGAGCATATCGGTCAGACGAGTCAGCTGTTCGATTACCTGGTTGGGCAGGTCTTGAGCCAGCAGCCGATCGAGGTCAGGCATTTCTTGTGTCACACCGCATTGTTGTCCTGTCTGGAGGTTGACCTGTGTAATGCCTTGCTAGGCATCACCACTGCCAGCGCTATCCTGGATACCCTGGAACGCAATCACCTGTTCGTTACTCGTCTAACCGAAGGGCCGGGCCGTCGCTATCGCTACCACGCGCTCTTTCAAGAGTTTCTATGTCGTTGGCTGGAACAGGCCGAAGGTGCACAGGCCGTGAGGGATTGGCAGCGGCGTGCCGCACATTGTTTTCTGGATCGCCAGGCGATAGCCATGACCGATCTGCGTGTCGATGATTCGATCGCCGCTATTCATCATCTGTTGGCCGGGCAAGATTGGATCGCCGCGGCTGATGTGATTGAAGCCAGCGTCGAACGATTAGACTGGGGACAGGTCACGTTGATGGAGACGTGGTTCAGCCGCCTGCCGACCGAGATCGTGAATACCCGACCGCGCTTGCTCCTGGCGTTAGGCCTGCTGCGCGAGAGACAATGCCGTTGGAATGAGGCGCTGGTCGCACTGTCTCAAGCCGATCGAGCCTTGGCGTCGAGTGAAGCTCGTTTGAAAGGGCGGGCGCTCTATCGGCAGGCGCGCGTCTATTTGCGCCAGGGGCGACACGTTCAAGCCATCGATCTTTGCCAGCAGGCTTTGATCTACTTGAGTCCAGCTGGCGCAGCGAACGATCAGGCCGAGATCTTTCGGTTTCTGGGCGCGTGCTATTATCGCGATGGCGACTTCGACAGCTCGGAAAAATATCTGCGGCAAGCCCTGAAGATCTTTCAGGCCAGCGGGGATCGATCGGGCGAAGGGCAGACCGCCGGTCGCCTGGCCGAAGTCTACTGGGGCCAGGGTCGCTTTGCCGACTGCATTGAAGTCGAGCAGCTGTGTCTGCGAATTCACGAAGAACTGGGCAGTTATCAGGTGTGCAACTCGCTGATCGGGCTGAGCGATACCTATCGGCTGCGCGGCGATTATGAAACGGCGCGTGCCTTAGTGGAGCGGGCACTGCCGCTGGCGGTCAATCACCAGGATCCTCTGCTACGCGGCTACGCGCTGTTTGTGCTGGGGCACGTGCATCTGGAGCAAGGCCAGTTTCAAGCGGCACACGCCTGTTATGCTGAGGCGCGCCTATTGGGCGAGGAACTGCGCGAACCGGGCCTGCTTTGTGAGCCGCAGCGGGGGTTGGCCCTGCTCGCTCTGGCCGAAGGGGATCACCGCGAGGCAGTGCGTTATGCCCAGGCTGTCTGGCAGCACATGCAGGCGGTGGGCCATCGTTTGTTCGAAGGGCAAGCCCGGACAACTTTAGGATTGATCCTGAGTCGGACGAACGAAAGCGATCGGGCGAAAGATCATCTGGACGGCGCGCTGCGTCTCTTCGAAAAGATGGGCGCCCATTTCGATCAGGCGGTGGTTCACCTGTATTTGGCCGATCTGTATCGCCGTCAAGGGCAGGACGAAGAATCTTTGATCCATTTAGATCACTGCCTGGCTCTTTCCCAACGCTATGGCTACGATTTCCTCTGTGTGATCCGCGAACGCGAATGTGCCATCCCGCTGCTCGTCAATGCTTTAGCTCAGACTTCCAAAGTCTCCGGCGAGTCTTGGGATCACGCGACTTCCGAAGTTATGCGCCTGTTGAGCTTGATGGGACAAGAGGCCGTCGCCCCGTTGTTGAGCTTGCTGGAGAGTGTGCCCAAAGAAATCAAAGTGCAGGAGAATGTGATTCGTCTATTGGGTGAAGTGGGCGATGAGCGAGCCGGGCCGGCGTTGGATCGCTTGCGGCGCAGCAAGGTGATCGGGCCGACCGCTCACGCAGCGTTGAAGCGCATTGCCGATCGCCCGTGCCCGCCCCTGCGCGTCTTTGCGTTAGGCGGCTTCCGCGTGTTCAAGGGTGATCTGCCCTTGCCCGTCGAGACCTGGCCGCGCCGCAAGACCCGCTTGCTGCTGCTCTATCTGCTCACGCAGCGCCGCCGCGTTCCGCGTGACGAATTGATCGAAGCGCTGTGGCCCGATCTGTCGCCTCGATCGGCGGGGCTGGCACTCAACACCACGTTCTCCGAATTGCGCAAGCTGTTGGAGCCGCACCTGGTGAAAGGCATGTCGTCGCGTTACCTGCTGCGCGAAGATGAAAGCTATACCTTCAACTTTGAAAGCAATATCTGGTACGATGCACAAGCATTCGAGCAAGCGGTGCGTGAGGGCGGCCAGGCCGCGCTGCGGGCGCAAGAACTCTATCGGGGTGAGTGGCTGCCGGAAGAGCCTTACGTGGATTGGGTACTGCGCGAACGCGAGCGACTGCGCGGCCTCTATCTCAACACGCTGATGATGTTGCTCGATAACCAGGTGCAGCAAGGGGCGTGGCACGCCGGGATCGATCTGGCCCGCCGCATTCTGGATCAGGAGCCCTGGCTGGAAGAAGTGTGGCAGGCGCTGATCACGTGCTACAGCCGGCTGGGCCGTCGCAGTGAGGCCTTGCAAGCTTATCTGACCTGCGAGCGAAATCTGCGGCAGGAATTGGATGCCGCGCCCTCACCTCAACTGCGTGCCCTGTACGAACGCCTCAAAGCTTGAAGTAACTCGCAACCTGAGTCCGCCCTGTTATTCCCCCGTTATTCGTCCGTGCTACAGTCTTTTCGTGATCTCACTTGATCCGTTCTGCCATCCATCGGAAAGGCCCGGACAACACCCATGCGTCATCTCGTCACTTTTATCGTGCGTTTGTGGATCGATACCGAAGCCAACGCGGCTACCTGTGAAGGCCAGGCGGAATGTGTCACCACGGGCGAGCGAGTGCATGTTCGCAGCCGTGAGGACATCGTCCGCTTTATCGATGCGCGCCTGCAAATGCCCGAACCTGACCAGGGACAAACGATCATTTTACGCGACGAATGACCAAGTCGCTATTCAACCTTTGAGGAGAAATTCGATGAAGATCAAACGTGTGTTCATCTCATTCGTTTTGAGCCTGGTCATGTTACTGACCCTACGTCCTGCGCTGTCATCATCGACGACCCAGCGGGCGGTGGCGGCTCAGCCCGACACTGCCCGGCCGAGCATCCTTTCTAGTCCGGTCCTGATCAGCGATATCAATCCGGGCACGAATTCCGGCCTGCTCACGCAGTTCGACAGCACCCAGCTGATCACCCTCGACGGCGTGCTGTATTTCACTGGCGACACCGATGCCGCCGGGGTCGAATTGTGGAAAAGCGACGGCACTGCGGCGGGCACGGTTATGGTCAAAGACATCCGCCCCGGTATCGGAAACTCCTGGCCCACCAGCTTCGTCGTGCTCGACGGGGTTCTTTTTTTCGTCGCCGACGATGGCGTTCATGGGAAAGAGGTCTGGAAGAGCGACGGTAGCGCGGCTGGCACCGTGATGGTGCGCGACGTCAATCCGAGCGGGAGTGCTGAGCCTTCGCAATTGACGACCTGTGGGGAGGCCGTGTTCTTCGTCGCAAATGACGGCACCCATGCTTACGAGCTGTGGAAGACCGACGGGACGGTTGGCGGTACGGTGCTGGTTTCAGACATCGATCCCGGCGGCACCCTGGTCTGGCCCTACACCTACGAGGTCGGTCTGACCGATGTCAATGGCACCCTGTTCTTCTCGCACTATGCCGGCTCCACCTACGACTGGGATTTGTGGAAGAGCGATGGGACAGTGACAGGCACTGTGCTCGTCAAAGATTTCTACTGGGACCAGCTGGCTTTGCTCGCTGTGAGTGACACCCTTTTCCTATCGGCCGGGCAAAGTGCTTCCGGCGGGGAACTCTGGAAAAGCGATGGCACGGTGAGCGGGACCGTCATGGTCAAGGACATCAACCCGGCCTACGGCAGCGGCTCCAATCCCTCCCGCCTGACTAACGTAGCTGGCAGCCTGTTCTTCGTCGCGGATGACGGCAGCCACAGCCAGGAGCTCTGGAAGAGCGATGGCACGGTGAGCGGGACCGTCATGGTCAAGGACATCAACCCCGGCGGTAACAGCTTCGATTACTTCTGCACGAACCCGCCTTGCATGACGGCTGCGGGGAGCACCTTGTTCTTCACCGCCAACGACGGCACACATGGCGCCGAGCTATGGAAAAGCACCGGCACCTTGACTGGCACGACGTTGGTCAAAGATGTCAATCCTGGCGGCAGCCATATCGCTGAGAACATCACCGCCGCAGGAGATCAGGTTTTCTTCGTCTCCGGGACAAGTGCGGGCGCGCTGTCGATCAGCGACGGGACCATGACGGGTACGACCTTCATCCAGACGTATGATTCCGCTCCCACCCGGTTGACCATCATGGGCGATTGGCTGTATTTTGCGGCCGGCGATGCCGCCCACGGCAAAGAGCTGTGGGGACTCAGGTATGCGGCTCCCGATTTGCCGGTCAAAATGTATTTGCCGCTGGTGATCAAATGATGAGAAGACTCGAAGGGTATGCGAACTTTCGGTTCGCCTGAAACCCATCGATCTAGAGGAGGGCATGATGAATTACAAAGTATTAGCCACAAGCCTGGCCCTGCTGGGCGGATTGACCCTGATAGGGGTTATGCTGGCCTCAGTTGGCGGGATCACTTTGCCAGCACGAGCGGCTCCCACCGCGCCGCAGGCGACCATACGCTACGTCGCGCCGGGCGGCAGTTGTGGCGCGATCGGCGGTGGCACGCCTGTCCCCATCCAGCCGTGCTATGGCACCGTGCAAGCGGCGGTGAGCGCCGCTGATGCCGGCGACATCATCAAGATCGCCGCGGGGACTTACACCGACACTCACACCATCGTCTATTACACCCAGTTGATCACCTCCGTGGCCTACATCAGCAAATCGCTGACGCTGCGCGGCGGCTATACCTCGTCCGACTGGACCATAGCTGATCCCATCGCGCATCCGACGACGCTGGATGCGCAGGGCAAAGGACGCGTGCTGTACATCACTCTGCACAACCAGGCCGTCACCATCGAGGGGCTGCGTCTGACGGGCGGCGACGCGTCGCGCGGCGACAGTCTCGGTCAAGGGGGTGGAGGTCTGTACGCGCTCGGCTGGCTCCAGGGCAGCGCGATCACGCTCACCAACAATCACATCACCAACAACTCTGCCAGGGGTGACGGTGGGGGCCTTAACCTGTGGGGTATTACGGCCACCTTGACCGGGAACTCCATCATCAGCAACACGTCGCAAAATTTGGGCGGCGGGATCCTGCTCTACTTTACGGTCGCCCAATTGAAGAACAACCTCATCCTGAGCAACACGGCACCCACCGTTGGAAACTACGATGGCGGCGGCCTGCGCGTGATGTATAGCACGGTAACGCTCATCGGCAACACCATTGCCAACAACCGTGCCAGCAGCGGCGCGGGCATTTACATTTTGCGCAGCCCGATCACGCTGATCGGCAACACGTTCAGCGCCAACGTTGCCGGCACTTACGGTGCGGGTGGTGGCCTTGACTATGTGGGCACAAATAACGCCAGCGAAGTCATCACGGCCACGAACAACACGTTTATTCGCAACAGCGCCAACTCCGGCGGCGGAGCATTCCTCAGCAATGTAACCGGCACGCTCGCTTATAACGTCTTCGATAGCAATAGCGCCGGCGAAAACGGCGGCGGCCTCGTCGTGGGCGGTAATGCCATCACGCTGAGCGGCAATCGGATCACGAGCAACACCGTTACTTACGAGGGCGGCGGACTGAGCCTGAGCGGCAATCCGGTGATCAGCGGCAACATCATCACCGGTAATGTGGCGAACAAGGGCGGCGGCTTATATAGCAGTGGCTTCAACAATAGTAATCCGCTGCTAATCAACAACCTGATCGCCGATAACCGAGTGACGGCCAGCTATCTGGGCGCGGGCTGGGGCAGCGCGGTCTATCTTGACGGTTCGACAGCGCGCCTGCTGCACGACACCCTGGCGCGCAACACTGGCGGCGATGGCAGCGGGTTGTTTATCACCAATACGACCGGCACTCACAACCTCGCGTTGACGAACACCATTCTGATCAGCCATGCCGTTGGGCTTTACGTCGCACGCGGCAACAGCGCCGCGATCGATGGCGTGTTGTGGTATAGCTCTCCGATCACGCTCACAGCCGAGGCTGTAACAACGGTCACTGTACAACACCAATACAGCGGCGATCCCCAATTCGACCTCGACGGCTATCACCTGCTCAGCGGCTCGCTGGCGCTCGATCACGGCGTGAACGCCAATGCGACGATCGACATCGACGGGCAGGCACGCCCGAACGGTCAGACGCCCGATCTCGGCGCGGATGAGTGGTATCCGCCGCTCGATCAACACGTGTACCTTCCGCTCGTCAGGAAATGACCCAACTGTTGTGACAATCAAAGGAGACCAATATGATCCGCAAATGTGCCACGCTCGCCGCTGCGTTGATCATCGCCGCGAGTCTGCTCGGTGTGATCAGCCTCACGTTGTCGCCGCGATCGATCGATCGGGCGTGGGCCAGCCCCTCTGCCGAACTGCGCGTCTGCGCCGCTGGTTGCGTCTACACCAACGTGCAGGCTGCGATCGATTCAGCCAGCGACGGCGACGTGATCAAGATTGCGACGGGCGTGTACACCAAACCTGCTGCGATGTTGCAGCTCGGCTACATCACTAAAAGCCTGACGCTGCGCGGCGGCTACAATCCGCCCGATTGGACCGTCTCCGATCCAACAGCCTACACGACCACACTCGACGCGGAGGGCGCAGGTCGCGTGATGGTCATCACCGGTTCGATCACCGTCACGCTCGATGGCTTGCGGCTTACCAATGGGTATTGGACAGGCAAGGAAGATGTTTTGTTGGCGGCCACCGAAGAATGGTATGACGTGGCGGCCGGGGGCGGCGTGCGAGTGCAAGGCGCAAATCTGCACGTGCTCAACACCAGCATCATCAGTAATCAGATCAAAAACGGCCTTGGCGCTGGCGTGTTTCAATGGTATGGCTCGCTCACGTTGTCCAACAGCGTCGTTCAGAGCAATACGACGGATGGGAAAGGTATCCAGACGCAGCCACGGGGCGGCGGCCTGTGTCTGTTTCAAGCGACTGTGAGCATCAGCGATTCAGCCGTGCTCAGCAACACGGCCGCCCGCGGCACAACTACGGGGATGGATATTGCCGGCGGCGGTCTCTATCTGCACCGCAGCGCTGCCACAATTCAGCATACCCTGTTCAAGGGCAATACAGCCAGCGCCGCCACGGTGAACAGTCTGGGCGCGGGTGGCGGCCTGGCAACTTATCGCAGCGATCTGACTGTGTTGAATTCAACGTTCGAAGCCAACAAAGCGGTCACTCATACCGCCGGCAGCGGCGAAGGCGGCGGACTGTATTTGAGCGGGGGCAATTCTGTCATCTCCGGCAGCTTGTTCTTGAACAATTACGCCACGACCGGAACGACCCATGGTGAAGGCGGTGGTCTCTTCGCCAGCGGGGCGCTGACTATTACGGGCAACACCTTGCAGGGCAATACCGCTTGCACAGGCGGCACGTCCTGTGACGGCGGCGGCGCTCGTCTTTCAGGGCAGGTCGTCTTCCAGAATAACACGGTGATTTCAAACACGGCGGGAACTGGCGGAGGCGGCGTTTATCTCAGTAACAATAGCACCTACCTTGATCCCGTGACGATCTCGGTGAACGATAATCTATTCCAGGGCAATACGGTTTATGGCGGAGCGGGCGTGGGGAATGGCGGTGGACTCTATACTTATGGCAGCCCCATTGATTTGATCCGCAATACCATCCAGGACAACCAGGCCGGCGCTTATGGCGGCGGTCTCATGCAAAACGGCAAGGCCTCGAGCCTGAGTTATTCCCCCACCGATCTCCAGGCCGGCAACATCATTCGAGGCAACAGCGCGCGCTATGGCGGGGGTCTGGCCATCTCCAGCGGGTATGTGGGCACCCGCTACCAGAATCAGGTGATCGTGGATAATCAGGCCAGCGTCAACGGCAGCGGCCTGTACTTCGATCACGGCGGCACCTATGTCGGCACGATCCTCAACTTCTATCATCTGACGCTGGGCCGCAACACCGGCGGCGATGGCACGGCGATCTATGTGAATCAGGGCGCGGCTAACTTTGTCAACACCCTCATCTACAGCCAGGTCTACGGCGTGCAAAACGTCAGCAGCCGCACGCCCACCTTCGATCATACGCTGCGCTATCAGGTGCTAACGCCCACCTATGGCGCCATTGGCGATGTCTTCGCCGTCAATAGCAATCCGGCTGTGCTGGCCGACGGCTATCACTTCACCGGCAGTTCGGCGGCGATCGATGCGGGAACCAGCACGCCCGTAACCGACGATGTGGACGGCAACGTGCGTCCGCGCGGGTTGGCGCCCGACATCGGCGCGGTGGAATCGCCTTACACGCGCGGCATCGCGCCGGGCTTTCAGGCCAGCAAGCAGGCCGGTGCGCCACACTGGGTGATGGACTGGGATCCGATCGAAGAAGCGATCACGATGGTGCTGGAGCAGGATTACTTGATCCCGTTCAGTTACGGCGGCACGATCACCAGTCCGGCGATCTCGGCGCTGGTGGTGCGTGATGATTTTCCGGCCCAACTCCAGCCCATCGAGCAAATGGCGACGCCCGCCATGTCGTTCGCGCAACAGGGCAGTCAACTCACGTGGCGCTCGATCACGCCGCTGCCGCCCAACAGCACGGGCTGGATCGGGGTCGTGGGTCGATCGGATGCGGTACAACCCGGCGATAACTTGAGCAACTCGGCGACGCTGGTGTACTCGCTCACGACCGGCCAGACGAACACGATCGCGCTGCAGGCCGGCAGTCAGGTGCCCTCTCGCCCGCTGTTGCCGCCGCTGCTGATCGAGCCGAAAGACGGCGAGATGTGTCTGGATGAAAACGGCCAGTTGCAGGCGAGCGGCCTGACCCATGCGGGCGGCATCGTGCAGCTGTACGAAGATGGTCAACTGAAAGCCACCACCACCGCCGATAGCGCCAGCCAGTTTACGGTCACGTGGACTTCGGTGCTGACGTTCACCAGTCCGTATACCACAGTCAATGTCTACGCCGTCGTGTGTGACCCGGCCCAGCCGACAAATTGCAGCGCCCCGTCGCGCAGTGTGAAGCTGGAGTATCCGCAAGGCTACTGGTGTCCGCAGCGCTCGTACTGGGAGGGCGATGCTGACTGGCAGCACTACCTCTTCCACTTCGTCAACGAGCAGGGCCGCTATGCGACGAATGACTTTCAACTGCCGGGGGTGTTTGGTTTTTGGAATACCCGGATACACCTGTATTCGTGCTGCGACAGCGACACGAACCCCTTTGTGGTGCGCGCGGATAACGTCGTCTATTCGTCGCCAGTCGAACACGTCGGCCGCATGTGGACATTCAACATCGGCCCGGCGCACGATGTGTCGATCCAAACAAATTGTCTGGGGGGCAGTCATCCCACGACCGGCACAGTGCTGATCGACCCGGATGGCTACGTGTTCGATCAGACGCGGGGCGGCCAGTACCATCCGGTCACGGGGATGTTCTCGCCGACGCAGGCGCTGGCGGGCATCACTGTGACGGCGTATGTGTCGGTGCCCGAATGGGGCGGCTGGCTGCCGTGGCCCGCGCAGCTATATAACGATCAAATCAATCCGCAAGTCACCGGCAACAACGGCTACTTTGCGTTCTTCACGCCGCCTGGCTTTTATTACTTGCAGGCCGAAGGGGCTAACGGTTATCAGGCGTGGCGCAGTCCGGTGGTGCAGGTCATCACGCAGATCATGCACGTCAATATGCCGTTGACGCCGTGGAGCAACACCGCCCTCACGACGATTGACCTCACCCCCGATGGGCCAGATCCATCGATCGTGAATGTGCCGCCCGGCGGCAGCGTGGAGTGGCGTTCGATACTCGACGCGAGCGCCACCATCACCGACCTGGTGCGCCTGAGCGATCAGCCCGTGAATCAGCCGCGCACGATGGGTGTGCTCGATCCGCTGGTCAATGTCCTGGGATTTGATGGCGGTTTGCTCAAGCCGGGGCAAACTTATCGGCGGCAGTTCACGCAACGCGGCACGTATGCCTACACCGACGGGCTGGGCCACACGGGCACAATCGTGGTGGGTTGGCGCGTATATCTGCCGCTGATCAGAAAGTGATTGGCCGCGCTTCGGTTGAGCGAGGTCAGCCGCCGTCAAATTGGCTTTATGCTTTTTACTGGCAGCGCATATCATTTTACGGAGGCGCAATATGACTCGCTAACGGGCAGACGTATGCGGGGACATGGGGATGGCCTCCAAGCCAAGTTAGAATGATCGTACTTTGCCCCAGATTGGCCCCTGATCAATACATTTGCCGGAAACTTAAGAGAACTCGAGCCACTTTAATAAAAGGCGGGGTAAACACGGCGTATGTCAGCCGTGTTTACCCCGCCTTTTTATGAAGTTCCAGTGCTGGCCTTAACGCGTGCGAGCTGCCTCAAACTGTTCCAGAGCACCCAGCGCTTCAGAACCATAGATCGTCGAAGGACCGCCACCCATGAGCACCGCGACGCCGATCGCCTCAACAATCTCCGGTCGGGTAGCGCCAGCCAGGAGCGCATCATGTACGTGGTAGGCAATACAGCCATCGCACCGCACTGTGATCGCAATCGCCAGAGCGATGAGTTCCTTGGTTTTCGCACTCAATGCCCCCTCGGCCATGGCTTGTTTATGAAGTTGACTAAATCCAGCCATAGTGCCGGGAATTTCTTTTCCCAAAGCGTTCATTAGTTTGTTCAGCTGGTCGTAATAAGCCGGGTATTGTTTATCCATTCGTATCTCCTTTAGTAATGATAGTGGGCCACGATCTCATCCTGCAACGAACACTCCCCGGCCGCAACCATCGCTTGGGGGCAGGTTCATCTCCGCCACCTGGGAGAGACTCGATGAGTGCCTCCACTCTATCGGCTTTGACTGCGGCTGACCATCAGCGCGAGGCTGATTTGCTTGTAAGCCAATGGGGGAATCGGTTGTCGGTGTTTGGACTACACGCGCGGCCTGTGAGAAGGGCTAAATCCAGTTCTATATTGACGGTATCTGCCGGAAACGTGGGATGCACCACGATACATCCCGATCGGCCACCCGCGCGAAATAGGTCGTGCGCGCCAGCGATGCCCAACCGTTCCAGTTATCGCCCATGAAAACGCTCCGCGCCCCGGGGCGCGCCCTCGCGGACGAGGGCTGCGAGCATTTTCAGACTAGCCACAATTAAGGTTAATGTCAAATTGAGAATTACTATTGAGGCAGCATTTTGCTTGACGCTCACAAAACGGCAGTGGTATAATCGAGCGCAAATCAGACAGGTCACGCTGACCCCGCACCCCCACGGGGTCATATCGTCACAAGAAGGAGCTCAAGATGTCAGGTCACAGCCACTGGGCAACCATCAAACGCAAGAAGGGCGCCAATGACGCCAAGCGAGGTGCGGCCTTTACTCGCTTGGGACGTGAAATCGCCATCGCCGCGCGCGAAGGCGCCGATCCCGACGCCAACTACAAATTGCGGCTGGTGATGGATAACGCCCGCGCACAAGGCATGCCCAAGGACAACATCGAGCGTGCCATTCGCCGGGGCGCCGGCCTGGATAAGGATGCCGCGGCGTTTGAAGAGGCGACTTTTGAAGGTTATGGCCCGCATGGCGTGCCCTTCGTCGTGAAGGTCGTCACCGATAATCGCAATCGCACCATTTCTGATCTGCGCCGCACCTTCACCCGCGCGGGCGGCAACCTGGGCGAGAACGGCTCGGTGGCGTGGCAGTTCGATCAGCTGGGGTACATCGCGGCGCCGCGCGAAGGCCGTGACGACGACAAGATTTTCGAGATGGCGATCGAAGTCGGCGCAGAGAACTACGAAGCCGATGCCGAAAGGATCGAGTTCTACACCCAGGCGGCTGATCTGCACACCGTGAACAAAGCCCTGCAAGCGGCAGGCGTTAAGCCGGAGAGTGTGGAATTGATTATGAAGCCCAAAAATCCGGTGACGCTTGCGGCGAAGGATGCCGTCTCGGTGATGAACGTGGTCGATGCGCTGGAAGAGTTGGACGACGTGCAGAGCGTCTACAGCGCGCTCGATCTGACTGACGAGTTGATGAAGCAGCTCGAAGCGCAGGCCGCGTAAAGCACACACAGTCTCAATCGGGGGCGAGTCTATCTCGCCCCTTTTGCTTTGTCCTATGCTAGTTCTTGGAATTGATCCCGGCACCGCAATTACAGGTTACGGCCTGGTTAGCGAAGAGAAAGGCCAGGCGGTGGCGCTGGCTTATGGCGCGATCACCACGCCGAGCGATCTCCCCCTGCCCGATCGATTGATGTTGCTTCAACACGATTTAGCGGCTATCGTCGATCAATATCACCCCGATCAATCTGCGGTCGAACAACTCTTCTTTAACAAGAACGTGCGCACGGCCTTAGCCGTAGGTCACGCGCGCGGCGTGGTACTGCTGACGCTGGCGCAGGGCCACGTGCCCATTTACGAATACACGCCGCTGCAAGTGAAGCTGGCCGTCACCGGTCATGGCCGCGCCGATAAAGCGCAGGTGCAGCAAATGATCACGCTGCTGTTGGGCCTGAACAAAGTTCCCCAACCCGACGATGTCGCCGATGCGCTGGCGATTGCAATCTGTCATCTGCATTCGGCACGGCTGACGACGTTGTGATAAGATTGAAACCTGCGCTGATAAGAGACCGGGTTTCTACAGGTCGGTCTCGATTCCATTTGAAAGAGAGAAACCCGGTCGCTGGAGGCCGAAATGATCGCACACATCCGCGGCGCCATTGAATTTGTCGGCAAAGACCACCTCATCGTCAACGTGGGCAACCTCGGCTTGCGCGTTTACGTGCCCACGGCCACGCGTGACACCGCCGGCAGCGGCAAACTCATCGATCTGTTCACGCATCTGCACATCCGCGAGACCGAGTGGACGCTGTACGGATTTCCCTCACAAGAAGAACTCGAACTGTTCGAATTGTTGATCGGCGTCAGCGGCGTCGGCGCGCGCACGGCGCTGGCGGTACTGGGCGCCGCCTCACCCGATCAGCTGCGCTCGGCCATTGCGCATGAGCAAACCGAAGTGTTGACGCGCGTGCCCGGCATCGGCCCCAAGACCGCCAAGTCGATCATCTTCCATCTCAAAGACAAGGTGGGCGTCGTTACCGCGGGCGCGCAAGTGGCTTACCTCACCGATGCAGATACGGAGGTTATCGCCGCGTTGACCGGATTGGGCTACAGCATCGTCGAGGCACAGACGGCACTGGCGAGTTTGCCGCGTGATGCGTCACAAGATGTAGGAGAACGGATTCGACTGGCGCTGAACTATTTTGCGAGATAAGCCGTAGTGCGTATTGCGTGGTGCGTGTTCCGTTTATCACACTTCACGCACCACGCACCACGAAACATCATGACTCCACCACTTCTACCCTACCCCACTCTTCTCGCCGCCAGCCAGGCCATCCACGCGAAGCACATCTCGCCGCTGGAGTTGACGGCGATTTGCCTGCAGCGCATTGAGGCCATCAACCCGCAGATCAACGCGTTCATCACCCTTACGGCGGAGAGCGCGTTAGCTGAGGCCCGCACGGCCACGGAAGAAATCGCACGTGGAAATTATCGCGGCCCCTTGCACGGCCTGCCCCTCGCCATCAAAGATTTGTTCGACGTGCGCGGCGTGGCGACGACGGCCGGTAGTCCACTGCTCAAGCACAACGTTGCCGCAGAAGATGCTTTTGTGATCAGACAGCTGCGCGAAGCCGGCGCGATCTTTCTGGGCAAGCTTAATATGCACGAGTGGGCGTTGGGGGTGACGGGCGTCAATCCGCATTTTGGATCATGCCGCAATCCGTGGAATACGGACTATATTACGGGTGGATCGAGCAGCGGATCGGGTGCGGCGCTGGCCGCTGGGTTGTGTTACGGTTCAGTGGGCACAGACACCGGCGGATCGATCCGCATCCCGGCGTCATTGTGTGGTGTCGTCGGCTTGAAACCGACCTACGGACGAGTGAGCGTGCGCGGTGTGATTCCGCTGGCGTGGTCGCTCGATCATGCCGGACCACTGGGCCGCAGTGTGGATGATGTAGCGCAGTTGTTTACAGTCATTAGTGGATATGACAGAGAGGATTGCTATTCCGTCTCTAATGCGGATTTCGGAATGCGGAATGCGGAATTATTCAACATTCCGCATTCCCAATTCCGCATTGGTATTCCCGACGATTATTTCTTCAGCGATTTGCACCCCGACACCGAACAGGCGGTGAAGGCCGCGATCAAGACGCTGAGCAAGTTAGGCTTCCACCTGACGAGAGTTTCACTGCCGGGGTTCGAGGTCTCCGAGAAAGCCTCGGCCAAGATTCTGCTGGCGGAAGCCGCAGCGTATCACCAAGATCATATTGAAAAGCACCCTGATCAAATCGGAACCGATGTGTTGACGCGCTTCAAGTGGGGGCTGGATATAACGGGCGTGGCATATGCGTTGGCGCGGCGTAAACAGGTGGAATGGCGCCACAAGATAGAGCAACTCTTTCAATCCATCGACGCGCTGGTACTGCCCGCAACCCCGTTCCCGGCCACGCGCATCGACGAAAGCGATCCGGTGGCGTTGTCACGCGGCAACCTCACCCGCTTCACACGCATGTTCAACCTCACCGGCCATCCGGCGCTGGTGCTGCCCTGTGGACGGACCGTCGACGGCTTGCCCATCGGCTTGCAGATCGTCGGAGCGCACTGGCAGGAAGACCAGATCATCCAAGTGGCGCGCGCGTATGAAGCAGCACGGGGAAAGTTGGGAATTGCTGAGTGTTGAATGCTGAGTGCTGATTGAAAAGCAGATCAGAAACCGGGTTTCTCCATTCATGGCGTAACGACGCGCCGCACGGAGAAACCCGGTTTCTTGTTTACGTTTTACGGAGTCGGTGTGGGCGGTTCCAAAGTCGGCGTTGCCAGTGGCGACAAATTCGGATCAGTCGGCGGCACACCGCCTTCGGGCGTCGCGGTGGGCGGTGGCGCAGGGAACGCGATCAGCGCCGTGGGCGACTTGCACGAATCAAAGTCGGGGCCGATGAGCAGACGGAACGCGATCGGGCTGTTTTCCGCCGGCTGGTTGATCACTCGATCGGGTTTCAGGTTGAACAGACGCAGCAGTTGATTGATCCGCGAACCCTTGCTCGTCGTTTGATAATTGATAATCTGCGTGCGCGTGATCGGCTGATCGGATACGGAATAACTCGGCACGATGAAGCCCTGCGAGGTCAGACGATCCGTCGCCAGCAGTTCCCAGTTCTTGCGGCCACTGCCGTTGACCACATCCACCTGCGCCGCAGCCTGCGAGGCCACATTGGACAGCGGCGGCGTGAACGCTTCAGCAACCACCAGCCGCACCCGCTCCGGCACGATGGCTAACACCTGCGCCCCGGTGGCCGTGGTAAAGCTCCGTAAGGCGCTGTTATCAATCGAGCGCTGCTTGATGCGCGCATCCTCTAGCTGCAAGCCAAACGACGCCAGATAGGCCACATCGTTGACGTTGAGATTCGTGTCGACGATCTTCGTCACGTCATTCCACAACGTCGGCAGTTGACCGACCAACCCCTGTTCCTTAATCTTGCTCCACAGGCCGCGCAGCACGGCTTGCTGCCGCCGCGAACGATCAAAGTCGTTGGTAGAGTAACGCGAGCGCGCAAACCACAGGGCATGTTTCCCATCGAGGTTATACAGGCCGGGCACGGGAATATTGATCGTGCCGGTGGGCACGGTGGAGAGCAGCACCGTATCGGTGATGATGTCATTCTGCCCCGGCGGTAGATCGGGGAACACATCGTACAACCGACAATGCGCCAGCACATCCACGCCATCCACCCGATCGATCATCGCACGCACCCCCGAGAAGTTGATGCGCGCATAATAGTGCACCGGGATGCCGAGATTGTAATGGATCGTTTCCGCCAGCAGTTCGACCGGTTTACCGATCTTCGCGCGCGACGCATAAACATCGACCGTATTGATCCGATCGAACCGATTCAGCCCCGGGATAAAGACATACAAATCGCGCGGGATGCTGAGCAGCGTGACGTAGTTGGCGGTAGGATTGATGCTGGCGATGATGATCGTATCGGTGCGGCCCAGCTTTTCACCGGGACGCGCATCGGTGCCCAGCAGCAGCACGTTGATGGTATCGCGCGGCAGGTCGATCGACACGACGGACGCGGGCACCGGCGTACCGCTGATCACCAACCCGACCGACACGCCCACTGTAACGCCCATTTCATTCTTGGCGCGCGGCGGCGGGACAACCAGGGTCGGCGTGGCCGTCGGCGCAGCGGTGGCCGTGGGCGCGGGCGTGGGTGTATCGATCGGGGTTGAAGTCGGCGCCGGAGTATCTTTCAGCAGCGGTGTGACGGTGGGTAACACCGAAACCACGGTGACAGGGATAGTCGCCGGCACTGTCGGTTTGGACAGCAAGTTAGCCGGAGCGTTGGCCAAGCCGGCACAACCCGAAACACTACTGACGATAAGAACGAGAATCAGAATGACGAACCAGAAACGCAAGGCTTGAGGGAAACGTGGCAGCGGCAACTTTGATCCTTTAGTGTATGAGTTAAACGGGAAAAAGGAACCGGGTTTCTCCGCACTAAACGTTCCATTCCATTTGGAACCGCTGTGCGGAAACCCGGTTTCTAAGCGACCATTTCCCGCTAAAGCTGAACGACCCGGTAAGGTACTCGGCGGGGGCGATTATACTTGAAGCAGGTCAAATGACAACCGGCGGGCAACCGGGCTGTGCCAGCAACTCTACTCTATTGCGGCTCGGGCGTGGGCGGCGGTGTGGGCGTGCGTGTTGGAAAGACGCCGACACTGGCACGCTGGCACGGTTCCCAATCGGCGCCGAGAATGATGCGATATTCCACCGGCGAATTAGCGTCAGGCTGTGAAATGAGGTTTTGCTGTGGCACTCTTAAGAGACGCCCCAGTTCGCCCAGCCGCGAACCTTTGGTCGTCGTGCGATAATCGTAGATGAGCGTCGTCGGGTAATCGGGGCGATCGGCCGGGCCGTATTTCGTGACCCGATAGCCGGCCCATGCCAACCGATCGGCTCCCACCGCATCCCAATCGGCATGACCCGTGCCGTTCAGCACTTCAATCGACGCCGAAGGTTGACCCGCTTTGAAGGTGAGGGGCGGCGTAAAAGCTGCTTGCAGCGTGCCGGATATTTCCTCCCACCTGAAATAGAAAACACTGGCGCCTTCGACGCTGGTGAAGCGATGCGCGTTTTGCCCGTCGAGGAAACTGCTCTTAATGCGCGAATGATCCATCTGTGTGCCCAGATTCGCCAGATACAACACATCGTTGAGGTTGAGATCGGTCTGGATGGTGGTGTTGAGTTCACCCCACAGTGCGGGCAGCTGACTCACAATCCCTTGTGCTTTGACGTTGTCCCACAGGGCGCGCAGCACCCGCTGCTGGCGGCGCGATCGATCGAAGTCGCTGGTGGTCTTGCGCGAGCGTGAATACCACAACGCATGCTTGCCGTCGAGATGATAAATGCCCGCGACCGGAATATTGATCGTGCCGGTAATTTCCGTGAAGCCGATGTCCGTCACGCCTTCGGGATTGTCGGGGAAGATGTCGTACAACGGGCAATCGGCAATCACGTCAACGCCGCCCGCTGCATCGATCAAATGCTTGAAGCCGTTAAAATCCACGCGCGCATAATACTGCACCGGAATGCCGAAATTATATTGCAGCGTTTGCGCCACCAGGCCCGGTCCGCCGCCTGGGAACTTTACGGCTTCGCCGTGCGAGTCAGCCAGGTTGATGCGTGTGTAACGCCAGTTCGGAATGTAGACCCACGTATCGCGCGGGATGCTGACCATGCTGACGGAGGGAATATCGGGGTTGACGCTGGCAATGATAATGACATCGGTGCGCCAACCGCCGCCGTCAGGGCGTTGGTCGCTGCCCAACAAAACGATGTTGATGGTATTTGGCGCGAAATCGAGCAGCGGCACGGGCGTCGGCGCGAACGTTTGAGTTATTTCTTGAGAGAAGTTAGCCATGACCACACTATAAGCCGGAGTCACCGTGGCGCGCAGACCCGTCAGCGGTGGTTTGGCTGTTTCCGTCGGGGTAGGCGTTTCAGTCGGCGTGTTGGTGCGCGTTGGCGTCGGCGTCCAGGTAGAGGTGGGCGTCCAGGTGGCCGGCAGATCTTGCGTCGGCGATATCTTCAGCAGCGGCGTCACCGTGGGGCGCAGGGTGGCCGTCGAAGTGGAGGTAGCCGTCGCCGAGGGGAAGAGGCGCAGCGCGATCGGGTTGGCCGCCGCACTCGATCGCGTACCAAAGCGACCCAGCACGACCTGCAGACCGACAATGACCACCAGGCCGATGATCAAGCAGATCACGATAAATTCAAACGGAGTCAGCGGCTTATTCTTGCGCATAAATGATAAAGTGCTTCAAGTCTTAGCAGCAATACTGTTAAGATAAGGCTCCAAGCCCGCGTCCTCGCGGGCGGACCAACCGCGAGGACGCGGTTGACGAGCACTAACTAAACAGTATTGGTCTTAGCAGGAATTATACCCATGATCAGCCTAGCGTACCCAACGGAAGGTAAACGGTCGCCGGGCTAGGAATCTACGAACGGCTCAGCCTGCTTCAAACAAACCGGCAAATGCGTTATTGAGCATCGCGCCCGCCCCGCTGATGGCGTGAGTATAGCATGCCCGGTTGGGAGCGTCAAACAGATTTCAAATTTTAGATCGGCAGTTACCGTATGTTATAATCGCCGCCGATGATTACCAAGCGGCAACTCGGCATTCTTTTTATCGTGATGGGCTTGTTCGTCATGGTCGGCGCCTTCGCGGCCAACTTTCTCGGCGGACGTGACGCGGGCTTTGGGCCGTTTCAATTCATCGGCGTCGGCGGTGGCGTCGTGATCATCGTGCTGGCAATTCCGTTGATCCGATTGGGTAACCGCCCAGCCTGACGATTTTTCAACGGACCATCCCTGCGGCCACGCACCACGGAACACCCGGCGTCGTGCGTGGTGCGTAACTCCAATATGAAACAAGAAACTCTCCGACGCATTGCCCGCTGGCTGCTGTATTTCACGGTAGCCGTTTTTGTGTTGTATCTCGTCATCTACGTGGTGTATGCGGCGGCACTGTTCCGCTTTCCCTACGATTACGATCAAGGTGAGGGCTTCGAACTGAACGACAGCCTGCTCTTCCTGCAAGGTCAGTGGCCGTATCGCAGCAGCGAAGTCTTTCCCTTCTACGCCAGCAATTATCCACCGTTGTTCCATTTACTGGTCATTCCGCTGTTTGCCATCTTCGGACCCACGCTGACCGCCGGGCGCGTGTTGTCGTTTGCGGCCACGCTGCTGATTGCGGCACTCGTCGGTTGGGTGGTCTACGCCAAAACGCGCGACAAACCCAGCGCGGCCATTTCCGGCCTGATGGTGGTCGCCTCGAACTTCATCTATCACGTGGGGCCGTTGTACCGGCAGCATATGCTGATGGTGCTGTTCGAACTGCTGGCCGTGATGGCCATTTCCAAATACGCTGATCCCAAACACGGCAAGCGCTACCTCCTTCTGTCCATGTTGGCATTGCTGGCGGCCGGTTACACCAAGCAGCTCTCCGTGGCCACCGTCGCCGCCGTGTTGTTTTTTCTGTTTCTGCGATCACCGAAGAAAGCCATCGTCGCCGGGTTGGGCCTGGCCGTCGTCGCGGGCGGTATCTTCCTGCTGATCGATCTGGCCACGCGCGGTCAGTGGTTCCTCAATACCATCACGGCCAACGCCAACGCCTACGATTACCGGCAGGCGCTCGATCTCTATCGACAATTCTTCACACTCCATTTCTTTACGGCTGCGCTTGCCATCGGGTACAGCTTCTATGAGCTGTACTGGGATCGTTTGTCGGCTTACACCATTTGGTTCGTCTTCGCGCTCATCAACGCGGCACTGTCTGGCAAGTGGGGCGCGGGTGAATCGTACTTCGCCACGGCGATTGTGGCGTCGTGCATTCTCTCGGGGTTCGCTGTCGTGAAGTTAAAGAACTCGCTGGCACGCACACGACCGCGTGCTGCGTTGCTGGTGAGTGTCGCCATTCCCCTGCTCTATCTGATGCAGGCCTACAGCTTGCGGCATCTGCCCACCGCTGGGCCTGTCTTTGGCCCGTTGGCGGATCTGATCGGCGTGGGGCGCGGCACCTCGGTCTATGCAGGCTATCCGTACTACGACTCGATCGGCTACACGCAAGTGGGACATCTGCCCACGGCCGCAGATACGGCAGCAGGCGATCGGATCGCCGCGTTGATCAAAGCCAGCGGCAAACCCGCCTTCACCGAGGAAGCCATGTTGGCCCTGCGCGCCGATCAGCCGGTGGTCACGAATCCGACGCAGTTGCTCAACCTGTGGAACAACAACGCGCTGAATCCCACCGAGTTGATCGCCTCGCTCAATCGGCAGGATTACGGACTGGTGGTGCTGCGCGCGCAGTTCTATCCGCCGCCCGTGCTGCAAGCCATCGGCGCACGTTACGAGCCTATCGATGATATCATGCTGAACGGCTTTCAATATCGCATCCTCGCGCCGCGCGCAGATTACGGCGCAGGCTGCGATGAAGCGCGCTTTTACGGCTTGATTTCGCAACTCAACTCAATCGCGCCCCACGGTTCCTTCCGCGTGATCGATCGGGACACCACTCCGATCGGCTGGAGTGGGCCGCAGGGAGTATCGGAACTTGAATATCGATCAGGCGATCAGTCGTATCGCCTATGGATCGGGCCGTTGAACTGGCAAGGACAGCCGCCCGCAGACGGCACGGGCGCAACCCGCCTGGGCCAGTCGGCCTGTTTCCAATTCTTTGATAAAATCGAAGAGTCCGACTTCGCCTGGCCGACGGCGCGGGAAGATGTGAAGAAAGTGCTCGGGATTGAACCGTGATAACGTGGTGCGTGGTGCGTGATTGATCACCTAATCCCTGATTAACTGATCCCTAATCTCTCTATGCTCAAACCCATCGACGCCTTTCACGTCAAATTGCCCGATTTCGAAGGCCCGCTCGATCTGTTGCTCTACCTGATCGAACGCGAGGAACTCGACATCACCCGGGTTTCACTGGCCAAAGTCACCGGCAGTTACCTGGAATACATCCATCTGTTGGAACAGCTGCAAGTCGATCAAGTCGCGGACTTTCTGGTGGTGGCCGCCAAGCTGCTGCTGATCAAGAGCGAGGCGCTGCTGCCGCGCCCCCCGGCGATCAAGCCCGACGACGACGAAGACGTGGGTGACGATCTGGTGAAGCAGCTGCTGTTGTACAAGCAGTACAAAGAATCGGCGCGCAAGTTATCCGATCGGGAAGCGGCCGGCCTGCATACCTACGTGCGCGTCGCACCGCCGCCCAAGATCGAAGCCAAACTCGATCTCTCCAACGTCACGGTCGATCTGCTGATCAAAGCCGTGCGCAATGTGCTGGAAATTGAGCCGCCGCATCCGCCGGTGGGCACGGTCGTCAAGCCGTTCACGCTGACCATCCGCGAGCAAATGAGCCTGATCGAGCGCATCTTGCGCTATCGGCCCCACATCAGCTTCAAGCGCATGCTGCGCCGCGCGCGCAACCGCGTGGAGATCATCGTCACGTTCCTGGCCGTGTTGGAATTGCTGCGCCGCCGCAAAGTGGAGGTGGTGCAGGAACAAATATTTGGCGATATTCTGATTACACCGCTGGCGGCAGAACTTCAACCGGAAGGCGCGGCCCTGGACGACGCGTCGTTAGACGACGCGTCGTTGGGCGACGAAGAGGAATCGGTGTTTGAGATTCCCAAGGCGCAGCCGGAAGGTCAACCCGCCGAAGAGTTTGAGTTTGAGCCGTCGGGGGAAAGTGATCAGTTAAGCGGGGATCAGGTGATCGGTGATCAGGGATCAGGAAGCGGGGAACAGGCATCGTAGATCTGGCAGGTTTCCCGCAGATGATCAACACCTGCTCGCGGCGAGCAAGACAGGCCGGATGAACTTGCCAGAAGTCTGGTGGAAACCGACCAGGTCTACCGCGCCCCCACAGGCCAGACCTGGCAGGTTTCCCGCAGATGATCAACACCTGCTCGCGGCGAGCAAGACAGGCCGGATGAACTTGCCAGAAGTCTGGTGGAAACCTGCCAGGTCTTTCCCGATCATCTAACGAACCCACTTCGCTGTGCTACGGGGCACTGCGCGAAACCTGTCAGGTCTTGGTCACAGGAGTATCCGCATGACTAACCCCATCCCACTCGAACCGGGCAAGTTTTATCACATCTACAATCGGGGCAACAACGGAGAGAATATCTTCATTGCCGAGCGCAACTACGCTTATTTCCTCAACCTTTACGCCAAACACATCGAGCCGGTCGCAGAGACCTTCGGCTACTGTTTACTACGGAATCACTTTCATGTACTGGCGCGCATCCGTCCCGAAAGACCTGGCAGGTTTCCCGCGGATCATCAACCCTCGCTCACTGCGAGCAAGACCGGCCAAATAAGTCGACCAGATCATCTGGTGGAAACCTGCCAGGTCTGCACCCCCTCGCAAGCTTTCTCGAACCTCTTCAACGCTTACACGAAGTCGATCAACAAAACCTATAGGCGCACCGGCAGTCTTTTCGAGAAACCTTTCCGCCGCATTGAGGTCGCCACGCCGGATTACTGCCTGCGGCTGATCCACTACATCCATTGACTCCACTGAAAAAACTGCTCAAAGCCCCGTCCTCGGGGCGGATTTGAACGTGGAATACGCCGCCGGGGACAGCGGCTAGAGCCTTTTTACAGTAGCGTCATCCATTGGAATCCGCAGAAGCACGGCTTCGTCAAAGACTTTCGTGACTGGCCGTATTCGTCCTATCGGGCGCTGCTCTCCGATCGTCCGACGCTCTTGCAACGCGAACAAGTCCTAACGTGGTTCAACGGGCGCGTGGAATTTGATGCCGTGCATCAGATGTTGACCGACGAGAAAAGCATTCTGGATTTGATTGGCGACGACGAGGACTAAAGACCTGGCAGGTTTTCTGTGAACGATCAGCACGTGCTCGCGTACCAAGACCTGGCAGGTTTCCCACGGATGATCAACACATGCTCGCGGCGAACAAATAACGCCGGATAAGTTCACCAGAAGTCTGGTGGAAACCTGCCAGGTCTACACAGCAAATCAGAATTTCAGAAACCAGAAGATCAGGCTATGAAAACCGGAAGACACAACGGAAGCCCAGACTAACGTAACGAAGATCGGGAGAGAGCCCGCCACGGCACGCACACCGTGCGAGATGCGCAGCATAGTTCCAGGAACCGCCGCGCCACACCCGGACCGCTCGTGGCTTCAAATCTTCACGACCATCTTTCGGGTTGTATGGATAACTCCAGTAAATACTCCGTGTCCACTCCCACACGTTGCCGCTTAAGTCTAGCACACCATAGGGACTGGCCCCGTTCAAGAAAATGCCGACCGGCGTCGTGTCGCCCAAGCCCAATTCACCGGTGTTACAGCGTGTGGCTTCAAAAGTATCGCCCCACGGAAACTCACGCGCTTCTTGATCACCACGCGCCACCTTCTCCCACTCGGCCTCGCTGGGCAGCGTGATGGGCTTGCCAGTGACTTGGCTTAACCACTCGCTATACGCCAGCGCGTCGTCCCACGACACGTAGACTACGGGATGACTTTCTTTGCCTTTGGGGGGCCGACCTTCTTCCCAGCCCTGCGGCACGGCATGCTGCGTGGCTTGCACAAACAAGAGATACTGCGCATTGGTGATCGGCACGCGCGCAATGAGGAATTCAGCCACGTGGACTGGGTGCAGTTCATTACTCTCACCCATTGAGAACGTACCCGCTGGAATTCTAATCCACTCGGGTTCGCCATACGGCATTGTCCAGTAGCCGGCCCCGGTGCGTATGAGGGCCTGTGTTGCTACAGCCTTGCGTTGAATCACTTCGCGAATCACGCTGGACTTATCCAGTTCTGGAATAGGCGTCACAACCGGTTGAGGTCTTCTTGAGAACAGACTCCGCTTTTCGCGTGCACGCTGTACCTCCAGTTCTTGCTGTTGTCGCAGGCTTGCCAGTTCTTGCTGACGGTGCTCGATTTCTTGCTGAAAATCCAACTCCAGGTCAGCCCGCAGTCGCTTCTGGACCTCACTCGCCAGATTACCTTGCACGCGCCCTTCGCCCACATCGCGCAGGCACTCGGCGGCCAACACCAGGTTGTGATACGCCTCGGCCTCTTCGCTCAGTTCGGCAATCGCGCGGATCAACTTGGTGGTGCGTTCTGGCCCCTGCGTGCTAAAGTATCCGGCTTCCAGCAAGATCACCTCGCGCCACCAGGCGTCTGGGACATGCGGCAGCGTATAGGCCACGTAATCGTCGCGGGTCGCAATCGCCAGCGCGGCCAGGTATTCTTGAAACGTCAGGTGTGAGAAAGCGTAGACGCCCTCGCCACGCGCGGTGAGCAAGCCGGTGCGCTCTTCGATGACGTGCAGGAAGCGCTCCACGGCGCGCTCGGCGGCGCGCTGATCTTTCGTGACTTCCAAGAACAGCGCGGTCAGCCAGCGCTGCAATTCTTCGGACGTCACTTCCTTCAACTGGCGCTCGTGCATTTTCAGCGCGATCTGCTGCAACATCACGCGCCGGTCGCCCGTATCAAACGGCCGATTGTCCAGAATGGCCACATCGGGCTGCAAGCCTTTGGCTTCTTCCCATTTGCCCAACAGCACATCGATCGCCTCGGCATACAACTCCGCGCGCCGATCGGGCAACTTGACCCGATCGCGGTGGACCATCGCAATCACCGTCAGCATCAGCGGATTGATCGCCAGTTCGCGGATACGTTCATTGGCTTTGATCGCGCTCAACAACTGCTGCGTCTGATCGGATGCGTAAGCCTCGGCGCTCTCGCCCGGCCCCAGCTGCCCCACGGCGACCAGGCGATGCCAGTGTGTGAGGAAACCCTCGACATCGGCCAGCGTAAAATCGCGCACAGTGGTCGTGGCGTAATTCTCGCTCAACCGCGCCGCGCCGGTGTACCCCACGATGCGGCTCGTCACGAGATAGCGGCACTGCGGATAAGCGCGGGTGAAGTCCTCCACCAGCCGCGCCACGCGCCGCCGCAGATCGGGATCGGCCACTTCGTCCAGACCGTCCAGCAAGATCACCGCGCCACCCTGCTGTAAAGTCTTGTCGAAGAAATCGGCGGGCAGATCAAGCCGTTCATTACGCAGCGACTTGAACAAGAAGTCCAGCAGCAGCGCGTGACCGTCGGTGCCGTCATCGGCCTGTTTTCGCAGGAACGCGCCGATCTGGCGCAGCGGCAGCAGAATGGGCAGGCGGCGAGTTTCGTTCAAGCCCAGCCTATCGCGTACCCACGAAGCGCGTTCGGCGATGTCCCGCGCATACAGCAGCGCCAGATAGCGCAGCAACGTCGTCTTGCCGCTGCCCGGATCGCCCAGCACCACCAGCCGTTCGTGCGCGGCCAACGCTTCGTTCACGCTCACGGTGACTGTTTCCGTGCCCGGCCGCTGGGCGTGCTGGCGTTGAACTTCGCCGGGCGCGAACGCAGCCTCAGCCTTCAGCCACTCGTCTTCAATCGACACCGTGCGTTCACGGGTGGCCCGCAGCGTGACGTAGATCTGATCAAGCTCGATGCTGACCAGTTTACCGCCCGATCGAATGCCTTGTAATTGCAGGTAGCGATGACGGCTGATGACGTGTTGCAAATAGCGGCCCAACGCCGATTCACGATCGACAGCCGTCATTGTCACGGGCAGTTCGCCCACAACGACGGTCGCACCCTCAGCGGCGATGATGACGTGCCCGCCCGCGCTGATGTCGTCGCGCCCCACGACATCGCCGCCGACCGACACTTCTTTCGCCGCGACATCGACGCCGCCACTGCGTGTTGCATGTGACGCCGCAGCGTCCTCTCGCTCCAAACGAGCCAGCATGTCGCGCAGCGGCGCAAGCGACCGGGATAGATCAACTCGCAAGTCACGCTGCTGATCTTCCAGCGAGGCAATGGACTGCTTGAGTTTGGCGATTTGGTCGGCGCGGTCGTCAGACATAGCCTCATCCTCGTTCACGGACTAGCGCAAATTCCACTTTGATTTACGACTCGGTCATTCCCGCGCAGGCGGGAATCCAGAGGCTGTGTCAGCGTGACTCGCCAACGGTCAAACTGGATGCCCGATAGAAACACTCGGGCATGACGGCAGAGTAGTTACGACTAAAGGCAGTATACCGTGAGGAACCCTGCGAGGCAAACAAACCGGCTCCGTAGTCACGACTTCAGTCGTGGTTTGCGGCCCAAAAGCGACTGAAGTCGCAACTACCGGCAACTACCGGCGTCAATTGTTTTCACATAGAGAATTGCTGGATTGAGATCGCTGGACCTCAATCCGCCGCCGGCTGCGGCCGCCTTCGGCTGCGCCACCACCGATAGACCCCCGCGCCCGCCAGCCCACCCGCCACATCAAACAACACCGACAGACCCTCGGAACTGCGCCCCGGCGTGAAGCCCTGATGAAATTCATCGCTGGCGCCATACAACACCACGCCGATCAACGTGATGATCAGATCACGTTTAGTGCTGCGCCGGCCCTGACTCACCGCGCGCAGAGCCAACGCACCCAACACGGCGAATTCGAGAAAGTGCGCCACGCGATGGGCCACCAGGTCCGTCGCTTTGCCGCCCACGCGCGGAACCGGTCCGATCGACGACCCGCTAAAAATCATGCCCATCCACACCAGGAGGGGCAGCCACCACTTGATAAACTTATTCATACCATCACTCCAACCGACCAGAAGACCTGGCAGGTTTTTCGACGATTATCAGCAAATGCCTACTCAGACGCCATGAACTGCGTTCACCACAAACCATGAAGACGCTCCGCGCTCGCGCACCGTCCTCGGGGAACGCCCTCGCAGACGAGGGCTACGAGCATTTTCAGATCAGGCCAAGAAAGATAAACCGGTCGACCAGATGATCTGGTGAACCCACTTCGCTGCGCTACGGGGCGCTGCGCGAAACCTGCCAGGTCTACATTCCATAAATTCGCTCAACCTCAAGCACCAGCCGATCCCAACTAAACCGCTCACGCATGTCCTGTGCGGCTTCTGTGCCCAAGCGATCGGCCTGCACCCGATCGCGCCACAGATCGATCACGGCCTGCGTCATCGCTTCAATATCACCGCTTGAGACCAGCACACCGGTTTCGTGGTGGCGGATGTACTCGGCGTTCTGCCCCACGGCGTCGGCCACGACGGGCACGCCCGCGCTCAACAGATCGATCAACTTCACGCTGCACTTGGTGCGATTGATCAGCGTATCATCAAAGGGATAGATCGCGACGCCGGCCTGCGCGAAATATTTAGGGAGAGCCGCCGCCGCCACCCACCCCGCGTACTCGATCGATCCCCGCAACCCGATCGCTTCAGCCTGCGCCATCAGCCACGCTTCCTCGCCGTTGAAGCCTTGGCCCACTACGACCAACTTTGCATCCGGTTCTTGCTCCACCACGCGGCGCAGTACCTCGACGACGCGATCGATCTTGAATTCAAAGAAACGCGTGTAGAGGAGAATGCGGAAGGTGGAATTCGGAATTTTGAATTCCGCATTCCGAGTTCCGAATTCCGCATTCACCACTCCGTTTGGCACATACATTATGCGTCCGGGTTTCACGCCCAGCGACCACACAATCGACTGCAAGGCTTTGCTCGCCACCGTTACGCCATCGTTGTGCGTCAGGCCCCACTGCTCTTGCCACGCGAACAGCTTCTTCTGCGCCCACGAATAAGCATTCAGATCATTCCACCCGCCCGCGCCTTCCCAATCATCCGTATCGATAATTAGGCGCGCCTTGACGCGGCCCACTCGCTTCAACTGCCACAGCCACCACGCCGACAGCCCGGCATAGGCCTTGGGCTTAAAGCAGTGAATCACGTCCGGCTGAAAATCGAGCGCGCGCTGCACCAGCCGCCGCGTCGTGTTGAGGTGGAACAACCCCGGCACACCCATCGGCAATGCGATGTTCTCGATCTCCACACCCGCGTCTTGCCTCCTGCTTCCTGCATCTTGCGGCCAGTCCCACGGCGGCAAAATCATCCGCACCGCGTGGCCGCGCGCCACCAGCGCTCGCGCCAGCGGCAGAGCGCGCACGTTCATCGTACCTTTAGGTCGCAGCCCGAACGGGCCAATGATGGCGATACGCATATCACGCTCTCAAGAGCATAACGAGTAATTCGTAACGAGTAAAACCTCGACTTGCCATCTTCAGTTACGCATTACTCGTTACTCATTACGAATTCGAATCTTGCTCAACAACTGCCTCGTATCCACCTCATGCCCGTCTTCAGCCAACACATTCAGGCGGCCCACTTTCGGCAAGAACCACCCGACCTCAACATCCAACAGGCCCGACTTGGCCGTGGGCGGGAATTGCAACACGCGCACATCGGTGATCACTTGTCCCGGCGTCCAATTCTTCGTCGAGAAGGTGCCACGCAGTGGTTTGCTGGAATCCTGCGCGCTGATGCGTTGATTGGGCCGCAGCGCATTCAAGAACACACTGTAATCTTCAATGAACGGCGCGGTCGCCCGCCAGACCAACGTCACCGTGATCGCTTCGCCGGGCAAGATCGCGCGTGATGACATCTCGTAGCCCAGCAACTCAACCTGCTGGCCAAAATTCACCCGCATTGAATTCGGATACGCGCCGGGGCGCGGCTCGATCTTCAAGAATCCGATCGGCACAGCATTATCTGCAATCGCCTGTCCCTGCGCATCGAGCGCGTTAAGGCGCGGCCCGTCCTGTTCGTACAGTCCGACTCGCAATGTCGCGGCGTTGGGCGCGCAAGCCCCAGCGGGCACGTGCAAATAAAACGTGTCGGCAAACACCTCAGCGGGCTGCCACAACGTCGTCGGATACATGCCCCGGCCCGGCCACGTATCACGCTGGGCGACGAGGATGCCTTGATCGTCGATAAGGTGTACGAACTCCACGTAGGATCGATCGATCGGCTGCAGCGCGCGCCAGGTCAACGTAACCTGGATCGGATCACCGGGCTGAGCTGAGTCCCGATCGATCTTGGCGCCCAACAGTTCGATCTTGCCGTCGAAGGTGATATTGAACGGTTGAGAAACGGAGGCAGCATCAACCGACGGCGGTGCAGCGTAAGCCGGCACGAAATAGCCGAAGAAGGCAACACAGGCAAGAGCAAAGGCAGCGACAGGAATGGCGTAAAACGTGAAACGTGAAACGTCATGCCGTCTGCCTCCCGCATCTTGCCTCCTGCTTCCTGCCTCCTGCATCCTGCTCAGCCAGTGCGTTAGCCCAATCGCCAACAGCAGCCCAAACGCCGACAATCCTGGAAAGTAAAAGCGCCCCATCGGCCCGGCAGTGCTGCTCAGCATGTAGCCGAAGAGCGCGGCGGCGAAGAGCACTGCTGAGAAGATCACGAGGACGAGTTGTTTGATCTGAATACGATCGAACAACAGTGTCTCTGACTTCGTCATTGCGAGCGTCCCGAGCGGAGCAGCATCTTTTTGCTGCGAAGTCGAGGGATGCGAAGCAATCTCACGATCAGGGCGGTGGAGATTGCTTCGTCGCTGGGAAGCGCTCCTCGCAATGACGCCCTTGGCCCGGTCTTTATCCTGAAGTGCGCTGAAGGAACGCACGAACGCGATAGCCAAACCAACCAGACCAAGCAGCGAGACGATCAACGCCCCTGTGTAGATCGCATCAGGCAGCGGAATTTGCCCGTAGCCGAAGCGGCCCCAGAAACTGCTCCACGCGTAAGGAATCTCGCTCACGGCCAAGCCCAGACTCTCGGCAGGATTGCGTCCGCCCCACAGTTCGTTCATGCGCTGGACGCCGGTCGGTTCGCCGTAGAGTTGGATGTTGCGCACGAACCACCAGCCCGCAATGAGCGTCACGAACATCACAATCAATAAATTGGCCTTGATAAAGCCGCGCCAATCGCGCTCGCGCCCAGCGCGCGGCCACACCACAATGAGCAACGCGCACTCCACCAGCGGCAGCGCGAACGCCAGGTTGAACTTCGCCATCAGCGCGAGGGCGAACGCGAGGGACAGGAAGATCGATCGGCGGGTGGTAAGGCCAAAGCGAATGATCGTCACGCCGATCCATAACAGGATCGATCCGAATAAGCCCGCGATCACATCGTTGTTGATCGCGCCGCTCATGAAGAGGAACTGCGGATTAAACGCCACAAGCGCCGCTGCGCCTGCAGCGACCCCTGGTCTGCTTGTTTCCTTGTTTCCTTTTTCAGAAGCGAAGATCGTCAACCCAATTTGATACGTGACCCACACCATGAGCGCGCCGATGGCGATATTGACCCAGCGCGCGGCATGCACCATCAACACCACGCCGGAGTAGGGCCACTGTTCGTCGGGGCCGTGCAGGTAGCGGTTCTTGTTATCGTTGTTGATTTCCCAGTAACGATAACCGTAATAAGGATTCGGCGCGGGTTCGTAAAGCGCGGGCCGATCGGGCGGGATGAGGCCGGTCGTGAGGGCGGCGATCACATAGTACAGCGGCGGATGATGCGCCTGAATACGCGGTTGATCGGTGCGTTGTTCCGGCAGTGCGCCGAATTCTTGAAGGTAACGAATGTAGCGAAACTGATGCAGTTCGTCGGTGGACTCGTAGAGGGGATCGACGACACTGAAGCCAAAAGCCAACGCGAGATAGCCGACGAGGATCAGCGTGAACAACAGATGCGATTGAATTGTTAATTTCAAACGTTTCATAGCCAGTACTTCACGAAAACAGACAAGCATTCCGCCTAGCGCGCCCCCGCTTTGCGGACAGGGCGTGAGCGGAAACTCGCGCTCTACAGAGCGTGCGAGTTGGAGTCGAAGAACGCGGTTCGTGCAAGTGAACCAAGCCAGCGGCACGAGTCGCATCCTTCGACTGCATTCCACAAAAAGCGCGTGGAATTCCGCTCAGGATGCTTTGGTGATCTACTGATAGCAAGACTCAAACCGCCGACAGAAGTCGGCGGCCAGGTTGCGTCGATTATAACGGCGGCAGATGAAAGACACAACTGTCACGGGGAGCACACGGGTAGATTCTGCCGCTACCCCTGACCTTGTGAAAGGGATATAATTATCGACAACCTTTTCAGCCAATTCTCAAGGAGACGCTATGCCCCATGTCTATGCGGGACGTTACCTGCGTTTCAACCTCAGCACTGGCACGCACACGATCGAACCGATCGACGCCGCCAATGTGAAAGCCTATCTGCTCGGTAGTGGTTACGCGGCCAAATTGTTTTACGATGAATTGGACCCTGTGATCGATCCACTCGATGCGCGCGCGACGTTATACATCTTCAATGGTCTGCTCTCCGGCACCTTCGCGCCCACCGGCTGCCGATCGTCCTTCTGCGGCCGATCGCCCCTCACCGGCATCTGGAATGAAGCCAACCTCGGCGGACACTGGGGCGCAGAACTGCGCTTCGCCGGTTTCGATGGAGTCGTGATCACCGGTCGGGCGGAGAAGCCCGTGTATCTCTATATCAACGGCGACACCATTGAAGTGCGTGATGCCGCGCAGGTATGGGGCACAGACACGTTCGAGGCGCACGATCGGCTGATCGCCGAAACAGACGAGAAAGCGCGCATTGCCGTCATCGGTGTGGCGGGCGAGAAGCTGGTGAAGATCGCGGGCGTGGTCAGCGGCGGGCACGGGCATGCGCGCATGGCGGCGCGCGGCGGCATGGGCGCAGTGCTGGGTTCGAAGAACCTCAAAGCGATTGTCGTGCGCGGCATCCCTGCGGAGAAGCCGCAGTATGCGGATGCCAAAGGCTTTCACGCGACCGTCAAAGCCGACAACCAATATCTGGGCGCGAAGCCCGCCATCGAGTCGCTGCATCTGGTCGGCACGGCGGGTGGGCATCCCACCACGGATAAATTCGGCGACAATGCGATCTTGAATTGGCGCGGCGGCAACTGGACCGAGGGCACGATCAAGACATCGGGCAAAGCGATCACCGAAACGATCTTCAGCCGCCACACGTTTTGTCACGCCTGTCCGATCGGCTGCGGCAAAGCCATCGAGATCAAAGACGGGCCGTATGCGGGCGTGTACGGCGAAGGCCCCGAATACGAAACGGTATGCGGCTTCGGATCGAATTTGCAGTGCGACGATTTGAACGCGGTCTCTGCCATGAACGATTGGTGCAACCGCTACGGCCTGGATACGATCTCGACCAGCGGCGTCATCGCGTGGGCGTGTGAGGCTTACGAGAAAGGCGCGCTGACCAAAGATGGGGTAGGATTAGAACTTCAGTGGGGCGACGCGCACGCCATTATCGAGATGATTCATCGCATTGCGAAGCGTGAAGGTCTGGGCGACCTGCTGGCCGAAGGCTCGCGTGAAGCCGCGCGGCGGGTGGGTAAAGGCACGGAGAAATTTGCCATTCACGTCAAAGGATTGGAACTGCCCTATCACGATCCGCGCGGTTTTGTGGCGATGGCGGCGAATTACGCCACGGCCAGTCGCGGCGCGTGTCACCTCGAATCGCTGTCCTATTGGCGCGGTGTGGGTCTGGTGTGGCCCGGCTGGGAGGACAGCGATCCGCAGGGCTGGATCGATAAAAAGCGCTTCGATTCCACTATCGGCGCGGAGACAGCCGTGTCCTTCCAAAACTACATGACGACGTACAATCCGCTGGGGCTGTGCAAGTTCATCACGAAAGGGGCGTTCACACCCGCGCAGACAGCGGAGTTGGTGAACAAAGCGCTCGGTTGGAATTGGACCGGGCAGGATGTGCTCGATGCGGGCGCGCGGCTGTTCAACTTCAAGCGGCTGATCAACAACCGCTTGGGGATCACGGCGAAAGATGATGTGCTGCCCATCCGCTTGACGACTGAGCCTCGACCTACCGGATCAGCAGCAGGCGTGCTGCCCGACATGGAGTTGATGCTGAAGGACTACTATCGACTTCGCAAGTGGGACGAGAACGGCGTGCCGACGAAGGAAGCCCTGCTGCCAAATACGTAGTGCGTGTTGCGTGGTGCGTGATCAAGTGCGCGACGTCAGGATAACTGAATGCCATATCGCGGCGAAGTTCTGGTAGCAATCATCAACAACCAGGCTGATTTTGCGCTGGCAATGGATCAACACTGGTATCGCGTGCCTGTGAGCAGCCAAGAGAAATGGCTGAAGGATCGCTGGCCGCCGAAATGGCTGGCATTGTATCAAACACTAAAACTTGGCTTGGAACCATTTGCCATCAACTACTACGCCAAAGTCCGCTCCATTCGTAAGGCGTTTCGCTGGCAATTGTTTCCCAGTCAGCCGCGCAACGAAAAGAGTAATCGACTTTACTATCAACTGATGCTTGAGCCATTGCGTCAACTGCCCAAGCCCATTTACAGTCGCAGGCGCCGCCGGATTGTCTTCATCCCGACAACCTGGGACAAGTTCAGCAACGCGGTAGAGATCAACGATCTCTACGCAGAGAGCACACTGGAAGACGAATTGTGGACAGCACTGAAACAGCATAACATCCAGCCTGAACGACAAGAACTAGTAACCATCGAAGATCGCAATTACTTTCTCGACTTCGCAGTTTACTGCGCCTCAGGAAGAATCGACGTGGAAACAGATGGCGATGAATGGCATGCCAGCCCTGAAAAAGCGGAATTGGATAATCTCCGAGACAATGATCTCAAGAGCGCCGGCTGGCAGAATCTGCGCTTCACAGAACGTCAAATCAGGGAGCAAACAGTAGAGTACTGCATCCCCCAAATCGTAAAGATGATCAAAAATTTGGACGGGGTAGTGGAAGAAGGCCGGTATATGGCCCGCAAAATTGATCCCAACGCGCCGGCTGGCACATATCAACCCAGTTTGTTTGATGGCACATAGAAATTGGAGGTCATTCGCATGCCCATCACCATCCGCCATATCGAACCCGGCGACTACGCCGCTCTTCAGAAAATCTTTAGCGGACCGAAGGTCGTCTGGGGCACGCTGCAACTTCCGTTCCCCTCGGCCGAGATGTGGCGCAAGCGGCTGGCCGAGGCACCCGACGGGTTCTATTCGCTCGTCGCGTGTGTGGACGATGAAGTAATCGGCCAGCTCGGCTTGCACACGTTTCCCAACCGACCGCGCCGCCGCCACGTGGGACAGCTCGGCATGATGGTGCATGATGACTGGCAGGGCAAGGGCGTAGGCACCGCGTTGATGCAGGCCGCGATCGATCTCGCCGACAAGTGGCTGAATCTCTCGCGGCTGGAACTTGACGTGTACACAGACAATGGACCGGCCATCAAGTTGTACACAAAATTCGGCTTCACCATTGAAGGCACCAGCGTGAACTACGCCTTCCGCGATGGGCAATTTGTCGATGTCTATTTGATGGCACGCCTACACTATTCAGACCGTTAACTCACAAGGAGCGAACTCATGGCAACTCAATTCGTGGCACCCCAAGCGGGATCAGGCGGCGTGAACTTACGCAGCAAGCCGCAAGTCGACGCGTCCACCCTGGTGGGCACGCTCAATGAGGGTGTGAAACTCGAACTCGATAAGCAAGGCACGGACTGGAACACGGGCAGAGTCTATGTCTCTACGCAAGTGGCCGGTGTCAGTGGTGGAACAGTCTCTGCCCTGTCCGGCTGGGACACCATCAACATTCGCAATGCGCCCAGCACCGATCCCAGCACCGATGTGGGCGACCTTAAGCAAGGCCAGAGCCTCGAGTTCATCAGCGGCCCGACCACTGGTTGGCTCGTCGCGCGCGTATATCTATCGGCCCAATTCAGCACGGTGGTCGACGATCAACCGCAACCCACACCGCCGCTCGACGGTCTTGATGTGCCGAGCGGTTCGCCGTTGACACTGGCCGAACTGCAAGCGATGGCGCTGGCTCCCACCAGGAAACTCACTGCACCCGGTGGGGCTGCTCAGGCTGCGCTCAACGCCGCGCGCATCTGGAACAAATATGGCGGCGTGCTCGAACCATTATCGGCCAAGATCGGCATTGACAAGGCCGTGGCCGTGGCCGTGATCGCCGTCGAATCGGGCGGCAGCGGCCTGGGACCGGATGGCCGCATGATCATCCGTTTTGAGAATCATCTCTTCTGGACTTACTGGGGCAAAGCCAACCCGGCGGGCTACAACCAGCACTTTGTCTTCGATCAAAACACGAGTTGGAAGGGCCATAAATATCGTCCGCAGCCCAACGGTCCGTGGCTGGAGGTGCATCAGAATCAGAACAGCGAGTGGGCGGCGTTTAATTTCGCCTCGACCATTGATGCGGGAGCGGCGAAGAAATCGATCAGCATGGGGCTGGTGCAGATCATGGGCTTCAACCACCGCGCGATCGGTTATGCCTCGCCCGACGCGATGTTCGCCGCCTTCGCCGCCGATGAGAAGTTCCAACTGCTGGGCTTCTTCAACTTCGTGAAGAACGATCAGCGCCAGATCAACGCACTGCGCAACCGCGACTTCGTGGGCTTTGCGCGCATCTACAATGGCCCCGGCCAACCCGATTTTTACGGCGGCTTGATCAAAGGCGTGGTGGGCGGATTTGGGACGCTGGGGTAACGGATCGAGAACACATGCCTAAAACCAATCAACCCAGTTATACGGCGTTGGCGCATCAAGTCGTAGAGGCCGCGCCTGAACCACTGCCATTTGATGAAATCATGCAGCGCGTGCAGCAGCTCAGGCCGATCGACACGAAGAACCCCAAAGGCACGCTGCGCAATGCCATCAGCCAGAGCCGGCTCATCATCAACACCGGCGATGGGCGTTACGGCTGGCTGCTGCGCCTGATCAATGGATCGATCATGCGCCTCACGCTCGCACCGACCGATCTGGGTGGTAAAGCCATCGGGTTAGGAGAGGACACGCGCGCCCTCTTGTGGCCGACGTTCTTTGAAATCCAATCGCGTTGCGACAGAAGTCCGATCGCTTTGCAGCTGCCCGATCGGACAACGATCTTGCTGGAGTTACTGCACCTGAAAGACTCGCAGTGGGGCATGGCCGGCCCGTCCGAATTTTGGCAGTGGTTCAAGACGCTCCAGGCTGCGCCGAATGATCAGCTGCTGTTGCGCGCCGTTGATGGCGAGCATAAGCTCTACGCCGTGGAATTTCAACCGCGTGCGGCACGCGATGAGGCGGCCATCGCCGCGCGCAATCAGGCCGTGGTGCAGGCCAGCCTAGAACGGCTGAAGCGCTCGCCATACGGAGTAGCGGACTGGGACCTTGTGCCACATCTGTTGGCGACCGGCCAATATCACCATCCCATCCCGCCCGATCCGCTTGAAGAAATCTGGACGGAAGACTTGTGGCGGCCCGTGCTGGAAGCGAAAGGCCCGCCCAAGTATGTGTGGGTGCGAGACGACACGCCTGATGACGATGTAGATCATCCGGCTGATTTGCCGCGCGAGTACCAACCGGGGCCGGGCCGCCGCCCGCGTCCCTCACGCCAGGCACAACACGGGACGGTGAAAACCTGGGTACTGCGCGTGAATCATCGGGCGCTGCCCAAAGTCTGGCGCGACATCGAGATCGCCGCCGATCAAACGCTGGAAGATCTGCACTTGATGATCCAGCAGACGTTTGACTGGGCTGACGATCATCTCTATTCGTTTTTCATGAGCGGCCAGGCGTACGATCAGTCCAGTGAAATCGGCAGCCCGTGGTCGGAAACGGCGCGGCACACCCAGCAGGTCACGATCGGCAGTCTCGAACTCAAAGAGCGTGCGCGGTTTCTGTATTACTTTGATTACGGTGATAGCCACGAGTTTGACGTGCAGGTGAAGCACATCAACCCCGCTGCGCCCAAAGGCAGCTATCCACGCGTGGTCGCGCAACATGGGCAAGCCCCGACGCAATATCCCGATATCGACGAAGAAACCGGCGAGATGGAATGGGATGCGTATGCGCGCCCCGCGCTGGTGGAAAGCCCGCTCGACGATCTGAAGAAGTCCAGCCGCCAGAACCTGCATCGCATCTGGCAGGCCGCCAAGGCTGGCAAACCGCTGGATGGCGAAGAGGCGCTGATCGCCCAGATCATGCGCGAGCACACCGACTGGCATCACGTCTGGCATCGGCTGGATAAGATCAGCGACGCCGAGCTGGAAAAAGACGGCGTGAATCCTGTGATGCACCTGGTCGTGCATGAGACCGTCCTCAATCAGATCAATGGCGATCTGCCGCCGGTCGGTGAAATCTATCAGCAGCTTCTGGCGCAGGGCCTCACTCGGCATGACGCCATCCACCTGATCGGCGCAGTTTTCATGGAAGAATTTTATCTCGCGCTCAAAGCCGATCGGCTTTTCGACGAAACGCGCTATCTCCTGCAGCTCAAACAGTCAGTCCGCGGCAAAGCACGCCCGTTGCGCCGTGAGCCGCGCGCGCGCCGTCGCCGCTAACCGACCGGCCATGCACCACTCCCGCCTGCGTCGCCTACTGCGCCCGGTTCTGATAGCAGTGTTGGTCGCTGTCGCCGTTATCGTGTTCGCCGTCGGCGGCTTTTTCTTCTGGCGCGATCATCGCCCACAGCTAGCCAACACGCGCGTCGAGTTGTTCGACGGCATCACGTATCTGCGCGATGTGCGGCAGCAGCCACGCCCGCTGATCATTCACGTCGTACAGATCGATCTCGACACGCCGGGGTTGAGTTTCCTCGTGACACCGAGCGATCCCGTCGACGGGCACGAAGTGCGCGCGCAAACCGTTTCGCAGTTCCTCGTCATACACGATCTGCAGCTCGCCATCAACGGCGATTTCTTCTGGCCGTGGTGGTACCACACGATCTTCGACTACTATCCGCACGATAATGATCCGACCGATGTGAACGGCTTTGCCGCCTCGAATGGCGACGTGTATTCCGAAGAAAAGGCCGACGATCCGCGTCCGACGTTGTTCCTGTCACAGGATAATCGGGCGGGCATCGATCAGTCGATCGGGGCGGTGTATAATGCCATTTCAGGCATCCCGTTGATCGTCGAAGACGGGCATATCAGCGGTCAGATCAAGCCGGATGAGTATTACGCCGGCCTGCATCCGCGGTCGGCGGTGGGGCTCGATCGAGAACGCCGCACGCTGCTGCTCTTCATCGTCGACGGCCGCCAGCCCAATTACAGCGAGGGCGTCACCATGCCTGAGTTGGCGCAGATCGCCATTGAGCACGGAGCGTATACAGCGATCAATCTCGACGGGGGTGGATCGTCCACGCTGGTGATCGAAGATGCCACGGGCAAGCCGCAAATCCTCAACTCGCCCATTCATGCGTCGATTCCGGGAATGGAGCGGCCGGTGGGGAATCATTTGGGAGTTTATGCACAGAACCCTTAGCATCCGTCATTGCGAGGAGCGCTTCCCAGCGACGAAGCAATCTCCCGCCCACACTGAGATTGTTTCGCATGCCCTGTCCGCAAAGCGGGGGTGCGCTAGGCGAAAACGCTCGCAATGACGGTGGTTGAGCTGCTCAGTTTGCCCGCGAGGACGCGGGCCTGGAGCAAATAAGAGAGAATCTATGACTCGTAAAGTCTATCTCGAAGACATTCCCCTTGACGAAGCCTGGCGACGTTTCAGTGCAGCGCTGAAAGCAATTGGACGCTGGCAGCCGATCGAGGGTGAAGACATCCCGGTGCCTGATGCGCTGGGCCGCGTCACCGCCCGACCGATCTGGGCGCACGTCTCATCGCCCGCCTATCACGCCAGTGCGATGGACGGTTACGCGGTGCGCGCCGAAGAGACGAACACGGCCAACGACACCCATCCGCTGCAACTCGAACTCGGCCCGCAGGCGCAGTATGTCGATACCGGCGATCCCCTGCCCGGCTGGGCCGACGCCGTAATCATGATCGAGCACGTGCAGCCCATCGGGAACACGCACATCGAGATCCGCGCGCCGATCGCGCCGTGGACGGCGGTGCGCCCGCTGGGCGAAGACATGGTCGCCACCGAGTTGGTGCTGCCTGCGAATCACGTGTTACGGCCCGTCGATCTGGGCGCGCTGGCAGGCAGCGGACACGCCACCGTACATGTGCGCAGAAAGCCACGCGTGGCCGTCATTCCCACCGGCACCGAATTGATCACGATGGAGCAAGTCGTTCGATCGGGTGTGAAGGCGGGCGACATCATCGAATACAACTCGATCGTGCTGGCCGCCGAGGTCGAACAATGGGGCGGCGTCGCGACACGTTACCCGATCGTGATCGACAACTTCGAAGCGATCAAAGCCGCCGTGCAAGACGCTGCGTCGAAATACGATCTCGTCCTCATCAACGCGGGATCATCGGCGGGCAGCGAAGACTTCACCGCGCGCGTGGTGCAAGAACTCGGCACGCTGCTGGTGCATGGGGTAGCGGTGAGGCCAGGACATCCGGTGATTTTAGGAATGGTGAAGCAGGATGCAGGAAGCAAGGAAGCAAGAGGCGAGATGCAAGAGGCAAGCGCGCCCGCTTCACATTCCACATTCCGCATTCCACACTGCGTAGCGTCCCTGTGGGATTCCGCAATTCCTATCATCGGTGTTCCCGGCTATCCAGTTTCCGCTGCGCTTACGGGTGAAATTTTTGTCGAGCCGTTGCTTGCCAAATGGCTGGGCTTGCCCGGTCATCAGAAGCCGACGCTGCGCGCTAACATCACGCGCAAGTTGCTCTCGCCGATGGGCGAGGATGAATGGGTGCGCGTGACCGCCGGCAAAGTGGGCGATCGGATCGTGGCCGCGCCGTTGAGCCGGGGCGCGGGCGTGATCACCTCATTGGTGCGCGCTGATGGCATCGTGCGGATTCCGCGCTTCAGCGAAGGCGTCGATACCGGCGCGGAGGTCATGATCGAGTTGTACACCGATCCGGCCGAGATCGATCGCACCATCGTGCACATCGGCTCGCACGATCTCACGCTCGATCTATTGGCGCAGCATCTGGCCGAGATGACGAGCGATTCGCCCACCCCCGATCGATCGACACAGCGCCGGTTTGTTTCGGCGCATGCCGGCAGCCTGGGCGGATTGATCGCTTTGCGGCGCGGTGAAACGCATCTGGCCGGATCGCATCTGCTCGATCCCGAAACAGGCGAGTACAACTTCTCGTACATCAAACAGTATTTGCCCGATGTGCCCGTGGTGGTGGTGACGTTATTACGCCGCGAGCAGGGCTTGATTGTGGCGAAAGGCAATCCGAAGAGCATCGCGTCACTGAAAGACCTAGCGCGATCCGACGTGCGCTTCGTCAATCGGCAGCGCGGCGCAGGCACGCGCGTGCTGCTGGACTATCGCTTGAAGGAATTGGGCATCGAGGCAGAATCCGTACACGGCTATCAACGCGAGGAGTACACGCATCTCGCCGTCGCCGCCGCCGTTCAATCAGGCGTGGCCGATTGCGGACTGGGCGTGCGCGCCGCCGCCCGCGCCCTCGATCTGGATTTCGTCTCGGTGGAGTGGGAGCGCTACGATCTCGTCATCCCGCAGCAATTCTACGAATCTAAATTGCTGCAACCGCTGCTGACCCTGATTCGCGGCGAGTCGTTCCGCAAGGTGGTGGCGGAGTTGGAAGGGTATGAGGCAAGCGGGATGGGAGAAGTGGTGCGCCCCACTGGGAGGCTGCGCACTGAGATGTGACGCGCACCGCTGGGCGGCAATTTATACTGAGCGCGGGAACAAATTGCGGTTTTACGTGCTCCCGCTCGCTCTGCGTGGTCACATCCAGCGGCCCAAACGGCGGATGTAACCACGCGCAGCGGACCAACTTGGCTTACACACCAGCGAGACGAATTTCAAACTTGCAGCGCGAAATCAACCGCGGCTTGCGCGTGCAAGCGAGTAGTATCAAACACAGGCACACGGCAGTCAGCGGCCTGAACCAACAAACCAATCTCGGTGCAGCCCAGGACGATACCTTGCGCGCCGTTCGCGATTAAATGCTCGATCGCTGCCAGGTACTGCGCTTTGGACACTGTCTTGATCTGGCCCAGGCATAGTTCGTCGTAGATGACGCGATGGATCATGTCGCGTTCGACGGGGTCAGGGATCAAGACCTGTAAGTCGTAACGCTGCTGCAAACGCCCGACGTAGAAATCTTCCTCCATCGTGAAGCGGGTACCGAGCAAGCCGACTCTCGTCAGACCTTGCGCCTTAATCTGATCGGCCGTCGCGTCGACAATGTGCAAGAAGGGAATCTGAAGACTGGCCTGGATGTCGTCGGCCAGCTTGTGCATGGTGTTCGTGCACAACAGCACGACATCGGCGCCCGCGCGTTCCAGGCTGAGCGCCGCGCCGACCAACAGCTGGGCCGATTCCGCCCAGCGATTTTCGCGCTGCAACGTCTCCACCTCCGCAAAATCGACCGAGACCAGCACGCACTTGGCCGAATGAAATCCGCCGAGCCGTTCTTTGACCCGCGTGTTGATCAAGCGATAGTATTCAGCAGAAGATTCCCAACTCATCCCGCCGATCAAGCCGATAGTTTTCATGGTTATCTCCATATGTTCAAGCCGCCGTCCCGGCGGCGACGAGATTAGAACGTCATTGCGAGGAGCGCTGTCGCCAGGCGCGCCTCCGCGCATAGCGCGGACAAGGCGTGCGACGAAGCAATCTCTTGCTAGCCGAGACTGAGATTGCTTCGCGCAAAGCGCTCGCAATGACGATTTGATGCCGAGCCCAACTTTATCAACTCAGTTCAGAAACAACAAGACGCAGAACGAAAGTGTTTTGCGTCTTACACCATCAATTGAACGCTCTCCAACTTCCAATCTCCCACCTCAGTCGGGCAGGATCAACTTCATATTCTCTTTCAACTGATCGGGCGTGAGTTGACCCACATGCACTTTTGCGATCGTGCCATCGGCCTTGACAAAGAACGTCGTCGGCAAGCCCATCACATTCCAGCCGCCGGCCACCGCGTCCTGCTCGTCCACCAGCACATCGAAGTTCATCTTGAACTTCTCGGCGAACGCGCGCATATTTTCGACATTGTCATGCGCCAGCGTATCGATCGCCAGCACGCGCAGCCCCTTGGCTTTATGCCAGTTGTACTGCTCGACCAGCAGCGGCATCTCCTGCTTGCACGGTCCGCACCATGTCGTCCAGAAATTGATCACAACCGGAGAACCGCGCAGCGCCGAGAGGCGCACGAGTTGTCCATCGAGAGTGGGGAGTTCGAAGTCAGGGATCGCTTCACCAGCCTGTGGCATACGATTCGTCATACCGCCCTGCAAAGCGGGTAGAGGTGTCGCAGCGGATGGCGACAAAAAGGCTGGCCGCGCAATCAGCAAGACACCGATCAAAATCGCCAACGCCGAGGCGATCAACGGCAGGGCACGACGCCACTTCGAAGGCTGCACTGGAACTTCGCTCATCCTCGCCTCAAGCCGAGGCTTCCTCCGCCACTTGATTGACCGCGCGTCCACCGAGGTAGCCGAGATAAGCGGGAACCAACGGCAGCACACACGGCGATAAAAACGACAACAGGCCCGCGACCAACGCGATCGGGATGGTGGGCACATCAACGATGTTGTTAACCTGCCAGAGGTCGCTTTCAATCGCCGACGTGTTCACTGCAGATTCGGCGCTTCCGGCTAGTGACACAAACCGCGTCATTTGACCCGTCAACAGGAGAATTCCTAAGACGATCAAAAAAGCACCCGTGACTATTTCAAACATGCGGATATGCTTGCGCAATCTCCGCAGAACGCCCGTCGCGCGATCAATCAATAGCCCCAACACCAGAAACGGCAAACCAAGGCCCAACGCATAGAATGCGGCCAGAAACATGGCCGAAAAGACCGTCACCTGGCTCAGGCCTAACGTGATGATCGCTCCAAAGGTCGGGCCGATACACGGTGACCAACCGGCGGCAAAAAATACTCCCATTAACACCGACGAACCATAGCTGGTTCCACCGCTGTATTGCCGTCGCGTGTCATAGTTTAGGAACGGGATCTTCACAACTCCCAACGTGTGCAGGCCAAAAACGATGACCACCAGACCGCCGATTTGCGCAATCAGCTGAGTGTTGCCTTTCAGCTTATCTCCCAGAATAGTTGCGGCACCGCCAAATATAACGACGATCACCAGCGACATGCCCAGCACAAACAGCACGGCATGCAGAAAGACCTGGAACCTCATGACGAACGTCACCGGTTTGCGTTTGGGCATTGCCTGAGTTGTCATTCAGATACTCCCTCAAGTAGTGCGAGTCACCGCTGGCCTGCGCCAACTGGCAATTCGCCTGTAGATAAACTACCCGCCAATCCTTAAGGCTTGCCAAGAAATACGTCCGCACTTTTGACGCTCCCGCCGGATTGCAATCCGGCGATGGGGGCTGGATGTGACCATCCAGCCTGGAGCAATCTACGGAGTTGTTCTTTGACGGCTTCTTACAACAGCCTTGCTTATTTGTTTCCGCTTTCTTTCTTCTTCTCGACCAACAGCCGCAGCGTTTCGATATCCTTCTCCAGGTTCTTCTGGCGCGAGCGCACGCTGAACACATACAGGAACGTCAGCAACCAGAAGATGGCGTAAGCCGGAATCAAAAACATCACAATGTTGTTCATTTCAGGGCTCATCGGTCTCTCCTCTTAGACAGTCATGCCCGAATGCCTTTGTCGGGCATCCAAAGTGACTATGGTCGGGCGCTGGATTCCCGCTGGAAACACGCGGGAATGACAGACAATCAGGCTTTAGAAAACAATGTCTTAGCGATTGATAATCTCTTGCTTCAACTGCGCCACTTTATCGGCCGAGCGCTCCACCCGCGTGCGGATGATCATCAACACCACGTACACCAGCGTAAACGCAATCAGGCCGGCAAACATCGCCGGACGCATAGAGACCGTCAGCCCCCCACCCTGCGCCTGACCCAGATCGGGATGGATCGTACTGAACCACTTGGTCGAGAAATACGTCAGCGGCACGCTCACAAACCCGATGATGCCATACACCGCGCTGAAACGCGCTCGCCGCTGCGGATCGTCGATGGCGCCCCGCAGCATCAGATAAGCAATGTAGATGAACTCGGTAATGGCCGACGTGGTCAGGCGCGGATCCCACGTCCACCACGTATTCCACACCGGCCGCGCCCACAACATGCCGGAGGCCAGCACCATCAAGCCGAACACGACGCCGATTTCCACCGACGCCGCGGCAGCGATGTCGTACTTGCGCTGTTCGCCGCGCCACAGATACAGAATGCTACAGATGAACGTGACGAACATCGCCAGCCCCGCAATCCAGGCGATGCCCACATGAAAATAGAAGATGCGCTGCACATCCCCGCCCGATAATCGATCGGCCGTCGGCGCCACGCCAAACGCCAACACGATGCCGACCAGGACCATCAGCGCGGCCAGCACCATCACCAACCCATCGACTCGATTGCGTGCTTGAGTCATCTGCTCCTCCTCGCTTGAATACGGCAATTGTATCACCTCGATCAGACGCTCACCTGATCGATCCACGGCAAACCGACTCGCTCAATTTGCGTCAAAGCGTCACGCAGCTGTTTATCCAACCCCGCCCGATCGGCATAGTGCCACAATAGCGTTTTAGCTTCGGCGACCGCCGCGGCCACGGTCGCCGCCCTCGTAACTACGCCGCGCGCCTGCCATACGAGCTGTGCCAAAGAAACGCCGGGCTGCATCGCCACCGCCAACGGATTCTCATCCGCACGGCGCTGCAAGCGCACATCGAATTGAAACTCGCGCGGATCGAGGCTGTACACCCCTTGCAGTTCGACAAAGCCGTGCGTGCCGTCCGGCCAGTCCTTGACGAAATACAGATACGGCACCTCGCCGACGAGGCGTTGCTGCGCCAGGCGATAACCGTAGCGCTGCAGGGTGGGCGCCAGATCAACCTCGACCGCTTCGACAAACTCATGCCCGTTATGCGCCGGCATCTCCCACGGCCTCGGCGCGTGGGCATCTTCGATCCACCGCACGCCGTACTGCGCGACCTTGTTGGCGGCATCCCGCAGCGCTGCCTCAGTCGTCGTCCACCAATAATCGGAGGCGGGATACTCGCGCAAGCCAACGACGTACCACAACACGGTGCTCAACCGCGCGCCACACGCCTCCGCATAACCATCATGCAGGTACGGCTGAATCACGTCCGATTTCACGCGCAGCAAATTGACAGTGAACCTCTCCGGCGTGCTGTGCCGCAGTTGAAACTGAACGATGGCCTGCACGTCAGCGCCCAACGGCTTGCGAAAACCGAAGAGTTCATCGGCGGCACGCAGACGCGCATCGTAGGCATAGCCCAACAGCTGTAATTGAGGCGCAACGATTTCCACCAGAGCAGATTCGAAAAGCGTCATCTCAGTCTTCCACGATGAAATCGTATACCAAAAACGACACGCCCAACATCACCAGATCAAAGGCCACCAACAGCCCGAACCAGTTGGCCCACTCAGCAAATTCGCGTCCGTCCAGCGCGCCCGCCGTGCATTTCACAGCGGCCAGCAAAGCCGGAATCGCGATCGGGAGCAGCAGCACCGGCAGCAGCACCTCGCGCAGGCGCGTGTTGGACGACATCGTGGCCAGCAGGGTGCCGATGCCGCCATACCCGATCGTGCCCAACGCGACGATGAAGATGATCGTCGGCTGCAAGAACGGCAGATTGAAGAAGATGACGAACAACGGCAGAATCACCGCTTCGATGGCGAACATGAACACGATGATGCCCAGCGCCTTGCCGAGAAAGATCGCACTGCGATCGATCGGCGTGAGCAGCAGCGCGTCAAAGCTGCCCCGATCGATCTCGGACGTGAGCGAGCGATTCAGCCCCAGCATTCCGGCAAACGCCACGACGACCCACAACGCTCCAGGTGCGACCGTGCCCGCTTTGGCCACCCGCAGATCAAACGCAAACGCGAACAGCAAAATGACCAACACGGAGAAAGCGCCCATGGTGCTGATCATCTCGCGGGTGCGCAGTTCGGCCAGGATATCTTTACGGGCGATGTACCATGCTTTGCGAAAAAAAGTCATCATTCAACACATTAGTATCTGTTATTGCGAGCATCCTGAGCGGAGCCGCATCTTTTTGCGGCGTAGTCGAAGAGTGCGCAGCAATCTCCTTCACCGCCAGAGAGATTGCTGCGGAGCATCTTTCGACTGCGCGACAAGAAGATGTCGCTCCGCTCAAGATGCTCCTCGCAATGACAGGTGTTAAGTTGTCACCCGCTTGAAGTCGCTGCGGAATGTCGCAGCCTCCACGTCCTTCGTCCGCGCTTCGTACACGATCTTGCCGCGCGCCAACACCAGCGCCCGATCGCACATCGCCCAGCCGCGTTCCAGATCGTGGATGGTCATCACGACCGTGCGTTGACCATCGCGCAGCAGGTGCAGTAGTTCTTCCAAGCGATCGGACGCATGCGGATCGAGGCCGGTGAAAGGTTCATCGAGCAGCACCACCGCCGGATCGTGCAACAACGCGCGGGCGATGGCGAGGCGCTGCTGCATCCCGCGCGAAAAGGTGCGCGCCCGATCCTGGCGGCGATCGATCAAATCGACCTGATCCAATAATTCGACGATACGCGCTTCGAGATGCGGCACGTCGTACATCTTGCCGAAGAAGCGCAGATTCTCTTCGGCAGTGAGATCGCCGTAGAGCAGCGGCTGATGCGACAGCAAGCCGATCTGCCGCCGGGCGTGATCCGCGCCTTTGGGCAGCGCGTGCCCGGCAATGGAGACGTGCCCGTGCGTGGGGCGGCTCAACGTGGCGAGGATGCGCAGCAGCGTCGTCTTGCCTGCGCCATTCGGCCCGACGATGGTGACAAATTCGCCGGGCCGTACCTCTAGGTCAAGGCCGCGCAGAGCCATGAACGGGCCGAATTGTTTGGTGAGGGAGTTAGCAATGATCAATGATCAATGTCCAATGAACAAATAACGAGTAATGCGTAACAAGTAAAAGGTGCATCACGCTTTACGCTTTACGCTTTACGTTTTACGCCTCATTCTTCTTCCATCAACTTCAGCAGCTTCTCTTTCAACTTGGCGCGCTTGGCCCTGTAGTTGATCTCATCCACCTGGCCTTCGGCGAATTCGTCGTCCAGCGCCGCGATCTGATCGATCAAGACTTCACGCTGAATCTCGGCACGGCGCGGCGAGTCCGCACTAGTCGAGGCAGCGGCTGGTTGCTGCTTCGTCTGGCTGCGCTGCCAGACGATGAGGCCGACCACGCCGGCAATCACTAAGACAACGCCCAGCATGATGCGCCCATCGAACGACTGAGAGGGTGTGCTGATCGAGAGATTCAAAGTCTGGCCCGGTTGCATATTTGCCGCGGTGTATTGCTGAAAGGTCTCCCCGGACGACGGAATCGTCTGTATGCCGGCGGCTTTCAACCGATCGGAGGTCACCATCGCCTGATCGGGTTGGCCGCCCAGCAGCAAGTTCACCCGCGCCACCGGCTGGTAGATCGCGCGACTGAGCGAGGTCGCCGTCAACGGCAAGGTGTATTGATACACGATCTGCTGCGCCTGCCAGCCCACGGGAATCGCATCATAGTAATCCAGCCCGTCGCCCGATCGATCCATGACCCGCTGCATCGACGGATCCATTTGCAGATTAGTCGCCGCGACCGGCAAACCAAAGTGCAGCACCGGTTGGCCAAAACCCGCCACAAAGCGATCGCCGTCGTTGGAGAGCACGTAGATCTCACTCACGTTGAGTCCATTGGCCTCTGGCTCGACGATGATGTGCAGCGTATCGATCGTGATTTGCGCGGCGTCCAGCGTGCTTTCGTAGATCGTAATGGGCAGTGTGACCTGCGGCTCAACGGGAACCACCTCACTGTAGAAAGACAAGTCCTTGTAATCGACACCCACCGCCACCAGATTGCGCGAATCGATCTGCGCCGCGGTGATGACGAACCGGCCATTCACACCCGCCTGGAAGGTGCGCGTGATCAGGTCTTGCTGCGCGCCTTGATGGGGCACGATGTACAACGTCAGCGGCAAATGATCTGGAACAGTCTGACCCGCGGTGGCATTGACGATCACGCCTTCAAGCTTGATTGGCGCGGCCGGCCCGGCGATAGCCGGCGGCAAACCGCCCGATGTGGCAACGGGTGTTGCTGAAGCAGCGGCAGTGCTCGCCGCAGAATCATACGCAAACGTGCGGACGTAATCGATGGCAGCGCGCCGCGATCCTTCGCTAAGCGTTCCGGCAAACGAGGGCACGTGTCCAGTAGCCAGGGCCTGATCCCACAGGCCCGGCGCAACCTGCGCCAACGCGGCGAAATCACTCAGGTCAGACAAATTACTCGGCGCATTCTTGCCGTCGCCCTGGCCTTGGTCGCCGTGACAATGCGCGCATTGTTCCTGATACACTGCCTTGCCAGTGGCGAGTTGATCCGGTGTGACCGCCAGCGACCACGCATAGGCGATAACGTCCCAACGCTGATCGGGATTAAGCGAACCCGCAAAGCCGGGCATACGTTTCTCGATGCGGCCATGGCTTATCATGTCATACCACTGTTCCGGTGTCTGCGCGCGTACAATCGTATCGGCAGTAAGATCAGCGACTTGAATGCCGGTCTGAGCAAGTTGCGCCGCAAATTCGCCATCGCCACGTCCTTGTGCGCCGTGACAATCTACACACTTCTGCTGATAGAGCGCCGCGCCGGCGGTGGCACTGGGTCGGCGCGACGGCAGTTGAAGCGGTTCCGCCGACTGTTGCGCAGCCGGTGGTTGTTGCGCTTGACTGTTCACCGGCGCGATCGGCGCGGGTGCCGCCAGGGAACAGGCTGCCAGCAGCGAGGCCAGCAGCAGCAAGACAACGAAAGACAACAGGCGAGCGAATCTTCGCAAGATAAGTCTCCTCACGTTACTACTCAGCCGTCATTCCCGCGAAGGCGGGAATCCAGTGCCGTCGGCTGGATTCCCGCCTTCGCGGGAATGACACTGCACGGCGCATAACGCGACGGCTGAGTAGTAACCTCCTCACGCTGAAATCAGCGGACAGTCTGGGGTTGCAGGGCGGTGCCGCATTTGGCGCAGAAGGCATCGTCGGCGCTGATGGGCTTGCCGCACTTAGGGCACGTGGGCGCGCTCGCCACAGAGGACGCCGTCTTGCGCCGGGCCGCAATCGCCGCTTCGGCAGCTGTATTCGCCGCGGCAGCTGTATTCGCCGCGGCATCGGCATCAGCCGGTTTCGCTGCGGAAACCGATCGAGGCTTGCGCCGGGCCGCAATCATGGCTTCGACCTCATCGATCTGGGTGGTCACAGGTGGTGCCGCTGGAGTCGGTGCCACGCCATCGATCTGCTTCAACACCGCAGCAGCCTGCGCTACCAACGCGGCCCGCACGGGTGCGTAGTCCTCATCGTTGACCTTGCCCGTGGCATGATCCATGTCCAATTCTTTGATCTGGGTGTACAACGCTTCGCGCTGCGCCTCCAGTGAAGAGGTATCGCCTCCACCGGCGTTCGTCTGGCGTTTGGCCTGCAACAAGGGACGGCTGACAAAATAGATCGTGCCAGCCAGAATCACAATACCGATGAGAAGAGCAGATAATTCCACGCCATACTCGCTTCGAAATGATTTCAGGTGCAACATGATCACAGAAACCGGATTTCTCCATTTTGGAGAAGACGAAGGCCGAACCGTAGAAACCCGGTTTCTCACGAAGCTTACTTCGTCTGCAACAGCCGATCGAGCACGGCCGATAATTCCGCCACCGTGATGGTGTTGATCTTGGTGAATTGCACGTTGCCGTCTCGATCGATGACGTACGTTTCCGGCACGCCCGTGATGCGATAACGCGGGCCAATCCTGGTGCCCAGGTCGGGGCCGTTGGCGTAGGTGATGCCGTGGCGCTGGAGGTAGTTGCGGGCATCGCCTTCGATGTCGGTCCAATCAATGCCGAGGAACACGACCTCGTCTTTGTACTTCTCATACACGGCCTGCAAGTCAGCCGCTTCCTTTGTACAGGGCACGCACCACGACGCCCAGAAATTCAGCACCACCGGCTTGCCTTTAAGGTCAGACAGCTTCACAGGATTCTTCCCGGCGTTGCCTTCATAACCTTCAAACAGCGTCAACTCAAAATCGGGCGCAGGGCCGGAAGTGGGACTCACTTGATTGGTGCGGAACAGCGCCAGGGCCAGGATACCGACAAAGACTACCGCCACGCCGATCGCGAGAGTGCGCCCGAAGGGTCGTTGGGCCGGAGCCGTTTCTTCTTCAGGCGAGTCCACACCAGTTGATGTTTCAGGAGACAGTGATTCAGACATGGTCACCAATTCTTGAGATCTTTTTCCACCCGATCGGTATACGCGTCCCCCGTCGGTTTGGACGCAGCCGCGACTGCCGATTGAGGCGAGTCCGCACGAGTGCCGCGCGCGCGCAGCCGTCGCAGCAGCCATACCACGATCACCGCGCCGACGATCAAGCCCACGATCGGCAGGACGTACAACAAGAGTGAAATTCCCGCAGCCGGCGGTTGAGCCAGCACGCGCGCCCCAAAGTAGGCTACGAAATAATCCTTGATTTGCTGCTCGCTCTGCCCCTCGCCCAACATCTGCCCGATTTGCGCGCGCCACTGCTGGCACGCCGCCGTGCGGCACGCATCGAGCGGTTCGTTCTCGCACACCGGACAATACATTTGTTTGGCGATGTGATTCACATCATCAGCAGTGACGGGCTGTTTGGCGGCCGGCGTCGGCGGCACAGGGTCTTGTGCTAAAACGACACTGGTCAAAGCGATCAGCAATAACAACCCTGCCGTCCATAGCCCTAACACCGCCAGCTTGATCGATCGCGCCATCACTTCACCACCTTCAGCGTACCGACCCGTTCCGGCACGGCCACGGCCTGCCGTCGTTCGATCGGTGTCGGCCACATGGCGATTAACGTGCCGATAACCAAGATGAGGCCGCCGATCCACAAGAATTGAATCAGCGGATTGATGTAGGCCTTAATCGTGCCGAAGCCGCTTTGCTCGCCCAGGAACAGCAAGTACAGATCTTCTCCCACCGAGGATAATATGCCCGGCGGGGTAAGCTCGCCCGTGCCATTCAAAAAGATCTCACGATAGGGCGCCACGCGCACAGTGGGTTGGCCAGGGCGCGCCACGGTCATGTAGCCGGCGATCACCATGATGTCGCGGCCGCGATCGGTATACCACTCCGCGCAGTCCCCACTGATTCCCACCGTCGGATCGCACGTCAAGGCGCGTTCGTAGGTGATGGTGTAGTCGCCAATTTGCATGGTGCCTCCCGGCGTCAGCGAGCGCTGCGTCTGGACTTGATAGTTCAACGAGCCGATCACGCCGATACCCATCACCAGCACGCCGAGGTGGATCAGGTAGCCGCCATAGCGCCGCCGGTTGCGTGCGATGAGATGCGTGAACGCGGCGAAGTAATTCTCGCCCGATAGTTTATGCCGCGCCCGCATGCCCCGCCAGTATTCGGCCACCGTCGCCGCCAGCGTAAACGCCACCACGCCAAAACCGATGAGCACAAAGAGCATATTGACGCCCGTGACGAACAACAGCACCATCACGGCGACGGCAAACACGGCGGGCTTCCACGTCATCTTACCCAACGCTTCGGGCGATGATTTGTGCCAGGCTACCAGCGGGCCGATACCCATCAGCAGAATCAAGGCGGCCACCTGCGGCCCGACTAGCAGGTTGTAGACCGGCGGCCCTACTGTTAGTTTCTCACCAGTCAATAATTCTGTAAATATTGAGTACCACGTTCCGACAAACACCGTGAACGTCAAGATCATGAACACGGCGTTGTTCAACAGGAACATCGCTTCGCGCGAGAGGAACGAGTCAAGTTTGTTGTCGCTCTTCAACAGGTGCCAGCAGCTGGCAATCAAGACCGCCGATCCGACGAGCACCACGGCGGTGAAGCCCAGAAACGGGACGCCCAAAGTCGAACGAGCGAACGCATGCACCGAGGAAATAATGCCCGTGCGCGTGGCGAGCGTACCGACGATCATCAGCGCAAAGGATAGAGCGATCAAGATCACGTTCCAGACCTTGAACATGCCGCGCTTCTCTTGAATGATGACGGAGTGTAAGAACGCAGTCGCCACCAGCCACGGCAGTAAGGCCGAATTTTCGACGGGATCCCAGCCCCAGTAGCCACCCCAACCTAACACGTCATAGGCCCAACGCGCGCCGAGCAGCAAGCCGACGCTGAGAAACAACCACGCGATCAAGGTCACGCGCCGCGAAGCACGGATCCAACTATCGGTCTTGTTGCGAGCCAACAGTGATCCGATCGCATACGCAAACGGAATCGTCAAACCGACGAAGCCCAGATACAACATCGGCGGATGGATGATCATGCCGGGGTGACGCAGCAAGGGATTAAGACCGGCGCCATTGGTAGGAACGCATCGTACAAAGTTCGCCGGTTGAAAAACCGCTGCAGTGATGGGGTCTTCCCATGGACGACAGGATGATGCCTGAGCCGCGAGGGAACCCGCCGGTAGCCACATACTGGCAAATGGATTGGCAAAAAAGAGCGTCAGCAGGATGAAGAACGCCTGCGTCCCGATCGAGACGGCGATGACCCACGGCAGCAGATCGCGATTGCTCTTCCACGGGCGTAAAAACACGAAGAAGATGTACAACGACATCAGCCAGTTCCAGAACAGAATCGATCCGTTCTGGCCGCCCCACAAAGCGGTGATGCGCAGGAAGGCGGGCGTGGTACTGTTGCTGACGCGATAGGTGTATTCGAGGCTGTAATCGCCGACGAGGTTGGCGTAAATAATCGTGAGGCAGGCTAACGTCAGGAGGGGCATCACGACTAGCGCCGCACGCCGCGCGCTTTCAGTATATTCGGGACGCCGCTGCGTGCCGCCCAAGATCGCCACGACGAACGCATACAGCGCGCTCAATGCGGCGATGGCCAGTGCCATCAACCCCAGGTCTGCAGCCATAGTCTGTCCTTATAAGATAGAGATGGAGAGACAGAGAAACGGAGAGAGTGTCTCTCTATCTTTGCCCAGTCATTTCCGCTTAGCCGTTCTTCGGTTCAACCTGTTCCGGGAACTGCTCTTCGTAACGCGTCGGGCACTTCAGCAGTAAATTATCGGCGTAGAAATTGCCGTCGACCGCCAGATGGCCTTCCACAATGGCTTGCGCGTGAGGCTGCAGCAAATCGGGCTTGGGGCCTTTGTAAACAATCCGCAGAGGCGTCTGCTTCCCGATCTGATCTTCGGTATCGACGATGCCGAATTCCAGATAAGGCTCGCTATGGCGCACTTCATACAACACCGTGTCGTCGTAGACCACCGCGCCGGAAATGCGCACACTCTGATCGAGCACCGTCTGGCCGCGATCGCGCAATTGGGACACAGTCAGAAAATACTGCGCGTTAGCCTGCATGCTGGTCACAATCAAGAACACAATCGCCGCGGCGATCAAAGCAAAACCGAGCAGGTATTTGGGCTTCATAGGGTCATCTCCTCCAAGAAGTAGTGTACCATAGACAAAAAAACGCTGTCAACGGTTACTGCTCAGCCGTCACCGCGAAGAGCGTAGGCCCATTTAAGCAGAGTCTGACCACCCTCGCCATGATCAAAATCATATGGGCCGAAAATAGAAACCGGGCTTCTCCACCAGAATCGTTCGATTCCTTCAAACGGGGAGAAGCCCGGTTTCTTCGTTTGCGGCGATTCTGCCCGGCCGGGCAGAGATTTTCTTTACGCCGAGACAATCACCGGCGTGCCGCCTTCTTCCACCAACAGCAGACTGTCCTCATACTCGGCAAAGGGCTGCGACCACCGATAGACCCACTTGGCATCCTCGGCCAGCACGTTAACGCACCCATGACTGCGTGGGTGCCCGAAGTCGTTGTGCCAGTAGGCGCCGTGCACGGCCACGCCTGCTTCGGTGAAATAAGTGCAGAACGGTACGCCGGGCAAATCATACGCATCGGCGCGGTCTTCAAAGCCATGCATGTGCCGTGAGGGGCGTTTGCGCACGACCGTGTGTTCACCAAGCGGCGTTCCAAAATTGACGAAGCCCACGCCTTCTACCGAAAACGCCGCGCCGGTCGCGCAGCGCGCGGTGTAGACCAGCGTCTCGCCCTCATAAGCGTACACCATCTGATCTTTCAGGTTGACTTCCAGGCGCTTGTCCGTGGCCAGCGGCGTGATGGGTGTCAATTCCGTCGGCAGGACACGGCGCAGCCCTGCGGCACGCACATATTCTTTGACGCTCGGATACTCATCGTCCCTGAGCTGATACCAATCCGCGCCTTCTTCGTCAACCAGGTGATCGACAACTTGATGCACGCTGCTGTAATACAACCGATATAACCGGTAGGCCTTATCATTCGGCGCGTTACGCATGTCCACGTAAGGCACGGTCACTTCGGCCCAGAAACCCTGCTCCGGCACGCGCGTCACCACTTCATTCACAATACGCTTCACCGGCTGCAGCCACGAAGAATACACCCACCCGTACTTGGTCAGATTCCAAACGGGATTGTGCGCCATGAGGCCCTCGGTCGCCAGCGTGGCATAGATATCGATCACCTCATCGCGCGACAGCGCGTATTCTTTCTTCGCGCCGGGACGGGCCTCGTGGTAGGCCCAGATGCGCCACTCGGTCACGCGGCCCAGACCAATCGAGCGAGGCTTCCCCGTTTCCGGCTGGGGTGGCTTGAAGAACGCCAGCGATAAAGCGGCGCTCGATAATTTTAGAAAACTACGTCGATTGAGATCGGTCATGCGGCATCGTTACCCAAAAAAGTTGAGCGCTAGTATACCTGAGATTAAAATTGAAACCAAGGTTACGTTTGTACCGGGGAGACGGGATCAGCGGCTGGTGCCGCGGCGGCCCTGGCCCATTTACGCAGCGCGATCAAGGCGGTCAGCAAGATGATGAGACTCCACACCTGCGCGGTGCGCACACCGCCGATCGTTTCACTGTCGCCCCGCAAGACCTCGAGAACCAGACGCGAACCGGCAACCAATGCGACGAACCCGCCAAAGCGCGCGCCGTCAAAAGGCCGATCGGCTTTCAACACGATCACGCCGATCACACCGACGGCGAGCAGCTGATAGAGCTGCACCGGATGCCGCGCGGCCCCCCACAACTCGATCGCCCACGGCAGCGACGACGGCGATCCGTACGCATCGCCACTCGCCAGATCAGCCAACGCCAATCCACCCGCGAAAACGCTGAAGCCCGGCGTCAACGCATCGAGCAATCGTCGATTCGCCACACCCTTGCGCTGCGCATACAGATAAGCGGCCACGACACCTGTCATCACTCCCGCCAGCGGTGACAGCGTGTTGAAATTCAGCGCGACGCTAGCGACTGGATCGCTTTGATACGCCGCCCAATGTTCGAGCACATAGCCCAGGCGCGCGCCGATCAATCCGGCCAGCGCCGCAATGAAAGCGAGGCTATACACCACATCGCCGCGCAGACCCAGGCGTTTAGCGCCACGCTCCGCCGCTTCGGCCGCCAGCCAGAACGCCGCCAGCAAAATGAGGCCGCGCGCCTGAATCGTCAGTGGACCAAGGTGAATAACGGGGAACATAGTTCCTAACGAGTACTGCGTAAATCAACACTCATTCGCACTTTACGCATTACTCGTTACTCATTAGCCTTTCAATCTTGCTCGCAATCAACGCTTCGCTCATCGGCCCGCCGAATACGATGTCGCGAATCACGCCGTCACGTCTGATGAAGAACGTCGTCGGCATGGCCTGCAGGCGATAGGCACGGCTCGACGTACCATCACGGTCGAACACAATTGGGAAATTCAGGCCCCACTCGCGAATCGCCGCGCGCGCATTCGTCTCGTCATCTTGGAATGTCGTATTGACGCCCAGCACCACCAGCCCTTGATCGCGAAACTTTTCATAGACCGCGTTCATGGCCGGCATCTCGGCGCGGCACGGCGGGCACCAACTCGCCCACAGGTTCAGCACCACCACCTTACCGCGCAGATCGGACAACGTCAGCGGATCGCCCGTTAGCGAGTCCAACGTAAAATCGGGCGCAGTGAACCCCACCTGCGGATTCGGCGGGGCGCTCGATCCGCCGATCGGGTTTTCCACGCGCGAAACCAGAATCCACAGCGCGCCTAAGACAAGCGCGCCGATGAACAGAGCCGTCCATCGGCGCGCGTTGGTCAACCACATGGATTACTGTCCCAGCAATTCATCGATCTCAGCCTGGAAGATCTCAGCCCGCTGCGCGCCCACCAGGGGCTTGCCATTGATGAAGAACGTCGGCGTACCGCTCACTCCGACTTGCCGCCCTTCTAACGTATCCACCTTGACCCGTTCCAGGGTTTCATCGTTATTCAGACACGGATCGAACTTCGCCACGTCCAGTTTCAAGTCCTGCGCAAATTTGATCAGATTCTCTTTGGAAAACGTGCCCTGGTTCTCGCCGTTCCAACGCTCAAACAACAAGTCGTGATACTCCCAGAATTTTCCTTGATCGGCCGCACACTCGGAAGCCTGCGCCGCCCAGGCGGATTCTTGTCCCAGAAACGCCGAATGCTTGTAAACGAGATTGACTGTGCCTGAGTCAATGTAAGCCTGTAACACCGGTCGCACGGACTGGTGGAATTGCTTGCAATACGGTCACTGGAAATCGCTGAATTCGTAGATCGTGACCTTGGCGTTCGGATCGCCCTGCCGATTGGCAACACGCACTGTAAAGGCGTTTTCTCCGGCGGCTTGCGGGCCCTGGGGTTCTTGCTGCGCCGCTCCCGGTTGCCCACCGGCCTGCAATGTTGCGATGGCATCCAAGGTGCCATCCCGCGCCGCACTGCGCACGGCCACCGCATCCAACGCAGGCGCGACTGCCGCGGCCGCGGTCGGTGCTGGCTTGGCGATCAGAGCGTTGTACGCCGCAAACCCGATCACGCCGACCAGGATGCCAAAGAAAAACCACGCCGGGGCAAACCACACCGGCATTCGCGAGCGCGTCTGCGCTGCCTCCTCCGTCGGGCTATCGTCCACTTCTTCAATTTGTTCGATGCCCTCCGTCGTGGATAGAACAACGGATGTGTCGGATGGACTGGGAACGGGGGGAGTGCCTGAATCCGGGGAAGATGCCCCGGTAAAGAGTCTCTCCAGGTCTTTTAGAAGGCCTTTGAGTTCGTTGGCCCTGATAAAGTACATTAAATAACTGCCCACGCCGGGGAGAGGGGTTGAGTTCCAAACCTCAATATTAATTATTCCTTGAGTATACGCATACCGTACATACTGAAACCAAACTGAACCTTTTAGCCAATAATTGCCCTTTTTATCCGTTGAGGATTTATATCCCTGTGCAGCAAGAAAATTGGCGACGAGGCTATTTACTTTTTCCACACTTTCTTCCGACTTTATCTGGCTTGTATATTTAGGCATGGTCTTTTCTTCCTTCATTCTCACTCACAGCATTTTGGACTACATCCAATACTTGTTCGTCTTGTTCGCTCACTGCTCCGCTCCTTGTCTTCACTGGTGATAAGTACGCAAGTTAATTATAACTGGGTTTCATTTTCACGATAGGTCGATCTGTCCGGTCTTAGGTGGGTCGCATGTCACTCTCACCATGAAAGACCGGTTTGATTTACGACTCAGTCATTCCCGCGACGCCAAACGGCCCACCGTCGCCTTGCGACGGACATGGGCAGGCGAGATCTACGACAGCCGCCGACACTGGATTCCGCCCGCCTGTGGCGGGACGCCTTCGCGGCGTGGAGCGTGACGCTCCACG
>JBGSPW010000269.1:0-58934 GCA_041738395.1 Thermoflexales bacterium
ATTCGCTCTGGACGTGGCCGTGATGACGGTCGTCTCGATCGTGCCTGAGATCACAGTGGTGGGCACCGTCACGGTGATGCTGATCGTCGCCGCCTGCCCGGCATTCAAACTGAGCGGTGTGTCGACCTGCACCGCCCAGCCTTGGCTGCTGGCGTGCGTCACATCAAACACATCGGCGCTGTTGCCGGTGTTGGTCAGCGTGTGCTGGTAGACGATCACGCTTCCGGGGGCCGCCACTCCGGCGCGATCGGGCGTCAGCGCCACGCCGATGTTCCGGTCAATGAGCGTGGTGTCAGTCACGGCCACTGAGTATTCCGGATCGGCCCAAGATGTAGCAGTGACGACGGCGGTGTCCACAGTTCCGCTCAAGACACCAGCCGGGACATTGACCGTGGCCGTGATGATCTTCGCCTGGCTGGAATTCAGCGCTACCGGTGTTAGCGGCTGCAACGTGATACTCCAGCCATTGCTCGATTGAGCTGTCAGTGTGTAGGTATCAGCAGCGCCGAGATTGGTCAGGGTGTGCGTGTATACCACTGCGCTCAACGGCAGTCCGCTGCCCGATCGATCTGGTACCAGCGTGGGGGCGATGGCGTACTCATACGCGCCCATATCGAACCCGCTGCCCACCGGGCGCGACACATGGTCCAGGTCATTGGGCTGTCCAGTCACGCAGGCATCGATGGCGGGCGAGCCAAACTTTAAGTGATAGTCTTCACCCGCGCCGGGCGACACGAACGATGGATTCACATTCGCACCGACCGTACTGCTTTGATCGATGTTGCATGTGCCGGTCAGTACCCCACTGGTGTTCCAGAATCCGCCGTCGGTGTTGCCCCAGGCGATGCTGTTATTCACCAGGCCGACACCGCTCTGCGAATAGCCCGCGCCGCCTACATTGTTCGCCAGCGTGACGTGCGTCAGCGTTACCACGCCGCCTTCGTTGCGGATGCCTGCGCCAAGGTCGGTCGTGGAGGTGTTACTGTAGATCAGGCTGTTTTCGATCAGGCTGCTCGTTCCTGCGCCGGTCTGGAAGATGCCGCCGCCGCGCACGGCCTGATTGCGGTGCAGGATAGTCGCTTGCATATCCAGCACGCCGTCATCAAAGTAGATCGCGCCACCATTGCCGCTCGCGGTATTGGATTGTAGCGTCGCGTTAGCGATGTTGATGTGGGGCACGCCGACATTAGACGTGGCGGCGATCGCGCCGCCCTGGCTGGTCAACGCCTGGTTGTTGACGAGAGCTGATCCATTCGTGACGTTGAGTGTGCCACCGTACACGCGCACGCCGCCGCCGACTGCACCGGCCGTGTTGCTGATGATCTGGCTATTGTCTAAAGTCACGGTTGCGTCGCGCACGTAGAGGCCCGCGCCGCGTCCATCGGAAGTATCTGGCGCGAGGTGACGTTCGACGCGGCTGTTGGTCAACGTCAACACACTGCCTGCGTCGACTAACGCGCCGCCGCCGTACGTGTAGGAGGTTGATTGGAACGTGTTGCTGCTCACGGTGGTGTTGTTGAGCACGGCCTGGGTGTTGTTCGTCAAGAATAACCCAACACCCTCATGACCACTGGCACCCAATTGATTGGCCTCGTTCGTGTTCGGGCTGCCCACGGTTGCGCCGGTCAGGTTGACGGTGCTGGCTGTGGCATAGAGGCCCGCGCCTGCACTCGACGCGATGTTATTGAAGAGACGACCGGCCAGGTTGACTGTGCTGGTGATAGCATACACGCCTGCGCCAAGCAGAGCATCGTTGCCGGTGCTGGACGACCAGTTGGACCCGATGCGGCCACCGCCGGTCATATTGAGCGTGCTGCCATTGATCAGGTACACACCGCCGCCATAATTCGTGGCGGTGTTATTTGAAAGCGTCGTCGTGGAACCATCGAGATTCACGGTGCTGTGGTCGGCGTAAATCGCGCCGCCATCGTAGGCCGTGTTCCCATTTGAGCCGGCATCGCCCAGGTAGACGTGATTGGTCAGGGTGACCACACCACCCGAATCCAGATAGACTGCGCCGCCCTTGCCCGTCGCTCCAACTGCCTCATTGCCCATCATGTGGGCATCGTCGAGGTAGAACAGGCCGCTCGGTACTGAAGCGCCACCGCCGTCTGGTGCGCAGTTCCAGGAGACTTCAGAGCTGTTGCCATAGCCGTAGAACTTGCCCCATGTCCGCACACCACCGCCCGGCGACATGGCCGTGTTGTCGTGTACGGTCGAGCCGTTGGTGAGGGTCACGACGCTGCCGGTATTGAGCCAGACGCCGCCGCCATAGTCGCCGTGATTGTTGAGTACTTCGGTGCTATCGAGCGTGACCTGGCCGTTGCCGTCAACGTCAAGGCCGCCGCCGGTATCACTGCCCCACGCGACTTGCACATTGCGCAGCCGGGTCGTGCCGCCCAGAATATCGATCGTGCTGCCACCGCTGGCGCTACCGTCGATACGCGTCGTCCCCGCTCCTGTCGAGGCGCACGTATTGTTGTAGCCGCCTTCGATGGTGATGACTTTTCCCGCCGTGATGTTGACGTTCTCGAAATACACGCCGGCGGCCACGCGGATCGTGTCGCCATCATCCGCCGCGTTAACGGCTTGCTGGATCGTGCCGTAGCTGCACGCGCCGCTGACGCCCACCCGATCGATCCCGCTCACTTCATCGGCGCCCATATCATACGGTGAAGCCGTGGTGGTGCGCGCCATCGGGCGCGGCTCGCCCTCAAAGTCAATGGCTAGACCGCTCACACAGCGATCGATCACCGGGCTGGTGTTTTGCAGGTGATAGTCCTGACTGCCCGACGCGACAAAGAGCGGATTCACGTTGAGGTTGGTGCTGTTGCCATAGCCGCCCTGAATATCGGAGTAAGTCACGTTTTGCCCGGCTACGTTGATACTGCTGGCGTGACCCCACACGACCGAGCAGCTCAGCGTTGCCGCTGAACCGCTGAGATCGATGGCGCGGCCGGTCGCTGCGCCGCCCGCCTCGTTGTAGGCGAACGTATTGTTCGTGCCGGACAGACTGGCGGTGTTCAGCCGGACACCGTCGCCTGTGCCGCCGGCTGCATTATTCCGCGTGAACAGGCTGTTGTAGACGTAGCTAGTGGCGTTGTTGTAGAGGTAGAGGCCGCCGCCCAGCAGTGCCGTGTTGTTTTCGACGAAGGTGCTGTAGAGATAGACGGAGCTGTCGTCGGCGCGGATCGCTCCGCCATAGCCGGCGCTGCTGTCCGCCTCGTTGTAGGAGAGTTGACTGCAGCGCGGACCGGCGCATGGGTAACCGCCTAGCTCCATATCCACGATCGATCCGTTGACCGCATACACCCCGCCGCCATCAAAGCTCGCGGTGTTGTAGTAGATCGCCGACCGGTAACTATACAGGTTGCTATCGTCCAGATAGGCGCCGCCGCCATTCGCCGTCGTCGTGGCGCCGGCCGTGTTGTTGTACAGCTCAACCTGATCTTGCAGGTAAATGTTGCTGCCCTGCGCGTACACGCCGCCGCCTTGGGCATTGGCCGTGTTGTTTTCGATCTCCGAGCAGGAGCCATTGATGGTGAGCGTGCTGGTGATCAAGTACGCGCCGCCACCGTTGATCGCGTTGTTGTTGTAGATGTCAGAGCAGTCGGCAAGAGATACCGTGCTCTCACGCAGATACACCCCGCCACCAAAGCCATTGCCGCTCAACGCATCGTTGCTATACACGTCGGCGTAGGAAGAGAGGTTCAGCGCGGAGGCGTAGCCGTTGTAGAACTCACCGTATACGCCGGCGCCCTCCAGGGCAATGTTGTCGTAGATGTTGGTGTTGGTAAACGTGGCGCTGCCTCCCCACAAGCGCACGCCGCCGCCCAAAGCACTCGACGTGTTGTTGTAGATTTCGAGGTTCGTTCCGCTTAGCTGGGTGTTCCAGCGAACAAAGAGGCCGGCACCGTTTCCACCCGTGTTACCGTTGACGATGTTCAGGTTCTCCAGCCGGATGTTCAGGTTTTCGTAGATATACATGACCCGGCCAGCAGCGCCGCCGTTGATCGTCGTTCGCGCTGACGAGCCGCTGGCACACCCGTTATAGCCGCCTTGCAGCGTTAGGCTGATTCCAATGGATAGATTCTCAGTAAAGGTGCGTCCACCTTCGATCAATAAACGATCGCCGGGGCTCGCTGCGCTGATCGCCGCCGCAATCGTCGGATACGTGCAGCCGTTGCCCACCGTGCGATCAACAGCGGGTGCGTTGAGGCTGAATGTGGGATGTTCGATGTCTGGTAGTTGTGCTTGGTCTTTGGTTGGGTCAGCGGTTCGCGCCAACGCCTGCGCCCGATTGGTGCTCGCGGTAATTTGATCTGCTGCCAGTCTGGCCTGCTCTTCTGCTTCACTGATGGGCCGGGTCTCGGGCGGCGGCGGCGCGGCGTCGCGCAAGCGCTGCTGCGCCGCGACGATGTCGTCCATCGCCCGATCGCGCGCTTCACCCGTCAATGTCTCGCTCAACGCGACGACGGCTTCATCACCTTGACCGCGCGCTTGTTCAAGCAGCTGAGCTTGATCGTCGGGCTGCGGATCGCCGATCGGTTGTTCCAGCGACCGCTGCCATTGTTCGCCCGCCGTAATCGTTTCGGGCGCTGCCACTTGGATTGGCCTGCTCAATGTGCTATTCTCGCTCTCAAGCACGGTGGGCAGTGACAGTGCTGCTGTGCTCACCTTGCTCTGGCACACACCCACATCCAACGGCTTGCAGCCTTCGCACGCCAGCGAGTAGTCCTGCGGGCCATGCGGCACGGTCGTGCCTTTTACGCGCACAATCCACGTGCCGATCTCCGGCGACGACACCGTCGCCTGTTCCTGGTTATCGACGGTGTTCACGCCGCGCGTGGCGTTGTTGGCCGGACTGGCCGCATTCAAGATCCACGGCCGCCAGATCGTGCCGCTCGGCGCTTCAAGTTCGAGATCGAGATTGTTGATCAACGTGGGATTCGCGTTAAAGGTTGCTTCGTAATCGTCCCACGCCAGGCTCACTTGCAGCGGCGTGGTGCTGGTCGGCACGATCATGTAAAACACATCGGTGCTGCCGGCAGCGACGTTGTCTTGACGGAAAGCTCTGCGCGAGATCAGATCGACTGCCGCCTGAATATCGACCTGCCCAAAGCCCCATTGATAATCGGGGCCGGGGTTGCCGAAGTCGTCGGCGGTTTGCATCAAAATGGCTTTGGCCGTCGACGGCCAGAAGTTGCCTGAAGTGTTATACACAGCGCGATAATGCTGGAGCATCAAAGCGATGCTGCCGCCTACGGCTGGTGTCGCCATCGACGTGCCGCACATCACCGTGTAATCGTCGACAGGGCTGTTATCGGTGGACTTGATACCGAAGTCGCCTGAGGACTGGCAGCCGCCCGCCACCACGATCGGCTTGATGCGCCCATCGCCAGTAGGCCCCCACGAACTGAATGACGTCATGGTGTTGTTGTTGGTGTTGGACGCGCCTACGTGGATGGGATTCTTGGCGGCGGCGGGTGGTGCGATGGAACTGTAAGTGTCGCTGCACGAGTTGGGACTGTTGCGTTCATTGCCAACGGCCCATGTGCTGATGTATTTGTCACCCAGGCCCACCTGACTATTACCACCGCGCACAATCTGATCGATTAACACTGAAGCTGCGCCGTACTTCCCCATCAACAGGGTGCAGCTTAGCGGATAGTTTTGGTAGACATTGGACCCCACGCTGGCCGTGCCCAGGTCCGCGCCATACGTGTTTTGTGCTGTCGCAAAATCGTGCTCAATGTCGGGCACGTTCTGGTAGAAGATGGGGCCGCTACCGCTGTATTCTGTGCCATACGAAATCAGATCGGCGTTGGGGGCCATGCCGCGCCACTGCAACGCTGTGGTGCCACCCTGGGCTACACTATTGGCTCCACTTCCTCCGACGGTGCCGGCCACGTGCGTCGAGTGCTCGCTTACGGTGTCGGCATCGCCATGGGTCAGGCGCGTTCCAAAGTCCGTATGATCGCCCACCTGGCCGCTGTCGTACACCAGAATATCGATGTTGGTTCCATTCAGGTTGTAGGGTGCCGCCTGCAATGTATCTACGCCGATTTGCTGGCGGATGCCATCGTTCGTCGGGCCGAGCGGCGGCTCGGCTTGCTCGATCCACTGCACCGGTTCTTCAGCGGCCAGGGCGGCAATATTCTGCTGCGGCATTTCCACCAGCAGCATTCGAATGCCGATCACGTCGCCGGTAATCTTGCCGCCGTATTTCTCCACCAGCGCGCGTGTCGTCGCCACGTCCTCATCCAGATGCGTGATAACCGAGACCGCGGCCGTGCCATCGGGCGCGAGGCTCCACGATCCCCAGGTGTTGTTCAAGATCGCCGGATCGAGTTTGTCGTTCACGCTTAACGGGCCAGCCCACGTGACACCGGGCAAGTTCAATGCCGCAGCCGGATCACTGGCCGGCACGGAAGCGATCCACGCATAGTCCGGCACATAGGCCAGCAGCTTCACGCCACTCTTCTCGTATTCCGCCTTAGCCAGATCGCGCGGAATGAAGTCGAGTTGCAGCAAAACGTGCAGGCGGCCACCGTCCGATCGGGCCAGCTGCTGCAAGGCGGCGGTATCGGGTGCGCCCGGTATCACATCGCCGGACTTCAGATGAATGGTGTGAACGGGCGGGGGCGCCTGCGGCCCGATCGGTTCGGGCAGCTCGACCGGAGGTTGAGGCGGCTCGAGCAGTGAAGGCGTAGCAGAGTGTGAGGCCGGTTTGATCGGTTTGAGGTCAACCTGGGGGACCGGGCCTAGCAAGGCCAAGGTCAAGCCCAGCACAGACAGCAGACGCACAGCTTTGAATGGCCACATGGAAGACTCCTTTTGTCTCGGCTGGATATCTCAGGTCGGTGATCAGTTAGCTTCAGCGAGTACCCAATGAAGTAATTCTGAGACAGTGGCAGCACGGTTTGGGATGGGGACGAGATACCTCCTTTGACAGCATAGTTGCACGCGACGCTTGTGACAATTTCATTGTGCGCCTGATGCGGGGGCGGTGTCAATAGCGATTCAGGGGGTAAAAATGCTGATTTAGGCGAGTAAAAAGCGGAGACTTTTAGCTTGGAGCGAGATAAGGAATGGTCTGTGGGCCTTCGGGTAAAACAGCGATGGGCGCATCTCTGCCAATCCGATCGATCTCGGCGGCGATAAAGGCGTTGAGATCGCCGATCGGTTCAAGGTAAGCCCGACGAACGTCTTCGGCCGGCAGGGTGCTGTACAACGCCACGCGCGCCTTCAAGCAAATGTCGGCGTGAATCTGCGCTTCCCATTGATCGAACAACGAGAAGCCGGGCGATAAGATCATGTGGCGCAGCTCGCGCGGCGTGGCATGATCGAAGAGCAGCTGGCGGAAGTTGCCATGCGCGGGGAATCCGTCGCGACATTCCGACGCGCAGATGATGAGGCCGCCCTCCTCGACGATCTGCGCCGCCGCCGAGAGACCTTTGCCGGTTTGATAGAGACTTTGATCGAGCGGGTAGCCGCTGTTGGTGGTGACGACGATGGGGTAGAAACGATCACAGGCGATCATCGCGGTCTGTCGGCAGAAGGCGGCGCCTTGCTCGTGCGCGGTGAGCACAGCGCCGCAGAAGAAACGCGTGATCGCCCGCTTGGACTTGCATATTGCACCATCCATCTGAACGTGTGCCCCCGCCTGTTCCATTATAACCAAAAACCCTGCGAGCAGATATGCGCCGGCTCGCAGGGTTCTTGCAGTTGAATAACCGGGCGTTACTTCATGACCAACGGCAGATAGACGTTATCGTTGGTGGCGATCAGAGTTGTGTTCGTCACCGTCGCCCACAGGCTGATGGTGCTGCGCGAGGTGGCTGTGATGGTCGTTACCTCCAGCGTGCCCGCCACCACGCCGCCGGGAACGGTCAGGCTGATCAACACGGTTGCAGCTTGACCGGCATTCAGGCTGAGCGGCGTGGTGTACTCGACGGTCCAGCCTTGCAGACTGTGATGGCTCAGATCGAACGTATCCGCGGCGTTGCCGGTATTGGTGAGGATGTGCTGATATGTTATCACCGAGTCGGGGAAATTGACTGAATTCTGATCGGGAGTCAGAGCCACACCCGGCGCATGACCGATAACCATGGTGTCGGTAACGTAAGCGGAAACTAGCGGATCGGTCCAGGAGGTAGCCGAGATAATCGTTGTTTCAACCGTCCCGCTCAACACGCCAGCGGGAATGCTGATCGCTGCTGTGATCACAACCGACTGGCTGGGGCTCAGCGTGACTATCAACGACGGGTTGAGGTTCACCGGCCAACCGTTGCTCGATTGCGCGGCCAGAGTGTACGAATCGGTGCTGCCCAGGTTGGTCAACGTGTGCGTGAAGACGGCTGTGCTCAGCGGCAAGCCGCTGTCTGATCGATCGGGGAGCAACGACAGCGCCACGGCGTACTCGTACGCGCCCATATCGAACTGTGCTCCAAAGGGCCGCACCACATTGCCGAGATCGCGCGGCAAGCCGGTGGCGCACGCGTCAATCGCCGGTGAGCCGCCGGCCAGATGATAGTTCTCTGCCGCACCGGCACCCACAAACTGTGGATTCGTGGCGGGGCCGGCCGTGCCGCTCTGATCGATGTTACACGAAGTGGCCGTTAGCGCGCCGAACGCGCCCACACTGTTGCCCCAGATGATGGTGTTGTACACATAGCTCTGCGCGCTGCCCGGCGAGAAACCTGCACCGCCCACGTTGTTGGCGGCCGTGACATGCGTCAAGGTCATCGCGCCGCCCCCGTTGCGGATGCCCGCGCCGAAGCTGACCAACGACGTGTTGCTGTAGACGAGCGTGTTGCTCAGCCAGCCGCGAGCCGCCGCGTTCTCTTGATAGATGGCGCCGCCGCGCACGGCCTCATTGCGATGCAGGTACGTGTTATTGACTTGCACCATGCTGGCGTTGTTGTAGATCGCACCGCCGTTGCCGTTGCTGACCGTGCTGCTGATGGCGCGATTGCCGGTGAACTGATTGCACTGCGTCGCGTCGGGATTACAGGCCGTGGATTGCAGCGCGTCCGGTCCCGATCGTTCTGGTGCCCCGATCGGGTCTTCAATCTGCGCGTTGAGCGCCGCGGGGTAATCGGTGTCGATGCTCACCGTCGAGGTGTAAGCCGCGATCGCTCCGCCATTGCCCGCCTGGGCTTGATTGTTACGGAATGTGCAGTTATCGGCGGTAAATGTGCTGCCGCTCAGGTAGAGCGCGCCGCCGCTGCCCGCCGTGGCTTTGTTGCCGTTGTTGCTGAAGCCGAAGTCGACGCCGTCACACTCCACGCGCGGACTGTTGCTGGCATAGATTGCGCCGCCGTTGTCGGCCTGATTCACCAGGATTTGTGGCCGTATGGAGAAGAAGTCGTCCAGCCACACGCGCGATCCGCCTCCCAGATAGAATACGCCGCCATTGCCGCCTGCGATGTTGGACGTCGCCGACAATTGCCCGTACACATCGAAGAGCGCGCCGTTGTCAGCATAGGCCGCACCGCCATCGCTGCCTGCTTGATTGGTGTTGAGGTTGAGTGTCTGGCCGCCCGTGGCATGCAATTGAACGGAATCCGCGTTGTCTACATACAATGCGCCGCCAGCGCCGCCGGCAACGTTTACCGCCAGGTAACTGGCGCGATCGCCGCCCGCGACGAAATCCGCGTCAGCCGTATTCACTACGGCAATAGCGCCACCATTGCCACTGGCCGCATTGAAGCGGAAGTCCCACCAGCTCGTGGCATCGAGTGTTCCAGCATCCAGATAGATCGCGCCGCCGTGTGTGCTAGCCGAGTTATTCTGGAAGGTTGCATTGTTCACGTTGATGTCAGCCGCATTTGTCGCCGCGATGGCGCCGCCCACGCCGCCCGTGGCCCGATTGCCGCTGAACGACGAGCCGCCTAACACGTCGAGTCTGCTCGTGCCGAACATGCGTACGCCCGCGCCCAGATTGGGCGTGGTGTTCGTCTGTACTTGCGTGTTGCTCAACGTGACGGTGGCATCGTAGATGTATAGACCTGCGCCGCGCCCGTCAAATGCCGATGGCAGCGCGTGCCTTTCGATGCGGCTGTTGGTGGCCGTGAGCACACTGCCCTGCCGCACATACGCGCCGCCGCCATAGCCGGTGCTGGAATTCGTCAACGTGTTGCTGGCGACAACGGTGCTGCTCAGCGTGGCGTGGGTGTTGTTGAGCAGATACAATCCGCCGCCGTTCAAGCCCGTCGCGCCGATGGAGTTGGGGTGATTGGTGCCCGTGCCGCCGACCGTGGTGTTAGTCAGCGTAATGACGCTGCCCGTCGCATATAGGCCGCCGCCCGAATTCGACGCGTCGTTGTTAATGATGCGGCCCGCAAAGTCCAATTCGCTGGTATTAACGTACAGGCCCGCGCCCAAAATGGCGCTGTTGCCATTGCCCGCCTGCACGTCGTAGCCGATATTCGTTCCGCTGGACGCTTTGAACAGGCTGCCATCGAACAGATACACGCCGCCGCCGTTGTTGGTGGCTGTATTCTGCAAGATGGTGCTGTTGCCGCCTAACGAATAGATGTAAGAATGACTGGCGTAGATGCCGCCGCCGTCATAAGCGGTATTGCAGCACGGCGCGCTCTCGCCGATGAAGGTGGAGGCCGTCATGGTAATCACGGCGTCGCCCGACGCAAAGATCGCGCCGCCGCGGCCGGTTGCGCCAAACGCTTGATTTGCATGCATATCAGCATTGTTCAAGTACAGCGTGCCGCCGCTGACGTACACCCCGCCGCCATCGGTGGTGGAACAGTTGCCGGTGAGGTCGCTGGTGTTGTCCAGCGCATTCAAGCGCCCGTACACAATCGCACCGCCCCCGGCCGACGCACTATTGGCCTGGACTAGTGAGCCATTGGTCAACGTGACCTGGCTGCCGCTGCCCACGTAGAAGCCGCCGCCGCTGGCGCCGTTGTTATTCACCACATCGGTATTGTCCAAGGTGACGTGACTGCTGCCCAGCAAGTCGAGGCCCGCGCCAAACGACGAGCCCCAGCCCACTTTCAGATTCTTCAACGTCACGATGCTGCCGCCGGTGATATCGACGGTGCTGCTGCTGGCGGCTGCATCAATGCGTGAGAGGGTGCCGGCGACGATAGCCGTGCAGGTGGCGTTGTAGCCGCCCTCGATGGTGATGTTCTTGCCGCTGATGTCGATGTTTTCGGCGAAGAAGTCGCCCACCACGCGCACCGTCTGGCCGTTGGTCGCGGCATCGATGCCTTCTTGCACTGTGTTGTACGCGCACGCACCGTTGACACCCACGCGCCCTGCATTTGGCGCTGCCGGGATGGACGCGATCGGGTTGGCGCGGGCCGCGATTTGGGCTTGTGCTTCAATTACTTCGGACTCGATCACAGCACGCACTTCCACCTCCGATTGATCTGCGAACGCGATGACGGCTTCCGGTCCGGCGTTGCGGGCGGCGTCGAACTCACGCAGCGCGGCGTTGAGGCGATCTGCTTTAGCGCGATCGGGATCGGTGGGGCGTGAGAGATCGATCGGGTTATAGGGCAGATCTTCTTGCGACGTGAAATGAGTCGTGGGCTGTACGTCACCCGATCGGCCTTGCTCCAGATCACGCTGCCATTGATTGCCCGCGCTGATTGCCGGGGCGGGTGGTCCTTGTGGAACCAGTTCATCGCCTTCACTGTTGAGAATCAGAGAAGCGCTTGCCGGCTGCCGCACTTGATTGGCAGTATCCTGGCAGAGTCCCACAGTGACGGGGCGACAGCCCTCACAGGCCAGCGAGTAGTCCTGCGGGCCTTGCGGCACCGTGGCGCCGATGACGCGCACCAGCCACGTGCCCTTTTGTGGCGCAGTCACCGTGACCTGCTCCTGATTGTCGCGGTTGTTGACGCCGCGCGTGGCGAGGCTGGCCGGGCTTGCCGGATTGAGGATCCACGGTCGCCAGAGTGTGCCATCGGGCGCGACCAGTTCCAGATTGAGGTTGTTGATCAGCGCCGTCGCCGCGTTAAAGGTCGCTTCGTAATCGTCCCAGGCCAGCGAGACTTGCGCGGGCACGGCGGTGTCGGTGACGACGAAGGTGTACAGATCGGTTTCGCCCTGCGCGACATTGTTCTGCTGAAGGCCGCGCCGCCTGATCAGATCGACGGCCTGCTGAATGCGCACCTGCCCGAAGCCCCACTGATAGTCCGGCCCGGCGTTGCCGCGATCGTCGGCGGTCTGCATCAGCAGAGCTTTAGCGGTAGACGGCCAGAAATTGCCGCTGGTCGAATAGGTGGTGCGATACTGCTGCAGCATCAACGCGATGCTGCCCGCCACGGCGGGCGAGGCCATCGACGTACCCTGCATCACGTCATAGGGATAGCAGTAGTCATCACCGCTGCCATCACAGTTGCGGCTGCTATTGTTGATGAAAGAGTTAGGCACAGTGGATTTGATACCGCCGTCGCCGCCGACCTGTTCGCCGCCCGCCACCACGATCGGTTTGATGCGGCCATCGTCGGTGGGACCCCATGAACTGAACGTGGTCATGCTGCTGTCATTGGTGTTGGACGCACCCACGTGAATGGGATTCTTGGCTGAGGCGGGCGGAGCCAACGTGCTATACGTGCCGCACGATGAAGCACTGCCGCGCTCGTTGCCGTTGGCCCAGGTGGCGATGTACTTGTCGCCCACGCCCACCGCGGCGTTGCCGCCGCGAATGATCTGATCCATCAGCACCGATGTCACGCCATAGTTGCCCATCAGCGTGCAGCTCAGCGGGTAGTTGGCGTAGATGTTGGAGCCGAGGCTGGCATTGCCGACATCTGCGCCGTAGGTGTTTTGCGCGGCGGCCCAGTCGGCCTCGATGTCGCCGGGATTGTTGTAGAACAACATGCCGACGCCGCTCCATTCATAGCCGTAAGAGATGATGTCTGCGCCAGGGGCCATGCCGCGCCATTGCAGTGCCGATCCGCCATTGCTCGCGCTGAGGCTGCCGCTGCCGGCGGCTGTCCCGGCGACATGGTTTGAGTGATCACTGAGCGAGGCGACATCGGGCACGGTGATGCGGCCTGTAAAATCCGGGTGGGTGGCGGTGACGATGCCGCTGTCGTAGATCAGAATATCGATGCCGCTGCCGTTCAAGCTGTAGGGCGCGGCCTGCACGGTGTTCACGCCGATCTGCTGGCGGATGCCGTCGTTGGCTTCGCGCAGCGGCGGCTGGGCCGCTTCGATCCACTGGATGGCATCTTCAGCCGCGAGCGCGTCGATGTTGGCTTGCGGCAGCTCGACCATCAACAGGCGGATGCCGATCACTTCGCCGGCGATCTTGCCACCGTGCTTTTCAATCAATGCGCGGCCGGTTTCGATCGATTCGTCTTGATGCATGACGACCGAGACCGCCGCCGTGCCATCGGGCGCACGATTCCACGATCCCCATTCGCCCGACTGGATCATCGGATCGAGTTTGTCGTTGACGGTCAACGGCCCGGCCCAGGTCACGCCCGGCAGACTCAACGCGGCGGCCGGATCGCTGGCGGGCACGGAAGCGATCCAGGCATAGTCGGGCACATAGGCCAAGAGTTGAACGCCATCTTTTGCATAGGCGGCTTTGGCTGTGTCGCGCGGAATAAGATCGAGTTGCAGCAGGATGTGAACGCGGCCACCATCCGATCGGGTTAGCTGATTCAACGCTGTTCGATCAGGCGCGCCCGGGGTCACATCGCCGGATTTGAGATGGATGGTGGGAGCAGACGATTGGGCGGCTATCGGCACGATGGGCTGCCGCGGGCCGATCGGTTGGGGGGCGGCCCGATCGGCTGGTGGCACCATCGGAAGTGAAGCTGCATTCACAGTGGGCATGACGGGGGTGAGTGTCAATCCAACGACGACAAACAACGCGACAACACGCGTTACGGTGCGCAACATGGCAGGTCTCCCTTGTGGCTTGGCTAGGTTGAAACGGCCGGCTCAGTGGCTGGCTGAGTCGGATGAGGACGTGTTTCATTTTGCCCAAGTTGGAGGGAGAAGTCAATATTTTTCCGGTTAGATTTGGGTAAGTGTCATATTGTACTAAGCACTGCGTGCGCATCGCGGGGAGATCAATTCACGCGGTCAGCGCTAAGCGCATTTCAAGACCGGTGACGGAGAAGCCTAGCGCTTGATAGAGTCGTCGGGCGGGGTTGTGGGGCAAGGCGCAGAGCTCGGCTTGCAGGCAGTGATGCTGTTGTCCCCAAGCGAGCGCGGCGCGGAGCAAAGCCGTACCGACACCCTGACACCGACACGACGGCAGCACGTAGAGCGCGTGGATGTAGAGCGTCTGCACCGGCCTAAAGGTAGGTCGAGGATGCATGAGGCTGGCTTCGATCAACCCGATGGACGATACATCGCCTATCATCTCCGCGATTTCCAAAAGATGATGGGTGATGTATCGCCCGGCGGCGCATGGGCAAGTATGATCGCCGTTTTCGCCATAGCTCAGCGTCTGCAAGATACGACTTTCAAAATCCAGCCAGGCTTCAGCCCGATCGGTTAGTTCGCGGCTGATCAACGCATCCATCTCGCTCAGCATGGCCTGCACGAAATGGATGATGATAGCGAAGTCGTGTTGAGTGGCAGGTCTGAGCTGGAAGTCAATCATCTGAATGCACCGCATAAAAGACCTTGGAACGTCTCCGCGCCAACTTCATTGTGCGCCCGATGAGGAGGCGTTGTCAATAGCTCGCCGCCGAGGACGGCGGCTTGAGCAAGTGGTGGGCAACAATGGAAAAGCCTTGGCGCGCGTTTCGCGTGGCAAAAGGGTTGTGCCGGTGAGCGAAATACTTACGTGCGCGAACGGCGCGCGCTGGCGACGACCGCGTAAGTGTGAAAGTTGAGGAGGACATCGTGCACGGGTGTGTAACCACCGCGCGGCGCGAAGGTGCTGGCGCGCTCGGCGGCAAGGTTGAATTCCGCCTGGGGATCAAGCCCCACACGTTCCGCCGTCACGAAGAGTTCCGCCAGGGCCAGCAGGAAATCACGATAGTCGAAGCTGCAATTCTCGATCGCGGTGGCGGCGAGTCCGATGCGCAGCCAGTCGTGATCTGCCGATGATTGCAGGTGATGCACTGCCTGATACACGCAGCCGAGCAATTGATTGCGCACGCCCGCCTTGTCGCTGAGCGCGGTGCGGATTTGGTCACACTCTTGAGGGGTCGCCGACCAGTAGGCGCGGCACAGTGTGACCAGCAATTGGGCTTGTTGCTCGGTCGGTTCGTAAATGACCAGCGCGCTGTCGTGGAATTGATCCTCCAAGGCGGCGAGTTGCTGCAACCATTCATCCAGACGAAATGAGTTATCCGTGGACGACATATGACCTCACGATGTCACAAGCATCACTCGAAAGCCCAGAATCTCTTCCGCATCGTGCGCATCGACCTTGAGCCGCGCGGCGCTGCGACACACGCCGGGGATGTCGTGCCAGCAGCCACCGCGCGCCACACGATAAGTCTCTTTCGCGTCAGCGTGCCAGACGCGATCATCAATAGGCGCGCCATCATACGAGTCGTGCCAGGCATCGGCGCACCATTCCCACAAGTTGCCGTGCAGGTCGTGCAGGCCGAAGGCGTTGGGCGGAAATTGATCGACCGGCGTGGTAGTGTGACGATAGACGCCTTTCGATTCGCCGCGATAGACGAACTCGCCGTTGTAGTTGGCGACCTCGGTGGTGAGGGTTTCGCCAAAATGGAAGGGCGTCACCGTTCCCGCGCGGCAGGCATATTCCCATTGCGCTTCACTCGGCAAGCGATAGGTGCGCCTGGTGCGTTTGGAAAGGTGCTCGCAGAAACGCACGGCGTCGTGCCACGACACGCGATCGACAGGCAAGCGATCGCCGCTGAAGCGGCTGTGCGGCATCCCCATGATCGCGCGCCATTGCGCCTGTGTGACCAGGCACTTGCCCATCAAGAACGGCGCAACGCTGACTTGACGCAGGGGGCGTTCGTCGTCGTAGCCTTGCTTGCCCAGCGTGCCCATGCGAAACAATCCGCCGGGGATGGCGATCAATTCCAGGTCGAGGCCGTTCCCCAGGTGTTCGATGAATTGACGAGCATGATGGACAGGTCGATCTTGAATCTCGCCGCGTTCGTTCAAGGTGATGGCGGTGAATTCGATGTCGGAGGTGAGTAAGTTTTCCATATTATGCTTCTTAAGGGAGGCGCAGTAAAACGCAGTCTGCTTTATCACAAACGATTTCAGTATCCTGTGCCAAAGCCATGCCACTTGAGCAAATCGCTTTCAGTAATGCCTTTCATCCCTTCATTGGCAAATAAGTCTGCCAGATAGTCTCTTTTCAACCCTGCCGGTAGTGAAAATGGGGGATGATATACGAACGCGATAATCCTCATTTCGGGACAGAGCAAGTCCCCGTCGGCTTGCGGCACCAGCGCAAAAAAAGCGATCCCCTGACCGGGATACAAGAAATAGACTGGATCGCTGCGATAGCCAGACTGAGTGGGATCGCCCCCTTCTTGCTCCAAGCAAGAACTCTTGCGGGGTACATTGCCGATCGGCATGTAGACGGCTTCTGGATCACCGAATTGATCAACCATGTCGTTGAGCGTGTAACTGAACAGGAGATCACCGCTGATATGTGCAACAGTTCCGCTAACGACAAGCAGGCCCACCGTTCCTCTTGTTGTGAAAGGCGAAGGATATGCGACAAAGCCATGAGGACCACCCACAACCTCATTTGCCCAACCGCTAGTCTTAAGTTGCTCGATGACTTTCGCGACATCGCTGCTAGTTGATTGGCCTGGGATCAATCCTCGCCAACAGGGTGGCTTGCACGGTTCACCATATGCCAGGCCAGGCTCAACCACCGTGGGAATAGGTGTCCTCGTTGGTGACGGAGTTTTCGTTGTTAAAGTTGATACTGCCGTAGGACTATTTCCCACGCACGCCACCAGCAACAGGACAAGAAGGAGTGTACCAAGAAAGAGTAAGCGTCTCATCGTGGGAATCCAAATATGCCGCTCTGTACGATGCGCGTGACGTAGACCGCTTGCGGCAGCGTCAAGTAGGTGCCACGTTCGCCGCCGTGTTGCCGTCGATAGTCTTTAGCGTGTTCTTCTGACCAGAAGAAGATGGACTTCCGTCAGAACGCGTCGATGATGCTGGGATCGTCTAATTTGCCGAAGTCCACCAGCGGCGCATAGACCAGCGGCTGCGCTTCGGCTTCTACCACCCGATAGTTCAACTCGCTGTCGATGTCGAGGTGCAGCGGTCGCTGACAGTGCGCGCATTCGGTCGTGATGGTGAACGAGAGTCGTTCTTTCCGCAGTTGCCCTTGCACGAAGGGCGTCGCAATCGCGTCGATGGCTCAGGCCGCGTCGATGCGCTCACCGCTGCTGAAGGCCACGTGATGCGGTGTGCAGGCCGCCGTCACCGGATAGGCCCATTCCACCTCGCCCTGTGGATTGCGAAACAGGAACGTCATATGCTGTTCCAGATCGTCGAGGATGACGCTCAGCCGATCGGGTGGCAGATCAAGCGCCTGTGCGATGGTAGCGGGCGACAGAGATTTTCCCGCTTTCGGAATCTCCAGCACCACAAAGTCACGCACGCGATGATGATCGTCCGACATGAACTCGAGCTGCGCGGCACCCCTCACCTGTCTTTGCCAGACGAAGCGTGGAAGGGGCAGCAGGTAACGTGAGACACCCAGGAGCAAATTGTCTTTCATGTTGAAAACTCCTTTTGTGACGGGCGACGCAGACGTAGTTTATCTGCAAGAGGGCTGATCTGTCAATTTGGAAGGGGCGAAGTTACGATCGCAATTCGCTGTGCGCCAACACCAACACGGCCAGCAAGATCAAGCCACCTCCCACGAGCGCTGCCGGTTGCAGCACTTCCTGGAACAGCATAGCCGCCAACAGGACCGTGACCACCGGTTCGAGGGTGGACAGCAGCGAGGCATTGGTGGGACCGATGCGGCGCAGGCCGGCTAGAAATGTCACCACCGGGATGATCGTGGCCACCAGCACGATCGCCGCGACGACGCTCCAGCCGGAAGCTGTTCGTGGCAGGTGCGGCCCGTTGATGATCGCCAGGGTGGCATACACGGCGCCCGCCGAGGCAAAGATCACGGTGGACGATTGCATGGCGGTGACGCGTTTCAACACGCCTGTGCCGACGATGATGTACACCGAGTAGATCGCGGCCGCCCCGATCGCCAACAGGATGCCCGTCCAGCCGCCGCCCTGCGGATCGGCGGTGAGTGCCACGCCGCACGTCGCCAAGGCGAGGGCGATCACTTTCAAGCGCGTAAGTTTTTCTTTGAGAAAGATGACGGAGAGGATGGCGACGAAGGTGGGATAGAGATATAGCAGCAAGGCCACTAATCCGGCGGAGGCATATTGCGTGGCGGTGAGATAACAAAACGATTGTCCCACGTAGCCCACCGCGCCCATGCCGATGAGCTGCGCCAGCGTCTTACCGCGCGGCCACCCTTCGTGCCGTAACCTGAGCCAACCGGCCATGATCAGTGCTGCAAAGCAGAAGCGCAGCGCCAACAGGGTGAACGTATCCAGGCCGTCGGCATAAGCGTAACGGCCCAAGATGGCGAGAGTTCCAAACGAAGCCGCGGAGATGATGATGAAGAGCGCGCCGATGAGTCGCTGCATAGGCGCTATTGTACTCGAAGGCGGCGCAATTTCCCTATTGACTTGCGCTTCGCGAGTGTGGTATAGAATACTGCGACTCCTTGCTGGAAATTTGCGTCCTCTGATTCCAATCTGTTTGAGTCGCCACTTTAGTTTTCCGAGTGCTCGTGCTGCGCGGAGCGGGTGACATCTGTTGCCGGTTCCGGTCATCCCGCGCAGGCAGCCCGCAGTGTCTTCACGCGCGTCAGTAGCACATCCATTCACCCCAGGAGATTCGTATGCACGCTACCGAGAATTACCACTTTCAAGTCGGAGGTCTCAACTGCATCGCCATGAGCGATTGCGTGGGAAGCATGCTCGGGCAATGCGTCGTCAAAGATGTGCCGCCCGATCGCGTGAACGAGGTTTTTGCAGCACATGGAATTTCCCAGACTGAGACTGTCTTCTACTACAACTGCCTGTACATCCAGACGGATCAACATCGCATCCTGATCGATGCGGGTATCGGGCGTAGCGCTCGCCAGCAAGACAGCGCCGTGCTCGATCGCCTGGAAGCAGAGGGCAAACTGCCGCTGCCGCGCAGTGCGATTCCTAGATTGGAGGGCGTGTTGCTCGATCGGTTGCAGGCCGAGAGCCTTGCGCCGGCCGATATCGATCGCGTGATCATCACGCATTTCGACGGCGACCACGTCGGCGGCCTCACTGCGAATAATCAACCGGTCTATCCAAACGCCGATTACATTCTCTTGAAAGAGGCGTGGGACTTCTGGTCGGATGCGGCCCGCGTGGCGCAGTGGCCGGAGTTTCTGATGGCCGCCGGCCGCAGGACGTTGCCGCTGATTCAAGATCGACTCCAGATCGTCGAGGCGGGCGTCGAGTTTCTGCCCGGCTTCCGCTTGCTGCTGGTCCCCGGCCATCGACCAGGCCACACTGCCGTAGCGATCACATCGGCAGGCCAGCACTTGATCCACGTGGCGGATACCATCGGGCATCTCTTGTTGATAGAGTATCCGCACTGGCATGGCTTTGCCGACATCAATCATGATCAAGCGGCGCAAGACCGAATCCAGTTGTTGAGTTTGGCGGTGGAACAGCAGGCGCTGGTGTTTGGCTCGCATCTGCCTTTTCCGGGGGTGGGACGGGTGATTCCGCAAGGTGAAGGCTGGCGCTGGCAGCCACTGATCGAAGGACCAGGCAACTAACTAGTTTCTGTCCGAAAACCTGTTTGATCACAACGCCAGCATCCCGCCTGGCGCGCCACCTCGGCATGGCCGAGGACATGGCGAGAGCGGAGTTCCGCGTTTTTTGCGGAACGTAGTCGAAGGATGCGCCTCCGCCGGAAAACATAGCCCGATCCGCGTCCTTCGACTGCGCAGCGGAAAAGCACGCTGCTCCGCTCAGGATGCTTGTGGACCTGCCGTTGGGGACTTTTCGGACAGAAACTAACTACAGCTAATCCGCCTCCAAAGGCCCGTTATCGTGATGACGACGATGGCACGTCCGCCGATTTTCAAGGGCGATCTGGAGATAACGGAATATTGCTGGGGAGTTGTATGGTCGTTGGGTGCGGATTAGTTGTGTGCTGCCCGCTCCAAATTCAACGCCAGCAGCCGTGCGAGGATCTCATCGTCGCTGAGGTCTGACGGCCAGCCATACGCCGCAAACACCGCTGCGTCGAGTTTGCGATGCGCGTTGTCCAGCCAGGTGGGGCGAGCGTTGTACAGGTTGGTCAACGTGCGTTTTTGCCCGTGCCCGGCGCTTTGCGCCGGCGGGCCGCTTGGCGTGAGATCGGCTTCGCTCGCACCGGGCGGGTTGAGCCAAGCGTCACGCAGTTGCACGAGTTCACGCGCGGCGTCGGCGATGGCGTGTTCTTGCTCTAGACCCGAAGGGTTTTCAGAAACCCTTCGGGTCTGGCTGGGCTCTTGACCCGGCGGCCACGGGAAAGGGAAGGTTTCAAAGCAGGTGGTGTTATTGTAGGTCGGATCGTTCCCAACGCCATGCCGTGATGAGGTTGCCAATGACCAGACTTCATGCAGGCGCGAATGCAGTACACCCAAGAAGTAATCGTCGTCACGGGCAATGACTTGCAATCTGTGATCTGGAATAGTGTTATTTGTCATCCAAACAAACAGCCGATGCTTTGCGACGGCTGGTGTTGCGATGTAGCGTGTCAAGCCTTGAATGGCTTCGCGCATGGCAGGACGACTCTCGGCAAATATCCACCAACGATCACGATAAGCCGCTCGATTATTCTGATCACGTTGCGGCTTGACGTGCTGCTTCACGTATTCAAAGGGCGCTTCATACTGGGCCGCTTCTTCCATTGGCATTCGCACACCGAAATCAACAATCCATTCCTCGCGTGAGTGGCCGGTGATGTCTTGCCCATTCAGAAAAGGCCGCAACACATCGCGATTAGACCGCCGATTCGGATTGGGTAGTGACTGCCACGCTTGGGCAGTGGCCTGCGGAATATTGAATGCACCAACTGGTGTCACGCCCATGAAACTCAAACTGCGGTTTTCAGTCAGACGTCGTGCAGCCGTTAGATCAGTAGTACTGGTTAAATCCGCGTTGATTTGCGCTGTCTTTTGCCCGTCGAGTTCTCTAATGTTTTCTCTGCCATCATCAAATCCAATCATCGACACGCGCACTGCTGCGCCGTCAAGAATCCATTCGCGATCAGATTGCGCCCAAAAGATGTTGCCAGTTTCTTTGATGTGCTTCAATACCTCACGATTCGCACCACCGCGTATGGCTTGAGTTGCCAACAAGCCCACGCGTTTGACTTTGCCCTCAGCGATCATCGCCCGCGCTTTCTCAAACCAATAGGAAACCAGGTCACATTCATGCGGTACGCGATCGTTGTAAAGCGCGAAAAGGGCTTCAACGTATTCATCGCCCAGTTCAGCCCGCAAGCGCTTGCCGCCCAAGAACGGCGGATTGCCGACGATGACATCGACAGCGGGCCAGATAGGTTCCAGACCCTTCGGGTTTCCAAAACCCGAAGGGTCTAAGATCGCATCCATCCGCGTGACGGTATCGATCGGTCGCAAGATCGGCTCCGGCGGAAAGCCGAAACCGTTTTGGATGAACCATTGAATGTAGCCGATCCAGATGGTGGTCTGCGCCAGTTCGTGCGCGTACTCGTCCTTCTCGATGCCGTGCAGTTGCAGCGGCGATGGTGCGACATCAGACGTGGGCATCAGACGCGAGAAGCCCAGTTCCGCCAGCAAGTTGGAGACTTCTTTCCACAGATCGAGCAGCAGCACGAGCGCGAGATACAGGAAGTTGCCGCTGCCGCAAGCGGGGTCAAGCACCGAAATCGTGGCGAGTTCGGTCGCAAAGCCGATCAGCAGATCGCGCAGTTGTTTGTCGAGTTTGGTGCGCTTGCCCATGTCCCGCGCAGTGCGCGGGTGGGCCGCCTGGCGCGCGCCGGTGGCTATTTTGCGTTGCGCGGCCAGATCGTGGGCCTGCGCTTGAATCTCCGCCCATTTACGGCGCAGCGGAGCCATGAGCACCGGTTCGAGGATCAGCAGAATATCTTCTTTGCTGGTGTACTGCGCGCCCAACTGTGAACGCCTGGATGGATCGAGGCTGCGCACAAAGAGCGTGCCAAAGATCGACGGTTCGATGTTGGCCCAATCGAGCGTGCTGACGCGCCGCAGAATATCGAGGCTGTCGGCGCCCAGCTCCAGGACGACGGCGTTATCGAACAACCGCCCGTCGAAGAATTTGATTTCATCCGCGCCGAAGAAGCCGCCCGTTGACATCGTTTGAAAGAGTTGCTGCACCTGCGGCGCGAAACTCTTGGGGTGTTGGCGGGCCTGCGTAACCAGGCGCGTCAACAAACGATCGGGCAGCAGGCCCACATCTTCCGAGAACAGGCAGAACAAGATGCGGATCAGAAAATGCGCGGCGGCCTGCGGTGCGACTCCGTATTGTCGCAAGAGTTCGGCCAGACGAGCAAATTCCTCGGCAGCTTGGCGGGTGACTTGCTCGGTGGTCTGCGCAACTTTGAAAAAGTCCGGCTCGGTGAAGATGGCGCGTAACTGCTTCAGACCCTCGGTCGTGAGGAGATCGGCGAGGGTGAGGGTCGTCACCTTGTGGACGGTGTTGGTGAAGTTGGTGTGAATGACGATGCGATCCATGTCGCACACGACGAGCAGCGGCGGGTTCTGCAAATCCGATCGGTATTGGAGCAGCTGCCCGTAGGCTTTAGCGAGGTTGGCGTGTTTGCCCTTATATTCCCAGCCAAAATAGCCGCGTTTGAACACATCGGCAAAACCTTGACCGCCGTCTTGTTTGGCCGCGCCATATTCAAAGGCGAAGTGCTCCCCCGTGGGATCGGCCTCGGCGGGGGTGGGGTGCTCAAGCAAGCGGCAGAGATCGATGAAGTGTTCCTGACAGGCGGCACGTTCTTTCAGTTCCATGTACCGCCATTTATCGACGAAGGCTTGAGGGGTGAGGGTGGGTGTCATGGCAGCAAGTATAGAATGAATCAAAACGCAGGTCAAACACGGCGTCAACGAACACGCGCCTTCGGCGTGCGCTTAGAGCGGATTCCAGTTTGGTTTACGGGTCTGCTCCCGCAGGATGGTTACATCCAGCGGTTCAAACGGCGGATGTAGCCATCCGCCAAGAGCAGACGATACCGTAAATCAACTTGGAAACCGCTCTAAACAGAACACGGCGAGTCAATCGACTCGCCGTGCTAGGGGCAATACTGTTTAGATAAGGCTCCAAGCCCGCGTCCTCGCGGGCGGGCCAACCGCGAGGACGCGGTTGACGAGCGCTAACTAAACAGTATTGGTGCTAGGGGGGTTGCTACGGGTTCAGGCTTTCGCGCTGTCGCGCAGCCAGTTGCGGATTTCCATGTCGGCTTGAACGCGGCCGTATTTGTAGCGCTGCTGCAACATACTGACGAGTTCCTCTTCCTTGCCACTCAGCCCGGCCAGATCCTCGGCGGTGAGCTTGTCCCATTTTTTCGGAACCTGGTCTTTGACCGCCAGCCACTTTTCCTGCAAGATGTCTTTAGTCGGATCCATGTGGGTTACTCCTGTCGCTTAAACAAAAGAGCAGCGGCGTTAAGATTTGTAGGTCTGCTCGCCGGCCTGCAGCAACGCATTCACTTCGGTGATGGCTTCCGGCAGCGGCTGGCCCGTGGAGGTGGCCCATTCCAGCCACAGGTTCGCGCGGACTTTCTTGAGCATCGACGAATCGAGCTCATTCATCGGTTTGTGCCAGCCCAGGGCGGTGAGATCACGGACGATTTCACACACGACCTGGAACGAGCCGTGCGCCAGTTGTTCGTTGAGATCCAGCCGCCGTTTTTTGTAGTCACGGTCCAGGACCGCCGGACGGCTTTTCAACAACGTGCGATATTGATCGAGGTCACGGGGAGCCGTAACCAGGCGTAGGGGCGACGCTGCCCCGGCTTGCACTGGCAGCCAGACGGTCATCTTGCCAAACGCCAGGACATAGTACTGGCGCGTTTCAACTTCGGCCAGTTGCCGGTCTTCCAGTCGCATAATGTTGCCCACTCCGTAGCTGGGGTGAACAACATCGTCACCAGAGATGAATTCCATGGGGTACCCCTTTCATGGTTGACGGTTGCAGATCAGAGACGACACGCTGCGACTAGCGGCGATAGCCGCTGCCGCTGCTGCGCTCTTCGCGCGGCTTGGCCAGGTTCACTTTCAGCGGGCGCTCGCCGATCTGATACTGGTCGAGCATCTTGATCGCGTTTTGGGCTTCGGCCTGGGTCGTCATCTCGACAAAGCCAAAGCCTTTCGAAGCGCCGGTCTCACGATCTTTGATCACGGCGACGGAGGCCACCGTGCCGGCCCGCGCAAACAACTCGCGTAGATCCTCGTCGGTGGTCAGGTACGACAGATTTCCAACATATAGTTTAACTTCCATGTTTGGTCTCCTTACAGACCCCGGCTCTGCGCCGGTAAAAAATGCCGCCAGCCCTTAAGAGGGTTTGGCGGCACATTGGTCACACATCCAGTTAATTGTGACTAAATTATACCACATCCGTGATCATCCAGTTCTATGCTTCGTCCAAAACTCCCTCATCGAGTACAATAGCCGTCACCATGAAAGACAAAATCGTTTGCTCCACTATTGTCCTGCGCACCACTGGCGCTTGAGTGATGGCGAACTTACTGGCCACCAAACTGCATCGTCCGGTTCTGCCGCTCAAACGGGTTCAACGCCCGCAGCTCATGCACCGCTTGAATGACGGTCTGATCACCGGCCATCAACTGACGCTGGTTTCGGCGCCGCCAGGTTTTGGCAAGACGCTGTGCATCAGTGAATGGGTTAGTGCGCTAGATTGGCCCGTTGCTTGGTTGTCGCTCGATCCAGCGGATGATGATCCGGTGCGCTTCTTCACGTATTTGATTGCCGCGCTGGGCAAAGTACATGAGCCGCTGGGCCAGGAAATCGGGGCCGTGCTCCGATCGGGACAACTGCCCCCCGCGGATATCATCAGCACCACACTCCTCAATGACGTGCTGACTTGGGAAGGCCGTTGCCTGCTGGTCCTCGACGATTTTCAGGTGATCCAGGACCGCTTCATTCTGCAAGTCGTGGAGCAGCTGATTGCTAACCTTCCTGCCACGCTGCACCTCGTCCTGCTCACGCGCGAAGATCCCTCGCTGCCGCTGGCGCGCTTACGCGCCAATAACCGGCTGACTGAGATCCGCGCCGGCGATTTACGCTTCACCGATCGGGAGGCCGATCGGTTTCTGAATGACGTACTGGGCCTGGCCCTCTCACCTGCTGATAGCGCCGCGTTGGAAGATCGGACTGAGGGCTGGATCGTCGGGTTGCAGTTGGCCGGAATTTCTTTGCGTGATCGCGCTAATCCTGCCAGTTTCATCGCTACCCTCAGTGGCAGCCAGCGTTACATTCTGAGCTATCTCACCGAAGAAGTCCTCAACCGGCAGCCGCCCGAGATTCAACAGTTTTTGTTGCAGACCTCGATCCTGGATAAGCTGAATAGTGCAGTGTGTAATGCGGTTACGGGCCGCTTCGATGGGGCGCAGCTGCTCGATCGGTTGTTGAACGCTAACTTGTTTCTGATCCCGCTGGACGACGAGCAACGCTGGTTCCGCTATCATCACTTGTTTGCCGACCTGTTGCGCGATCGTCTGGTGGCTCAGCAGAAAGATCAATTGGCCGAACTGCATCAGCGCGCCAGTCACTGGTATGTGCAGTCAGGTCTGGTGAGCGAGGCCATTCAGCATGCGCTGGCAGCCGAAGACTATGCGCTGGCGGTGCAGCTGATCGAACGCCAGGCGCTGGCCACGGTGATGCAGGGATACGTGCAGACAGTGAATGGTTGGATGCAGGCCCTGCCGCCCGCCTGGCAAACGCACAGCCCTCGAACTAACCTGGCCCTGGCGTGGATGCAAGCGCTGCGCGGAGCTTACACCTTGGCAATTCCGTATCTTGATCGGGTAGCGGCCAGCGAAAAAGATCCGGCGCTGGAGGCTGAATGGCTGGCACTGCAAGCCTTGCTGCTCAACATGCGCGGCCAGGCCGCGGAGAGCAGGGCGTTGACCGATCGGGCGTTGGATCTGGCGCAGCCTGACGATCACCATGTGCAGAGCCTGATCCAGTATGCGCGCGCGGGTACCGATCAGTTGTTGGATGATTATGCGCAGGCGGTAGAGGCGTATCAACAGGCGATCAGGCATGGCCGGGCGGCGGGCAATTCCGTCGCCGAAATGATGAGCCTGTCCGGCCTGGCGTTGCTAGCGTTTGAGCACGGCCAGTTACATCTCGCGTTCGAGATCGCGGCTCCGGTGAGTGAGCGCGAGCACCGATCCGAATCGTTGCCGCCCATTAGCGCCGTGGTGTACGGCGTGCTGGGCCAGGTGTGTTATCAATGGCATCAACTCGACCAAGCGCGCGCGCATATTTTGCGCGCTATCCATTTAAGTGCGTTGGGCGGCTACAACACGGGCGCCATTTACTATCGCGTGCTCCATTCACGCCTCCTCCAACTCGAAGGCGATCGTGATGCGGCTCTCGGCCTGATCCAGCAAGCAATTGATCTTATACCGCCCGGCGCGCCTGCGGCGATCCGCGAGGAAGTCACTTGCCAGCAGGTTCGTCTCGCGCTGGCGCAGCAGCGTCTAGCGGGTGCGGAGGCGGCGCTGCAAGGATACGGGTTCTCTTTCAAAGAGACTTTCGTGTTTCCTGAACTCGAAACTAGGCGATCGTTCACTTCTTCGCTGGGATTGCTCATCAATAGCGCTTTACGCACGCTGCTGTATCGAGCGCAGATCAGGGGGGAGCCCGCCAGTCTGGCGCCGGGGATTGAGCTGGCCGATCGCCTGATTGCTGCTGCGCTGCAACGCCAGTATCTTCTGGTTGTGGTGGAAGCACTCTTGGTGCGCGGGCAAATGCACGCCGTGCTGGGCGACCAGCAAGCCAGCCGACATGATTATGCGCGGGCTGTGGAATTGGCTGAGCCGGAAGGGTTCCTCAGCATTTTTGTCGAGGACGGATCACCGATCCGTGAGGGTCTGGCCGATTTGCTGGAACCTGCTCAATTGCAGACTGCGTCGGCCGCTCACGTTCAACGCATCCTGGCTATTTTCAGTGTCCGGGCGCCAGCCACCGTTATTGACAAGCCGGCTGTATCAACTGTTCCGGTTGCCAGAGAGCCAGCGGCTTTGATCGTGCCGTTAACCGATCGGGAAGTGGATGTTCTCCGCCTGATGGCCGAAGGACTGAAGTACGAAGAAATCGCCGCCCGGTTGTTCATCTCGGTGAATACGGTGCGCTCTCACGTCAAAGTCATCTACGGCAAGCTCAATGTCAACAATCGCACCAAAGCTATCGCGCAGGCCCGCCAACTGCAGCTGGTGTAAGCTCTGACTGGCGAAAGACCACATCCTTTTCAGGCGCAGATCACATGAAGATGTGATCTGCGCCGTTTCATTCTCCGGTAAGATAGGACTGTCAGTGATAGTTCATTTCGACCAGGAGAATTCTCATGTCAACAACTAATCGTCTGCCTGTGAAGCGTGATTTGCGACTGGCTTATGCGTTCTCGTTGGTGATGGCGGCCTGCATGGCCGGGGCGTCGATCATCGGTCTCTTATACTCGACCGGCCTGTATCCAACCGGTGAAGCCGGTCAGTGGCTAGTCTTCAACGATGCGCTCAATCTCATCGCCGGAGTGCCGCTGCTACTCGGGTCTATGTGGCTGGCGTGGCGTGGCAAACTGATCGGGCTGCTGTGTTGGCCAGGCGCACTTTTTTACGTGCTGTACGTTTACGTGACCTACCTGCTGGGCGTTCCGTTCGGCCCGTTGTTTCTGGTGTACGTTTGGTTGGTCAGCTTAAGCGCCTATACATTGATCGGCCTTATGGTCAGCCTCGATGGCGAAACGATCCGTCAATCACTTTTAGGCCGAGTGCCAGCGCGCACGAGCGGAGGCATTCTGTTGGCCCTGGCGATCATGATCAGCCTGCGGCAGGTGGGCGTGATCATCACGGCCCTTACCAGCCAGGCCACCGTCGCCCCGTTGGAAGTAGCACAGTGGATTGATGATCTGGTCATCGCGTGTCCGGCCTTGCTGGTCGTCGGAGTTCAATTGTGGCGGCGTGGAGCGCTCGGTTACATGGGCGGCGCGGGGCTGTTCCTGCAATACGGCGTGTTGTCGCTCGGCCTCATTCCCGGCCTATTGTCCGCCACACCGATCGATGCGTCCAGCGTGGTGGTCATCCTGTTCATGGCGGCTCTGTGCTTCATTCCCTTTGCGTTCTTCGTACGCAGTGCGGTCACTAAGCACCGCGATCCGTCTATCCAGTTGGCCGGGCTGAACCACTAAAGGAATACGCAATCATGCTCGACGTTTGCACCTACCACATCGATGTGCACGGACCAGTGGCGCTGGACGATCTAAACGCCATGAGTCCGCTGCCGCTAACGGTGGTTCACGAGGATGATGTCGTCACGCAGCTGGCGGTCCACACCGATCAATCGGGCGTCATCGGGTTGCTGCGCCATCTGCACGGCCTGGGCTTCGTCATCTTGTCGATGGCCCGTTCATACTGAAAGGAAAGCACCATGTCACCAGAAATCAACCTCATCACGTTGGCATTGCCATATCACTTGGGCCGCGTCAATTGCTACCTCATCAAACTCGACACGGGCTATGTCCTGATCGATACGGGGAGTTCAAACCAGCGCCGCGTGCTCGAAGAAGAACTGCACAACGCGGGTTGCCGGCCGGGCGATCTCAAATTGATCATCCTGACGCATGGCGATTTCGATCATACCGGCAGTGCTGCTTACCTCCGGCAGAAGTTTAGCGCACCTCTCGCGATGCACCAAGCTGATTGGGGCATGATCGAACGTGGGGACATGTTCGCGAGCCGGGGCAAGAGCAGTCCGATCTTCAAAGCGATCGCTCCGTTACTTTTCAAGTTTGGCACATCAGACAGGGTCACGCCTGATATCGAGATCATGGATGGCTATGATCTCGCTGAGTACGGCTTCGGTGCCACGGTGCTTTCGCTACCGGGGCATTCCAAAGGCTCGATCGGAATCCTGACCGCCAACGGCGATTTGTTTGTCGGCGACCTGCTCGAAAACACCAAGCAGCCCGCGCTCAATTCGATCATGGATGATTTGGCCGCAGCGCAGGCCAGTGTCGAAAGACTACAAGATCTCAAGGTGAAGATCGTCTATCCGGGGCACGGCCAACCGTTTCCGTTGGATCGCTACGTTGAAATGGTTCATCCGACTTGAGCGGGGTTGTTATCAGATGCTCCCGGCGGATGGGTACATCCGCTGCTCCCAAGCGCTGGATGTACCCATCCAGCGGGAGCGATTCCCGTTGAAGTTGGAAGAGCCGTTGAAATTAAGCAGCCGCGCTGAGGGATCCCCGCGCTTTCCAGGCAAAACAAAACGCCCGACGCAAAATGCGCCGGGCGTTGGTGTGGTGGTTTCAGTAAACGACTAAAGTTTGCGGACGTTGGCGGCCTGGAGACCCTTCGGACCACGGGTGACTTCGAACTCCACCTTTTGGCCTTCCTTCAGGGTTTTGAAACCTTCCATCTGGATCGCTGAATGATGGCAGAAGACATCCTCGCCACCGTCATCTTGGGTGATGAACCCGAACCCCTTCGCATCGTTGAACCACTTCACAGATCCTGTTGCCATGAAACCTAATCTCCTTGATGGGGAAAACGGATACTTCGCTCTCGCAATTCAGCCTTGCCTAAGGCGGCCAACAACCTCAAGCGTGTCCATTTCCATGGGGCTATTGTATGCCCGATCGGCTGGTTAGACAAGGGCGAAATTCAGCGCCCGTCTGACCGGCTATTGGGCCTGATCTTTTCCGATCAGAGGCAGGTAGGTCCTCGTCCAGGGGCCCGGTTGACCGGTAATGTAATCGGCCAGAGCGGGCAGCGCGGCCGCGAAATTCGCGCCACTCCAATCGCCCAGCGTCCACGCCGCGCACCCGATCACGTAATCATCCTGACTGAGCTGCCGGTCGTACCAGGCAAAATCGTCAACGAACGTTTCGACGTCTGTAAAACCGCCGCCGCCGTTTTCTCCGGCCTCTGAGATCACGAGTGGGATCACAGCATCTTCCTGTTCCAGATACCGATAGAGCTGGCGGTAACGCGTCACCAGATCGGGTGATGCCCTTTTCAACAATCCATCGAGGCCGTATTCGTGTACACACAAGATGTGATTGCCATGCTCTTTGGCTCTGCGACAGGTGCGCGCGATTTCGGGATAGAACTCAGCAGGCGGATTGCCGGTGCTGGGCGACCACAGTCCCAGCCGATAGCCATCGGCCTCTGCCAGATCCATCAAGCGGAGATAGAAATCGGCCTGCCAACTCCAGTGCCAGGAGAACTCATTGAACGTCTCCCACACATCGATGACGGGATTGAGTTTCCAGGTGGGCAGCACTAACTCGTAGTATTTCTCGGCGGCTTCTTGCGCCGTGGTGTAATTAAACTCGACTTGGGGCGAGAACTCGGGCGGCTCCCAGGCCTGCATGTCTATTTCGTTCTTGCGACTCAGCCACGCCGCATTGACGCGCCCCACCGTCAAAGTTTTGTCACTGAGGCGTTTGGCTTTGAAGGCAGCTTCGAAATCGTCCACGCATTTGATCAGTGCGACGGGATGTTCCGTCACCGCGCAGCGCAGCAAGAATTCATCCAATCCGTCACGCGGCCCGCCGACGACGTGCAAGCCGATCTTGCTGCCACCACTCGGCGCTTTGAGTTTCAAGTGTGGCGCGGGCGTCGCCGTCGGATTGGGGATGGCGGTTGCCAGAGGCGATGGCTCCGGCACCGCCATCGTCGTGGTGGGCGTGGGCGGCGTCTTCAACGGGCTTACGCCTATCGTTGCGGCGGGTGTGGGTTCAAGCGAACTGATCTGATCCAGCAGCGAACGGCAGCCGCTCGATAGGGCCAACGTCGCCCCGAGGGCTGAACTCAACTTCAAGAATTTTCGGCGGGTAAGTGGACTCTGTGACACACGACCTCCGATCAAACGAGACGGATGGTATCACAGATTGGCGGAGGCTTGCGGTGAGGATCAATAGGGGAAGGGAGGCGAGTAAATGTATCGTCTAATAGGCACAAAAAGCCCTGCAAGATAAAATTCAGTTCTTGCAGGGCAGTGCCTGCTAGCGTGTAAGCAAAGGGACTACCTGTGGGCCCGAATTACTTCACCGGTTTCTAGTTTGACTGCCACAATATGATCTAGCATTTCAGCATAGGAATTAAATGCAACACGTGTGGCCTCGGGGGAGATTTGACCTTCACTGTCATTGTGGGCGATGATGTCGTTGTAACTAAATTCGTAAATGCGCTGATCTGCTGCATCGTTGACTTTGACGGCCAATATCGATCCTAAAGTCTCCAGCCAAGAATAGAGAATCAAAAGTTGATGTTCGCCTAGGAGAATACGTTCATATTCTGAACTCACCTCGGTGGTAAACATGCGGTGATACCATATCTCCTGCAGAACCAGATCCGAAGGTTTCGACTGAGCAAATTCATCCAACTGCACCCAGAGCAGCCCATTTGGCATGAAGCCGCGCAACGTTTCACTCATGACGCGCAGCCACGCGGGTTCCGGCAACATCGCCGCATTTTCCAACTTGTAGTATTCCAAGGTCGGAAATCTCTGAATGAACTGCCGCAACGACTTTTTGACGGCGGCCGGAAGCGAAGACCTATCCACCCATGTCGCGGCTTCGTGATTATTGCCTGTTATCCGTTTAGCCATGCTACAATCCCTTCGAGCCCGAGGTTGGTTTAACAACTCCCCGCTGTCTTGGTCATGAATACTTAGTCATCAGGTTGCTGAACATATCCTGCGTCTTATCGAAATTGGCTTGCTGTTGGCCCTTGAGTGCATTCATATCGAGCAATTGACCGCTGCTGTCGCGATGTTCAGGATGTAGGTTGCCGGGCAGGCTCTTGCCGTCCCACACGGTATAGCCAAAAAACGTTCGCAGAGACCCCAGTACATTCACCGCCGTGGTGTTGTTGGTGAACTTGCTGCGGAGCGAATCATGCCATTTGTTGACTCCCGCCGTCTGCGGTTGAAGATACTCCGCGCCCTCACTGTTTGTGGTGCGAATGTAGATTGCGCCCGGATGACCTTGCAGCACGACCTGTCCCTTGATTCGTTTGGGAGAATAGTCGGGGCTAAAGATGACCCATGACGTATCGGTCCTGAGTTCGTGATGTAGATCAATCCAATTAGCCACCTCTACTCCCCACGCCACGTTTGTCGCGCGATTGATGACATCCATTATCATGTTGCTCGGGATCCATTCATGATTGCCGGGGTTGGCATCTCGGAACTTGTCTTTTAGCCAATCTTTTATCTTCTGGTTTTCTCCCCATGCTTTTTCAAGTTTGGATCGATCGATCCCTTCAATCGTTTGTCCCGCGGCCATGGCTTTCATGAATTGGATAACCCCACCCGCTGCCGCCACGGCCTTTTTGATATTGGCTTCATCAATGTCGCCTTCGCCCTCAAAGCCGGTAAGCGTCGTCTTGGGATTCATGTCCGCGTAAACTTGCCAATCTTCTCCCTCGTGTTTAGCGGTTAGCTCCTTGAACTGATACTTGGATTTGATACCGGTAAGTTCTGTGTTGATTTCTTCTTGCGATAACGGATCCTGTTTCGATTTTTCCTTCAATTGCCCTAGTGCCAGCATGCCATCATCCCAGCGCTTTTGTACTTCTGGATTGCTTGCCTCGCCTTCGGTTTCGCCTTTCTTGCCGAAGCGCAGCTTTGCCAGCAACTTCTTCCCCAGCGCGACGGCCTTCTTGACGACCCACTGAATGGCCTTGTCGATCGGCGCGCGGATCTTGGCGATGATGTTCTGGACCTTCTTGGCGATACCGCCCAGGCCGAGCAGGTCGGCCAGGAACCCGATGAGCAGCGGGACCGCCTTGGCCAGCGAATTCTCAATGTACTGCGCCGCCGCACTCACATTGCCAGCGGCGATGGCCGCGATGGAGTCGATGACGGAATTGACCAGCGCCAGCAATTTGCTGCCGTTGTTCACAAACCACATTACGATCTTGATGATGGCCTGCGCCGCCTTGATGAACGCGCCCGCCGGTCCGCCCAGCAAGCTCACCACCCACTGGATGCCGGCCTGGATCACTTCCTGCGCGATCATGGTCTGGATTTGATCGATGACCATGGCCTTCAGGTCGCCGACCATATCCTTGATGAATTCCCACAACCCACCCAGCCCTTCGGTGCGGATGATCTGGAAAATCTCCCAAGCCTTTTCCAGCGCGCCGAAAATCTCATCGCCGCGTTCGCCCAGTCCCTTCACGACGTTCTGGCGGATGCGCGCGTAGGTCAGGCCGAAGATCTCCAGCACCATATTCAAGATGCCACGCAGATCGCTGAAGCTCTTGGGGAAGGCCGTAATCACGCCGCCCAGCGCGCCCGTCAACCAGCCGATGAGGCCGGTCTGCAAGTGCGTGCCGATGTTGGACACAAAGCGCTGCAAGCCCTGCTTCACACCATCGATCAGATTGCTCAAGAACTTGATCGGATCTTTCAGAATGGCGGAGACGGCATTCGCCGCGCGCTGCAAGACATTGCCCAGCATCGTCGCCAGGTCCTGGATGGTCTTGATCACGCCGCCGATGGCCTGGGCCGCCATGTTGACCAAGCCGCTGTTCGCCTGCTTCATTTCCTCGATGCGAGAATCAAGCTCTTGCGATTTTTCGACGTAGCGTTGCGCCAGCGAATCAACCAGTTCGCTTTGCTTGCTGTCGACCGATTCGTCCAGTTCGTTGAATTTGCCTTGAATCTTGTCCGCGGCCTCACGCCCCACTTGCTGCAATTCGGGTGACAAGCCAGCTGTGTAAGTTTGAATTTCTTGCTTGCCCTCGGCCACGCGCTGCTTGGCGCGATTCAGTTGCCCACCGATGTAGATGGCGATGCCCGTCAAGCAGCTATCCATCCTGGACAGATAGACATTGCGGCCTTCGACGTAGAAGACGTTGACCTCAGGAGGCAGACCCATGAATTGATCGGCCACCCACTGGCCCAGGCCGATCAGTGGAATGCTGAGATAGCGATCCCACTTATACTTCGACATGCGCTGATCGACATGTTCCTCGAAGGCCCGTTTGGCTTCTTCGGCGCCGGCGTCAAAGCGCTTGTTGACCTCGCCATCCAGATCACCCAGGACCTTTTCGACATCCTGCTTGGTCTTCAGATAAATATCGGAGATATGATTGGCGACTTCCTGGCGCTTGCCTTCGTCCACGCCTTTCGTTTGGCCCTGCATGCCAAACACCTGCGCCAGGAGTTGTTCTTTCTCGCTGTGCGTCTCTTGAGCCTTGATCTCACTGGTGGTCTGGGCGGTGTTCTGCGCCTGTTCTAAGGTCGCAGCCTCGCCTTGCCGATAGTCTAGTGGCGCTTCCACCGCGTTCTTCTGCGCGCCCTTCTTGCTCTGCAAGGCGCCCTTGAATTCCGGCTCGTTCGAATTCTCGAGCTGCTCTTCGGTGACGTGGGCCGCACTCATCTGCTTATCGAGCGTGGCGCTTTCTTCTTGCAGCGGCGTCGCCACTTCCGCGTTGGTTCGCGCTTTGGGGGCGGCGTCTTTTGCGCCGGGGTTAGTGGGCTTTGGCCCGGCGTCAGTCTTTTCCAGCGCGGCGACATCTTTCGCGGGAATGCCGCTCTTATCAGGTGCTTCCTCGGCCTTCTCTTCGATCGGCCCTTCAGCCTTCTCTTTTTCTTCTTTGACTTCTCCGGCGACGCTTTGCTTGACGGCGCTGATCTTGTTGTTGTTCTTGAACTCGTCGGCTTCCTTTAATGTCTTGGGCGCCGTCTCGGCAACCTTTTCAAGCAGCTGTGCTTTGAAGGCGGCCGTATCGAACGTTCCGGCCGGCTGTGCCTGCATTTCGGCCACTTGCCGGTTCTGCGCCGCCATTTCCACATCTTTGCCCTTTGGATCAGACGCAGCCTGGGCCTTCACCGAAGTCGTCGTGGCTGGTTCGTGGGCCTTTTCTTGTTGCGCGGCCTGTTTACTCTTCACCACCACTTGCTGGAAAGCTTGATCTTCTTGCGGCGTTTTCGGCGCGACGGCGACCTGCCGTTGAACGGTGCTCCCGATCGCTTTACGCCGTACCGTCGCTAGTTTGTCTTTATCTTCATCATCCAACTCTGCGTCCGCGGCGGGGGCGCTTCCTTCCAGCGTTGAAGCGGGGGGTTGCGCCGTGGCTGAGGCCACAGCCGTGTCTTGAGTTGCTGACGTCTCGGCCGTTGGCGCGTTGGTTTCAGTCGCAGGCGCGGGCGTTTGCGTTTCTTTGATCGCTGCCTTGGCGGAAGCGGGCACGGCCAGTTGAGTCGTCGCATCGACCGCGGGTGCAGCCTGATCTGGTTTCACTGCGGCCGCCTCCGCAGTTGGCTCATTCGCTTCAGCCGTCGGCACATTCACTTGAGCAGCAGGTGTGGTTGGTACAGCAGCTGGTTGCGCCGTGACCGTCGAGGCTGTTACGTCTGCGACTGCTTCCGTGGGTGTGGTCGACGCGGCTGGTTCTGTGGTTGCGGCTGCGACTTCGGTTGTTGGCGCAACCGGTTCTGCGGCGGCGGGTTCTTCCGCGACGGCCGGGGTTGCTTCAGCGGTTGGCTCGGCTTCGGCCACCGGCGCAGCGACTGCGCCACCACCGGCATCGACGTTAACACCGGCGATCTCGTTGGTGGCAGGCAGTTCGATCGGCGTGGTATCAACCGTCACCGCTTCTTGCGCGATATCGGCGTCTGTGACTTCTGCCTGCGCTTCGGCAAGTGCGGCCTCCATCGATAGTGGCTGCGCTTCTTCCCGGGCCGCTTCCGGCTCTGTTTCTAAAGCGCGCTGCACTACCGGCTTGCGTGCGACGGCCCCGCCTTGCTGCACGACGTGCGTCAACTCATGCGCCAGCAGCTGCTTGCCTTCACTGGAAGTCAGATCGCTTTTGCCTTCACCTAAATAAATATCCTGACCGTGCGTAAACGCCTGGGCGCTCACCTCGCGATTGAGCTGCGCCGCTTCGCTGTTGGTGTGAATGCGCACGCTGCTGAAGTCCGCGTCAAAGCGCGGTTCCATGAAGGCGCGCACTTCAGCGGGTAGGGGACTGCCACTCCCCCGAGTCGTGTTTAAGCGGCTCTCGAAAGCAGTGTCCGCCTCAAAGCTGTCTGCGGCCGATTGGCGTTTAGTCTGAAGTTCTTCTTCTTCCGATTCAATCTCGCGCTGTACCAGAGGCGTAATCGTTGCCGCCAAGGGCTTGGTCTGGATGTCTTCTTTGTCTTCTACTGCGCGTCGAATGGCTTGTTTGCCGTCACGCGGATCATCTTCACCAGCGGGCGGGGAAAAAGCTGACGCCGGCATGCGCATAACCTGCTCGGCTACTTCATCGGCTTCTTCTTCGTACTCATCATGCGCCGCGCCGACGGTTAATTTGGTCTGGATACCATGTGCCCCGCGCGGGATCAACAATTGAGTGACCGATCGGTTGCCCACTGTGCGCTGGAGCTGCAAGACTTCGCGCGAATTCAACGCGCGCGGATCGGCCTGAAGACGATCCATCACGCCGGTCGTTCCGCCGGGCAACGCGATATCGAGCATCCCTTCTACCTGGGGAGAAGCGGGTTTAACCGGAGTTTTGCTGGCGGTACTGGCTTCAGTCGTTTGTGTTTTGCCCGACATGTCGAACCTCTGCTCAGCTGCAGCGGCCAAGATGGGCTAGAGAGCCACGGTACATCGGAGTCAGGTTATAGCGCTTGATAAAGGAGGAGATAAGCTCCTCGCTCAGTCCGAGGAAAAAAGATGGGTGATAATAGCATTGAGATCGCTGACTGTCAACAAAAAACCCGAAGCAATTCAGAAAAACAAAGAAGAGATTCAGATCGGCTGGCCGTATGATCTGAATCTCTTCCGTAATTTTTTCGGGAACTACCGAATCACTTGCGCTTCTGTTCGATCTTCGCCCAGGTATCTTTCAACGCCACCGCCAGGTTGAAGATCAACTTTGCGGGCGTTGAATCCAGATCGGCGCAGAAGTAACCCTGGCGCTCGAACTGGAAACGATCACCAGGGTGGGTGCCTGCCAGGCTGCCTTCCACGCAACATTCACTCAACACGGTAAGCGAGTTGGGATTGATGTTGGCGATGAAATCTTCACCGGCTTCGGGATCGGGTCGATTGAACAACCGATCGTACAGGCGCACTTCCGCCGGAATGGCGTGCGCGGCCGAAACCCAGTGCAGCGTCGATTTGATCTTGCGGCCATCGGGCGTGTCGCCGCCGCGCGTCGCCGGATCATAGGTGGCATGCACTTCAAGCACGCTGCCTTGATCGTCTTTCACCACCCCGGTGCACTTGATGACGTAGGCAGCGCGCAGGCGCACTTCGTTGCCGGGGAACAGGCGATAGTACTTGGGTGGCGGCACTTCTTGAAAATCTTCCTGTTCGATGTACAGCACTTTGGAAAACGGTACCTTGCGTGTGCCCGCGCCGGGATCTTCGGGATTGTTGAGCACATCCATCTCTTCGACGAGATCATCCGGATAATTGTCGATCACCAACTTGAGCGGGCGCAGCACGGCCATGCGGCGTAAAGCATGTTTGTTCAGGTCTTCGCGCAGGCACGCTTCCAACAGCGCCACATCGACCATGTTGTCGGCTTTGGCCACGCCCACGCGCGCGGTGAAGTCGCGGATCGAACTCGCGGTAAAACCCCGGCGGCGCAGGCCGCACAAGGTCGGCATGCGCGGATCGTCCCAACCGTGCACGTATGCTTCATTGACCAAGCGTAATAACTTGCGCTTGCTCATCACCGTGTAGTTCATGTTCAAGCGCGCAAATTCGATCTGGCGCGGTGCGAAAATCTCCAGTTCTTTCAGGAACCACTCGTACAAGGGGCGATGCGCCTCATATTCCAGCGAGCACAACGAGAAGGTGACGCCTTCGATCGAATCGCTTTGACCGTGCGCGAAGTCGTACATCGGGTAGATGTCCCACTGCGTGCCGTAGCGGTGATGGGGCGGCTCATGAATGATGCGATACATCACCGGGTCGCGCAGGTTGATGTTGCCGGACGCCATATCGATCTTGGCGCGCAGCGTGCGGGAACCATCGGGAAATTCACCGTTCTTCATGCGTTCAAACAATTCGAGGTTCTCTTCCACCGAACGATTGCGCCATGGACTCTCGCTGCCGGGTTCGGTCAACGTGCCGCGCGTCTTGCTCACTTCCTCCGCGGTTTGATCGTCGACGTAGGCCTTGCCCTTCTTGATCAACTTGATCGCCATCTTATAGAGCTGCTCAAAATAATCGGAAGCGTAATACTCCCGATCGTCCCAATCAAAGCCCAGCCAGTGAATGTCTTCCTTGATCGCATCCACGTACTCGACATCTTCCTTCGTCGGGTTGGTGTCGTCGTAGCGCAGATTGCACAGGCCGCCAAAATCCTGGGCAATGCCGAAGTCGATGATCAGCGCCTTGGCGTGGCCGATGTGCAGGTAGCCGTTGGGTTCCGGCGGAAAGCGCGTGTGAACTTTGGCGAAGCGCCCCGACTTCAAATCCTCTTTCACGGCTTCCCGGATAAAGTCGGTGGGTGTCATGGTGGTTTCTTCAGGCGACATAGATGGACTTCCTTAAGACAAAGATTGATCCACGAATTGACACGAATCAACACGAAAAATCATTAGTGTGGATTCGTGTGATTCGTGGATCGTCTTGCAGTGCATTATAACAAATGCTCAACCGGCCAACAACTGCTGCGCGTTCTTCAACCGCTTGATGGTTTCCGCGCGTCCCAACGCGACGATCGAACCGAAGAGCGGCGGTGAGACGGTCTTGCCTGTCACCGCCACGCGCAGCGGCGAGAAGTACGGGCCGGGTTTCATCCCGGCGGCCTCGGCGGTGGCACGGAAGGCGTGTTCCAGCGGCTCTGCTTCGAATGGCTCGAAGGTGCTGATCAAGGCTTCGGCTTGCTGCAAAACCTGCAGCGTCGATTCTTGCGTCAGGCCCTTGCCGATGAGCTGCTTGGGATCGGGTGAGACCGTTTCAACGAACAGGAAATCAGTGGCTTCGACGGCATCCCTCAATGTTTCCAGCCGCTCTTGAATATCCGGCGTGATCTTGATCAGCCGATCGAGATCGACTTCGATCCCGGCGTTGATCAGAAACGGATAGATGCGTTTCGCTAATTCCTCGACGGGCAGGGCGCGGATGTACATGCCATTCATCCAATCGAGTTTGTCGTACGGGAAGGCCGCTGGCGCGGGATTGACATGCGCTAAGTCAAAGAGCTCGATCATCTCTGCGATGGGCATGATCTCCTTCTCGATGCCGGAACCCGGCGCCCAACCGACGAAGGCGAGGAAGTTGCGCAGTGCTTCAGACAAATAGCCCTCATCTCGAAATTCGGTGACGAAGACCGAGTCCGCCGAAGTCGCCTTGCGCTTGCTCATCTTGCCTTTGCCTGATGGATTGAGAATCACCGGTAGGTGCGCGAAGATCGGCGGCTCCCAGCCAAACGCCTGATAGATCAAGGCGTGCTTCGGCAGCGACGGCAGCCACTCATCGCCGCGCAGCACGTGGGAGATGTGCATGTCGTGATCGTCGACCATCGCCGCCAGATGGTAGGTGGGGAACCCATCGGATTTGAGAATTACGAAGTCGTCGAGCCTCGTGTAATCCACCGTGATGTCGCCACGAATCAAATCATGAACGGTCGTGGTGCCTTCCAGTGGCACGGCCAGGCGCACGACGTGCGGCTTATTCGGATCGACTTCGCCCGGTTGCTTGAAGCGGCAGTGCCGATCGTAGTGCGTCGATTCTTTGCGCGCCATCTGCTCTTGGCGCATGTGATCCAACCGCTCGGCGGTGCAATCGCAGCGATACGCTTTGCCCAGCGCGATCAATTCTTCGGCGGCGGCTTGATGGCGTTTCACCTTCAACGATTGGACATACGGCCCGTACGGTCCGCCGATGTCGGGCGCGCTTTCGAAGTCTTCGTTGGTCTGCATCTGGCGTAGCTCCGCGCGGTTGGGGCCTTCATCCCACTGCAAGCCCAGCCACCATAAACTTTCCATGATGGCTTTCACGCCGCCGGGTGTGAAGCGTTTTTGATCGGTGTCTTCGATGCGCAGGATGAAAGTGCCGTTCATCTTCTGGGCGAAGAGCCAGTTGAACAACGCGGTGCGCAAGCCGCCGACGTGCAGGAAGCCGGTCGGGCTGGGGGCAAAACGAACGCGTATCGTCATGGGGATTTCTCCGTTGATAATGTACCACGCGCCGCCTCAGGTCTTGCTGCGTGGTGCGTCCCATAGGGAGGCTTCGCACTGTTGCGTGGTGCGTGTCACTGGGTCTTTGGGGCGGGTCGCAAACCGATCGAGAGCTGTGGATTTTTGGTCAGGTCTTTGGCGTTCTTGTTGAGCGTGCCGGTCAGATAGCCCGTGGCCGTGATCGTGAAATCAATCCGATCGGTGGTGTGCAGCTCCAGCATAAGATCGAACGTGCCGGATAAGCTAGTCGTCACATCGATCCGGGTGGTGGGCTGTACGACTGAGTTGTTGATGATGGTGATGGCGGCTTGCGCGATCGGGCTTTTGAGGCCGCGCGCCGAATTGTACACGATTCCGCGCAATTGAATAGTGCCCAGATCGCCCGGCAGGGTGGGCGCCGCGCCGGAATCGCTGACGAGGCCGAAGTTGAGGCGTGAGCCGTAGGCGCTTAATTGATTGCCGTGAATGTGGGCCGTGCTGGGAAAATAACCGGGGGCGCGCGCCATGATAACGACCTCATCACTCGCGCGAATGGGCAGCGCCAAACGATAGAGTCCATCTTCGGGAACCGCTAAGCGCCCGTTGTACTGTTGCCAATCGGGTGCGAAGAATTGCCACTCCAGCGTCGCATTACTGAGGCGATGTTGGAGGCCTTGTCCCGCATCATACACGCGGCCCTGCACAATCACTAGTGGCGATTTCGGCCTTTGATTGGCCGTAATGGTAACAGGCGGTTTCAAGGTCGGCGTCGCAGGCTGGGTGGCTTTGGCGACTGCGACGATGGTGATGCCGGTGGGCGTGCGGGGCTTCGCTGGTTGCGTCGTGTTGACCTGCGAAGTCACCGCGCGCGGTTCGGTAGCAAACGCGGTCGTGCGTGCGCAGGCGGCCAGGAGCAAGGCGCCCAGCACAAGCGAAAGCGGGTTCAACCAATGGCGGGATATGGCGCTGCGGCGTGCCATGCGTCAGAACTCGATCTTGCGATGGCGCATGATGACGCTCTCGGCCAGGCCGATGGCGAGGAGCATCGTGATGAGCGAACTGCCGCCGTAACTGACCATGGGCAGGGGCAGGCCCGCGACGAGACCGATGTTGAGATTCATCGCGATGTTGATGGCCGCGTGGAAGAAGATCATGGCGGCCACGCCGATGACGACGAACTCGCCATAGCCGTCACGTGAACGATCGGCGATGCGCACCAGCCGATAGATCAACACCCCGAACAGGCCCACAATCAACACGGCGCCGACGAACCCGATCTCTTCGGCCGTGACCGAGAAGATAAAGTCAGTGTGGCGCACTTTCAAAAAGTGCAGCTGGTTCTGGCTGCCACTGCCATAACCCTGTCCAAACCAGCCGCCGCTGCCGATGCTGATCAACGCTTGATCGAGATTGTACCTCCCGCTGGAAGCCGGATCCGGATTGAGGAAAGCCATGATGCGATTGCGTTGATACTGGGCCATGGCTACCCAGATGAGTGGCAGCAGCAGCAGACCCACGCCCCCCAATACCGCCAGATGCTTGCTCCGCGTGCCTGCCGCAATGACCATCGCCAGCCAGATAAACAGGTAGACCATGGCCGTGCTCAGGTTGGGCTGCAAGAAAACCAACAACGCCGGAACTGCGATATAGATGAGCGAGAACACCAGGGTGCGCATGGTGCGGATCGAATCGGTGCGATTGGCGAGGAAACCGGCCAGCGCCAGAATCAACAGCACCTTGGCCAATTCGGCGGGCTGCACCGGGAATACCGACAAATCCAACCAACGGCCCACGCCGCCGATCTCACCCGATCCAAAGATAAGCGTGATGATCAGGAAGAGCAGACTGAGCACGTAGAGCACATGCCGCGCGTTGTACCAGATGCGATAGTCGATGGTGGCCGTGAGGATGAGCACGATAACGCCGATGAGAGCATACAAAGCCTGGCGGCGGGCCGCGTTCGCCAGGTCGGGATCGATCGAGTTTTGCGTGGCGCTGCTGATCATCATGACGCCGATGGCGACCAGCGCCACCACGATCAGCAGCAGCCAGAAATCAAAATGCCGCCACGACAGGCGGTTGTATTCAGCCGGGTTGTAAGACGTTCGGACCGTAGTCATTTTTAAGTACCGATTAAAAATTGTTGATGGTTGGTTGCGATTCAATCATAAATCAACACTCAACACTCAACTATCACTTGCGGGTAGGGCGTTTGGACGATAGCGGAATATCGGCGACCAGGCGGCTTTCGCGCTCACCCTGGGTGAAATTCACCTGGACGTTATTCCGATCGATATCCAGATGCTTGGAGATCACGGCGATAATCTCGTCTTTGATGAGCTCCAACATGCCGGGTTCGATCTGGTTGCGGTCGTGCACCAGCACCAGCTGCAGACGCTGTTTGGCCGCTTCGCGGCTGGACGGTTGCGCAGAACGTTGGAAGAAACGCTTGATCTTGTTCATACGGTTCACCTGCTGCGGCGCGAACCATCGCGGTGCAGTATACGCGATAAGCGCCTGAATAAGCCTGACTGGTCTTTGAATGTTTCAAACGGCACGTCTTCGCCATTCAAGCGGCGCGCAATATTGCGGAACGATCGCCCCGCCGCCGATTTCTCATCAAACGCGGCCGGGTTGCCGCGATTGGTCGAGATCAATACCCCTTCGTCTTCCGGGACGATGCCGATCAGATCGATGGCGAGAATGTCCAGCACATCGCCGGTGTCCAGCATGTCGCCGCGCTGGACCAGACCGGGCTTGAGTCGATTGACGATCAAACGTGCCGGGCCTTTCTCGACCGCCTCGATTAACCCGACCACCCGATCGGCATCCCGCACCGCCGACACTTCCGGGTTGGTCACGATGACCACTTCATCAGCCGGGGCAACCGCCGTCCTGAACCCTTCCTCAATGCCGGCCGCCGAATCGATCAGCACGAAATCAAATTCCGGCTTGAGGTCATTGCAGATCTTGATCAGATCCTCGGGCCGCACCGCGCTCTTGTCGCGCTTCTGCGAGGCGGGCAACAAATATAGCTCTGACAAGCGCTTGTCTTTGATCAAAGCCTGGCGCAGGCGGCAGCGTCCTTCGATCACATCGACCACGTCATAGATGATGCGGTTTTCCAGCCCCAGCACCACGTCCAAGTTGCGCAGGCCGATGTCGGCGTCCAGGCAGGCCACGCGTTTGCCCAGCAGCGCCAGGGCAACGCCGACATTAGCGGTGGTGGTGGTTTTACCCACGCCGCCTTTGCCGGAAGTGACAGTGATGACTCGTGCGGGCATCCATCCTCCTTCAATGATCAATTCTCAGTGATCATTGAATATTCCTTATTTGACTTCCCACGACTCGGCGACGATCTGCCCATTCCTGACACGCGCCACTTCCGGGGTGGGCTTGCGGCGGCGGCCCTCCGGTGAGCGCGCGAAGTACTGCGCGATGCGCAGCTGTGTGGGCGTCATATCCAGCGCACACACGATCGCATTGTCGTTGCCCATTGCTCCGGCGTGCACCGTGCCGCGCAGCTTGCCCCACACGATGATGTCACCGCCGGCGACAATCTCTGCGCCCGGATTCACATCGCCCAGCACGGCGATGCTGCCCGGATGCCGCAGCTGCTGTCCCGATCGCAACGTGCGCCGTGCGACGAGCCCGGTTTCAGGATCATCGGCGATCGCTGCCTCGATCGGTGGTGGCAGCTCGATCGCGCTGGCCGGCTCCACCAGTTGCGGGCGCGGCTCGGGTCGTTCACGCTGCGGCAGCTGGGCATCAAGCCCTAACACCGCGGCGGCGTGCTGCGTTTCTTCGTCGTCGCTCAGCAATCCCCACAACACCACGTCGTAGCGCGCCAGCAAATCACGCGCCGCGCGCACATCGGCCTCAACCAGTTTGCGGGGACCAACCAGCAAGGCGACCCGCGCGCCCTTGAAGAATTCAGGCGTGGTGGTCAAGCGTGTTTCCAACGTGCTCAACACGATGTGCCACGCGCCTGGGCCGAGGGTAATCAACAACCCTTCGCGACTGCCTTTGATGAGGATGCCGTCATCTGGTATTTTCATGGAATTTTGTTAAAGGATTATAACATAGCGAGAGAGGACAAACAAAGCCAGCTGCGTTTCAAACTGTTTTCAAATCTTAGAATTGCCCTGCTGACTGGCAATGGGCATGTGCTTAAACCGATTGCAAACTTGTATCACTGATCGCTGTCGAGAAAAAGCGAAGATTCAAGGCAAAAGCATGACTAATGTTATCTTGACATGGATGTACCGTTTCGCTAAACTCTTTACTAAGCGGCCCATGCGCTCGATTGTTACCGGGTCCTTTATCAGATAATAGTCTATCGTAGCGAGCCGTAATCCATTTATCAGGAGAGTGTGTCATGAAGAAGAAAGTGTTGTGGTTCGTCTGTATTTTGGCACTTATTGTATCTGGCGTGGCGCCGGCGTTGGCTGCAGCACCCCGACCACGCGTCGCGCTCATCGTCGATGCCGATACCGGCGTGGATGATGCCGCGGCGCTGGCTTATCTGCTCAGCAGCTCGAAAGCCAATATCCTCGGCATCACGACCGTCGCCGGCAACACCGACGTGGAGAATGCGACTAACAACGTTTTGCTGCTCCTGGATACGGCCCAACGCACGGATATTCCGGTAGTGATGGGCGCTGCGGCCCCGCTCAATATACCGGCGAGCCATCAAGGCATGTTTGTTCATGGCCCAGATGGCTTGTGGGGGTTGGGCTATCAGAATCCGCATGACTTGAGCGGCCTGCCGACGGATGCGGCCGGCTTCCTGTGTTCACACGCTCAAGTCGATGTCACGTTGCTGGCTCTAGGCCCACTCACCAACATCGCCCAGGCGGTGCAAGCTTGCCCGGCTCAGATGCAGCTCTACAAGATTATCTGGCTGGGTGGCGCCAAATCGGTCGCCGGTGAAGGGAATACGGCGGTGAGTGTCTTCAATCCTTGGTTCGATCCGGAAGCCACTGCGGTGGTGTTGAATGCCGGACTGCAACTGACGATGGTGACCACCGATGCGGCTCGCGCGGTGACCGTGACACCCGATGTCTTCAACTTGCTGTCTACGCGTGGCAATGCGTTGGGCCAGCTGGTGGCCGGTCCGTTGCAGATGTATGCTTCAGTGGTGACTCAATCCGCGGCCACGTCTCAGCCGACCACCGCCAGCGAATCTCGCGCCGCGCGTTTGCAGGCTGCAGTGACGCGGGTCCGCAATCACTTCAATGGTCCGCAGGTGGCGCTGTTTGATCCGACGGCCGCCGTGCTGGCGCTGCACCCGGAATACATCACCGATCAACAGAGTGGGCTGCTGGTGATCGATCCGGCGGCGAGCTTCCAGACGCGCGGGCAGACGGTGGTGGCGCTGAGCATGCAGGAAAAGCTTTCGACGATCGCCGATGATACCGAACTATCTGCCCTAGCCGATCAGGCGATGACCGACCCGAATTTCGATCTGTACGCGGCGTTAGGGGCGATCCTGTATCGGCAACCGGACAATGCGCAGGTGGTCATGAAGGTCAATGCGCTCAAGGTCAAGCTCAGCTGGCTGGCCGAGTTGCTGCGCTAAGTTCTGTGGTCTGGTTTTTCGGCCTAGCTGGGCCGGAGTGCTCGGCGGAACCATGCTGGCAGAAACCTGTGGATGAGTTATCACAGCAGGTGAGTCGGTCGGCGAGTGATGCAACGCCGGACTTCAAATGAATACATGAATCACCTTTTGTAACCGGCTGCAAGGCGCCTGGCGTTGCAGCCGGTTTAGCATTAGGGTCCCCGATCAGGGATGTGACGTGGCGCTGGTTGAGCTTCATTCCCATTCGTATGCTTCCTACGATTCACGGCTGCGTCCAGTGGACATCGTGCAGGCTTGTCAGGAGAAAGGGATTGATAAGCTGGCGATTACGGATCATCATTCCATCCGCGGGGCGTTGGAGCTGCGGGCCCTGGTGCCAGACCTCGTCATTGTCGGCGAAGAAATCATGACGACTCAGGGTGAACTGCTGGCCTACTTTGTCGAGGAAGAAGTACCACGCGGCTTGACACCGCAGGCTGCTATTGCGCGGCTGAAAGCTCAGGGAGCGGTCATTAGCGTTCCCCATCCTTTCGATCGCTGGCGCAGTGGGGCCTGGCGCGAAGCTGATCTGCTCGCCATTTTGCCTTTGATTGATGCGATTGAAGTCTTTAATTCGCGCTGTGTCTTCAAGGCCGACAATGCGCGCGCGTTGGCCTTTGCGCAACGACACGGCAAGCTGTGCTCAGTCGGATCGGATGCGCATTATCGTTTGGAGCTGGGGCACGCCGTACTGAGAATGCCTCAAGCGCCAAACACTGCCGCTGAGCTGATCGTGGGCTTGGCGCAGGCCGAGTTTGTTTGTCAACTTTCGTCCCCGTTGGTGCATACGCTGAATATGTTGGCCTGGACAAAAAGAGAAATCACGCGCGCGGCCGCGAAAAAATAGGCGACAGGATACGGGCATGGATTTTGACACGTTTCAAAACCTGAATTGTTCAGCGGTGGCTGATGAGGTGCGTCGCGCCAACGCCACCGTGTGCGTGTTTCCCGTGAACGGGACACGCCGCTGGTTTCTGCTGGAGCATCCTGACGCCACGGAAGCGGATTACATTGAGCTGAACAGTCGCCGGCATGTTGAGCTGTATCAGCTCTTGTTTGACCATGGGATTGACACCCTATTGGCGCCAATCTTCGAGCCGGTCATGCTAAAGCGCGGCGAAGCGTATCGGCAGCAATTCATCGCGACAGGTTTGTCTGCGGTAGCCACGCATCCGATTTTCACCCGCTTCTACCAGGACTATCAGGTGCGAGTCCGTTTTTACGGCGACTACCGGAAGATTTTTCCCGACACGGAGTGCGCCGACGTTCTCGGCCACTTCGATCAAATCATGGGCCGCACGCGGGAACACCGGCAGCGCCGGTTGTTTTATGGGGTCAGCACCCGCCGTGCTCTGGAAGATGCGATGGAGTTAGCCGTTCAGGCATACCTCAGCCAGGGAAAAATGCCGGACCGTCAAGCACTGATCGAAATGTACTATGGTGAATTGCTGCCTCCCGTCAGCCTGTTCATTACTTCGGGCAAGTTCAATGTCTTCAGCATGCCGCTGCTGGAAACGGATGACACCAGCCTGTATTTCACCGTAGCGCCATCGCCCTATCTGACCGAGCGCCAGTTGCGAGCGATACTGTACGATCATCTCTACAGTCGGCGAGCCTCCGCCAAATCGAACTATTCCGATCTGGCTAATGATGAATTTGGTGCGATGCGCACGTTCTATCAGACTTATCGAGAAACAACGCTGGGAATAGGCGTGATACGCAACGGTACCTGGTATCCCTTGATCCCTGAAGAATCAAACTCCTAAATTGATCTGCGCCTTCCTTGTAGAGCCGGTCATTCCTGCGAAAGCGGGAATCCACTCTAGGCTAGGGTGAACTGCTATTGCTTGGATTTATTTGATGAGGAATGGTCATGGACTACAAGAGCGAAGCACGCGAACTGGTGCGCAATCTGCGGCAGCGCATGGGGCCGAGTCCTTACGACATCGGTTGGATGGCTCGCTTGCGTGCACTCGATGGCAGCTCACGCTGGCCGGATTTGATCGATTGGCTGCTGGACAATCAGCACAGCGACGGCAGCTGGGGTGGTGAGATTGTCTACTACCACGAGCGCATTATCTGCACGCTCACAGCGTTGATCGCCCTGCGGCAAAACGGCTTCAGCCGTCATGCGCAAGCTTCTATCAAACGGGCCGAGCAGTATGTGTGGCGGCATCTGCATTTGTTGTCACGCGATCCATTTGAGTTGGTGGGCTTTGAACTGCTGCTGCCAACGCTGTTGTTGGAGGCACAGGGCGCGGGACTCGATGTGCCCTCCCACACTTGCGGCTATGGCGAGATTCAAACCGCCAAGCTCCGCCTGATTCCGCCCGATCTTCTCTATTCGCCGCGCGTCAGCACGATACACTCGTTGGAATTCCTGGGCTATTCGGCCGATCGGGAACGACTTCGCCAGGCCTTAGGGGCGAATGGCTCGTTGGGCAACTCTCCCGCGACGACCGCCTATTATCTGTTGCACAATCCAGGTGATGAGCGAGCTTTGGCCTACCTGGAGAACATCCGGCAGCACGACCAGCATGTCATCTATCTCTATCCTTTTCACACTTTTGAACTGGTCTGGGTATTGAAGAATCTGATGTTCAGCGGGCAGCCACTGACGGAATTTGCCGGACCTGTGGTGTGGAGTGATTTGCGGTCCAACCTTGGCCCGACCGGCATTGGGCTTGATCCTACGTTTGGAATCACGGATGGTGACATCACGTCCGTCACAGCCCAACTGCTGATCGCAGGCGGCGCTGGATTTGATCCGCAGATTCTCGCGCGGTTTGAAGATCCTCGGACCCGCGTTTTCCGCACTTACGACTACGAGCGCAATCCAAGTGTCGGCACCAACGTCCATGCTTTAGAAGCCTTGCATGTAATGCCCGATTATCCCAATCGGCGCGAGGTGCAGGAACAGATTATCGTGACGCTGTTGGATAAGCGGGTGTATGAGCTGTACTGGATCGATAAATGGCACGCCTCGCCCTATTACGCCACGACGCACGCGGTGGTTGCGCTGTTGGCGGAAGGGCACTACCTGGAGCACGCCTATCAACCGGCGATCGATTGGTTACTGCACACGCAAAATGATGACGGCTCATGGGGCTACTTCCAGATTGGAACCGTCGAAGAGACGGCCTATGCTTTGACGGCGCTGCTCTATTATGGACAGCATCACTCTGTCGATCGGACCATTTTGCAGCGCGGTGCAGCTTATCTGGCGCGTTGCCATGCTGGTCAAGAGTCGCTGTATCCTGAATTGTGGATTGGCAAGGATCTCTATGCGCCTTACGATGTCGTGCGTTCTGCCGTGCTATCAGCGTTGATCCTGTATGAAGATATCTTTGGATGCGCCCTCTAAATAAAGCAGGGCGGACTGTTCTACACAGTGTGTCAGTGGAGGGACTATGTTGATCGGGCCGTTTCAAGCCGTGGTGACCGTGCTCGTTGTGATCACCTACTACGTCGTTGATTTTATCCTGATTGCACGCTACGATCGCGAAAGAGCTGCACAAAAAAGCGGGCGTAACTGGAAGTTTACTCTGTTTGCGCTGGCCGTAGCGGTCGTCCTGATCTTTCAGCCTATCATCGTCCCCGGACTTAGCCTGCACATACAGGCAGGCTGGGGGCTGTGGATTCAAGTGTTGGGAATCGCACTCGCTGGCCTCGGTCTGGCCATCCATATTTGGGCGCGTATGCACCTGGGCCGTTTTTATGCCGAACGCGTCGAAGTGATCGCAGGCCATCAGGTGATCGATACCGGCCCCTATGCCTATGTGCGCCATCCCATTATTACATCCTTTTTTCTACTCGTCACGGGTCTGTTCCTGATTAATCCGGCTCTGCCTACGGCGCTCTTGGTGGTGTATACGTACTGGGATTTTTCGGGTGCGGCGCGCAAAGAGGAACAGAAATTGAGCCGGTTGCCAGGTTATTCAGAGTACCTACAGCGCACCCCGCGTTTCTTTCCGCGGGTGGGCCAAGTGCTTGCTCTCCTCAAAAAAGGGTGAGTCGACACTTGCCGGTTACTTCTGCTTGGCTTTGAGATGTGATAAGATAAGCAGCGATAGTCGGAACTGCTGATTGCCGGAGGTGCATTTGGACAATCTCAAGTCAAAGTACGGCACACGCCTAGATCATCTTCTCCAGGTAACCCACTCTGATCCAGATATGGCGCGGCGTGGGCGGCTGCTCAACGTCCTCTTAGCGGGCTTTTGGGTGGCGACTCTTGTCGGTCTGCTTGTCGGCCTGATCACTGGCATCCTCGACGGTTGGGTTCGTCAAGAAAACATTCTTTTACTGGGGATTAGCGTTGCCGGGCTGGTATTCGTATCGGCTTTGTACTTCCTGAATCGTTCGGGCAAGGTGCGTTCGGCAGCTATTACGTTTTTGTTGGGGATGGTGGTTCTGATTTCATTCTCCGATGAACCTTCCTACCTCATCGCCGGTCGCTCGACCATTGTCTATATTTTGCCGATTGTCATGTCGAGTGTCCTCTTGCGACCTTCGGCCTCCTTCGTGATGGCGGCCTTATCGGGCTTAGCCATATTTCTGCTGGCTGCATCAAGCAATCTCCTGTCGACGGACATATTCTCCACGATGTTGGTGGAGATCGCGATCTTCTTCCTGGTCGCATTGGTCAGCTGGCTGTCGGCGCGCAGCCTAGAGAAAGCCCTGGTCGATCTGCGGGTCATCAATACCGAACTCGATCGCCGGGTCGCCGATCGGACCCGCGATCTGGCCGAAGCGCTGATTCGCGTGCAGCTGGAATCGAGCAAGAACCAGGCCATCCTGGAAAGTATCGCCGACGGTGTCATTGTGTTCGATCAAGCCGGCCAGGCCACATTGGTGAATCCGGCCGTTTCCAAACTATTGAGCCTGCCCCCCAGTCAGATGATCGGTTACAAGATCGAAACCCTCATGGCGGGGGCCGTGGCCGTGGGCGATCAGGAAACGGTGCTGGAGCAAGTGCGCGGACAGGAAAGCTCGGCGCGGCTGCCGGGGCTGCGCTTTCAATGGGGCACTAAAACCCTCTCGGCCAGCTTTGCGCCCATTCATATCCAGCAGGACACCGGGCGTGGTACGGTGGCCGTCTTTCGCGATTTTACGCGCGAAGCCGAATTGGAAAACATGAAAAGCCTGTTAGTGTCGATGGTCTCGCATGAGCTGCGTACCCCCCTGGGAGCCATTATCGGCTACGGCGAAATTCTGCAAGAACGGATCTATGGCCCTTTGACCGAACGACAGGCCAGTCTGGTCGCGCGTTTGATTGCAAATGCCCAGCGGTTGGTGAGTCTCATCAACGATTTGCTCGATCGCGCCCGGCTGGAAGCGGGCAAACTGAAGCTGCAATTCATCGCATTTTCGCCGCAGCAACTCCTGGATGATCTCTTGTCGACGACGTCACCGATTGCCAAGGCGAAGAACCTGGAAGTGGTGACTCACATTGCGCCCACTATGCCGGGTACCCTGCAGGGCGATCCGCAGCGGCTATTGCAAATCTTGATCAATCTGGTGGGCAACGCCATCAAATTCACGGATCACGGCGCGATCAGTGTGAAGCTCGATCGGCCCGACGCGACCCATTGGTCGTTACAGGTCAGCGATACGGGCATGGGCATTCCACCGGACGAGCAAGAGCACGTGTTTGACGTGTTTCAGCAAGCCGATAGTTCGGCCACGCGCCAGCATGGCGGCGCGGGGTTGGGTTTATCGATCGTGAAGCAGCTGGCTACTTTGATGGGCGGAACCATTGATCTTGTCAGCGCCATCGGGCAGGGCAGTACGTTCACGGTGACCCTGCCGCTCAATGACACTGTGGAGGAAAAACGTGACTGATTCCTTAGGCTTGATTATTGAAGATGATGCCGACCAGGCTGCGATTTTTGCCGAAGCGCTGCACCTGGCGGAACTTGAAACAGAAATCATTGTCAACGGTGCGGTCGCGGCCGCGCGCCTCAAAGAGATTGTGCCCAAAGTGGTGGTCTTGGACTTGCATTTGCCGCAGGTCTCCGGCGAGATGCTGCTGCACCAGATTCGTGCGACGCCGGCGCTGGCTCACACGCGGGTCATTATTGCTACAGCCGATCCGGTGATGGCCGAGGGCCTGAGCCAGGAAGCTGATCTCGTGTTGATCAAACCTGTCAGCTTCAGTCAACTGCGTGACCTTGCACTCCGCATGAAAGCTGCCTGACGACTCCTTAGCCGCACCGGGCCAACCGGTGCGGCTATTTTTGCAAGCGAATGCGATACAACTGAAATTCCTCGTTGACAAAACCTTTCAGCTGCGTCTTGAACATCTCGACCTGCACCTCATTTTCCCCCAGCACCCGCTGAACGGCCGGCTGCCGCATCACGTCTTCAGAGATGATCAAATCATCACCCTGCGCCTGTCCTTCCAACCGGCTGGCGATGTTGACCGTCGTGCCGAAGTAGTCGAGCCGTTCGTTGAGCGTCACCGCAATCGCCGGGCCGTTGTGCAGGCCTAACTTCAAGCGCAGCGGATAATCGGTGCGCGACCGATTGAGCTGCGCCATGCCGCGCAGAATATCCAGCCCGGCGGCCACCCCTTGCGCGGGATCGAGAAAGGCGGCCATAATCGCATCCCCGATCGTTTTGATCAGCGCCCCGGCGTGTTGATCGACGCTGCGGCGCAGCACATCGAAATGTTCCAGCACGCGTTCAAAAGCGGGGGCGTCTCCGATCTCGCGATAGAGCTGCGTTGAACCGCGCAGGTCGGTGAAGAGCACGGCCAGATTCGTAATGCCCAGCTGCACATCGGGTCGTAGCGCCTGCGACGCGAACCAATCGCGGAAGGCTTGCATCGTGCTGACATCGGCGGCTGTCACGGCTTGATCGTTCCATGCCACGCGCTCGAGCACGACGCCTTGCTCATAGGGCGTGTCGTTGATCAACGTCAGCGAGACGTTGGGCGCAGTAAGGTTGTGATCGGCCGCCCAGCCCTGGTCGTCGATGTGCAGTGCCAGCGCTGAGGTCGGCTGATCGATTGCCTCTGAACTGACGCGCAGATCGAAGTGGCCGTCAACCGCGTGCGGCACTTTGGCGCGGGCGCGGATGCGATGTGTGCCGGGTTCAAGTGCCAGCTGCAAGGTGCGGCTTTCATGTGAAGCGAGCAGCTGTTGCGCGATGATGTGCGGCGTCAACTGCGGCCCGCCGACACAATAGGTGCCCACCTCGATCGGGCGCAGCGCCGCATTCGGCCGAAAGGTCACTTCCACCGCGTGATCGAAGTTGACGTCGAAGTCCATGCGGCACGACGGGCAGTGCGCGTGCTCGCGGACTTCACTGAGTTGTGTTGCCGATTGATTGGCGCCGCGGCACATGGGGCAGACCACATTCCAGCGCAGATCGAGCAAGCTGCGACGGGTGGCGGCGAGGCACAACTCCAACACGACGCGCCGGGGCGCGTGCCAGCGATCGGCCAGGGCATACGGCCGCAGGTGCGCCACTGCGTCGTCATCGGCTTGCGTGATAAACTGCCGCAGGTGATCGATCAACGCAGCGGGATAGCCATCGCTTTCCAGTTCACGTCCGATGTCGCGCAGGCGCTGAACGGCTTCGCCGGTGATGAACGGCTGGCCCGCCGCCAGGGGATTGAGCGGTTCGATCGGGTGTTGAAGAAAATCGTCGATGCGGCGGAAAGCGCGCGCGAAACGAGTGCGCGATAGCAGGCCGATCTGAAGGGGGATCGCTAATGTTCCCAGCAGCGATGCCGGGCGCGCGGTGACTTCATAGCGCAGCAGGGTGCCCTGAGCGTTGGGTGTCAGCGTGGTAGATACGGTGAAGTCGCGCAGGATCGGCCCGTGAAAGCGGCGCTGCACACTGAAGCGGTGCGGCTTGTCCCACTCAAACGGGTGCTCATCCCAGGCCAGCGGAATCACATAGCTGGCACGGAGATGTTGAACGTCTTCGTCGGTGGCGCTGCCCGGCTGCACCCGATAGCCCACCGCCACACGATTGAAGCGCTGCGTGTCGGAGACATAGGGCCACAATTGTTCCGGCGTCGAGCGGAGTTGCCAGGCCCAGTGATAATGGATGTCATGTGGTGTCATGTTGATCATTCTACCTGAACACTGCTGATTGGCGGTTGAGAGTGGGTGACATGGTGAGGTTCAGGGTTGAACGAGTTTTTGCAAGGAAGTCAGATCACCGTTGAAACTGAAGGTGCCGTCAAGCTGGGTGGGCTGTGTGCCCCAGTAAACACGCGGCAGTGAGCCATCTTGATTCCAGCGGATGACGACTAGCCGGGCCGACACTGTTTGGTCTGAGCTGTGCAGTTCGATCGGGCGTGGATAGAGCAGGTTCAAAGTTTGACCGCCCGCGGCAAGTTCCCACGTATTCGTGATCGGCGCAGCGCTGGGGATCGTCGATCCCAGATAGCCGAGCGCCTGCTGTGCCGCTCGCGCGACTTGCGCGTTCATATCACAATAGGTGTCACACGCCATCATGCTGTGCCCCGCACCGCTATTGGCCTGCCAGGTGACGGGCCACGTGGCCCACTCGCGCTGCGCCACATCGGGCGCCAGGAGATCGAGCGCGGTGTTCAGCGCGATCGCTTTGGCGCCAAATGCCTGCATCCGCGGCCCATGAACATAGTAGGTCGCCGTTAAGCCTACGGCCCGGCCCTGCTCATCGACCACGGCTCCGCCCTGGCTTACACGCCACTGGATCGTATGCGGATCGCCGCGCCACTCCAGGTTGAAGAAGAGGTGTTCCTGGCTGAACGGATTGGTCAGATCGATGGCCGAGTCTTGCCGTCGATAAAGGCTGGCCTGATCGTCAGGATATTCCCAGCCGCGCACCGTGACGATTTGCGCTTGAGTCAGTTGGTCCGAATCCCCTAGCGGCGCCACCGGCAGATCGCCCTCATCGATTTTTAGCAACGTCGCACTGGTGCGGGGATCGACGGCGACGATTGTTGCGGGCCACGCACCTCGATCGGGCGCGAAGACGACGAGCGGCTCGATCGGCGCTTCGTAGTTCAGCACGGTCAACACGGAGCCATCAGCGCGGACGATCAAGCCGGTCGCCAGCATCTGGCAGTTGCCGTCTTCAGCGTAATGCCAGACTTGAACGATGGCCTGATCGATGGCGTCGCTCTGTGATGAGGGTGTGGGCGAAGGCCGTGCGGTCGGTGCTGGCTCCGGCGTGAAGGGCACCGGTGTCGGATAAGGCGTCTCGCCCGGGCGTGCTGTCGGCAGCGGCGCGGGCGTCGGCGGCGCATCATAAGTGTGGAGCGTCGGCGGGATACAGCCGGCAGGAAATTGCTTGACCTGAGTGCGGGTCGGGCTGCCACACGCGACCAGCAGGCTCACTGCAATGACGATCGTCAAAACATGAGGCCACTGTCGTTTCGCCATATTTGCTGATTCCTTGCGCGCGGCTGAAGGCCAGAGAAGCTTCCAGCTCAGTGCGGACTCTGTTAGTTTTTTCTAACCAGCGGTATATACACCTTGTAGATTGACAGCACGATCGGGTTGGAGACGTTGTTGTATTCGTTATTTTCTGGCACTAGGCCGCCTAACGAGTGACTGGGAAAACACGGATCAGCGCCATTGGCCGGACTACAGTTGTAATTGTCGACTTTGAAATACACCACCGGGTCCTGGTTGATCCTGTACATGATGTTACTCATGCTGAATGTCATTACCTGCCCCGCATCAAGCGCGGTTATCGCGATGAAGTAATCGCCATCCCCCCCGTAAGGATACGACAACGGTGGTACGAGCGGATCAACAAAGGCATCGATCCAGAAGCCGCCGCAGTTGCTGGGATTGCAGGCGCGCCCCAAGCCGGCATTGCGCACCACGATCGCAGCAGTGAACGGCTGATTGGCCAGCACCGCCGGTGGCACGATCACTTGGTCGATCACCAGATCGGGTACACCGATGCTGCTGGAGGCGGTCGCCTGGGCCGGAGGCAGCCCGCCCGGCCCATCATCTTGAACTTGAAAGAGGGCGTCGAAAGCGGTCATCGCCGTTGTATACGTCAGCGGTAACGTCATCGTGTATCTGGCAGTGCCCCACTGTCCGGCGTCCAGGTTTCCAACCGGCCATAGATCAGCACCGTTGACGTGGTTCCAACCGGGGGGTGTCACCGTAATGAATGACGAAGGTGTGACGCTGAGAATGACGCCCGTCGTATCCATCGCCGAAGTATTGGTATAGCGCAATGTGTAGGTGATGACTTTGCCGGGGTAGGGTGTACTGGAATCGTAGGCCACACTCAAATCCAACGCTGGTTGAGTGGTGATCGCGTCGACGTCGATCGCTAGGTTGTTCGCGCTTGCATCGCCGTTGGTGGTCGTGGCGATGCGGGCGGTGTTGGTAATCAGGCGTAATCCGGCGGGCAGCGTGGCCGTCACGCGCACGCTGAGGGTAACGGCACTCGACTGGGAGGCATTCACGGTGCCGAGCGTGAACGAATAGACTCCGTTGCCGATTGGGATACAGGCCGTGCAGCCCACAAACGTCGTGTTGTCTGGAATCCGATCGGTGATCACCACATTCTGGGCTGGAGCGGTGCCGAGGTTGGAGTAGCCAAGCACGTAGGTCGTGATCGCACCGGCCGCTAGCGCTGTTACTCCGTTACTATTCGTCACCACCATATCGGGCGCGCTGGTGATGGTACTCGTCACCACCGCCGTCGCAGAAACGAGATCGGCGGAAGCCAGCCGGGCCGTGTTGGTGAGGCGTGTGCCATCGGGTAAGTTACCGGCGACGTTCACGGTGAGTGTGACCAGCCCCGAGCTCTGCTGCGCGACGTCTCCGAGATTCCATGTCACAAGGCCGTTGTTCAGCGTACACCCGATCGGTTCACAACGCCCGAAGGACGTGTTGGCCGGCAAGGCATCGGTCATGATCGTGTTGGCCGCATAACTCGATCCGCTGTTGGTGTAGTGCAGGGTGTAGGTCAACTCGCTGTGGGCCGTGGGCATCACCGGATCGGCGATCTTAGTGAGCTGCACTTCAGGCGCTCTCACCAGTGTTTGCTCGGCGGCCAGATACGGCGGGGCTTGATCGGCGGCGATGGTGACGCGGTTATTCAGAATCGTTAAATCATTCAGCGGGCGATGGACGCGCACGGTGACGACAATCGTGTTGATTTGCTGATTTCCTCCGGCTAAGGTTGAGGTAAGCCAGACATTGTTTCCTTCATTCGGAGGTGGATTGGCCGAAACAAAACTCACCCCGCTGGGATAGGTCTCGGTGAGGCGCACATTCGTGACGGGCGCGCTGCCACTGTTTCGATAAGTAATGAAGTAGTTGAGCAAGTCGCCGGGCCGCACCGGATCTGGATTGTCCAACACGGTGGCCGTGAGATCAGGGACTGCATTGACGGTGGTGGCAATCGTGAAGGTGGCACTGCTCACTTTAGACGCGCCCACCTGCACGGAATTGGTGAGCACACTACCCACCGGCAGTTGACTCGGCACATTCACATACACGATGAGTGTGCCGCTCACCCCGGCGCCCACTGAACCGAACGACCAGACGTTGTTGCCTGAACTAGGTGGGATTGAGGCGAACAAGTAGGAGGTGCTGAGCGGGTAAGTTTCGGTGATGAAGACATTCTGGGCTGTTGCATTACCCGCATTGGAGTACACGATGGTGTATTCGATTTGGGTGCCAGGTGTGGCCGGGCTGGGGTTGGCCGACTTGCTGATTTGCAAGGCGGGTGCCTGCACGGTGATGAGTCCGGTCGTGTCGGTGATGCCGCTTGAGGTCGCGGAAATGATCCCCGTGCCGCTGATGGCCGGTGTAAATATCGTTGACAGGCCGGTGGTGGGCGACAAGTTCCCAGCGACGACGCCGGTTCCACCCCACGTGACATTGCGTGGCCCGATCAAATTGTTGTAAACATCATAAGCCGTCGCATAAACGGGCAGCGTATCGTACACGGTGAGCGTGACATTGCCGACGGCTGATCCAGAGCCAGCCGGGGCATTCTCAATCGCCAGTCGATTGAAGGCGGCCGCCGTTACGGTTAATGCGGCGGTGCTGCTCGCCGCGCCGATGACGCCAGTGATGATCCAGGTGCTTTTCACTGTCGGTGTGACAGCATTGGCGGCGAAGACTCCACCAGAGGCTGGCGCGATGCTAAAGGTTGTGCCCCCCGTGACGTTCCCGATGAGATTGCCGAACGCATCGGTGGCAATCGCGGTGTAGGTGATCTTGACACCGGCGCTAATCACGGCCGTGGGCGGCTGCAATGTCAGTGTATCAGGTGCGCCGGGATTATAGACAACTGAGGCGAAGCCAGAGCGACCTCCACTCGTGGCGGTGATGTGCGCTGTGCCGGCGAGGGTGGAAGAGATCGTCGAAGCAGCGAGGCCGTTGGTCGTCGAACGTGGGGTGAGCACACTCCCGCGGTCTGTGGCGAATGTGACGGAAGTGCCATCGACCACGCTGTTGTTGTACTGATCGACGACTGTGGCGGTCAATGCACTGCTGGCCCCCACGGTCAGGCTGGCGGGATTCGCCTGCAAGGTCACGGTGAAGGGCACGTCAGGCGTAATGACAGCGGACGCTGTGCCGGAGATGGCGCCATCGTTGGCAGTAATCACGACGCCACTTGTCACCATGAACGGTGCGGTGAAGACGCCGCTTTGACTGATCGTGCCGCCATCCGTGCTCCACGTTGGAGTGATGGGCACACTGTTGCTGTAGACATCGAAGCCGGCGGCGGTGAAGGTGAAGACCGAACCGGCGATGATCGAGGCCGTGCTCGGCGTGATCACGATCGCGTTCAGCGGCCCGGCGATGATGTCGACGAGTGCAGTTTGAGCGATGGCATTGTGTGCCGCTGTGACCAGCTTACCTGCGGCGACCGCGTTCTGCGCGGTGAAGACACCGCTCTGACTGATCGTGCCGCCATTCGTGCTCCACGTTGGAGTGATG
>JBGSPW010000028.1:0-23618 GCA_041738395.1 Thermoflexales bacterium
GTTCGCTACGGGCCAGTCCGAAGAAGTGGTAGTCACAGGCGATCCCTCCACCCAGAAGGGTACTCGCCGAAGGGCTACCGTGCAAAATCACATCCGATCTAACGATTGGCCGTCTGATTGCGCAAAACCTACGCTAGCGGAGCCACACGCTTGACGTTGATGGTCTCACCTTTAACCAGGCCCATTGCCAGAAACCGCTGGCGCGCCGCGCCTTTAAGGTTGACTTTGACAATGACACCGCTTTGTCCAACTTTCAATTGACTCAATGGAAGGACGTTGTTTGCCATGGATAATTATTCTCCCTCACCCAGTAATGAATCCGGCGCAGGTCAGAAACGAGCGACTGGTCTTGATAAGCAGCCAGCGCCGCCCGAATGTCTTTCTCGGCGACCAAGAACACCTCAAGGCCGATGTCCTGAGCACGGCGATAGGCTGGCTGCCCCAAGCCGCGCGCAATCAACACTTGGCAGTCGGCAATTGCCGCTAGCACCTGACCCGCCCGCACCGGGCCGTCAGCCGGATCATTCGCCTGTGTACGCTCGTGGTCGCCGGGTGCGTGATGATACACCGACTTATCACGCCGCTCGGTCAGCACGCGCCCGTCTTCGGTTAGAGTTGCCAACAGGAAAAACTGCGCTTGCCCCACATGCGCGCCAATCGTTTCACCGTCGTCGGTTGGAAAAGCAATCTTTATCATTTTTTCTCGCGGCGCTAAGCCAGCACTTCCACCCGCACGAATTCAGCCAGCTGCAAGCCAAGCGCGATGTCTTTGTCGCCAATTCTCACGGTCAACGGCCCTTGTAGCGGGGCTGCTTCAAGCACAACGAGTTCTTGCCCGGGCAGGATGCGGCGCTCCTGCAAGTACCTGAGCACGTCCGTTTCAACGGCATTGACGGCCACCACGCGCACCGCCGCGCCGATCTCCACCTCGTTTAACGACGGGGCACTCAGGGGCGTGAAAGAGCCATCGGCGGCTGGGATGGGATTGCCGCGCGGGCAAATGGTTGGGTTGCCCAGAAAATTCGCCAGCGCCTCGGTTACCTCGGGCGCGGTGGCATGTTCGAGTAAGCAGGCCAATTCGTAGATCTTCGCCCACTCGATTTTGAGATGATCGTATAAAAAGCGTTCCCACAGGCGCTGGCGGCGCAAGACATTGATAGCCACCTCGCGCCCTTTCTTGGTCAGCGCTGCGCCTTTATAAGGGTGATAAATAACCAGCCCCTGCTCGCTCAGACGGCGAATCATTTCGTTAGCAGAGACCGGCGTTACCCCCAGTCGCTCGGCCAGCCGTGCAATCGCTAGCGGTTCGCTGATGCTCAGCTCAGCCAACGACTTCAAATACATTTCGATGCTTTCACTCAAGTGAGCAGGATTCATTATAAGCGTATCCATTGTTAAATTTTATGGCTTACCTTATATTACCATTTAGCTTGGGCAACTGGCAAGGTGATAAATGTCACTGATTTTTTGTGAGGCTGGGCGAGCGCTAATTGCAACGTCATTGCCGACATTCTTCTGTAGTAGAATGCATCTACTAGCCAGTAGACAAGGATGTGTGTCAATGCCCAATCCACCTAACCTGTTGCTGCTTGCCGATCCGCCAACGCAAGCGACCCTGTCTAAAGATTTTGTCAACGCCGGAGTAGTGGTGATTTTACCGCCAGGGCTGACGGCTGTCCCTGTCGGGCTCACAGTCGATGCCGCCCTGCAAGTGATGGATATCCCCGTCCCGCTCGACAACTTGCCCTGGTTCGTGTGGATGCAGTCCAATGATCCCGCTCGAATGCTGACCGCCTACCAGGCTGGCGCGCGGGCAGTCTTTCCACGCGAAACGCCGCCGCAAGTAGTGGTACAGGCCATTCTGCGCAGCCTAAGCGAACTACGCCAGCCAAACACCGCGCCACGCGAGACGATTCAACGCCGCTACCAACGCAGAGACTTCATCCTGCTGGAGGCCGACACTGTGCTGCAAGTGCAGAGCGGCGTTCTGGCGACCACCATGATTCATCAGGATGGTGCGGAAGTACTGCTCGGTTTGAGCGGCCCGGGGCAGATTCTCATTGCCCACCCGGCCGATAACTGCCACATCCAGATTGTGGCGCATACCGACGCGCTGGTCTCCATTCAAGATTGGGAAACCGCTCGTCACCAGCCTGATTTTCCAGAAAAACTACGCGTTCGCCTGCAACACATGGAGGGCTGGGCGGCCATGCAAGCCCGACCTTACCTCGACCAGCGCATTTTAGGCATCTTGGGATTGCTGGCCAGTCAGTTTGGCCGCCCATGTGACCAGGGGGTAGTGATTGACGTGCGCGTCACCCATGCCCAATTGGCCAGCGCGGTAGGCGCAACGCGCACTTCCATCACCCGCGTGCTGGGAGAATTGCGGACAATGAATAAACTGCTCACGGTGGGCGAGGCCGGCAACGAACGGTTTTGCCTGCGCGAAGCCGCCCCACAGGTGCATTGTTGACGTTCGTGCACGCTACGCGGGCCGGGCTAACCCGCGTTTGATCAGCAAACCAAACAAATACGCCGTGGCCGCCACCAGGATAATTGCTGCGCCGGAGGTCAGGTTGTACTGATAAGAGAGCCACAATCCGATGACGGTGAAGATCATGCCCAAAACGCTGGACAGCGCCATCATTTGGCGCATGTCGCGGGCAAAGAGACCGGCTATCGCCGCCGGTAAAGTCAGCAGGGCGATGACCAAAATCAGCCCGACGACGCGCATCATCATTACCACCGTCAGGGCGATGAGCGCCGTCAAGATGAGGGAAATAGCCTCCACCGGCACACCGCGCACGGTGGCAAAAGTTTCATCATACGAGATAGCCAGCAGTTCGCGGTACAAGGCAAACACCGTCAACAGGACAATCACATCCAGCGCCAGAATAATGTAAATCTCTCGGGGTGAGACCGCCAGCAGGCTGCCAAACAGGTAACTCATCAAATCCACTTTGTAGCCGGGCGAGCGGTCTACAAACACGATGCCAATCGCCATGCCCACCGCCCACATCACGCCAATCAGCGTATCGGCGCGCTGGCGGGTTCGGCGCTGGACGATGTTCATCCCCAGCGCGGCGACCAAGCTGAATATCATCCCGCCCAGCAGGGGATCGAAGCCGAAGAAGTAAGCCATACCCACGCCCCCATAAGCAGCGTGGGCAATGCCGCCACTCAGGACAGCGACACGGTTCAGCACCACGTACACGCCTACGATACCCGCCGCCAGGCTGACCAGCAGACCCGCAATCAGCGCGTTGCGCATAAAATCGAATTGCAGGGCAGTGAAAAAATTATCCATGCTAATGCTCCTCGTGCGTGGCAAACACGCGATGTGGAATACCGTGCGCGATTAAATCCACCGGACAGCCATAGACGGCATTCAACATTTCGGGAGTCAGTTCCTTGCTGTTGTGATAAACCAGTTTTCGATTCAGGCAGGCGATGGTTTTAGTAAACGATGAAACCGCCATCATGTCGTGCGACACGAGCAGGATCGCCATCGTTTGGTTGAGTTGGCTCAAGAGTTCGTAAATGTCTTTCGTGACATTGGGGTCCACCGAAGCCGTGGGTTCGTCGAGCAGGAGAATCTTAGGGTCGGAGACCAGGGCACGGGCGATGAAAATGCGCTGGCGCTGTCCGCCGGAGAGTTCGCCCATTGCCTTGCGACGCAGATCAAGCATCCCGACCTCGGTGAGAGCCATTTCAATTCGATCGGATTCCGACGCTGACAAGCGTGAGAACAACCGCCAGCCGGTTGAAATCCCCATACGGACAGCGTCCCACACCGAGATGGGAAAGGCACGGTCGGAATCGACAAATTGCGGCACATAGCCAATGACATGGCGTCCGTGGTGAACATCCATCCCCAGAATGCTCACCTGCCCGCCCTGAGGCGGCAACAATCCCAAGATCACCTTGAGCAGCGTGGATTTTCCGCCGCCGTTGGGGCCAATCAGACCGATAAAATCACCGTCGTAGACTTCCAGGTTAACATCTTGCAGGATAGTCTCGTGTTCGTATCCGGCGTATAGGTTTCGGATGAAGAGCACGGGCTTTTTAGCATTCTCCATAAACTGATTCCTCCTTCTCGTTGTTCGAGTTACAGTCCGCGCTATCTAAAACAAGAACAGCCAGCGGGCGTTTGGCAATCCGCCCGCTGGCAATCACTTCAATTCTCAAAAAATTATCGGTTCAGCGCCGCCGCAAATGTATCAGCTACTTTTTGCAGATTGGCGAGCCAATCGGGCGCCAACGCACCGATGGACAGCACCTCCCCACCGATTTCACTGGCGATAGTCTTGGCATCTTCCTGGCTAAATTCGGGCTGGACAAAGACAATTTTAATGTTTTCGCTCTTTGCCAGTTGAATCAGGTGCGCCAGTTCCTGAGCGCTGGGTTCCTGCCCACCCACCTCGATCGGGATTTCCTGCAAGCCATAATCGCGCGCAAAGTAGCCCCAGGCCGGGTGAAAGACGATGAATTTTTTGCTAGTGGTATTTTCCAGCGCAGCGCGAATTTGGACATTCAGTTTGTCAATATCGGCACGGAAGGTGTCGAGATTGGCTTTGAACTGATCTTTGTGCGCCGGGTCAAGTTCGGCCAAAGCCGTGTAAATGGTTTGGGCTTGGACCTTGACCAGCGCGGGCGAGAGCCAGATGTGCGGGTTGAATCCGCCACCCTGGTTGGCAATGCGCTCAATGCCTTGGGTGGTATCCACCAGCTTCATCTTAGAATTGGCGGACTGGATTTTCTCCAGCCAGGCTTCTTCAAACGGCACACCGATGCTGATGTAGGCGGCTGAATTGGCGAGGGCCGTCATCTGCTCCGGCTTGGGTTCATAGGTGGCCGGGCTGGCGCCAGGTTCGACCATCACGTTGACCTTGACAGACGCGCCGCCAATGCGCTCGACAAAGTATTTTTGCGGCAGGATACTGACGGTAACGTTGAGTATCCCGGCGGTGCTCGGCTCGGCCGTTGAGGCGGGGGCGCAAGCCGCCAGAATCAGCGTGGCCACCAACGCCAGCAAAAGAATGCGATGTTTCATCGTGTCTCCTCAAGATAGAATTTCAACTCACTGGAATTCTACTCCGCTTGGTGAAACAGCGCTGTGACAAATCATACCGTGACTGTGTAGAATATGCGACAGCGGCCGCCAGATGGGCCTAAAAAGACCTGGCGGTCATCTTCTGCAGGGCTGGTAGGGCAACCCCTCCAGCGTCAGCCCAGCGACCTAAAACCCAGATCGGTCTACCGCCGCCCTGCCGTCGATCACGGCAATTATCATCAATTACCTGTCCGGCGTGATTCTACCTAACGCGGCAATCTGCGAAAAAGCGGGCACACGTGCAGTTCAGTTTTTCTATTCCTTGACAAGATAATATATACAAGGTAGAATATAAAACGTAGATATAAAGGAGTTATTAGTGACAGTTCGCTTGGTGATTCTGGGACTACTACTGAAACGTCCGCTGTATGGCTATGAGATCAAGCAAATCATCGAGGAGCACATGAGCGATTGGACCTCCATCGCTTTTGGATCGATCTACTTTGCGTTGGATAAGCTGGCGACTGAGAAGTTCGTTGAAAAGGTAGAAGTCGAGCAGGCTGGCAAGCGCCCCTCACGCAGCGTCTATGAGATCACAGACGCCGGCAGGGCTGAATTTCTACGGTTGTTGCGCGAAGGCTGGCAACAGCTGGAACGGCAGTATTTTTCGATTGACATCTGCTTGTTCTTCCTGAAGAACTTGCCGGGCGACGAGGTAAAAACATACTTGCGAAATCGCCAGGTTGGATTGCAAGCAACGCTTGAACACCTTCATAGCCACCGTACGGAACAACTAGCTGTGCCGGAAGTGCCGCGCATCGCCATGGCGATTTTCGACCATACCCTCGTTCACACTCAAGCCGAGTTGAGCTGGGTAACAGATCTGCTTGTCAAGATGGAAAGCGGTGAGTACCCATGAACCGTGTTTTTTTACGCTATATTCTAATTAGAATATTCAATCTAATATAAAAGACGTCCTATAGTTTGTCAAGGCCGAAAATCGAGGACGGGGCCGGCTGAAAATAGTAATGAGCTAAGTTGAAGAGCAGTTCATCGTAGCGATGGCTGTGGGAACAGGATGCAATTCGCACTTAAACAAGCGATCGCTCCGACCGTGAACACTAGGATAGGCGGCATGGCTCGGTGATCGTGCTCAAGTCCGGTCAAGCCTGTAGGCGCGGATGATCTTTTCGGTAATGGCGATAGTCCTCGACTTTGATGAAGAAGGGGCGCTGCTCGCGCCACATATTATAGAGCACATTTGTCACAAAATCACGCGCAACGGCGACGAGCGCCACAAAATGGCCTTTGCGCGGAGGTTTGCGGGCTTTGATGGTTTGGTACATGGTTTGATACTTGGGCACCCGCAGGCTCAGGTGCAAGGCCATGTTGACCGCGGCATACCGAGCATTCGGTGGACCTTGCTTGGTGATGTGTTTGGACTGGTAGATGGTCGTGCCGGAAATGTGCTTGCTGGTGGTTAGGCCGAGAAAGCTGGCGACATGTTCGCCATCCGGAAAGCGTTGAACGTCGCTGACCTCGCTGACGAGAGCGAGGGTGTTGCTGACGCCAGCACCGGTCGAGGCCTTGAGCAACTGGGCTTCCGGGCGATCGTGGATCAGCGCATAGCCGGCCTTGAGCAGCGCCTGCTGATGTTGGTGGGCCAATCGGATCTCGGCGATCAGATCGTTCACTCGTTGATGGACGACCTCGCGCCGCATCGGCCGCGAGATGAGGCCGCGACACTGATCCACGAGTGGCTGTGCCTGCGCGACCCCGAAGGCGGAGCGTGAGTGTTGCGTCAGGATCCGGGTCAGCGCCTCGACGCCCGCGGCGACGACCTCTTCCGGAAACACCTGTTGCTGAAGCAGCGCATAGACGGCCGGATGATGGAGCTTTTCGCCGGGAAATACGCGGCTTAGCACGGGGTTGTAGCCGCGCAGCAGTGAGCGGAGTTGATTCTTCTTGCGGTTGATCGACTGGGCCTCGTCGCGCGCGGCCCGTGAACACAGCCGCGCCGAGAGCAAGTCGGCGTCTTCGGTTAAGACGACTTCGGGGGTGCTGCCCAGGCGCACTTGTTCCGCGAGCAGCAGTGCATCGATCAAGTCGTCGCGGACGCGCTTGGAGAGGACTTCGCCCATATGCTCGGTGGTGCGGGGGTTATACAGCACCCGCGCCACATTCGGGCACTGGGCTAGGGCGTCCCACAGGCCCCAGTAGAAGACGCCGGTCGCTTCGCAGGCCACGACCAACATCCGCAAGTGATGGTCGACCCGCAGGCGCTCCAACCATTCGCCGATGCGGGCAAAGCCCGCTGGGGTGTTAGGCACATCGAGCAAGTGAGCGAGTTCGTCCTGATTGGCGTTGATCGCCAGCAGCGTCACGGTCCGGTCAGCCACGTCCACGCCGACGTACCCGGTCAACTGATTGAGATACGTATCGAGTAACTGGTCAGGTTCAACCCCCGGGAGTGGGGGCAAGGTGTCCTTCAGTTCTTGCTGAAGGACTTGGCGTAAGGAGTGCAATTCGCGGTACATGTCAAATCTCCTCAAGTGATAAGTGGGCCAGGAGCCAGAGCATCGTTACCCCTCGCGGCTGCCGGTGACGCAGCCTAGTGGCAGATACGCATCGGATGCAGCGTCCTTGATCCGGGTCCAACCGGACAGTGCGAGGCCTCAGTCTTTTGGACGTGGCTGAAACCACAGGAGAACTGTCGAGTCTATCCTGACTCCAACATTGATCACAGAGCAATAGCTGCGATTGTGACCCATGCTTGGCCCCTTATCAGTGTACTGCGAATTGTGCTCCCCAAATTCATAATACTAGGAGTACATTGCCATGAACCACAAGACGGTGTTCTTGCAAATGATGAGATTCACCTTGATCGGATTACTGGCGGCGGCCTGTGGCGCGCCGCAATCGGCACCCACATCCACGCCGATCCCGCCCGCTACCGCTGCGCCTGCGCTCGCGTCGACGGCTGAAGCGCGCACGCCGATCGTGATTGACACCGACGTGAGCCTCGATGATGTGATGGCGATTCTCTATTTACTGCAACGGCCTGATGTGAAGGTGAAGGCGATTACGGTGTCTGGAACCGGTCACGTACATTGCGGCCCCGGGACACAACATGCCCTGGGCTTGATCGCAATCGCCGGCGCGCAGGACATCCCCGTCGCCTGCGGTCGGGACAAACCGCTGCAAGGCGATCACGCTTTTCCGCGTGATTGGCGTGAGGGCGCAGACAGTACCCTGGGACTCACCTGGCCGGCGGGCGGCACAGTTTCCAAACAAACGGCGGCGGAGTTGCTCACATCGATCATCAAGTCTTCACCACAGAAAGTGAAGGTCGTGACGCTCGGCCCGCTGACAAACCTGGCCGAGGCGTTGCAAAGTGATCCGAAGTTGATCGACAACATTCAGCGGATCATCATTATGGGCGGCGCGGTCGATGTGCCGGGCAACGTCACTGGCGTGCCGTTGTCTGCGCCGAATCGCACCGCGGAGTTCAACATCTTTCTCGATCCGCAGGCGGCCAGCATCGTCGTGAAGTCGGGTGCGCCGATCACGCTGGTGCCGCTCGATGCCACCAATCACGCGCCAATCCCGCCCTACTTCTACAAAGTTCTGAAGGACAATCACACGACCCCGGCCGCGACGGCCGTCTTCGATCTATTCAAGGCTAATCCGCATATGTATCAGAGCGGCACCTACTACTGGTGGGATCCGGTGGCCGTCGTCATCGCAACAGATGAGGGTGTCGCCACTTATGAGACGAAGAAACTCAGTGTGGTCGAAGCCGAAGGCGCCGAAGTGGGCCGCACCACAGTCGCGAATGATGGAGCAGAAGTTCGCGTGGCCATGACGGTGGATGTCGAACGCTTCGAGCAGGTGTTCTTGAGCATACTCAACGGCGGCCAGGCCGTGACGATTGATCGGACGGTGGTCACGCCAGAGCCAAGCGTGACCGTGACTTTTTCCGAAGACAAGTGCACGTATCAAGCGGCGCAGGAACTGCCTCTGGGACAGATCGGCATTGACTTGATCGTCGAGGACAAGAATCATGACAAGTTCGGCCTGGCCGTCTTGACATTGGGTCAGGGCAAGTCCATCAAGGATCTTGAAGCCTGGACCTCGACCGATCAGCCGCCCTGGTCGCAGCTCGTCGCGTTTTATGACGTAGCGCCCGGCAGCCGCTCCACCGTGACGGCTGAGGTGGAGGAGGGGCCGATCTACTTCGTGTGCTTCACGGCCTATCCTGAGCAGATCAGCGGGGCGCTGGGGCCGCTTGAAATTGAGAAGTAAGCGGTTACACGTAACCTGCGACCGATATCAGCAGCGAGCTGCCCGCGTGGTCAGTGAGCAATTCAAGCACGGTGTCGAACAGCGGCACTGGCGCGTATGCCGCAAGTCATGATTGATTATCCTGAAATGGCCGATTACCAATCAGCGCGGTTTGGGCGTGTGCGAAGTGAAGACTAATTTCCAGTTGATTCGAGATGTGTGACAGGCAAGACAAGGGCCGGAGAGGCGGCACACTCGCCTCTCCGGCCCGGAAGTGAAGATCGATCTCATCTAGCTGCGGCCGCGTCCGGCCCACAGGGGCCGCCCGGTGGTGTCGCGCAGACGCACAGTCTGCCCGTTGTTCTGATTGTCGATCTGGCCGATCTGAAAGACACCGTTTTCATCGAAGCCGTGCAAGGTGACACTATGACCGGCGTTGGCGGTGAAGTTTTGCGAGGCGGCTAACTGCCAGGCCCGTCCACCTACTTCAACGCTGCGGCCATCACTCAGCATGATTTCCACATGGCTGGCATCCACGCTGGACACACTACCGATCACGGTTTGCCACTCAGTGACGTTGGCCTCGTCCGTTACCTCAATGCTGTCCTGGTTGCCGCCCGCGCCGTTGCGCCCGCCGCGTTGCTTGACATCTTGTGTCGTCTGGCCGTGTTGAGTGCTGCTGGTTTCATCGCTGCGCGCCACCGTGCGATTGATACCGCCGATGACCAGTACTCCGACCAAAGTCGCCAACAGACCGCCCAAAATGATTTTCTTCAACATGATTTTCCTCCTGAAAATTTAGTGTGTGACCTTGACGGCCGCCGGGGCCGGTGTCCGCCCAATCGAGCCGAGCACATTCCGCGTAACCTTAACGACCCAGCGCCAGTGAATGGCAAAATGGATCACCGCGCTGATGATGAGCACCACGCCGCCCCACGTGTGGAGCACGTCCCACGTGCTGCGCGCAAACAACAACAGCGGATCGATCGCGCTGCGGCCACCGGGCACAAACAGGAAGTAGATGCCGGACAACGCCGTGATCAAGAAACTCAGCGCGATGGCGGCATCGACGCCGATGTTAAACCACGCGTGCCGATTGATACTGCCGGTTCCGGCGGTGAGTTTTTTGCTGACACGTTTCAGTGTGCCCGTGACCCACTTCCAGTGGATCGCCAGATGCACCACGGCCGCCGCGATCATGATGACGCCGCCCCACGTGTGCAGATCTTCCCAGGTGGCGCGCTGAAACAAGATCGTTACGCCATAGAGGGCATTGCGTCCGCCCTGATAGCCGCCAGTTGGCAGGAACAGAAAGTAAATGCCAGACAGCGCGGCAATGAGGGCGCTGCCCAATACGGCCACGTCGATCAGCCAATTCGATCGAGTTGTTTTTGAGACTCCGTTTGAACCAGACATGGTGTTGCCCCTTTCGTTGTGTTCAAATTTCATACTAAGACGGCGACCAGCTTGCGGCCAGTCGTTTGATTTGATTATGCTCAGTATGCCACTCGCGCATGGAGACCAGGCGGAAGAATTGTGAGGATGCTGTGAAGAAACTAAACCATCGATCCACACAGAATACGAAGTTCCACGCAAAAATTCGACTGGAAAAGTAACTCAGCCGTCACTGCGAGGAGCGTTTTGTGCGACGAAGCAGTCTCCTGCGCCTGGCGAAAACGCTCGCAATGACGGCAGGCTGGGTAGTTACCTGGAAAAAACAAAAAGGAACGTCGAACTGACGCTCCCTCACAAATTTTCCTCGACGGTGATCTACCCACCCGCGCGGGTCGTGAGCAATTCAATCACCGTATCGAACAGCAGCGTCTTAGCCGCTTGTCCCGCGCCGCTGCCGGTGGTCGTGCCCAGCGCCGCCGCGGCCGTGCGCGTGGCTTCTTTATCTGCCGACGAGACACCACTGCCGCTGCCCGGCACTTTCGTCACACCCGGCACGGGCGTGGGCATGACGATGCCCTTCTCGGCATAGAAGGCATTGAGCTGTGTCGTCGTGAGTTGCAGTGCACCGATGGCCTGCAATTGAGCAGGTTGCAACGCTTCCGCGATCTGATTTTGCACGGCGGTCAATTCCGCTTCAGCGGTGGTGGTCGTGCCGCTCAATGCCACAACAGCCTGCCACAACGGCAACAGCGCCTTGGCCTGTTCCGCCGTGATGGCATTGGCCGTGCCCTCCAATTTCAGCGTACCCAAAGCGAGTTGATTGCGTACGCTGGTGGCATCGGCGTAATCGATTTTCAGATAGGTCACAGCGAGTAGCGTAGGCGTCATTTCGTTGCTAGAAACAACTGAGGCAGCCACCGGCGCTGCCGGTGCAGTTGCGCCGCCGCAAGCGCCGAGTAGTAAAGCCACGACCGTTAAGGTGATGAGTCCAAATGGTTTCATTGAGAATCCTCCTGTTGAGTAAGCAGTGTCTTCAGTGTCAGAGTACCGCGAATCTACCCGATTAAGCGCGAATGGCCGTATTGATTCGCGTGGATTTGCGGTCGGCAATTGATCCGAACGCACACCAGATTGATCTACTGTGCGATTTTTTCCAGGTAAGCGATGACCGCCGTGACCGCAGCGGTTGATGCGCCCCCGCTGCTGCTCGTGCTGCCAGTGCGACCTTCGGCAGCCTGACGGGTGGCGCGCGCTTCGGGTGACAAACCCTGACCGCCGCCGGGCTGTCCACCACCCGCACCCAGGGTCATGCCATTCGCAGTCGCCCATTGCTGGAAGGCGGTCTGCGTCAACTTCAAGTCCTTAATCGCGGTCAGCTGCTGAGCGGTCAGTGCGCCTTCGATCTGGCCCAGCAGTGCGTTGACTTCGGCCTGCGCTGACGCGCCGCTTTGCGTGGTGCTGCGCAACGCCTGCCACAGCGTCAACAGCGTCTTAGCCTGAGCGGTCGTGATCGCGTTGGGTGTGCCATCAAGTTGCAGTGTACCCAGCGCCAATTGATTGCGGACCGCTAAAGCGCCTTCATACGAGGTATCCAGCGCAGTGCTGGTGTACGTGTCCTGCGTGGTCGTCGATGCGACGGGCGCGGCCGGTGCACTGCTGCACGCAGACAAGGCGATGAGGGCGACGAGGGTCAGTAAAGCGATGCGTTTGAACATGATAGTTTCTCCTAATGTGATGAGTGACAAGTGACGAGTGAAACGTGTTGCGGGCTTTAATCCGCAATCCAAAATCCAAAATCGGTTCATTCCCGGCGCAAGGCCACAATCGGATCGAGCTGCGCGGCGCGCGTGGCCGGATAATAGCCGAAGAAGATGCCGACGATGGCGGCGGCCCCAAAGGCCAGCGGGACCGAAGCCGGAACGATCGCGGTGCGCATCGTGCCCAGTTCGCCGAACAAGTACGCGCCACCGACTCCGACCAGCACGCCGACAAAGCCACCGGCCAGACTCAGGATCACGGCTTCGATCAGGAATTGCAACAGCACATCATTGGGGCGCGCGCCCAGCGCTTGCCGTAAGCCAATCTCGCGCGTGCGCTCAGTCACTGAGACCAGCATGATGTTCATGATGCCAATGCCGCCCACCAGCAGCGACACACCCGCGACCCACGCCAGCAAATCTCGAAACGCGGCCGTGGTTGCTTCTTGCGTCGCGATGATGTCTTGCTGCGTCTGCACGGTAAAGTCGGCCTTGTTCGGTTCCACATCGTGCCGCAGCGCCAGCAGTGCCGTGATCTGCGCGATGACGCTGTCAATCTTGTCCTGGCTCGCGGCCTTCACGTAGATCGTGCGCACCCGATCGCCGCCCAGCGATGTTTGCGGCATAAACTTCTGGAACACGATGTTGATCGGCAGGTAGACGCGCCCATCGTAATCGATGTCCGAGACGACGCCTTTGCTCGACATCACCCCAATCACCGTGAGTTTGGTCGAGCCGACGGTGATCATTTGTCCGATCGGACTGTCGGTACCAAACAGGTCTTTCGCTAAGCCCGAACCCACTACAGCGACCTTCGCATCCCGATCGTTTTCTTCATCCGTAAAATACCGGCCATCGCCCACCGGATAATCGCGCACGCCGGGGAAATCGCCGTTAGTGCCAATCACTGCGATCGAGTCGAGCGTCACGTCATTGGTCTTCACCGTTTGCGAGGCCGGTGCCTGCTCAGCCGAGACCCCGTCGATGCCGACGACTTCTTGTGCGATGGCGAAGGCATCGTCCATCAACAACGTGCGGGAGGCGCCTGGCACGCCGCGCGTCGGCGACACGATGAGCAGGTTCGCGCCCAGCGAATTGATCTCGTCGGCGATGGCCGCTTCTGCGCCCGCGCTAACGGCCAGCATGATGATGACCGACGCCACGCCGATGATGACGCCCAACGTTGTTAGAAACGAGCGGACTTTATTCAGCGTCAGACCTTCCCAAGCCACACTAAGAATTTGACTGAATTTCACGCCACTTCTCCCCTCAGGATTTTTCGATCGAGACACGGACTGTGACCGTCGCGACCTTCCGAAATTACGTGCCCGTCTTTGACGCAGATGACACGCTGCGCGTGCTGCGCGATATCGGGTTCGTGTGTCACCATTACGATCGTGACACCTTGCCCGTGCAACTCGTGCAGCAGGTCCATGATCTCGACACTGGCAATGGAATCGAGATTGCCGGTCGGTTCGTCGGCCAGAATCAGCGGCGGGCGATTGACCAGCGCGCGGGCGATGGCGACGCGCTGCTGCTGCCCGCCCGATAATTGATTGGGATGATGCTGCAGGCGGTTGCCCAACCCGACCGATTCCAGCGCGGCGACGGCGCGTCCTTCGCGATCGTCACGGCTCAAATCTTCAGCGTCGTTGTACAGCAAGGGCAACATCACATTCGACAGGGCGCTGAGGCGCGGCAGCAAATTAAACGACTGAAAGACAAAGCCAATCTTCTGATTGCGCACCGTCGCCAGTTCGTTCTTGCTCAGGTCGCTCACGTCGTGTCCGTCCAGAATGTATGCACCGGAGGTGGGTCGATCGAGGCAGCCCAGAATGTTCATCAGCGTCGATTTGCCGGAGCCGCTAGGCCCCATCACGGCGACGAATTCGCCTTGATGGATGGTGGCATTCACGCCATTCAGGGCGCGCACTTCGGCATCTTCTTCGCCGTAAATCTTCATCAGGTCTTTGACTTCGATCAGGGTTTGGTTCATTGGAAAAATCCTTCATCCGTAACGATTAACCAGTAACGAGTAACGTGGAAGATTCAAAATTACTCGTTACTCGTTACTCATTACTTCGTTTCTACCGTTCCCGTACTCACCACATCGCCCGCCTTCAGACCAGTCAGGATTTGCACATTGGCGAAGTCGCGCAGGCCGATGGTGACCGGCGTGAGTTTGAGCTGCCCATCGGGCTGCACCACAAACACGGCGTATGATCCGGCGGCCAATTCGCGCAGGGCCTGCGTCGGAACCAGCAGCGCATTTTTCGCTTCACCGGCGATAATCTCGACTTCGGCGCTCATGCCGCTGATCAATGTAGCCGCGCTCTGTGCAGCGTCGAGCGTGGCCCAGGCTTGCACGGCTGGCGAACCATCGACGGTGACCAGCAGGGGGTCCACGCGCACGATCGTGCCGTTAAAGGTTACTTCGGGCGCAGCGTCGAACACCGCGCTGATCGGCCGATCGATCGCGATTTTGCTGGCGTCATTTTCTTCCACGACCAGCCGGAGAAGAGATTGATCGAGGTCGCTCAGTGTCACAATCGGGCTGGCGCCAACCGCTTCACCCACATCGGCTTTGATCGCCGTGACAGCGCCCGCCATCGGCGCAATCAAGACGGTGTTGCTCAATGTCAGGCGCGCAACTTCCAGCGATAACTTGGCTTGCTCCAGCGACAATTGCGCTTGCGCCACGGTGGATTGATCGGCGCTGAGATCAGTCGTCAGGCCGGAGGAGGTCAAACTATATTGAGCGCGAGCCACGGTCAGCGCGTCTTGCGCTTTCGCTAACGCGCGGGCCGCCGCATCGCGCTCGGCCAGGAGCTTGTCGGCCCGTTTGGGATCATTGAGTTCCCAATCACGCGCGCCATCAAACACCGCATTGTAATTAGCCTGCGCGTCGGCCAGCGCAGCAGTGGCTTGCTTCACGCTGATCGAGACAGCCGTCAAGCGATTGGGATCGATCGTAGTCATCACGCCCGCCGTTAGATCATCCAGCTTGGCTTGCGCGCCCTGCACGTTGAGTTCGGCTTGCGCCACTTGCAGTTTGGCCGCGGCCTCGTCGAGACGCGCTAACACCGCGCCTGCCTTGACAGTATCACCCACCTTCACAGGCAGTTCAGTTAACGTGCCGCCCGTGCGGAAAGCCAGATCGATTTCAGCGGCGGGGGTCAGCGTCCCTGCGCCGGTGGCCGTGATGCGGAGGTCGCCCGTGCGCACCTTAGCCGTTTGCAAGGCTGGCGCGGCGGGCACTTGCGCGGCCTGGGCCGTTTGCGTGTAATACAGATAACCACCCACGCCGACGGCCAACAGCGCCACCAGGCCCAACAGCGCCCCGCGTTTATTCGATCGTCGCTTCTTCATGGTAAAGCCTTCCTTGTTTGGTCTTGACTCAAGTATGCCAGCTGCGTGTGTGGAGGGTGCGGATAAGTTGTGTGGAACTTGTGAGGATGCCAGCGTGGAGAAAAATGAGTGCCGCAGCACTCGGTCTCAAATGCCCCACACGACGATCAGGTTGATTTGCGCAGCCGGATCAATTGAAAACTGGCGACGATCAACAACGCGCCGATGACGACGACTGGCACACCCAGCAACAGCACCATGCGCCAGTCCGCAGCGGGCGCACTCCCAGCCGATTGAACTACGACCCTCGTTTGTTGAGATGTTTGCGGTTGAGCAGGTGTGTTGCCCGTGCGCTGCCACGGCGGGCCGCCACCGCCGGTGGTTTGCGCGGTAGCCACGGCGGGCGCAGTCGCTTCCCACGAACGAACGTAGGCGACAATCGCTTCGATCTCGCTGACGCTCAGGCGATCACCCCACGCCGGCATCGCGGTGCCAGGCACGCCCGAAGAGACGATCTGAATCATGGCAGCATCGGCGGTGACTTTATTGAAGAAGGTCTGTACGTTCAACGCCGGTGCGCGACGCGTCCCTTGCCCGTCGGTGCCATGGCAACGCGAGCAGTTCTGCGTGTACAACGTCTGACCCGTGGCCAGCAATTCTTCCGTGACGATGATGGGCTGCGCGGGCGGTTCAGGAATCGCATCGGGCGGAAGTTGATCCCAAGATTGGATCAGCGTGACGAGATCCGTGATCTCTGTGGCCGATAGTTTCTGATTCCACCCAGCCATGACCGTGCCCGGCGAGCCGAGGCTGACGGTCTTGTTGAGTTGATCGGCCGTGCGATCGGTGCGGATGACGGGATCGTTGAGCGCGGGTGCAAGCGGCGTGCCCTGACCGTTGGCGCCATGACAGGCCACGCAGTTCGCTGCAAAGAGCTGCACACCACTGGCCAGCGCTGCGCCATTGGGCAGCGCTGCGATCGTTTGCAGCGTCGTGATCGGCACAGTGACGCTAACCGGCGTGCGCGGCGCTAAGCCCAAATCGGCCACGATGAGCTGCGTCTGCTGCCAGTCGCCGTGCTGAATCAGCGCGATTACGGCTTCAATCGCCGCATCGTTCAACGGGCCGCCGTCGGTCACACTCCACGCGGGCATGGCCGTGTTATACCGACCGCGCGCGATGGTCTTAACCAACGTGTCGTAGTCCATCTGCTGCAAGCCGGCGGTATTCAAAGCCGGATTGGAACCAAGCCCCTGCCCGGCGGCATTGTGGCACACCGCGCAGTTCTCCGCATAGACGATCTGCCCGTCGGTAATTTGCGTGTTGAGCAAATCGACGTTAGCCTGCGTCAGGCGCGTGGGTTCGAGCAGAATATAGACGCCCAGGGCAATGACGATTAAAGAAGCGGCTAAGATCGCGAGTTGATGATGACGACGCATGGAAGACTCCTGAAAAGTGATGAGTGAAAAGTGAACTCACTCATCACACATAGACGACCTGCGATGGATCATAGTTGTCGCGTTGAATCGGTGCGCCGGTATCGACCTTCACCACACCACCCTCAACGATGACCTTGAATAGATCGAGCGGGCGCGGCGCGGGCGGATTTTTCAGCGCGCCGGTGTTCTCGAATTCGGAGGCATGGCACGGGCAGACGAACATGCTCTGGGTCGCATCCCACGGCACGGCGCAGCCCAGGTGCGTACACTTGCGATACAGCGCCAGGAAACCGCCGTCCTGCAAGCGCACCAGGTAGAAGCGTCCTTCATTAAAAGGCGTCACCGAGCTGTTGGGAAATTCTGTCACTTGGCCGCAGGTGATGACACTGCCAAATTGCCCCTCGCCCACACGCGGCGCGACGTAACCAAACCCGACGATGGCTGCTTCGATGGCGACCAGTCCGCCCAAAGCGCCCAGTGCCAGTTTGCCGAAGTCTCGACGGGAAATACTTTGTGACCGAGATGTAGAGTTATCTGTCATGGTTGAATCCTTACGGTGGTGCGTGGTGCGTATTGCGTGAAGATTTCATCACGCACCACGCACCACGCAATACGAAATATGTGTTTAGTGCAGCGCCGCCGTCACTTCCCACGGCCACATCAACGCCATGCCGGGGCCGCGAAACAGGACACCGATGACGGTCAGCGTGATGAAGCCGAACAGCACCAGCACGAAGACGCTCAAGATGGATTCGCACTTCGTGGCGTTGAAGGCCCACCGGTTGAATTCGAAATACCCGATCAGGCCCAGCAGCAGCGCGGCCAGCGGCACCAGGCCGTTGGAGATCAAGGTCGGCAGGCTGGGCAACAGGCCCGGCAGATCGAGATAAAACTCGTCGAAGATGATGTAGCCGATCGTGAGCAGCACCCCCACGGCAGCGCTGAACAGCGCCAGCCAGCGCCCGCGCCGCGATCGGAAGTAGATGCCCACGTAGTGGACGCCCACGCTGTCCATATCGGAGCTCAGGTACGGCAACGCGAACAGGGCGATCAAGGCGAGCGTCGGAATAACGATGGTGCCGATCAGCGGATGGTAGTGCAGGAGCAATTCCTGAATGCCCATGAAGTACCACGGCGCTTTCGCCGGATTGGGGCTCACGTCGGGATTGGCAAGCGGCTCCAATGGCGCGGGGATCAACATCGCGACGATCAGGATGACGGCCAGCATCACCAGCGCAAACGTGAACTCAGGACGTACCAGATCGGCGTAGGTGGTCGTCGTCTCTTCTTTACCAAGCGGGCCTTCATCCACCTTGCGCGGAATAGACAAGCCGCCATCTTTGCGCACACGCCAGAAGTGAAAACTCATCAAGACTAACAGCGCCATTGGGATAACCGAGATGTGCAAGCCATAGAAATTGAGCAGCGTGGCAGAACTGATCTCCGGGCCGCCGAGCAGCAAACGGGATAGGCCCTCACCGACGACAGGAATGTAACTGATGATGCTCGATCCGACGGTGATGCCCCAATAGGCCAGTTGATCCCAGGGTAATAAATAGCCGGTGAAGTTGGCCGCTACGGTCAACAGCAGCATGACCAGGCCGAGGACCCAGTTGAATTCGCGCGGCATTCGAAATGCGCCGGTGAAGTAGACGCGCAGCAGATGCAGCGCCACCACCACTATCATCAAGTTGGCCGACCAATGATGCACGTTGCGGATCAACTCGCCAAACCAGACGTTGGTCTGCATGTTCAGGATGCTGTTGTACGCGCCATCGGGCGTGGGTGTGTACGTAAACTCCAGCATCGCACCCGTGAGGGCGAGGATCACCACCAGCAACGCCGACAATCCACCTAAGCCCCACGTATACGTGAAGCGCAGCGTGCGCACCGGCACCTGCGCAGGATGCAAATGCAAGACGAGGTTGTTCATGACGATGCGCAGACGGCTGCGGCGATCACCGGTGTACGGTTCGCGGATGGCGCTGCGATACACGCGCTGCGGCAGTGAAGGCTTATCGGAAGGCGGCTGCGTCATGCGTTTTTCCTCTCAATCGATCTTGCTCCAAGGTTACCCAAATCCAATGGAGATGGTGTGGAGAAGGCATGAAGAAAGCACACGGTTTTGACCGGGCAGGTTCATCTTTCCTTCCCAAGATCTCCATCAAATTTCCACACCGCGGCGGCATAATGGCATCAAATCACGCGAGAAACAAACAGCAAGCTCAAAACTCTTCTCGCTAGAAAAAGGAGACTGTCATGTTAAAGAAAATCGTCGTAGGAGCATTGATTGTCGTAGTTATTGGCGCGGTCGGCGTCGGGATCATTGACGCAGCGCAGGGCCGATCGGTTGCGGCGCAACCCGTTGCGGCACAGGCCAACGCACCGACACAATCGGCTGCAGCCGCGAATGGACAGGGACAAAGCGTCGGTCGCGGCAGTGGTGGTCAAGGTCAGGGTCAAGGCCAAGCCCAGGGCCAGGGCCAGGGTCAAGCACAGGGTCGTGGTCAACAAGGAAATGGCAATGGCGCGGGTGGACAAGGACAAACGCAGAATCCCAATGCCGGGACGCCGCAGGCGAATGTCACCGATTGGACCACGGTGACAGGGACGGTCAATTCATTTGATGGCGTAGGGGTGAGCCTGACCACCGCTGAGGGTGCGCCGCTGTGGGTGCAGTTCGGCCAGAGCCGCTACGTGACGGCACAGGGCGTGACGTTCAGCGCGGGCGACCACCTGACGGTGAACGGCTTCGAGGAGAACGGCCAGTTCCAGGCGGGCACGGTGGTCAACGAGACCACAGGGCAGACGCTCAATCTGCGCGATAACGCCGGCCGGCCGTTGTGGGCAGGTGGATCGGGGACTACCCACTAGCAGCAATACTGTTTAGATACGTCAGCAGAGGTGGCTCCCACGCCGCCGGGCAGGGGAGCCCGGCCCGCTAACTAAACAGTATTGCCACTAGCAGCACTCAACAACCGCACCGACAAGCGTAACCGCTGTACAGGCTCGACCTTCTTAAGAGGCCGAGCCTGTGTCGATCAAGGTAGCCATCTTTTTGGGTCTGTTTGGTCTGTAAACCTAAAATTTTAGTTGAAAGTATTGCTGTTTGACCATTTTTGAACTATAATATTGGTTGATGCAATTGGAAACACTTGGAGACTGCTATGCCGCGTCAAGCCTCAGTAACCCCAGCAAAACGTCGCCGTGCCCCCACCACGGCTGCGCGACGTTCAACTCACAGTCAGATTGTCGCGGTGTCACGTCCTGAAATCAGCGTGGGCAGCCGCTTGCGCGAACTGCGGTTGGAGCGCAACTTTTCGATCCGCGCGCTGGCCGAGCGCAGTGGGTTGAATGTCAACACCTTCAGTTTGATCGAAAACAACAAGACCTCGCCCAGTGTCGGCACGTTGCGGCAAATCGCCGCCGCGCTCGAGGTGCCCATCACGGCTTTCTTTGAAACCAACGTGCCCAAGAACAGCATCGCATATATCACGGCACAGCAGCGTCCCCGCGCGACGTTTGCGCATGGCACGGTGGCCGATCTGGGGGCCGGGTTGACCAATCGGGCGGTGGAGCCATTTCTGGTGACACTTGAACCTAACACCGGCAGCGGCCCACAACCGATCGTCCATACCGGCTTCGAGTTTGTTTTCTGCCTGCAGGGACAACTTATCTACACGATCGATACTGTAGCTTACGTGTTGAATTCAGGCGACAGCCTGTTGTTCGAGTCGTACCTGCCGCATTACTGGCAGAATACTAGTAGTGATTGCACCCAAGCCATTCTGGTGTTGTATCCAACTGATGCGCGTGATCATCCTACCGAACGTCATTTCACTATCAAGGAGCCATAGTCGAAAGAACAGGCAAGTGCCATCTGAAAGGAGGCTGACATGTCTGCGCCAAGAGTATCTCAAACGCTGTTAGTCACGTCCCTCATTCTGCTGGTGATCGGGCTGGTGGTGTTGTTTGCGCCGCAAGCCGCCGTCGCGCAGTGCGAAGACCCTGAACCGTCGTGCTGTACGTGTCATGCGACGGCACATCCCGTTTTTGATCAGGGGGAATGGCATACCGTCCACGCGCGCAAAGAGTGCTGCCGGAGCTGTCACGGAGGCAACGATCGAACAAATGACAAGGAAGAAGCCCACGTCGGTGTGATGCTTCAGCCTTTGGACGATACTTACCTGAGTTGTCATCAGTGCCACCCGGATGATTATCGACAGCGGGCCGAGGTGTTTGCCGTAGCGTTGCACGTTACGCCGATGAGTAGCGAACCAACAGCCCGCTCGGCGGTCGTCGTGCCCACACCGCCTCCCACGATCGTAACAGCAGTGCCCAGGGCTGCGGAGGAAGCCACTCCGGTATGGGAGTGGCCCGTGTTACTTGCTATCGTGGTACTCGTGATGGGCCTCGTCCTAATCTGGCGGCGTCGATCGCATTCCAGTTGAAATCTTACTCAGAAGAATCGTAACTACCCAGCCTCACCCCCCAGCCCACTCTCCTGAAATCAACCCCGCAAACAGCGCGGGACAGGCAAACCGATTTCAGGAGAAAGGGAGGGGCCGGGGTGAGGCTGAGCAGTAACCGGTGGAGTCATTAAATCGACGGGGAGCAAGACCGATGAGCATCTATCTGAACACGGAAATGTGCACGGGCTGTGGCCTGTGCGTCGAGGTGTGCCCGCCCCGGGCGATCCACTTGATGGCAAGCAAAGCCGTGATAGAGCCAGAACTCTGCCTGGCCTGCGGAGCCTGCCTAGAAGCGTGTGCGATCGGAGCGATCACCGTGGTCGAGCCGACGGCCTTGATGCGCTCGGCTGAAGTGCAAGTTCCAACCAGGGCGCAGGTTGTTCAAAACACACCGAGAGGACCAAGGGGACGCGCATTGTGGACGGGGATCGCGGCAACTCTGATCGAACAGCAGGTCGTGCCGCGTCTGATGGATGCTTTCATCGCCGCACTGGAGAGAGGACTAGCGCAGCCCAAGCCCGCGCCCGCAAGAATGGTCTATCGGGACGTCGTTCAGGGCAGCGGGGGACGCGGACAAAGGCTTCGGTATCGCAGACGTGGTGATCACAACCGATGATGCCGGCGCGAAAAGCGGCGCGGCGCGCAAAGATACGAATGGAGGTGGCTTCATGTTTGGCCAATTATTCCGTGGTGGACGCGGTCTGTTAGGTGGCGGACGTGGTCAGGGTCGTGGGAACAAGTCCGGCTCAGGACCAGGCGGTAACTGCGTCTGTCCCAAGTGTGGACACAAGGTTCCCCATCAAGCGGGCAAGCGCTGTATGGACGTGACATGTCCCAAGTGTGGGACAAGCATGATTCGTGAATAACCTTAGGAGAAAACAACTATGGGCACAAAAGGCAAGCAAATTGTTGGAGTGGACGTGGTCGAGCTGATCGCTGACCTGAATCGCGCCTACGCAGATGAATGGCTGGCCGCGTATGCTTACAACTACATGAGCCAGGTAGTCACCGGCCGGCCTGCCGCCAAGCAATTGGCTGCATTGCTTCTGGATACATCGAAAGACGAATTGGAACATCAGCAAGAGCTGGCTGCACGTATCGTCTCGCTGGGTGGTCAGCCTCAGGTTGACATCAACCAGCTCGTTAAGGCCAGCAACGATGGCTACCCAACCCCACCGGCCGACGAGAAGGATTTCGAGGCCATCGTCAAAACGGTGATCAAGGCCGAGCGCGGTGCCATCGAGGTTTACAACCGGCTGGCACAAAAGACGCACGGCAAGGATCCTGTCACATACAACCTGATCGTCCACATCCTCGGCGAAGAAGTTGAGCATGAGGATGAATTTGAAACCCTGTTGAGTTGAAACATGAAGATCATCCTGACGACTGTCACACCCGATATGGAATCGGAAGTAGGCCCACGCTTTGAGCGCGGCGCTTACTTGCTGGGCGTAGATTCCGACACATTGATCTAGCAAGCTCACCCCAACCCCGAAGTGAGCGCTTCAGGTGGAGCCGGCATCCAAGCCGCGCGGTTTGTTACCGACCAACAAGTACAAGCGGTCATCCAGCGGTGATTTCGGTCCGAACGCTTTGCAGGCCCTCGACGCTGCCGGAATGCCGATGTATTTGTATGGCCCAGCCGCACGACGTGTGACGTGATTGCGCGCTTCAAGGCTGGGCAGATTGAACGCGTCGGCACACCTACGCGCGGCGGTTGTCATCCCGAGGCTAGTATTACAACGAGACTTTCATTACTACGAGACTTTTGCATGATACACTCCATGGCGACACTTCACACAAGGAATCGTCATGGCACACAAATTGAAACAACGCCCGCCTCGCCGCAATCAGCCGCCGGCCAGCGGTC
>JBGSPW010000032.1:0-9977 GCA_041738395.1 Thermoflexales bacterium
GTTCGCTACGGGCCAGTCCGAAGAAGTGGTAGTCACAGGCGATCCCTCCACCCAGAAGGGTACTCGCCGAAGGGCTACCGTGCAAAATCACATCCGATCTAACGATTGGCCGTCTGATTGCGCAAAACCTACGCTAGCGGACTGAACCTGTCTATTCGCCCCGCCCTCAATGCAATTCCGGACCTGATGTGGGAACGACTGAGTCAGTGGTTAGAGCCTGAATAGGAGCACACATGGCGACCCCAAGCACACTTAAACCGATCACGACGCGACCCGAAGACGAACTGGGCACCCAGGTCTGGGAAGGATTGCTGGCCCTTCTCGATCCGGCAGTTGTTGCTGCGCCGTATGACCAGCGCGCTTGGCAGAACCTCGACCATGAGGCCGTCTTCTGGCTAAGCCACACAGCCGCTCACTCACCCTGGCTCAACCATCTAGCCCTGGCTGGCGTGATTTACGCGGAAGGCGGAGCAGCACACCCCGTCCAGCCAATCAAACAAACTCTCTGCTTTTTGCGCTGGGCCATCCCCGATCACTATCCCGATCTGACATCGTTGAAGGTAGAAGAAGCCTTAGCGGCCTACTATGGTGATCCCCCTCAAAATCGAGGCTTCAACGCGACCCGCTCCTACGGCTCGCTCCAATTGTATCTGCAACGCTACTTGGAGTCCGTCCCGGCTGAGAAGCGAAAGGGGCTTGAGCCATTTCTTTTGCCGCGTCTGGTCAGGTCGGGACGCTTGGCAAAACTCCGGTATCAAGTCCAAGATCAAGCTCAGGCCGAGCGAAAAGATCAGGCGTTTGCGGTTGTCCACGCATTACCCGCTTTAGTCGCGATGGGGCGGCAACGTTACAAGTGGTTAGCCGATCTCGATGCACAAGTGCAACAGGCGGTCGCGGCGCTGACTACCAGCCACTTGACGTTGCCCGTGATGATCAAGGTCAAAGACTTAGAGGATCAGCAAGACGTATTTTTTCGAGTCTGGGATCGGCGTAGCTGGATTACTGCTCATCCGGCGGCCTACTCAAGTCCGACTGTCCAGCTGGCTCAACAACCGACTGCGGTAGTGGGTACGATGGTATTCTTACAATTGGTGGGGACGTTACCGAGCACGCCATGGTTTCTGCGCGCGATGGAGGCCGGTCTGTTTCAAGGCGTGAGGCCGTCGGCAGTAGCCCGAAGATACATGACGAAATGGCAGGTACTGTTCACCGGCCAGGCGCAAGCGGGTCTCTTACGATCAAGCCCCTCGCTGGGCCAGACCTTAGGCGATGCACGCCGATCGGCGGCACGCACTCCCGACGACTCCGATGTCCTGTTTGGTGTGGAGCCCTTGCTGGCCGGTGCGGCGGTAGGTTTGTTTGTGCTGGTTAGTCTGGTTCAAACCGGAATGCGTATTGGTGAATTGATGCAGGTGACGCTCGATCGCAACTGCTTGGAAACTGGCCATTTCCCCCAATTCGACGATCATACGGGCGCGTGGATCGAGGGTCCCCAACAACTTTACTGGCGTCTGTATCCGAAGGGCCGTGAAAAGCGCGAACGGTATGTGGTCACTGCCCAGATGCTGGAAGCGATGTTGCTCATGCTCGATCTCCACAAACGTTTCTATGGCGAGGAGAGCATTCAACCGGTGCCGTCCCGCAAGGGTTCGCAATTCAGTCACGCGCGGCGCTATTCCGGCAAGCACAAGTTCGTCCTGCAATGGGGCGGGCATCATCTGCCTATCCACACGCTGCAGAAGTGTCTGAGTTTTCTCTTGCTGGAGCATCCGTGCCGTGATCCAGAAGGTCAACCCACTCGGATCACCCCGCACGTCTTACGGCATGGCGTGGCTGGCTGCGGGTCCAAGGGGTGCCACTCGAAGAAATCATGGCACTGCTGAAACAAGTTAATATCGCCATCACCGACTACTACAGCAAACTCTCACCCCAAGACCTGTATCAGAAAGTTGGCCCCGCTCTTACCGCCTTGGCCAATCTATCTGAGATCGATCCGTCTGCGATTCGAACCGTGGGAGATATCCAGAATCTGGTAGAAGATGCCCTGAAACGATATGGCGTGTTGCGCCATACCCCTGGCGGCACTTGCGCTGTCTTCACCCCGTGTGAGGTTCAATTCAAATGCGCCAGTTGCCCGCATTACATTCCGGATCCGGCGCGCCGCACGGAAGTGCAGGAAAAGATCGCGACGCATGCCCAGGCCGTGGGGTTATTTGGCGAGCTGGGGGATTATCTTCAGGCGGAGGCCCATCAAGCTCAGTGGCATGCTTGGGAACGAATCGAGAAAGAGATGGCGGCCCTCGCGCAAGTGGATTTAGTCTCACCTCCGCTAAGCAGCGTCTTAAACGAGTTGGGCATCGATGATCTAGGTGAAGAGCTGCTTCTGACCTTAGGGCAATTGCCCCAGCTGCCAGCAGGAGACAATTCAAGCAATGTCTAAACTAGCGTCTACACTCAAGCCCGATTCTCCCGCATCATTCCAACAACACAACCACACCATATTCCAGCGCACCGTGGCGTTGACTCAAAAAGCGATCACCCACTTGGAAGTCGAAGGCCGGACCGTTACTTTGGCGGCGGTATGCGAGGCCACCGCCCACTTCGATGATCGGGGCAAGAGTCTCGCCCCCATCACGATTCTGCGCAATCCCGAAGCCGCAGCTCTCTTTCGACAAAGCAGCCCTGCTTATCAAGCGCGCCAGCAGCAAGCAAAGAAAGCCAAACGCAAACGCAAGGTTAGCGCAGATAGCCGTGGTATCTATCGCGGGCTTCACTCAACTGATTTGATCAAGATGGTCGAAGAACTGAAAGTGCAGATGGCCGAGATGAAAACGCGCGCGACCAAACTTAGGCAGGACCGAGATGAAGCTTGTCGGCTACGTGACGAAGCACTGCGTCAAAATGTTATCCAGCTCGCGACTTTGACTAAGCTCACGGAGCAGGTACGGTCATCAAACCTGAAGACAACATTGTGACCATGAGCGGACTACATCGCAGCTTCTACTACATCGCCTATGCGTTGTTACTAACATCTTGACTTTTACTTAATCTTGCTTCGATTTCCTACAATCTTGACACAATGATTGAAGCCGGGTAAGATGAAAAACATACCAATCGGTATGTTTTGAGGCTGAGATGACCCAACAACGTGGCGAAGAAACTCGATCGCATATTCTGGACGTGGCCGGCGAGCTGTTCGCGCAGCGCGGTTACGATGCCACCAGCGTGGCCGACATTTGTGACGGCGCGGGTGTCACGAAGGGCGCGTTCTATCATCACTTTGAAGCGAAGCAGACGGTGTTCCTGGAACTCCGCGATCGCTGGCTGACCCCGCTGGATACGCAACTCGCGTTGACGCGCGCCGAGGGTGAGACGGTGCCGGAAGTCTTGCAGCGTGTGTCCGACATGGTGCAGGCCATCTTTGCAGCGGAGGGTGATGATCAACGGCAGCAAATCTTTCTGGAACTGCTCAGCGCCGCCCGGCAGGATGCGACGATCCTTCCGGCATTGCTGGCGCCCACGCGCAAATATCGCGAGCTGTTTTCCGGCCTGATTGGCGCGGGCATTAAAGAAGGCACGCTGCGCAAGGTTGATCGCGAACTTGCCGCGCAGGTCTTCGTTTCACTGGGCCTCGGCCTGATCATGCAGAGCCTGCTCGATCCACGCGGGGCCGATTGGGGCGCGATCAGTTCTTACGCGATTCCGTTGTTGATGCAGGGACTGGAAAAGAAGTGAGCGTTAAACGCCTGTTCGCCATCGCACGTAAAGAATTTCATCACCTCACGCGTGACCCGCGCATGCTGCTGCTGGTGGTCGTCGCGCCCGCGTTCCTTCTGACGATGCTGGCCTACGTGTTTGCGTTCGACGTGGACAAATTCTCCGTGGTCGTGCTCGATCAAGATCGCACCGATCTGTCGCGGCGTTACATCGCCGATCTGGCCGGTGATGGCACGTTTGAAATCGCGGCTTACCTGGAGCGTTACGACGAGATTGCGCCGCTCTTGAAAGCGGGTCAGGCCCGCGCGGCGATCGTGATTCCGCATGGCACGACTGCGAAGCTGCAAGCGCAGCGTCCGGCCGAAGTGCAGGCGGTGGTCGATGGGGTGGATTCGATTTCTGGGCAGCAGGTGGTATCCCAGTTGGAGCAGCGCAGCCGCATCTTTTCGTTGAAGTTGCTGCCGGTGGGCAACGGTGCTGCATTGATCGGTTGGCTCGATACCCGCCTGATCGCGTGGTACAACCCGTCGATCAAATCGCTGTACAGCATGGTGCCCGGCCTCATCGCCGTCGTGTTGATCATGCCTGCCTTGGCGTTGGCGCTGGCCTTTGCGCGCGAGAAGGAACTCGGCTCATTTGAGGGATTGGCCGCCACGCCCATTCGCGGTGTCGAATACATCTTCGGCAAGCTGCTGACTTATCTGGGTTTTGGCATGCTGAGCATGGTGCCGATCATGATCGCGTCACTGGCGTGGTTCCGGGTGCCGCTGCGTGGGACTCTGATCGATCTGGCGGTGGTGACGCTGTGCTATTTCATCGCCACCTTCGGCCTGGCGCTGTTGGTCGTCAACTTCGTCAAGAGCCAGCAGGCGGCCATGCTGTTCATGATCCTGGTGTTCTTCATCCCCAGTTTCTTTTTGACCGGACTGATTCTGCCGATGGATACTAGCTCGCCCGTCATGACCCTCATCAGCGGAGCGCTGCCCGCCTCGCATTACGTGCTGCTGGCGCGCGGCGTCTTTTTGAAAGGATTGGATCTGGCGGCGCTCTCCGGTCCGATCGGGATACTGCTCAGCATCGGCCTGGTGACATTGACGCTTAGCTTGGCTGTGTTCAGAAAACGCATTAACTGAGCCAAGAGAAACCGGGTTTCTCCCTTCATGAGTGAATGACGCAGCGCGCGTAGAAACCCGGTTTCTTTCACTCATCACTTGTCATTCATCATGCTCTTTCGCATTGGTAATCTCGCTCAAAAAGAATTACTCCAGCTCACGCGTGACGTGATGATCCTGATCCTGGTGCTGATTGGGCCGATGCTGCAGCTGGCCCTGATCGCGCGCGCCACCACGCAGGGCTTTCATCATCAGCCCATCGTCGTGATCGATCAGGATCACAGTCAGCTGAGCCGCGAGCTCATCACCGCCTTCAACAACACGGAAGAACTGAAAGTCGTCGCCTATCTCGACTCGCCCGACCAGATCGATCCATGGCTCGATCAGGCACAGGCCATTATGGCGGTAACGATCCCGGCAGGCCTGGAAGCCGATCTGACGCGCGGCGCGCCGCAGGTGCAGCTGCTGGTCGATGGGACGAAGAGCACCGGCGCAAGTTACGCCATCGGGGCGGCTACCGGCGCGATTAGTGCCGTGGCGGCGAGACAGCAGGCGGCCTCGGGTCGGGCGCTGCCCGCCATCGTGGTGCGGCCGCAGGTGCGTTTCAATTCCACGTTCAATATCTCGTTCTTTGTCATCAGCGCGCAGCTGGGTTTCATCATTTATCAGGTCGCGTTGATCGTCGCTGCGTTGGGCATCACGCGTGAACGCGAGCTTGGCACGCTGGAGCAGCTGCTGGTCACACCGTTGCAGCGCGTGGAGTTGATCATCGGCAAGGCCATTCCCGCCGTGATTGTGGGGGTGGTCAATTTCTTCATCATGGTGCTCATCGTCACGCAGGGTTTCAATTTACCCATGCGCGGATCGTTCGGGCTGCTGCTCTTTTTATCGGTATTGTTCATCATCGCCGAAGTGGGCTGGGGGCTAATGATCTCGGCCTTCTCGCACACGCAGCAGCAAGCCGTGCTGTTCGTGTTTGTGCTGGCGATGACGGACATGGCTTTTTCCGGCTACACCGTGCCGGTGGAGCGCTTGCCGCAAGCGATGCAGTGGCTGGCGCAGCTCTTTCCCTTTCAGCATTACCTGCAAATCCTGCGTGGAGTTATGCTGCGCGGCGCGGATTTATCGATTTTGTGGCCGCAAGCCGTGGCGCTCGTCGTGCTGGCGATGGCCAGTGTGGGTGTGGCGCTGTTTGCGTTGCGCCGGAGGTTGGATTGATTTCGTAATTGCGAGAAGCATCCCGCCTAGCGCGCCCCCGACGCGGCGCGTCGGGCAGGGCGTGAGCGGAGTGGCGAGCGCGTTCTTCGACTTCACTTCGTTCCGCTCACGCGCAGCGTGCGCTCGCCACGAAGTCGAAGGACGCGATTATGAAGAAGATGATTCTCCTCACCGGAGCGGCTGGCTCGATCGGGCTGGAAACCTTGCGAGAGTTGGTGCGCCGCAAGGAGCGGGCCACGATCCGCGTGTTGGAAATCCGCAATAAACGCACGGAGAAAATTCTGCAACCTTTCAACAGTGAGGTTGAAATCTGCTGGGGCGATCTTGCCAAGCGGGTTTCGATTGAAGCGTGCGTCAAAAATGTCGATGCCGTGATTCATCTCGCGGCCATCATCCCGCCGTTGGCCGATCATCAACCGGCGCTGGCCGAGCGCGTAAATGTGCAGGGTACGCAGAATTTGATCGAGGCGGTGCAGCACCTCGCGCCACAGGCGTTTTTTTTGTATTCATCGTCGGTGTCGGTGTATGGCGATCGGGTGGAGCACCCGTGGATTCGTGTGACCGATCCGTTGTGCCCCAGCGAGGGTGATTATTACGCGGTGACGAAGATCGCGGCAGAGCAGTTGGTGCGGACTTCGGGTTTGATGTGGAGCATCTTTCGCTTGACGGGCATCTTCAACCCACAGCAAAAACTCGATCCGTTGTTCTTTCATATGCCGCTAGAGACGTGCATCGAAATGGCGACCACACGTGATACAGGTTATGCGCTGGCGCAAGCCGTGGAGCGTGCGCCGGAATTGCAGGGGCGGACGTTCAATCTGGGCGGCGGCGCGCCGTGCCGCGTAATCTATCGTGATCTGCTGAGCGGTTGTTTTGCGCGAGCTGGTCTGGGCGCGTTGGATTTTCCGGCGGACGCGTTTGCCGATCAGAATTTTCATTGCGGCTATTTTGCGGACTCGGACGAATTGGAGCGTATCCTGCACTTTCAGCGCGATTCTTTCGAAGACTATTTGAACTGGTACGGGCAGAGCCTGTCCCCCGCGCGCAAGCGGCTGGCGATGTGGCTGCGGCGCGCGATCAAACAACAGTTATTGCAGCGCTCGGAGCCCTATCAGGCGCTGCGGCGGCGCGATGCAAAATTGATTCGGCGCTTTTTTCGCCGGGCTAAAATCTCCGCGGCGGTGCAGTGAGCGATGAACACCAGCGGAACTGATCAACCGATTATTCAGGTCGAAAAATTGACGCGTGTCTTCAAGAAGAAGATCACGGCGCTGCATGAGATCGATCTGGCGATTGAGCGTGGCGAAATCTTCGGGCTGGTAGGGCCTGATGGCGCTGGTAAGACGACGGCGCTGCGCCTGATGGCGGCGGTGATGACACCGACGGCGGGGCGAGTCACGATTGCGGGTCATGACAGCGTGAAGGATGCGGAGAAAATCCGTGAGCACGTGGGTTACATGCCGCAGAAATTTAGCCTGTATGGCGATCTGAGCGTGCGCGAGAATTTGGAATTCTACGCCGACATCTTTGGTGTGCATGGCGCGGAACGTCAGCACCGCTTCGATCAGGTGTTGAGTTTCGCACATATGGGCCACATCACCGATCGGCGCGCCGGAAAGCTATCGGGCGGTATGCAGAAGAAGCTGGGCCTCGCCTGCACATTGATCCATCGCCCGGCGGTATTGCTGCTCGACGAACCGACGACGGGCGTCGATCCGGTAAGCCGCCGCGAGTTCTGGGATTTGCTGACGGAACTGCACATTCAGGGCACGACCATCGTCATCAGCACGCCCTACATGGATGAAGCCGAACGCTGCAATCGCATCGGCCTGTTGTTCAAGAGCCAGTTGATCGAATGCGGCACGCCGCGTGAGATCAAGGCGATGGTGCGTGGGCAAGTGCTGGAACTCCATCCCGATCGGCTGGAGGCGGCCCGCGCGGTATTGGAACAACAGTCCGACGTGTTGGAAGTTCAAATCTATGGCACGTTATTACACATTTTTGTGGAAGATGCCGCGATGACGTGGCCGCGCTTGCAAGCCGTATTGATCGACAACGGCGTGACGGTTGATCACATGCGCGTGATCCATCCGCGTATGGAAGAGGCGTTTATTTCGTTGATTCGCGGGATGCAGGAAGGCACAGGGAAAGCAGCGTGAGTTCTTTCGCCATCGAAACAGAAAATCTTTCCAAGCGCTTCGGCCAATTCGTCGCCGTGGATAGCGTGACGTTCAACGTGCAGCGCGGAACGATCTTCGGTTTTCTGGGGCCGAACGGCGCGGGCAAGACGACGACGATGCGTATGCTGCTGGGTTTACTCAAGCCTTCGGGCGGACACGCCAAGTTGCTCGGCTACGATGTGGCGCATCAGCCGCGCGCCGTCAAGCAGCGTATCGGTTACATGAGCCAGCGCTTCAGCTTATATGATGATCTGACGGTGGAAGAGAATCTGAAGTTCTTCGGCCGCACGTATGGCCTGCGCGGCGAACGGTTGCGCGAACGGATTCGATTCGTGTTGAAGATGGCGGATCTAATCGGGCGGGAGAAAACCGCCGGACGCGAACTGGCGGGCGGCTTCCGTCAGCGCATGGCCCTCGGTGCGGCGATCCTGCACGATCCCGAATTGATCTTCCTGGATGAGCCGACAGCGGGCGTCGATCCGGTGAGCCGGCGATCGTTCTGGGAACTACTTTATCAACTGGTGAACGACGAAGGCGTGACGGTGTTTGTGACCACGCACTATATGGATGAGGCCGAACAGTGTCAGGAGTTGGCGTTCATTCACGGCGGCCAGATCGTGGCGCAAGGCTCGCCGGTGCAGCTCAAAGAGACGTTGATGCGCGGCAGCGTGATCGAACTTACGCCCGATGATCCTCCGGAAGCGATGCGGTTGTTGAAGCAGGCGCGGACCGAAGAAAAATTAACGGCCGATGATGTGGCCTTGTATGGCGCGCAGATTCACATCGTGGCGCAAGATGCGGCGTTGACGCAGCAACAGATTTCCGAAGTGTTGCAGGCGGGTGACGTGAAATTCGATCCGCCGGAAGTGATCTTGCCCTCGTTGGAAGACGTGTTCTTGTCGGCGATACGATAGTCGTTACGCTCGGGGTGAGGGTCGAAGTATGAAGTCAAAAATCTGGATCGTGGGAATTCTGTCTATCGTGGGCATGGTCATCGCCATCGCCGTGGCCCGATCGGGTCAAGGGGGTCCGATCGGCGAGTGGAATGCTTCGGGTTTCATCGAGGCGGAAGTGATCTCGATCGCGCCGGAGATTGCGGGACGTGTCACCGCGCGTCCGGTATCCGAAGGCGCTGAAGTGAAGCAGGGCGATGTGATGTTGAAGCTGGAAGACGACATTCTATCCGCGCAAGTCGATCTGGCGCGCGGCAAGTTACATGAAGCGCAAGCGGTGTTGGCACAAGCACAGGCCGGAGCGCGCGCGCAAGCCATCGCCAAAGCGGAAGCGCAGTTGAAACTAGCGCAGGCCGGAGAAGGTGCGGCACGGCAAGCGTGGCGTGATGCGCAAGCGATGCGCGATAATCCGCAAACGCTCGATGTGCAGATCGCAGCGGCAAAGGCGCAGGTCGAGGCGACGAAGCAGCAGCTCGATGTGGCGCTGTTGCAGCGCGACATCGCCGAAAAGGCGTGGAAAGATTACGGCGCAACGTCGGATAAATTAGCGGATGTGCCGCCTGAGTATCGACCGAGCTTGCCCACTCAATACTACGGTATTCCTTATCAATGGGAGCAAGCGCTGGCCGGTGTGCAGGTGGCGCAAGCCAACTATGACGCGGCTCGATCCGCGCTGAAGAATTTGCAGGCGCAGCGCTCGAATCCGCAAGAGGCGCAGACGCAGGTCGATGCGGCGCAGGCCAGAGTTCGAGCGGCGGAAGCGGCCGTGGCGCAAGCGCAGGCCGGTCTGAATGGCT